>CALQQB010000037.1 GCA_943332615.1 Phenylobacterium deserti
GCCCATCGGCGTCATCGACCCGCGCCAGAAACGATTGCGCCGTCTTGCCGTCGCCGCTCGCGGCGACGGCAAGACGGACCCAAACCTGTCACCCATCCCTCCGGTCTAAAACGTCACCCATCCCTCCGCTGGACAACTACCGCTTCTTCCCCAGCTCCGCGGCGATGTCCTTGGTGTTGCGGCCGACCTTGCGATGGGCGGCGGTGAGCTGGTCCTTGGTGACGCCCCAGCGTTTCTGCCAGTACTCCATGGCCTTGCGCTCGGTGAGGTCGAGGCGGTCCTTGTCGATGAAGCCGCGCTTGTCCTTCAGGCCGGCCATGGTCAGGCCCCCGTCGGCGGGGTGATCTGCACTGCGTCGGCGTAGAGCGGCGAGGAGTGGAAGATTTCGACCTCGGCAGGGGTCATCTCAGCCGGCACGTCGGCGAACAGTGGCGTCGACAGGTAGCGCTCGCCGGTGTCGGGCAGCATGCAGACGAGGGTGGAGCCCGCAGGCGCCGTTTCGGCGACTTTCAGGGCGCCGGCCAGGGTGGCGCCGGCCGTGATGCCCACGAAGATACCTTCCTTCTGCGCCAGGTCCCGCGAGCAGCGCAGCGCGTCTGGTCCGGCGATCGGCACGACCTGGTCGAACAGATGCGCGTCGATGGCGTCGCCGGTGAGCTTCGGGATGAAGTCCGGGGTCCAGCCTTGCATCGGGTGGGGCGCCCAGGCGGCATGGCCCTCGGCCGGCGTGCCGTCGGCGTGGCGGGCCTGGTTCTGGCCGGAGCCGATCAACTGGGCGTCGACGGGCTCGCAGACCACGATCTTCGTCTCCGGCCGCTCCTGGCGCAGGACGCGGGCAACGCCTTTCAGCGTGCCGCCCGTGCCGTAGCCGGTGACCCAGTAGTCGAAGCGTTCGCCCGCCAGGTCGGCGAGGATTTCCCGCGCGGTGGTGCGTGAGTGCATGTCGGGATTGGCCTCGTTCTCGAACTGCCGAGTCAGGAACCAGCCGTTGGCCTTGGCCAGATCGATGGCCTTGTTGACCATGCCGGTGCCGCGCAGGCTGGCCGGGGTGAGCACCACCTTGGCGCCCAGGAAGCGCATCAGGCGGCGGCGCTCGATTGAGAAGCTCTCGGCCATCACCACCACCAGCGGGTAGCCCTTTTGCGCACAGACCATGGCCAGGCCGATGCCGGTGTTGCCGCTGGTGGCCTCGATCACCGTCTGGCCGGGCTTCAGGGCCCCGCTCGCCTCGGCCGCCTCGATTACGCCCAGCGCCAGGCGGTCCTTGACCGAGCCCAGCGGATTGAAGGCCTCGACCTTGGCGTAGAGCGTGACGTGGTCCGGCGCGAGCTTGTTGATCCGCACCAGCGGGGTGTTGCCGATGGTTTCGAGGATGTTGGCGAACTTGGCCATGGGGTCGGGGCCTTCCGGTTGGGCGAAGGCGGGACTTAAGCCGCAGAGGCCTCGGGCTTCAACCGTCGGATGGCCGACGCCGACGCCCCCTGAGCGATCGGCGGTTCACTTGGACCGCCGATCGTTCAAGATTCTTGCTCAAGACATCGACCATTCGTCGTGCCGAAACCGTTCCAACCCAAGCGACGAATGGTCTGGCAAGGCGCCGGCGCGGGTCGATCGTTACTCGGCGGCGCCGGGCTTGGGCGCGGGGCCGGCCTTGGCGTCCTTCTCCTGCTGGCGCGCGCCTGCGAGCATGCCGGGCAGCGCATAGTTGCCCTCGTGGCAGGCGTATTCGTAGAGAATGCCCGTTTCCATGGGCGAGAACTCGTACTCGCCGCCCCACGGCTTGTCCCAGAAGCCGGCGTCCTCGACCTGGAAGGCATAGTGCAGGCGGGTCTTGCCGACGCGGGTGAAGCGCTCGGTGACCTTCAGGTCCTTCCACGAGCCCATGAACTGCTGAGTAGCGGGGATGTGGGTGGTCTCGACCACCAGGGTGTCGCCGTCCCACCAGCCGATCGCATCGCCCATATAGGGTCGCACATCGTCGGAACGGTGCTTGGCGTTCAGGCGCACGACCCGCAGGTCATGGACCATCTCCACCTCGATCAGCACCGAGTCCGGCGTCTGCAGCAGCTGGTAGTTGTTGTTGTAGAAGCCGTTCGGGAACATCGGCGGGCCGGCGTTGCGGCCGAACGACAGGATGCAGCGTTCGCCCATGGAGCGCTGCTCGGGGTTGTCGAAGCCGCCCAGTCCGCCGCGGCCGCCACCGCCGCCGCCGCCCGCGCCGGTCTTGCGGGCCGGAGGCATACCGTTGGCGGTGGTGATCAGCGAGGTGCGGGGCTCACCATGCACGCGCATGATGGTCGAGCCCGGGTCGAGCCAGCCGCGGTTGTAGCCGCCCACGTCGCCGCCGGCGGCGGCGAATTCCGGACGGGTATTCGCGGCGTCTCGCTTCGGCGCCTCGGCCGGGGCGTTGGGATCGGTAGGCTTGTTGCCCTCCTCGACCTCGGCCACGACCGCCGACTCCAGCTTCTTGACCTCTTCCGGCGTGTAGGTTTGGCGGCCGCCGACGCTCGGCGAGCGGGTCATGGGGGTGAGGGTGGCGTTGGTCCAGAAGCCCGACAGGTCCGGCTGGCCGAAGGCGTTCTTCGGCGCCTTGAAGGCTGCGGCGGGGGGAGCTTTGGTCATGGGCGCCTTGGCGTCGGCGGCGACCGCGGCGAGCGGGACGGCGCAGAGTGCGGTTCCCAGGGCGAGGATGAGGGCGCGATGCACGGCGGACTCCAGAGGCTAAAGATCGGCGGCTCTATACTCCATATTCGAATGCGATGACCATCGGACATAGGTTTCGGGACGGACACGCGACGGAGAGGTTACGTCGCGGACGCCATGTCTCGCGCCCCTATGTGCGGGAATGCATAGCGGTCCGGTGAAATCGCTGATCTTTGGGAAAGGAAGGCGGTGATAACTAACGGTTGTCCAGACGGACGGCCCCGCTCCCCACGGGGTTGAACTTGAAGCCCCAGGTGTTTGTGTCATGACCATTGCCAGCCTTTCGCGGATTGTCGCCAGGATCTCTCCCGCCTGCCTGACGATCGCGATGTTCGGTCTGGTGGTCGGCTTCGCGACGATGGGTCTCGTCGCCTAGCCGCGGCGCCCATCTCCAGTCTGGTAAAGGGCCCCTCCCCCGGGGCCCTTTTTTGTGCCTGAAGCCAGATATCGGCAGAGGAAGATTCTCTGACCGTTCTCCGCTAGTCTCCGCGGAATCTCGGGGGAGAGAGTGCGTAGATGTCAGATGCTTTCAGCGCCAAGCTGGCGCTGGCTCTGAAGGCGCTGTCGTTGAGCCGTGGGCGGCTGGCGGCGGACCTTGGAGTCGATAAGTCCGTGGTTGGGCGATGGGTGACGGGGGTGGCGGAGCCTTCCGGGCACAACCTGTCACGCCTGACCGGCCTGATCGCGACCCGGATCGAGGGCTTCAACGCCCTCGACTGGGACCGTGGCCTGGGCGACTTCGCCGTGCGGCTGGGGGCTGATCCCGGCACCGTCCCGGGGCTGGCGCCTCAAGTGGCCCTGGCGGCGGCAGGCCTGCCGCTCCCGTTGCTCGACCAGATTCGCGCCACCACGGCGCTGCGCGGCGCGGCCTACGAAGGCTTTTTCCGCTCGACACGGCCGTTCACCCAAAACCCCGGCCGCTTCCTGCACGACCACGGCATGTTGCGGATCGACGACCACGGCTTGTTGTCGCTTAAGATGGGCACCGGCGGGCAGATGGTGGAGGGCTGGTTCTTCCCGCTGCAGAACCAGCTGTTCTGCGTGGCGGCCGATGTGACCAGCGGCGCGCTGGTGTTCGGCATCTTCAACGGCGTGCCGGCGGCCAAGGCCCAGGTGGTGGACGGGCTGATCCTGGGCTCGGCCCTCGACGCGGGCCGAACGCCGACGGCCTCGATCATGATGTTCGAGCGCATCGGCGACCTGTCCGGCGACCCGGCCGCGGACGACGCCCGGTTCGCGGAGCTGGCGGCCAGCCACCCCGTGGCGCCCGCAGACTCGGTGTCAGAGACCCTTCAGTCGCACCTGGCGCCCGACGTCGGCCCCGCGCAACTGGCCGCCGGCGGCGACTGGGTGCTACGCATGCCGCTGGCCCGCTCGCTGGCTCGCGGCCCGACCTTGGCCGAGGACGACGGCTCCTAGCGGACGCCGCCTGGGGCCAGTGCGCGCCGACGCACCACGGCGCATGCCAACGCACCTTCCCGCTACCGGCGACCGCGGGCCATATCGGGGGGCAATCCAGACCGCCACATGCGCGTCTGGGGGTCGCGGAAGGTCCGGCATCACCCGAACGGATCGGAACCGACAGCAGCCGCCTGCTTGTGCGAGCAGGCGCCTCCCCCGAGGGGCGGGATCCTCCTTGTGCGCAGACGGGAGGATCCTGTCGCTCGGGTGAACGGGCGCCTCGGACCGGGTTCAGGACCGGGACCGTAGGGTCACCTCCAAGATCACCGCAAAGACGCCGGTTTCCGACGCCGCGGCCGAGCTAGGAGTTGAACCATGACCAAGACTTTCACCAAGATCGCCCTCTGGGCCGCCGCGGCGGCCGCGGTCGCCCTGCCGGCGACCGGCGCCCTCGCGGCCAGCCAGACCCAGAGCGCCCTGCTGGGCGCCCTGTTGGGCGGCGTCGCCGGCGCGGCGGTGGGGCACGGCAAAACCGAGGGCGTGGTCCTGGGCGCCGTGGCGGGCGCGGTCATCGGGGCTGCGGTCGATCCCAAGGAAAACCGGCGTCACAACGACCGGAGCCGCTACGTCCAACGCGACGTCCGCCCGCACCATCAGGATACGGGGTACGGCGACTATGACGCCCGGCGTCGCGACGACCGGGACTCCGCGTGGAGCCAGGACCGTTACGGATATGGCTCGAGCTACGGGAATGGCTATGGCGGCTACGGTGATCGCCGCTAGCTGGCGGGAGAGGGCGCCGCCCACACAGCGGCGCCCTTCGTGTTCTAGGTCTTCTTCGCCTTCGGCGGCTTGGGCGGGGCCCAACCGGAGCTAGCGCCTAGGGGGACATTGCGCATGACGACCTCGATATCCTGGATCTGGCCCGCCTCGATCTTGAACAGCTCGCCGATCAGGACGCTGCGCGGTTCGCGTTTCAGCTGCTGGAACTTGCCGCCGACCGTGGCTGTGTAGCGTCCGCCCGGAATGTCGAACACCACCAGCGCCCAGATCAGGCCGCGGCTCTCGTCGATCAGCGGGACCCGACGGTCGCGGATGCGTTCGATATAGCTGAAGCCCCCGAGGCCCTTGCAACCCTCCTGTGGGCCGCCCGGCCGATTGGTCGTCTTCACGCCGTTCTCATAGCGATTGCAGGTGGGCGCGGCGGGCACATTGGCCCCGCTCTCGGCCTCGATGCCGTCGAAGTAGGCGTTGGCGGCGGCGATCATCGCTTCGCGCGGCGTACGGCGGCCGGGGGCCAGTTCCTGGTCCCACTCCGGCTTGCCGGCCATGGTCTCGGGCGCGAACAGCGAAGCTTCGGAGCGTCGGGTGACCACCGTCTCGGCCTCGATGACCCGGTCGCCTTTCAGCTTCAGCCGCAGCGAATAGACCGTCGGCCCGCCTGCCGCGTCCGCCGCGCCATAGACGCCCACGGCGCCAGCGGCGGCCTCGATGAAGGTGCGGGTGTAGCGGACCCTGGTGATGGCATGCAGCTGGCTGTCGGCCAGGCGAATGTCGCGGCCGTTCTCGGTGACGCGGACGCCTCTCAGCACCTTGCCCGGATCGCCGGCCTGGAATGCGGCGAAGGCGGCGTCGCTGACCGCCTGAGCGCACGCGCGGTCACAGTCCCTGGCCTGGGCGATGTCGGCCGCAAAGGCGCCCACGCCGACGGTCGCCAGGACGCCGAGAGTCGCCAGTCGTGGTCGTCGCATCAGGTCTTCCTTCGCTGCGCATCGGTCGCGAGGTTAGCAGACACCGCGGCGCAGGCGAGGCTGCGTCAGCCTGCCGCGGCGTCCGGCCGTCCGGGGCGCCCGTAATTCCTCGTGCCGTGGTGCGCGTGGGGCGCGCCGCCGCTGCGTGACCTTGGATCTCTGGTTGGTGCGCAACACTACCCTGGATGGGAATTTTGCCTGCCGCCAGCAAGCAGAACGCCCACGCGGTTACCCTGGCCGGTGTTTTGCAGCGTCCAGCCTCAAGCTGCGGAACAAGGTCACCATGGGACACGGTTCAGCGACCTCCTTGGCGGTCTCCGCCTAGCTGCACGAGGAGTAGCGAAGATGCCGGAGAGGCATGAAAAATCAGCCTTTTCGGGAGGATGGCCAGGCCGCTCGGGGGTCAGCGCCCCCGTGTGGCTCCCCTGCCCGGACAGGGCCCGCGTTCATCCGCGCCAAAGCGTCGCGCCGGCTGGGCGTTTAACGACTCCGCCACCAAAATGGGGCATTCATGCTGTCAGGCTGGATTCCATGGAGTCGATGCCAAGTTGTGTTCATAGAGTAGACGGTCAGTTGCGCTTAGACATCATTCCTTGGCCCGATGGCTCCGCTCACGGGACGGCCTGATCATGAGCGTGAATGCATTCCAGGACCTCCACGGAGGGCGCAAGTGGCTGAGCCGCGCGGTGGCCTGGGTGTGGCCACGGCCGCTGGCCGAGGCCCCTTCGCGAAAGGGCGGCCTGCTGACGGCGGCCATCGCCTGGGTCTGGCCCTCACCCATCGCGCAAGAGGATGAACGCCTGGCGGCTGGCTGGCCGGCCGGGCTTCTGGGCTGGATGTGGCCGACGCCCACACAGGACGGGCGGCTTGGCCGCCGTCGTCGCGGCATGGCGGCGCTGTTCGCATGGTTCTGGCCGACGGCTCTGGACCTGGGTCTTGCGAGCTGGTGGCGCAAGAGCTGGCTGTGGAGCTGGATATGGCCGGGCCGGGTGATGGGTCCGGACGGCGAGATATGTCCCCTGGCCCCCTGGCACGCGGCGGCGCGGCCGGAAATCTGCCCGGGCGAGCCCTGGACCCACAAGGCGCGCCGCCATGGCGGCGTGGTCTTCATGATGTTTGCGGTCTCCGCCATCGCGGCGCCGACCCTGATGGAAGGCGTCGGCGACTCGCCGGGCGGACGGCTGAACCTGTTCCGCGGCGGCACGCCCATGCAGGAGTCGACGGGTGGCGAGGCCGGCGGAGGCAATGGCGGCGGCGGTTTTGACTTGGCCAACCTGACGGGTCCGCTGGGCGGTCCTGGTGGCGCGGGTGGTGGTGGCGGCGGAAGTGGCGGTGGTGCGGGCGGTGGCGGCGTTGATGGCGGCGCGGGCGGGCCTGGCCCAAGCGGCGGCGTGGATCCGGCTGGCGCGGACCCGACCCCAGGCCCGACCGACGGCGGCCTGACATTCCTCGATCCGGGCCCTGGCGGCCAGACCTTCCCTGGCGGCGGCACGGGTGGCTTCGGCGGTGGCTTCGGCGGTGGCGGTGGCGGTGGAACCGGCGGCGGCAACCCTACGACCCCCACCGATGGCGGCAACCCGACCGGTGGAACGGGCCCGACCACGACTCCTTCGATCACGACGCCGGCGCTGGATCCCCCGGTTCCGCCGACCGACAAGCCCACGGGCCCGACCCTTCCGACCTTCGGCAACCCCACGGGTGGCGGTGGCGGCGGTCCGGGCGGCGGCAACGCTACGTCTCCGATCGTGATCGAGCCGGGCCCCCCGGCTGGCCCCCCGACCGGTGGTCCAGGCCCCGGCCCGACACCCGACCTTCCGGGGGGGGGCGGCATTGAACCGCCGACGGGCCCATCGGGCACGGTCGGCGCGGTGCCCGAGCCGACGACCTGGTGCCTGATGATCCTCGGCTTCGGCGCGGTGGGCTACACGCTCCGCCGGCGCCGGACGCGGAATGCGGCGCACTGAGAGCCTGAGCTAAGGAAATCCATGGCTGGGCGTTCGCCCCGCCATGCCGCGCCTGGACCCTCAGTACCGCTCGTAACGGCGCGCGGGCGGATAGTAGGGGCGCGGCGGCGGGACCCAGCGGTCGCCAGTCTGATGGTCAGTCTGATCCTCGTCCTCGACCTGGCGTTCGTAGGTGCGGCGGCGCTCGGCCGTACACGCGCTGGCGGGCCTCTTCATACGCGTGGGACTGCACCTCGCCATCTGCTCGGCGCTGGCGCTCCGCTGCGGTCTGGGCGCCGCAGATCCGCAGGTCCACCAGCCCCTGTTCCGACCCGCCCAGCGACACCGACAGGGGCTGCTCTATGAGCCAGGCGACGCTGAGGGTCGCGCCCTTGCGCATGGCCGACTCGGTCTCCTCCGACAGCACCAGCTCGCCGGCTCCAGCGTAGCCACGCAGCATCAGGTTGGAGAACCGGGTCCGGTCGACGCGGATCGGCAGGAAGGCGCGCGCCGGAAGATCTTCCTTGAAGAATTTCAACGACACCAACTGCCCGTCGGAGATCAGGCCGATCGACGTGATCGCGCCGGAGCGGGCCGTGAGGTCCAGGTCCATCCGGCAGCCGGTCTCGGTGGGGACAACCACCCAGGTTGGGGGCGGTTTGCGCGCGACTGACGGGCGCGCGGCCGGGTGAGGCCCCGGCGCGTGAGGCTCCGGCAAGCGAGGTTCGGGCCACCGAGGTTCGAGTGAGGTGGGCGCGGGCAGGCGCCGCGAGCGCCGGCCCCGACAGAAACGCAGCCACAGCCGCGCCCCCAATGATCATCTTGATCACAACGGATCCTGACTCACACGCGAGTGGAGAATAGGGCGGTTGAGCCTTCGCCGTCAGGATTTAGCCACGCGGCCAATCCTTCTTCCGCCTTCGGCGCACTCAGCCGCCCGGCTTCAGCTTCCGGTCGAAGAAGTCCAGGGTCATGAGCGTGCGGTGCATGCGGTTCCTGGGCGTCCAGGCCCCGCGGTGGCGCAGGCCCGGATAGACCATGGTCTCGAAGGGCGTGCCGGCCGCCTGCAGCGCGAAGAGGATGCGGGTGGAGTGGTCGAAGGTGACATTGTCGTCGGCCATGCCGTGCATCAGCAGCAGCGAGCCCCCCTTCAGGCGCGGCATCCGGGCGACCAGTTCGGTGGCAGCGTAGCCCTTCGGATTGTCGGCCGGCGTACCCATGAAGCGCTCGGTGTAGTGGGTGTCGTAGAGCTTCCAGTCGGTGACCGGGGCGCCGGCAACGCCCGCCTTGAACGGCGTGTCCGGGGCGGTGAGCAGCAGCAGGGTCATGTAGCCGCCGTAGGACCAACCGGTGACGCCGATGCGATCCTTGTCGACGTAGGCGAGCGACTGGAGATAGCGGGCGCCGGCGATCTGGTCGTCGACCTCCAGCTGACCCATGCGTCGGTCGATGGCGGTCTTGAAGGCGGCCGAGCGATTGGGCGTGCCGCGGTTGTCCAGCTTGAAGAGGATGTAGCCGGCGTCGAGCAGGAGCTGATCCTCGGGCGCGGCCCAGCTCCTGGAGACCAGGGCGCTGCCGGGGCCGCCGTAGACCTGGACAATGACCGGAAATTTCTTCGCCGGGTCGAAACCAGCTGGCGTGCGCATCGACCAGTGCAGGGCCTGGCCATCGGCGGCCTTGATGGTCCCGAAGGTCGGTTCGCGCAGGTGGTCCACATAGTGCCAGAACGGGTGGCCGGCCTTCAGCGCGTTCTCCTCGATCCAGCGCACGCGGGTCCCGTCGGCGCGGTAGAGCGCGGTGTGGGGCGGGGTCTCCGGGTCGTTGTAGGTCCCGGCGAAGGCGCCGCCGGTCTCGGCCACGGTGACGGTCCAGGTCCCGTTGCCGGAGGTGAGGGCCTTGGGTTGGCCGGGCTTGGCGTAGGAGACCGAATAGATCTGCCGTTCCAGCGGCGTATCCTTATGGGCGGAGAAGATGACCGTGGAGGCCGCCTCGTCCACGCCCTCGATCTGCTCTACCGGCCACTCGCCCGACGTCACCTTTCGGATCAGCTTGCCCGTGGCGCCGTAGAGATAGAGGTGGCGGTAGCCAGTGGCCTCCGACGACCAGAGGAACGAGCCGTCCTTCAGCGGGCGGAAGTCGTCGGTCAGGTCCAGCCAGTGCGGGTTTGTCTCGGACAGGACGACCTTGGCCTGGCCGGTGGCGGGATCGACGGCCAACAGGTCAAGCCGCCGTTGGTCGCGGGCCTCGCGCTGGACATAGAGGGCTTTGCCGTCCTTCGACCAGTTGACGCGGGCCAGGTAGACGTCCGGGTTGTCGCCCAGATCCACTTTGATCCGGGGGCCGTCCAGCGGCTGGACATAGAGGTCAACCCTGGCGTTCGGGCGGCCGGGGCGGGGATAGCGCTGCGGCACGACCTTGGCCCCGGTGGCATTCACTTCGGGACGTTCGACAATATCGATGCCGGTCTGATCGACGAAGGCCAGAGCGATTCTGCTGTCGTCAGGGCTCCACCAGTAACCGGTGTGGCGGTCCATCTCCTCCTGGGCGATGAATTCGGCCGTTGCCCAGCTCTTGAGCTCCGTCCCACCCTCGGTCAGGGCCCGCTCGGCGCCGCCGGCGGTGGGCACGATGTAAAGGTTGTCGTCGCGGACGAAGGAGACGAAGCCGCCCTTGGGCGAGATCTTGGCGTCGATCTCGTCGGCGTCGCTGCGAGTCAGCTGGCGCGCCGCACCGGCTGCCAGATCGTAGACGAACAGGTCGCCCTCGACCGGCGCCAGGATCACCTTACCCAGGCTGTCCCACTCATAGTCAACGACGCCACGGGTGGAGACGCCGGCCCGCTCGCGCCGCGCCGTTTCGGCCTCGGACAGCTCGCGTGGGGCAGGGGCCAGCGTCTTTCCGTCCAGCAGCATCCGCGGCTCACCGCCCGCCACTTCGGCGATCCATAGGTCGGTGACCAGCAGGTCGTCGGCGCGGGTCTTGATATAGGTCACCGCCTTGCCGTCCGGCGACAGCTTCACGCCCCGGGCGCGCGGCCCGGAGAGGTCGGGACTGTCATAGACGCGTTGGGCTGGGAGCTTTTCGGCCATGGCTTGGAACGCGCCGATCGGGAGGGCTGAGAGGGGGGCGGCGAACAGGGCCGCAAGCGCTGCGGTGGCGAGCTTCATGATGGCTGTTGAACAGGGTTGAAACGGTCTTGGCAATCCGGCTGGCCGCCGCTCAGGCGGACCCCTGGCCCGCGACCTGATCGCGCGCCGGCCTTGAACCGGAGCGGGCCTTGTGCGAGGTCCCCCGCCATGAGCGAAGACATTCCCGCCCTCCCCGACCGCCTCAGCGTCGATCCGAACAGCCCGTTCTACGACGAGGCCGTGCTGACCCGAAACGTCGGCGTGCGCTTCAAAGGTCAGGACAAGACCAACGTCGAGGAATACTGCGTCAGCGAGGGCTGGGTACGGCTGACCGTCGGCGCCTCCAAGGACCGCCACGGCAACCCGCTGACGATGAAGCTGCAGGGTGTGGTAGAGCCTTACTTCCGCGAGGGGTAGGCGGCTTCGCCGTTGCGGAACCCTTCAGACGTCACCCGACCCGCCCGCGCGTTCAGTCGTCTTGATCGAGGGTTGGCAACGGTTCGACCCGGAGCAAGGTGATCCGCGCGCCCTTGCGGGCCTCGACGTGGAACCGGTGCTGGTGGAAGGTGAAGGTCTGGCCGACCTCCGGAATCGCCTCGGCCTCGTGGATCAGTAGGCCCGCGACGGTGACGGCCTCGTCGTCGGGCAGGTCCCAGTCCATGGCGCGGTTGAGGTCGCGGATGGTGACCGCTCCCTCGACGAATACTGACCCGTCCGGGCCCGGTTTAACGCCGGCGGCGACGATGTCGTGCTCATCCTCGATCTCGCCAACGATTTCCTCGAGGATGTCCTCCAGGGTGAGCATGCCCTGCAGCGCGCCGTATTCATCGACCACCAGGGCGAAATGGTTCTGCTTCTTCAGGAAGGCGGCCAGCTGGTCCTTCAGGCTGGTGGTGTCGGGAATGAACCAGGGCTCGCTGACGATGTCGTCGATATCGATGCTGTCGATCTTGCCGTCGGCCTCGACGATGGCCCGGGCCAGGTCCTTGACGTGCAGAATGCCCACGAGGTTCTCCGGATCGTCGCGATAGATCGGCACCCGGCTGTGCTGGCTGGCCAGGGTGGCGGCGACGATTTCGCGAGCCGGCAGGCCGCCGTCCACCGTCTCCATCGAGCGGCGGTGGACCATGACCTCGGAAACGTCCATCTCGCCCAGGTCCAGCACCCCGCCCAGCATGTAGCGGTCGCGGCTTTCGACCAGACCTTCGGAGTGGTGGTATTCGACCGCGCCGCGGATCTCCTCGTGGGCCGCCAGCACGTCGGTTTCCATGTTGAGCCTGATGCCGAAGGGCCGGAGCGTCTGGCGCACGACCCACTGCGCGCCGTTGGCGATGGGGCCGAAGATACGCACGGTCCAATAGGTCGGGATCGACAGCGTGCGCGCCACGTCATCGGCCCGGGCGATGGCCAGGGTCTTGGGCAGGATTTCGGAGAAGATCACCACCAGAACGGTCATCACCACGGTGGCGATCACGGCGCCCAAAGCGCCGGGGAAGGCGACCGAAAGCACGCTGGTGGTGAGCGCCGCGGCGCCGATGTTGATGACGTTGTTGGCCAGCAGAATGGCCCCGATCATCATCTCCTGGTTGGTCAGCAACCGGTTGATGCGACGGGCGGCCGGGTCGCCATCGCGTTCGAGCTGGTGCAGCCGGCCGCGGCTGGCCGCGGTCATCGACGTCTCGGCCGCGGAGAGCAGGCCTGAGAGGGTCAGAAGGACCAGGAGCGAGGGGGCAAGCCCCGCGACCAGAGCGAAGATCATATGCGGGCGCCTTCCTCGACGAGGAACGCACGGACCGCGCCGGCATCCACATTCTTGGCTACGAACGCCTCGCCCAGGGCGCGGGCGAGGATGAAGGTGAGTTTTCCACCCTCCGCTTTCTTGTCCTGCCCCATGTGGGCGACCAGCCCGGCGGCGTCGAAGGTGCGCCCCGGAACCTCGGCCAGCGTGGTGGGCAGGCCGGCGGCGGCGATGGCGCGGGTCGCGCGTCCGGCGTCCTGGCCGTTCAGCAGCCCCTGGGCGGCGGAGAAGCGGAAGGCCAGCGCCATGCCGCAACCCACCGCTTCACCGTGAAGGAGCGCGTCGCCGAAGCCGGTCTCGGCCTCCAGGGCGTGGGCGAAGGTATGACCGAGGTTCAACAGCGCGCGGCGGCCCTGCTCGCGCTCGTCCTCCGCGACGATCTCGGCCTTCATTTCGATCGACCGCGCGACGGCTGTGGCCAGCGCATCAGGCTCGCGCGACAGCACGTCGGCGCCGTTAACCTCCAGCCACTCGAAGAAGCCGCGGTCGCCCAGCAGGCCGTATTTGATCACCTCGGCATAGCCGGCGCGCATCTGGCGCGCGTCCAAGGTGCCCAGCACGGTGAGATCGGCGAGGACCAGCTTCGGCTGATGGAAGGCGCCCACCAGGTTCTTGCCGCGCGGCGTGTCTATGGCGGTCTTGCCGCCGACCGATGAGTCCACCTGGGCTAGCAGGGTGGTGGGAATCTGCACGAAGTCGATGCCACGCTTGTAGATAGCGGCGGCGAAGCCCGCGAGGTCGCCGACCACGCCGCCCCCAAAGGCCGTGATCAGGTCGCCGCGATCCAGTTCCAGCGCCAGCAGGCGGTCGGAGACGTCGGCCAGGCCCTCGAAGCTCTTGGTCTGTTCGCCGGGCGGCACGACCACCGGCAGGGCCTTGATCCCCGCCGAGGCCAGGGCGGCGGTGAGCTGCGCGCCGTAGAGGCCCCAGACTGTCTCGTCGCTGACCACCGCGGTGCGGCCGCGGGTCTGGAACGGCGCGATCAGCCGGCCGGCCACGTCCAGCAGGCCTTCGCCGACGATCACGTCATAGGCCCTGTCCTCAAGACCAACTGGTAGCGTACGGCTCATTCGGCAGGCTCGCCTAGATGCGCGGCCAGGGCGTCGATGACCTGGCTGACGGTGATGTGATGGGCCGAGTCGCCGGTCTCCACGGTGATGTCGGCCTCGGCGTAGGTCGGATAGCGCACCTCGGCCTGGGCGCGCAGGACATCCATCGTGTCCTTGCCAGCGAGCAGGGGCCGGCTTTCCTTTCGGCCCACGCGGCGGGCCAGCACCTCCAGGTCGGTCTTCAGCCAGACCGACAGGGCGTGGGATTTTATCAGGGCGCGGGTCTCGGAGCTCATGAAAGCGCCGCCGCCCGTGGCCAGGACGTGGGGCGGTCCCTCCAGCAGGCGCGCGATCACCCGGCGCTCGCCGTCGCGGAAAGCCGCCTCGCCCAGGTCGGCGAAGATCTCCGAGATCGAACGGCCCGCGGCGGTCTCCACCTCAGTGTCAGCGTCGCGGAAGGGCAGGCCGAGCGCGGTGGCCAGCCGGCGGCCGACGCTGGACTTGCCCGCACCCATCAGTCCCACAAGCGCGATGGTGCGGCGGCGAAGGGGTTCGAAGCGATCCATGGGCACGGCCCTTTAACACGACGCGGCGGCCTCGCGCCAACCGGGGGGCATGCGCTAAGATAGCGCCATGTCGCGTCGCGCCCTTATCGCCGGCCTGCTGCTCCTGGCGGCGGCGCCCGTGCGAGCGCAGGTGCAGGTTACGAGCCTGGCCGCCCCGGACGCCTTTTCCACGCCCGGCCGTGAGACGGGATTGCCCGCCGAGCTGTGGCGCGGAACGCCGATCGAAACGGCGCGGGCGGTGCTGCCGGTGCTGGCGACCCGGCCGATGTCGCCGGCCGCGGCGGCTTTTGCGCGGCGCGTGCTGGCCACCGGGGCCGCCGGGCCAGAAGGTTCGGTCGGCGACCCGGCCCTGGCCGGCGCGCGGGCCAGCGCCCTGATGGCGCTGGGCGATGTGGTGGCGGCGGCGAAGATCCTGGAGCGCCAGCCGGGCCTTGAGCGGAACGCCGAGCTGGCCAAGGCCACAGCCGAGGGCGCCCTGCTGGCTGGCCACAATGACCGCGCCTGCGCCATCGCCGAAAGCCTGAGCGCCGGGCGCGAGGCGGTGTACTGGCTGCGGCTGCGGGCCTTCTGCCAGGCGGAAGCTGGCGAGCTCGGCCCGGCGCAACTCACCTTCGACCTGGCCCAGACCCAAGCACGGGACGCCACCTACGGACGGCTGATGGCGGCGAAGCTGGCCGCCGCCGCCGCCGGCGCGGCCTCGCTGCGCCATGGCCTGGATTATGCGCTGTCGAAATCCCTGAACCTCGATCTGACCGCCGCCAAGCCGGCGCCGGCGGTGGCGAGCGCGCTCTCCGGCGAGGCGCCGGTCGAGCCCATATTCGACGTGTCGGGCATCGATGCAGCTCTGGGCGGGTTGGGGACGAGTCTGCGGGAGGGCCCTCCGCCGCCCGGCGGGGTTTCGGCCCTGATCGCGGCGGCGGCCGAGGCGGACGTCAAGACCCGTGCGCGGCTGCAGGGCGCTGCCCTGCTGGTGGCGGCGCTGGTTCCCGAGCTGTCGGGCGCGGACCGCACGAGGTTGGCCGGATTTGCCACGCCGGAGGGCAAGGGGCCGGTCGGGCGCGGGCTCGCGTTGGAGGCGGCGGGCGTCGGCAGGCGCATGGGCGAGGCGGCGCTGCTGGCGCTGTGGACCTGCGCCGATGCCGGGCCGGGCGGGCCCGCGCTCGGCGACCGGGTACGGATCGTCCACGCCCTGGCGCAGGCCGGCCTGATGGCCGACGCACGGATGTTCGCCCTCGAAGGTCTGGCGGGCCTGAAATGAGTTCCAAGGGCGCGGAGTGGGCCGAGGCCTTCCTGGAGATGATGGCCGTCGAGCGGGCGGCGGCGGACAACACGCTGGCGGCCTATTCTCGCGACCTCACCGACGCCGACGGCTATCTGACGATCCAGGGCAAGGGCCTGGCCGAAGCGACCGCGGAAGACATCGAGGCCTATTTCGCCAGTTTGGGCGCGCGCGGCCTGGCGCCGGCGACAGCGGCGAGGCGGCGCGCGGCGGTGCGCCAGTTCTATCGCTTCGTCCTGGGTGAGGGCTGGCGTGAGGATGATCCCTCGCGGCGGGTCGAAGCGCCACGCAAGGGCCGGCCGCTACCCAAGGTGCTGAGCCGCGACGAGATGGACCGGCTGATCCAGGCCGCCTCGGCGCGCGACGGAGCCCAGGGCCTGCGGTTCGGCTGCATGGTGGAGCTGGCCTATGCCTCGGGCTTGCGGATCTCGGAGCTGACGGCCCTGCCGCTGGCGGCCCTGGCGCGTGACCCGGCCTATCTGATCGTCAAGGGCAAGGGCGGCAAGGAGCGGCTGGCCCCCCTGAACGACACGGCGCGGGCGACGGTGAAGGCTTACATTGAGGTGCGCGCGCGGTTCCTGTCCAAGGGTGAAAAGGCGAACCCCTGGCTGTTTCCGTCGCGTGGCAAGGCCGGCCGCCTGACGCCCCGGCGCTTCGCCCAGGTGCTGGACGAGGCGGCGGCCGGCGCCGGGATCGATCCCGCCCGGGTCAGCCCCCACGTCCTGCGCCACGCCTTTGCCACCCACCTGCTGGAAGGCGGCGCCGACCTGCGCGTGGTGCAGAAGCTGCTGGGCCACGCCGACATCTCCACCACGCAAATCTACACCCACGTCGCCTCGGACCGGCTGCGCGAGGTGGTGCAGACGCGGCACCCCCTCGCGCGCAGGCCTAAGCCCTAACCGGTGATCCGGTAGCGGCCGTCCTGGTCGGGGCAGACCCGGACGTAGCGGACGTCGCGGCCGTAGGCGTCGATCGGGGCGGCGGCCAGGCGGCACTTCTGACGGGTATAGTAGCCAGCATCATAGCTGCTGGAGTAGCGGTTGCGGCCTTCACGATAGGCGATCGTGTCGTCGTAGCTGAAGTAGGGGCCGCGGCTGTCGCAGCGGTAGCTTTTCTGGTCCTTGGCGTTGCCGATCGAGCTGCCAATGACCGCCCCGACCACGCCGCCCAGCACCGCGCCTTCGGTCCGTACGCCGCGCGACGCGACCTGGGAGCCCAGCACCGCGCCGGCCAGGGCTCCGATCACGCCGCCCGCGACAGTGGAGTTGCTGCTGCTACAACTGACGCCGGTGGCCGAGCTGCTGGCGCCATAGTAGCCGGCGTAGGGCGGCGGGCTGTTGCTGGTCCAGTAGGTCTGGTCCCACACCGGACGTCCGTAGAGCCGCGCATAGGAACCGGAACCGTAGCGGCGGTCGTAGATCGTCCGCCCGCGCTGCCATTCGGCCAGCCGTCGGTCATAGTCGCGGCGCGCGGCGCGGTAGCTGCGGCGGGTGCCTTCATAGGCTTGGCGGTTTTCCTGATATTGATCCTGCTGGTCCTGGTAGCGTTCGCGCTGGCCCTCATAGTCCTGGCGCTGGCGTTGGTACTCGTCGCGCGCGGCCGCCGATTCCGGCGTTTCGCGATACGGCTGGGCAATGGCGGGCAGGGCGGTGGCGAGTGCGAGCGCCGAGATCATGCCGACCCGAAGGGTGTTCCCGATCTTAAGGGTATTCATTGTTGGGCTCCGTGTGTCCTCGATGGTCTTAAACGGCTGTCGAGGCTTGAGCGTTCCGGAGGTGCGGCGCCGGGGCGCGCTGTATCGGCTTGTGACCCTGGCGGTTCGCGCCTAATTTCCGCGGCTTCCCGAGGCTTCGGCCTCTCTGGACCTTGACCTGATGGCCGTGCATTACCTCGAGTTCGAGCGTCCGATCGCCGATCTCGAAGCCAAGATCGAGCAACTGTCCAAGCTCTCCGAGACCGCGGGCCCTGGCGCTCTTGACGACGAACTCGAAGCCCTGCGCGCGCGGACCCGGGAACTGCGGATCGAAGCCTATTCCAACCTGGACGCCTGGCAGAAGGCCCAGGTCTCGCGCCACCCCGAACGCCCGCACTTCGTCGATTATGTCGCCGCCCTGATCGAGGACTTCCAGGAACTGCGCGGCGACCGCAAGTTCGCCGACGACCAGGCGATCCTGGGCGGCATCGGCCGTTTCCGCGGCAAGCCGGTGGTGATCATGGGCCACGAAAAGGGCCGCGACACGGCCGGGCGCGTGAAGCACAACTTCGGCTACGCCCGCCCGGAGGGATACCGCAAGACCGTGCGGCTGATGGAGTTGGCCGAGCGGTTCAACCTGCCCGTCATCAGCCTGGTGGATACCGCCGGCGCCTATCCGGGCATGGCCAGCGAGGAGCGCAGCGTCGCCGAGGCGATTGCCCGATCAACGGAGAAGTGCCTGCTGCTTTCCACGCCGAACGTCACGGTGATCACCGGCGAAGGCATGTCCGGCGGGGCCATCGGCATCGCCGCCACCAGCCGGGTGTTGATCCTGGAGCACGCGATCTATTCGGTGATCTCGCCCGAAGGCGCGAACTCCATTCTCTGGCGCGGCGCGCGCACCCCCGCCGACGCGGCCCGGGCGATGAAGCTGACCGCCCAGGACCTGCTGAAGCTCAAGGTGGTCGACCGGATCATTCCGGAGCCGCCGGGCGGCGCGCACTCTGACCCGGAGGCCGCGATGGCGGCCGTGGGCGATGTGCTGGAGGGTGAGTTGAAGGCGCTGGAGGGGCTGTCGGCAGCGGAACTCAAGGCCAAACGCGCCGAGCGCTTCTACGCCATCGGGCGCAGCGGCCTCAATTAGACTTCCCTCCCCTTTATGGGGAGGGACAGGACGCGTCAGCGGCCAGGGTGGGGAAGTGTGGGCGAAACTGTGCGCCGAGATCCGGCCCACACTTCCCCACCCGTCTCGCTGCGCTCGCCACCCTCCCCATGAAGGGGAGGGAACACAAACAAGCCGCCGAGGTTGCCCTCAGCGGCTCTCTTCGCGTCTCCCGGAAAGCCGGCCAGGCTCGAGGGCCTGGCCGCCGCCGTCCTCAGAAGTTCAGGTTCGCGCCGATGAAGAAGTAGCGGCCGCGGTTGTCGTACTGCGAGGACCCGGTGCCCGTGCCCGAGAAGGTTTCCGGCACGGACGGCGGGTAGCGGTCGAACAGGTTGATGACGCCGCCACGGAAGCTGACCATGTCGCTGTACTTGTAGGTCGCCCGGATGTCGTGATGGAAGTAGTCGCCGGTCTTGTAGGGATCCAGCACGCCCTGCTGCTGCGCCTGGCTGGCGATCATCGAGCCGTAATAGATCGTCGACCAGGTGAACGAGTACTTGTCGTAAGACCAGCGGGCCGAAGCGTTGCCCTTCCACTCGGGCGTCGCGTTGGTGATGGTGTTGGCGAACTGCACATAGGCTTGGCCGGGAAGACCCTGGCTGGCGAACTGGTACTGCCAGGTCGCATCCACGCGCAGTGCGATATCGCCGTAGTCCTGACCGAACACATCCTCGGTGTGGAAGCCGTAGGAGACCGAATAGTCCCAGCCCTCGACTTTGGTTGAGGCGATGTTCTGGTTGACCAGCAGCACCTCGATCACGCCGCCGGGGACCAGACCGCCATTGTTGCCGGTGGGATCACGCGGCGCCTGCTTGCAGAACGGGTTGGTGAGGTAGGCCTGCGTGGTGTCGTCGTGGCAAAGCGCGCCCAGCACCGTATTGATCGGCACAGTGCCGACGTTGTCGGTCAGGTTGTATTTGAAGAAGTCCGCCGAGATCGCCAGCCCAGGCACCCAGCGCGGCTGGATGACGACACCGTATTCGTAGGTGTTCGCCTTCTCAGGACCGAGGTTCGGGTTGCCGCCTTGCAGCAGCGGCAGCGACGAGCGGCCCGCGCCGAAGTTCGAGACGAAGGTCAGCGGGTTGTAGCCCGGGATCGCCGCGGCGCAGGTCACCCGACGGGCGGCCTGCTGGGCGGCATTGGCGCCACGGAACACGTCCTTGTCGCAGGGGTCGATGGCCGCGGTGGTGAAGTTGCGGCTTTGCGGGGCGAACAGTTCGACGATGTTCGGCGCGCGGACCGCCGTCGAGGCCGTGGCCCGGAAGCGGATGTCCTCGAAGGGCGCCCACTCGCCGTGGATACGGTACTGGTTCGTACCGTGGATGGTCGAGTAGTCCGCGCCCCGGTAGGCGGCTTCGAAGGACAGTTCTTTGGCGAATGGCAGGTCCTTCAGGATCGGGACCCGGACTTCGCCGTAGAGTTCCTTGACGTTGTACTCGCCGCCACGGGTGCCGATCGGGTTGATGAACAGCGCGCCGGAGGCGCCCAGAGCGTCCTGGACGAACAGGCTCGTCTCCTTGCGGTACTCCACACCGAACGCAACACTGAGCGGGCCCGCAGGCAGGTCGATGACATGCGTGTCGAAGTTGAGGCCGGCCACGGTCTGGGTGACGGTCTGGTCGGTGCTGGAGACGCCGTTGGAGTAGTTGATGGCTTCACGCGACGGGCCGTTGATCAGGTCCCAAGGTACGCATCCGCCGGCCCGGGCGGCCAGGTCGCGGCAGACGGCCTGACCGTTGACCAGCACCGCATCGATCGAATTGGCCAGGTTCGCGAGGTTCGGCTGGTTGTAGGAGATGGTCGTGCCGTCGAGGCGCGAGTACTGAACGTAGCCGTTCGTGTGGATGTCGCGGCCAAAGGTCTGGAACTTGCCTTCGAAGCCACCGGCGACCCGGTACTGCTCGCGCGACGACTTCACATCACGGCCGCCAAATTCCTCGAAGAACTTACCGACATTGGCGGTGGACCCCTGGGTGAAGGTCTTGCCGGCCGCCGTCCATTCCGCGCGCAGGGCCGCGGCGGTGGAGCCGCCCCCGTTCAGGAAGGCGTTGTCGCCGGTCAGACGGATCCTGGTGAGGCCGCCCCCCGCCGTCGTCGAGAATGCAGGCTGGAAGATGCCGTAGCCGTCGGCCCGCACATAGCTGGCGTCGATAAACGTGTGCCAACTGTCGGTGATCTTGTAGTCGATGTAGGTGCGCGCAACGGCGCGATCGCTCTTGGCCTGCAGGGCATTGTAGGCGATGCCCGAGTAGAACAGGGCATCGTCCTGGCAGTTTGGCGCGACCGTCGTCGTCGAGCAGGGCCCGCTCAGGCGCACGACGTTGGAGCGGTTGCGGTAGTCCAGGGTGACCGCGCGCGCCGTGCCGAGCGCGCCGCCGAGCAGTTGGAAGGTCGCGGTCGGAGCCGTCGTGGCCCGGCTGGTCGTGATGATCGGCTGTGGTGTCAGGCTGGTGTCGCGGCGAATGCCCGGGCTAAGCTCGCTGCGGTCCCGCTGCATGATCTTGTCTTCGCTGGCGTACTCGCCACCGACCAGGATCGACAGCTTGTCGTCGAAGTAGCTCTTGCCCCAGTTGAACCCGTAGCGGCCGGTCTCGCCGTCACCCTGCTCGCTGATACCGCCTTGCAGGTCGATCTCGAGACCGTCGTGCTTCTTCTTCATGATGAAGTTGACGACGCCGGAGATGGCTTCCGAGCCGTACACGGCGGACGCGCCGCCCGCGATCGTCTCGATCTTCTCGATCATCAGCGAAGGAATGGTGTTGAGGTCGACGGCCGGGGACGAGGCGTCGGAGAACGGCAGACGGCGGCCGTCCATCAGCACCAGGGTGCGCGTCGGGCCCAGGCCGCGGATATCGGCTCGGACCTGGCCGGCGAGGAACAGGGTGCCGGACGAGTTCTGGCTGTTGGTGGCCGGGTTGATGTTCGGCTGCTCAAGCAGCAGGTCGCCGATCGAAATCTGGCCGGATTCGCGGATCGTCTCGGCGGTCACGACGGAGAGCGGCGAGGGCGAGGAGAAGGTGTCGCGGCGGATGCGCGATCCGGTGACGACGATTTCGCCAACGTCCGCGGCCTCGGTGGCCGTCTGGGCGTGGATGACGGTCGGTGCGGCCAGGAGGCTGGCCGAGGCGGCTGACGCGAGCAGCGCGCTGCGAAGCATAGTGTTCATTTGGACTTTCATTCTTACGGCCCCCCGGCCTGGGAAACGGTTTGTCGGCGCGCCGGCCGGGGCCGACGCCTGCGCCGCCAGGCGCAAACCCATCCCTGCGCCGGCGTGACTGGACGACGACGAAGCGGGGGGAGCGCACCTGTACGGTGAGCGCGGAAGCTGTCACGCAGCCGACACCCGAGCAACGAAAAGCCGCCACAGTCGCGGAGAACGGTCTGTCAACGCTACGGTTTTTGCACGATGTGCGTCGCTGGCGCCACACATTCGCAATGCAGGGGCAAACCTATCCCCGGCGGGTTGCGACTCTTGCGCAACCCCTGGTTAACGGATGGCGACGACCGCGGCGGCGATTTCCTCGACCGCCGACTCGGTGGTCGCCCAGGAGCACATGAAGCGGACCGAGCCGTCGAGGAAGCGGTAGACGAACCAGCCGGCGGCGTGCAGCGCGGCCAGGCGAGCCTCGTCCATCTCCACGAACACCGCGTTCGCCTGAACGGGGTGCAGCACCGGGAACGGCATTCGCGCGGCCAGGCTCCGGGCCATGGCGTTGGCGTGGGCGGCGTGGCGGGCCAGGGCGCCGTCCTCGAGCATGCCGATGAACGGCGCGGCGTAGAACCGGCCCTTGGAGGGTAGCTGTCCGGCCTGTTTCAGCCGCGCGTCGAAGCGGTGGGCGAGCGCCCGGTCGAATATCACCACCGCCTCGGTGGGCGGCATCCCGGCCTTTGTCCCGCCGACCACCAGGATATCGACGCCCAGCTTGGCGATGGTCTTGAGGTCGAAGCCCGAAGCCGCCGCGTTGGCCAGCCGCGCGCCGTCGAGGTGGACGCCATAGCCCTTGGCCTTCACCGGCGCGATCAGGGCGGCGAGTTCATCGGCTGTATAGACGGTGCCGTACTCGGTGGCGTTGGTCAGCGACAGGGCCGCGACGGGTTGGCGGTGCGAGACGTCCGGCGCGGCCAGGGCTCCGGCCAGGGCGGCCGGATCGATCTTGCCCGACGCGCCGGTCAGTCCGATCAGCCCCAGGCCATGGCCGAACAGGCCCGGGGCGCCGGTCTCGTCGGTACAGATGTGGGCATGGTGGTGAGCCAGCACCGACTCGAATGGCCGGCACAGCGCGGCCAGGGCGATGGCGTTGGCCGCGGTGCCCGACGCCACGAACCGCACCTCAGCGTCGGCGTCCAGTAGCGCGCGCACCAGGTCGGCGGCCCGCGCGCTGACGGTATCCGCCCCGTAGCCGGACATGAACCCCGCCCCGTTGGCGGCGACCAGGGCGGCCATCGCCTCGGGCGTGGCGGGGGCGGTGTTGTCAGACGCGAAGTCGTAACGGGCCATGCGCGTGCTTTAGGGGCATCGCCGCCTCAGGTCATCCGGCTTCCCTTGCCCAGGCGCGGACGTCTTCGACGTAGAGGTCCGGTTCCTCCATGGCGGCGAAGTGGCCGCCGCGCGGCATGTCGGTCCAGCGGACGATGTTGTAGGCGCGCTCGGCGAAACTGCGGGGCGGGGCCTGGTAGAGCGGCTCGCCAGGGAAGTTGGCAAAGGCGGTGGGGACCTCCAGGCGCTGGCCCGGATCGAACGCCAGGCCCCCTTCCTCAATGAGCCCGCGATAGTACCAGGCGCCGGTCGTGAAGCTGCCGGTCATCACATAGATCATGATGTTGGTAAGCAGCCGGTCGCGCGGATAGGCCTCGTCGAGGGTCTTGCTCCGCAGGTCGGACCAGTCGTGGAACCGCTCGGCGATCCAGGCCGCCTGGCCCACGGGGTTGCCGGCCCCCATCCAGGCGATCGACTGCGGCTTGGAGACCTGCAGGCGCAGGTAGGCGCCCATCATGCCGGCGGCGGCTTCCTGGCGCGCGGCCCAGGCCAGTTCAGCCTCGCCCTGCGGCCCGCCGTGCGGCCGGAACCCCAGCATGTTGAGGTGGATGGCGCGGGCATGGACCGGATAGTCGCGGGCCAGCCACGAGGTCACCATGGCGCCCCAGTCGCCGCCTTGCGCGAAATAGGTCGGATAGCCCAGCACCTGCGTCATCAGGGTGTTGAACAGCCTGGCCGTGGTCCGCTGGCCGATCGGCCGCGCGGGCTTGGAGGAGAAGCCGAAGCCGGGAAGCGACGGGACCACAACGTCAAACGCGTCGGAGGCTTGCCCCCCGAACCGTGACGGGAAGGCCAGCTTCTCGATCGACTGCCAGAACTCGTAGTGGCTGCCCGGCCAGCCGTGGGTGACGATCAACGGACGCTTGCCGCCAGCCTCGCCCACCACGTGCAGGAAGTGGATGTCGAAGTCCTCGACCCGGGCGGTGAATTGCGGGAAGCGGTTGAGATCGGCCATGGCCGCGCGCCAGTCGTAGCCGTCGGTCCAGTAGGCGCAGAAGCTCTTCAGCCAGGCCCCGTCGCAGCCGTAGTTCCAGCCGTCGGGCGCCTCGGGCTCTACAGGGAAGGGATAGTCGCGCACCCGGGCCAGCACAGCGGCGACCTCCGCCTCGGTCCAGGCGACTTCGAAGGGTTTGATCTGAGCCATGGGCGTCTCCCGTTTGGCGGAGAGGTCACGCCCTTGCCGCGACGTGCGTCAAGGGCTCAGGCCAGCTTAGCCAGGCCGCGGCCGAGGGTGGCGTTGAGGGCGTGATGGAGGTCGTTCGCGGCGCCCGCCGGAAGCATGCCCGCCAGCTGCAGCACCACCACCCCGTGGACCGCGGCCCACATCATCATACCGATCTGGACGGGGTCGCCGACATAGAGGCCGGCGGCGATGGCGTCCTTCACATGGCCGGTCATGGTCGCCCGCGCCCGCAGGCCGGCGGCGATCAGGTCGGGGTACTTCTCGATGTTGGGCTGGTTCAGGTCGAACATCAGCTTGTAGGAATGCGGGTGGTCCAGGGCAAAGCGCACATAGGCGTCGCCCACCGCTTCGCCCCTGGCCCGCGCGCCGGTCGCGGCGTCCCGGGCCGCTTCCAGAGATTCGGCGAAGCGCGTGAAGCTGCTGGTGCGGACCGCTGCCAGGATGTCGCCCTTGTCCTCGAAGTAGCGGTAGGGGGTCATGGGCGAGACCCCGAGCTCGGCGGCGAGTTGGCGCATGGTCACCGCATCCTGGCCCTTCTCGGCGAACAGGCGCTCGGCGGCCTGGCACATGCGATCGCGAAAGTCGGCGACATCGGTCTCGGTCAAAACGCGCGGCATTGGACGGGCTCACTCAAAATTCACTTGCCAAGGGCTATTGGCTGTCAGAATGATTTACAACGTAAGATAACAAAGACGCTCTGGAGGATCGGCCATGGACGGCGAAGTTCGCATCAATCCGTATCTCGCTGGGAATTTCGCGCCAGTGCGCTCCGAAGACGACTTCGACCTCAAGGTACAGGGCGAGATCCCGTCGGGGCTGCGCGGGGCGCTGTTCCGTATCGGGCCGAACCCGCAATTCGAGCCGCGCGACCCCGCCAACCACCACTGGTTCGGCGGCGACGGGATGGTCCACGGCTTCTATGTCGCCGATGGCAAGGTCAGCTATCGCAACCGCTATTGCCGCACGCCCAAGTGGGAGCTTGAGCACGAACATGGCCGCGCCCTGTTCGGCTCCATGGGCAACCCGATGACCACCGACCCGCTGGCCCAGGGCAACGAGGGCGGGACCGCCAACACCAACATCCTGTTCCACGCCGGCAAGCTGCTGGCCCTGGAAGAGGCGCACTACCCCCTGCAGATGGACCCCAGGACCCTGGCGACCATCGGCTACGACCGCGAGTTCCAGGGCAAGGTCACCGCCCACCCGAAGATCGACGCCCGGACGGGCGAGATGGCCTGGTTCGCCTACAGCGTCGGCCCGATGCCGCTGTCGGCGGGGATGAGCTACGGCGTCACCAACGCGGATGGTTCGCTGAAGAGCCGGCAAGACTTCCAGGCGCCCTATTCGTCGATGGTCCATGATTTCATGGTCACCCAGAACCATGTGCTGTTCCCGGTGCTGCCGTTGACCGGCAGTCTGGAGCGGGCCATGGGCGGCCGGCCGCCCTACGCCTGGGAGCCGGAGAAGGGCTCGTACGTGGGCGTCATGCGCCGCGACGCCGACGTCTCGACGATCCGCTGGTTCAACACCGAGGCCTGCTACGTCTTCCACCCGCTGAACAGCTGGGAAGAGGGCGGCAAGATCTTCTGCGACGTCATGCGCTACGACGTGGCCCCGCTGTTCCCGAACGCCGACGGCTCGGCCGGCGACAAGGCCGCCGCGCGCCTGGTGCGCTGGACCTTCGACCTCGACAGTGCATCGGACGCGATCAAGGAAACACCGCTGGACGATATCGACGGCGAGTTCCCCCGCGTCGATCCGCGCGTCGAAACCCTGAAGCACCGCCACGGCTGGTACGCCGCCGATCCGTCGAACAGCAAGACCATCCGCCAGACCGCCATCGCGCACCTCGACCTGCAGACCGGCCAGCGCCAGCTCTACGAACTGACCGGCGGCGACCTGACCTCCGAGCCGGTGTTCGTGCCCCGCTCGGCCGATGCGCCGGAAGGCGACGGCTGGCTCACCGCGGTGGTCTGGCGGGCGGCCGAGAACCGTTCCGACCTGCTGATCTTCGAGGCGCTCGACCTGGCCAAGGGTCCGATCGCGACGGCCAACATGCCGCGCCGCATGCCCTTCGGCTTCCACGGCAACTGGGCGAACCTGGATTAGAGCATCCGGAACACCCGGATCTGCACGCCCGTCGCCGCGCGGGCGCCGTGGCCGACGTAGAGCTGCTTGTTCAGATGCACATGCGCCGGGTGGCCGGTGCGCAGGCGCATGTGGGTGCGGAAGTAGTAGCTGTCCGGATCGACCGCCTCGCCGCGGTTCAGGGCATCCATGATCTCCGGCGTCGCCGCCCGCATGCGCCGATGCCACCCGCGCCGGGCGGCCAGGTCAAGTTGGGTGGGCAAGTCAAGTTGGGTGGGTCAGGGTTTGCCAAGTCGCGCGCGGCGGGCCATGTCGGGGCCGGGAGGATCGGCCATGAACAAGCTCACCCTGGGGGCCCTGCTCGCCCTGACCATTTCGGCGCCCGCGCTGGCGGCGGAGCCTGATTTCAGCGACCGCCAGGACTTCGCCTTCGCCGAGCGCGGCTTTGTCGGCACGCGGGCCGATCCGAAGATCCTGGGCGAGGGCGGGCGGCTGGTCTGGGACCTGACGGCCTATGACTTCCTGAAGGGCCCGGCGCCGGCCGGCGTGAACGCCAGCCTGTGGCGCCAATCTCAGCTGCTGGCGAAGAACGGCCTGTTCGAGGTGGCCAAGGGCGTCTGGCAGGTCCGCGGCTTCGACGGCGCCAACGCCACCTTCATCGCCGGCAAGACCGGCTGGATCGTCATCGATCCCCTGACCGCGACCGAGACCGCCAAGGCCGCCCTCGAACTCGCCAACGCGAAGCTCGGCGCCCGGCCGGTGGTGGCGCTGATCTACACCCACAGCCACGCCGACCATTTCGGCGGCGCGCGCGGCATGGTGGCCCAGGCCGACGTGGATTCGGGCAAGGTGCAGGTGATCGCGCCCGCCGGATTCCTCGAGCATGCGGTCGGCGAGAACATCATCGCCGGCGGCGCCATGTCGCGCCGCGCCCAGTATCAGTTCGGGACCTTCGTGCCCAAGGGCCCGGCGGGCCAGGTCAGCATCGGCATCGGCCCCGCCATCGCGCCGGGAACCCAGAGCCTGATCCCGCCCACCGTCGACATCGTCCGCACCGGTGAGCTTCGCACCATCGACGGGGTGCGGTTCGAGTTTCAGGTTACCCCGGGCACCGAGGCGCCGGCCGAGATGAACTTCTACCTGCCCGACCTGAAGGTGCTGGACCTGGCGGAGAACGCCAACGCCACGATGCACAATGTGCTGACCCCGCGCGGCGCTCTGGTGCGCGACGCCAAGGCCTGGGCGGACTACCTCTCGGAGTCGATCCGGCTCTACGGCGACCGGTCCGACACCCTGATGACCAGCCACGGCTGGCCGCGCTTCGGCCGCGCCGTGATCGGCGACTATCTGGGGAAGCACCGCGACGCCTACAAATACCTGCACGACCAGACCGTGCGGATGATGAACGACGGGCTGACCGGGCCGGAGATCGCCAACCGCATCCGCCTGCCCGAGGCGCTGGACCGCGAGTGGTACAACCGCGGCTACTACGGGACGATGAGCTTCAATTCCCGGGCGGTCTATCAGCGCTACATGGGCTGGTACGACGCCAATCCGGTGCATCTGGCGCCGCTGGACCCGGCCGACGAGGCGGGGCGCTATGTGGCGATGATGGGCGGGCCGGCGGCCGTGCTGGCGGCGGCGCAGGGCGCCTATGACAAGGGCGACGACCGCTGGGCCGGCGAGCTGGCGAACCGGCTGGTCTATGCCGACGCGGCCAACACGGCGGCGCGGCAGCTGCTGGCCCGCATCTACGACCGGCAAGCGGCGGGGGCCGAGAGCGCGATCTGGCGCAACATGTACCTGTCCGGCGCCCTGGAGCTGCGCGAGGGCGTGCGGGCCGCGGCCGGTCCCGGGGCCGCGCTGGACCTGATCCGCAACACGCCGACGCCGATGCTGCTGGACCTGCTGTCGGTGCGGCTGGACCCGGCCAAGACCAAGGGCGGGCAAGTCAGCGTCGATCTGGTGTTCCCCGACCGCAAGGAGCGCTTTCGGGTGCGGCTGAAGAACGACGTCCTGACCTATGAGGCTGATCCCAAGACCGGCAAGGCCGACGCCACCTTCACCCTGCCCCGCGCCCAGTTCCTGACCGGCGCCCTGGCCGGCGCAGACCTCTCGGCGACGCGGACCGACGGCGACGCCGCGGCGCTGGGCCGGCTGCTGGGATGGTTGAGCGCGCCCCGGCCGAACTTCCCGATCGTGACGCGATAGAGACGTCGGGTCTCAGGGCCACCGCACAAGGCCGAAGCCGTGGTCGGCCGTTCAGCGAACGGTTTCCGTCCCCTTGGGCGCGGAAACCCGGCGCGTCCTGGCCTGGGCCTTGGGCTTTGGCAGCAGTCGAAAGCGCGTCTGGCACCACGCGAAGTCGACGCCCACGTCGAGCAAGGCATCGGAACGTCCGCATGGGCAGGCGAAATCCATCACCTCGATGACCCGGTAGGTCTCTCCGGCCTGAAGGGGCGTTGGCCGTCCCGTCGCATGGTTTGGCGCGGCATTGACGCAGAGCACCAGATCGCCAGGGCCGACCGCGTCGCTCATCGCTTTCATCCTCTACCCAAGGCGAAGACTAGACCCGGACCTGCAAGGGGCAAAGACCGGCTTCACCCCTGTGCGTCCATTCGTGGCTTCCGCCTGGGGCTCCGGCTGTCGAAGGTCCGGCTTCCGGCGGTGAGCCGATAGCGGCACTCGACCCTTTGCCGACGCTCGCATGGGCGACTGCATGGCGGGCCAACTTTGGGGGTGCCATCGACGCCCTCGCCACCTGTGCTTAAGCTGGGTTCTGGGGTGGGAGAACAGCATCATGCGAGCAATCTGGATCGCCGGGATAGCGGGAGCACTGGTGCTAACGGGCAGCGCGGCTCAGACCGCTCAGCCATCGATCGTGGGAGCATGGCGGCTGGTGGAGACCCGCCAGGTGATGGCGGATGGGACGGTTCGTCCGGCCCCCGACGTCGGCCCCAAGCCGCAGGGCTGGATGATGTACGACGCCTCCGGGCACATGTGCATGCACTTCAATGACAGCACCCGGCCCGTTTGGGCTTCGGCGACGGAGCCGACAGAGGCCGAGTTACGCACAATGCTCAGTCACACCGTCGCCTACTGCGCCCGGTACCGCGTGGATGCGGCACGCGGCGTCATCGTCCTCGTCGAGGAATTCGGGGCCTCGCCGAACACCTCCGGCTCATCACGCGAGCGTCGCTTCGAGCTATCGGGTGATCGGCTGACAATCTATCCGCCACTGGCCGCCGGCGTGACAGCGGCGTCGGTCCACCTAGAGCGGGCACGGCCCTGAGTGTTCGCCGCGTCCAATGTCCGGTAGCGGCGGTCACACTATCGGTCGATATCGACCCAAGTCAGACGCAGGGCGCTCTCAACCCGGAAAGCCGACCACAGTCTTGGCCGCAAGTCCGGTCGGGGTGCGAGATTGCCGGACAACTCGCCCGGCACTGCGGCGCGGTTGCGAGCCAAGTGGCGCATTTGTGCGATAACCCGCTGAAAACTAGGTCATCCTCTCTCCAGACCGTCACCCGCACCGTGCTCGAGTGTGTCGCCAAGAGCTTTAGCGCTTCGGCACTCGCTGAGACGTCGTCTGGCCGCTCTATCCAATGGAAGGCCGGCGCAACGCCGGACGTCATATAGGGGAAGACCGTATAGCTGATCATGGGGCGCACTCGCTGCGGGGCGGGAGTTCGAAGCGGAAGCCACGTCTCTCAGCCGCCGGCGCCAACAAGCTTTTCCAGCGATAACTTCACCATGCGCTCCGTTCCAATCAGCGTCTACGGCTCTGTATCGCGCGGAGCAAAATCCTGTCAGTTCGCGGAGAGGTCAGCTTCCCCCCCATCTCCGATGTTCGGAAGGTCCGCTTGTCGCCGATCAGTGTGCGGCCTCGACGCCCGTTCCACCGTGCGCTCTGCCGCACACTTGCATGTCGCCAATCCGCGCGCTAAACACTGAACCATATGGTTCAGTATAAAATAGCCCGCCTCGACGCTTCCTTCGCCGCGCTCTCGGACGCCACCCGGCGCGGGGTTCTGGAGCAGCTCGGGCGTTCGGACGCTTCGATCTCGCAGCTTGCCGACAAGTTCCACATGACCCTCACGGGCATGAAGAAGCACGTCGGCGTCCTGGAGCATGCGGGGTTCGTGACGACGGAGAAGGTCGGGCGGGTGCGGACCTGCAGGCTGGGCCTGCGCCGACTCGAGGACGAGGCGGCCTGGATCGAAAGCTACCGCCAGCTCTGGGCCGCGCGCTTCGAGGCGTTGGACAGGGGCGTCGAGGATTTGAAACGCAGGGAGAAAACCAGTGCCTAACCCCACGACCGCCAAACGGAAGTCCGAGCGCGAGCTCGTCGTCACGCGCACCTTCGACGCCCCCGCCCACATCGTGTTCGAGGCCTGGACCAGGTCCGAACTGTTCAAGCTCTGGTGGCCCCCGAAGTCGATGGGTATGCACCTGCGGTCCTGCGAGATGGATGTCCGGGTCGGAGGCGGCTACCGCCTCGAGTTCGGACACGACGCCGCGAACACCATGGCGTTCTTCGGCAAGTACACCGAGGTGACGCCGCCTTCGCGCCTTGTCTGGACCAATGATGAAAGCGCCGACGGCCCCGTCACCACGGTGACCTTCGAGGAAAAGGACGGCAAGACGCTTGTGGTCCTGCACGAACTCTACCCCTCCAACGATGCCCTCGACGCCAACATCGGGGCGGCGGATGGGCTGACCGAGCAGTTCGGGCAGCTGGACGACCTGCTCGCCACCCTGGGCGCGAGCGCGTGACGGCTGCGAGCGCTGCCAGCCTTCGCGACAAGGCCAGTCGCAACGGACTGGCGGGTGAAAGCCAGGGTCCGGTCGCCTAGATTGGTCTGGTCATGAGCCTCCGGTCGCCGCACATCCAACAGGTAGCCGCCCCCCGCCGGGGGCTTTGCGAGGTCGTGCGCAGCTAGCTGCCACGCCCGCCGATCCCCCCGCAACCGCTGCGAATGGATCGGCAAGGACTTAGCCTCCATCCGCGCCTGATGGAGACCTTCCAAATGAACCCCTGGACCGCCCGCTTCAGCGAACGGATGGCGCATGTGCGCGCCTCCGAGATTCGCGAGCTGCTGAAGCTGCTCGGCCAGCCGGACATCCTCTCCTTCGCTGGCGGCATTCCCGATCCGGCGCTGTTCCCTACCGCGCGGATCGCCGAGCTCTACGCCGAGGTGCTGGCCGACACCGGCCCGCAGGCGTTGCCGTATTCGGTGAGCGAGGGCTACGCGCCGCTGCGTCGCTGGATCGCGACCGACCCGCGGCCCAACACACTGCGCCTCAGCTACGCCTTGCCTCGGCCGGACGAGATCGACGAGGGCGTGTGCCGGCTGGCCCGCGTGATCGGGGATCGGCTGGCCTACGCCGGCGCCAACATCGCCCGCGCCGCGACGGGCAGGGCATAGCCGCCGGCCCGCGCCCGCTTACCGCCCCGCTCGATCTCGGCCAGAAGGTCGTGGACGTAGATGCCAAAGTCCACCTGGATCGTGTGGCGGGCGGCCTTGTAATAGGGGCCGAGGTGCAGGGCTTCGTCGGCCGCCGTCACGCGGGTCATCTCCGCCGGCGGCGGCGGCAGATAGCGGCCGGTGAGGTAGGCCCCGACCAGCTTGGCCTGCTGCTCGGCGAAGTTGACCAGGGTGGGTAGCGGCTGCGCCAGGCCCATGAAGAACAGGTTGGGCACGCCCCCCTGCATCATCCGCTTGAACAGCGGGAAGCGGTTCTCGGCGTCGGGCAGCAGGGCCGGATCGCTGAAGAACGGGAAGCTGATCCTGTAGCCGGTGGCGTAGACGATGGCGTCCACCGCCTCGACGCTGCCGTCCTCGAAGCGGACGTTCTTGCCCTCCAGCGCGGCGATGTTGGGCTTGAACGTCACGTCGCCGCAGCCGGCGCGGGTCAGGAACTCGCCGGAGACCGAGGGGTGCGCCTCCAGCGGTTCGTGGTCGGGCTTGGGCAGGCCGTAGTCTTCCATCCGGCCGACCGTGCGCTTGATCTTGGCCCGCGCCATCGCCAGGCCCAGTTTGCGCGGCATCCAGTGGGGCATGGAGGCCTTGTCGGCGACCTTGCCGTCCATGTACTTGGGCAGCACCCAGACCCCCCGCCGCGCCGCTACGAACAGCCGCTTGGCGATCGGTCGCTGGGAGAGCTCGGAAGCGATGTCCATCGCCGAGTTGCCCATGCCGACCACTACGACGGTCTTGCCGCGCATATCCACCGGGTCGAAAGGGTCGCGATAGTCGTGGGCGTGCAGCGCCGGCCCGTCGAAATGGCCCGGATAGTCGGGGATGCGGGCGTCCCAGTGGTGGCCGTTGCAGACCAGCAGGGCGTCGTAGAGCCGTATCTCACCGGTCGACAGCGTCACCGACCACAGGCCGTCGGCCGTGCGCTCGGCGCGCTCGACGGCGGTGTTGAAGGTGATCTTCGGGCGCAGGCCGAAGTGGTCCACATAGTCGCGGAAGTACTGCAGCAACTGCGCGTGATGCGGGAAGTCCGGCCAGTCGGCGGGAACCGGATAGTCCTCGAAGGCGAGGCGCCATTTCGAGGTGTCGATGTGCAGGCTCTCGTAGCACGCCGAGCGCCCGTTCGGGTTCTTGAAGTACCAGTTGCCGCCCACGTCGTCGGACATCTCGAAACAATCAAACGGCACGCCCAGGTCTTGCAGCCGCTTGGCGGTGGTGAAGCCTGAACACCCCGCGCCGACGATGCAGACCTTTGGCAGGGGTGCGTTCATGGATCGATCCTCCGAAATCCGGAAGGTCTCTGCGCGCCCTTACGCTGCGTCCTGCAATCCGGCCCTCGCCGTCAGACCAGAGATCCGTGGCAGTGCTTGAACTTCTTGCCGGAGCCGCAGGGGCAGGGCTGGTTGCGGCCGCTGTCTTCCCAGCCCTGGGGCAGGGCGGACATCGGCAGGGCGGCGCGCTGCTCGGCCGAGATGCCGTCGGGAATGAAACCGCCCTCCAGCTCATTCTCGCCGGTCAGGGGGTCGAGGTGAACCTCGAAGGTCTGACCGGGCCCCGGCAACGGCTCCGGTTCGGCGAACTGGAACTCCACCGTCATCAGCCAGCGGGTGACGTTCTGGCGCAGGTCAACGAGCAGCTTCTCGAACAGCGAGAAGGCCTCGGTCTTGAACTCGTTCAGCGGGTCGCGCTGGCCGTAGCCGCGCAGGCCGATCACCGTGCGCAGGTGGTCGATGTGCATCAGGTGCTCGCGCCACTGCAGGTCGATGGTCTGCAGCAGGAAACTCTTTTCGACGTTGCGCATATGGTCGCCAAGCTGCGTGTCGCGCTCGGCGGCGCGGGCGACCGCGGCGGCCATGACCCGCGTTTCGATCTCCTCGTTGGCGATGCCCTCCTCGGCCGCCCATTCGGCGATCGGAAGTTCAAGACCCAGGAACTGCTGCAAATGGGCGTCGAGCCCTTCCACGTCCCACTGCTCGGCATAGGCCTTGGGCGGCAGGTGGCGGGCGACGAAGTCGTTGATCGTGTCCGAGCGGAGCTCGGCGATGATCTCCTGGAGGTCGGTCGCCTCCATGAATTCCTGGCGCTGCTCGAAAACGGCCTTGCGCTGGTCGTTGATGACATCGTCGTACTTCAGCAGGTTCTTGCGGATTTCGTAGTTGCGCTGCTCGACGCGCTTCTGGGCGGTTGCGATGGCGCTGTTGAGCCACTTGTGGGTGATCGCCTCGCCTTCTTGCACGCCAAATGTCCGCATGATCGAGTCCAGGCGCTCGCCGGCGAAGATCCGCAGCAGGTCGTCCTCGCAGGAGAGGAAGAACTTCGAGTGGCCGGGGTCGCCCTGGCGGCCAGTGCGGCCGCGCAGCTGGTTGTCGATGCGGCGGCTCTCGTGGCGCTCGGTGCCCAGCACAAACAGGCCGCCGGCGGCCAGCGCGGTCTTCTTCAGGCCAGCGATCTCGGCCTCGATCTCGGCCTTCTTGGCCAGGGCCACCGGCGGGGTGACCTCGATCCCGGCGGCGATCTGCTCGTCACGCCACTTCATCACCTTCATATCGACGTTGCCGCCGAGCTGGATGTCGGTGCCGCGGCCGGCCATGTTGGTGGCGATGGTCACCGCGCCCGGGACGCCGGCGTCGGCGACGATGGCGGCTTCCTGCTCGTGATAGCGGGCGTTGAGCACGCTGTGCGGCAGGCCGCGGATGGTCTTGCCATCGACTTCGAAGTTGTGCGCCTTCAGGAGCTCCGAGAGCGTCTCGGACTTCTCGATGGAGACCGTGCCCACCAGGATCGGCTGGCCGCGACGGTAGCAGTCCTCGATCAGCGCCAGGATCGCCGCATTTTTCTCGGCGGCGGTCCGGTAGACCTCATCGTCGTCGTCGATCCGCACCACCGGCCGGTTGGTCGGGATTTCGGCCACGTCCATCTTGTAGATGTCGATGAATTCCTGGGCCTCGGTGGCGGCCGTGCCGGTCATCCCCGAGAGCTTTTCGTAGAGGCGGAAGTAATTCTGGATCGTCACCGAGGCCAGGGTCTGGTTCTCGGGCTGGACGACGGCGTCTTCCTTGGCCTCGATGGCTTGGTGCAGGCCTTCCGACAGGCGGCGGCCCTGCATCATGCGGCCGGTGAACTCGTCGATCAGGATCACCTCACCGGCGCGGACGATGTAGTCCTTGTCGCGCACGTAGAGGACGTTGGCCCGCAGCGCCTGGTTCACGTGGTGCACGACGGAGACGTTGGCGGCGTCGTACAGCCCGGTGGTGTCCGGATCCAGGTGGCCGGCGAGGTTCAGCATCTCCTCGACGGTCTCGGAGCCGTCCTCGGTCAGGATCACCTGCCGCTGCTTCTCATCGAAGTCGTAGGTGGACTTGTCCTGGATCAGCTCCTTCACCACCCCGTCGATGGTCCGGTAGAAATCGGACCGATCCTCGGTGGGGCCGGAAATGATCAGGGGCGTGCGCGCCTCGTCGATCAGGATCGAGTCGACCTCATCGACGATCGCGAAGTGATGGCCGCGCTGCACCATTTCACCGGCATCGTAGACCAGGTTGTCGCGCAGGTAGTCGAAGCCGAACTCGTTGTTGGTGCCGTAGGTGATGTCGCTGCCATAGGCGGCCTGGCGCTGGTTCTGCGACAGGCCGTGGACGATGACGCCAACGCTGAGGCCCAGGAACCGGTAGACCTGCCCCATCCACTCGCTATCGCGCTGGGCCAGGTAGTCGTTGACGGTGATGACGTGGACGCCCTTGCCGGCGAGCGCGTTCAGGTAGACCGGCGCGGTGGCGACCAGGGTCTTGCCCTCGCCCGTCCGCATCTCGGCGATCCCGCCCTTGTGCAGGATCATGCCGCCGACCAGCTGCACGTCGTAGTGGCGCTGGCCCAGCACTCGCTGGGCCGCCGCGCGAGTGACAGCGAAGGCTTCCTCGAGGATGTCGTCCAGGGTGGCGCCGGCCGCCAACCGCTCGCGGAATTCGACGGTCTTGGCGCGCAGCTGATCGTCGCTCAGCGCGTCGATCTGCGGCTCCAGCGCCGTCACTTTCAGCGCACGGGCCTGGAAGGCCTTGACCTTGCGGTCGTTGGAGGAACCGAAGAACCGTTGGAAAATGCTCAAGGAAGGTATCCGTAAGGCGGCGATGGGGCCCTTCGCCCGCCCAAGTCAAAGCGCGCTTTTGGGGCGGGGGAGACTTAAGGACTGCCCCCGGTCAAGTCAACGCGGCGCACCCGTGACGGGTTGACCGTTCCCCAGGGGCGAGTAGCGTCGTTGGCACGATGAAGGCCTAGTCGCACATAAGCGCCGCGGACACCGCCGGCCTCAAGCGACGCGCCGGGGCGCTGCCCGGTCGCGGCCCTTCTCTCATGATCCAGAGATCCATCATGCTTTCCAACGTCACGACGGCGACCAATCGCTACGGCGAACTGGCCGCGGAGATTTACGATATCGACAAGCCGTTCGGCGCCTTGCCGGATACCCGCTTCCATCTGGAGCGCTTCGCGGGATTCGAGCGGCCGATTCTCGAGCCGGCCTGCGGGACGGGCCGAACCCTGGTCCCGTTCCTGAAGGCCGGGCTGGACATCACCGGGTTCGACCAGAGCCCGGAGATGCTGGCGCGCTGCCGCGCCCGCTGCGAGGCGGCCGGCTTCTCGGCGGACGTCAGCCAGCAGCGGTTCGAGGATTTCCGCTATCCGCGGACCTTCGGGGCGATCCTGGTGCCGGTGGGGACCTTCACCCTCATCGATGACCTGGACGCGGCCCGGGCGGTGCTGCGGCGGTTCCGCGACCACCTGGAGCCCGGCGGCGTCGTCGTGCTCGACATCCAGCCGCTGAGCGTCCTCGCGGGCCACCGCGACGACCGCCGCCGCTGGACGGCGGAGAACGGCGACCTGCTGACCATCGACGGCGCGCGGGTGGTCACGGACTGGATGACCCAACGCGGCGAGGCGATGGTCCGCTATGAGCGCTGGCGGGACAACCGGCTGGTCGAGATCCAGATGGAGCCCATGGCGCAGCGCTACTGGGGCCTGAACGAGTTCCGGCTGTTTCTGGAAGCGGGTGGGTTCATGGGGGTAAGCGTCGTCGGAGATTACGACCGTTCGCGGGGCCCCCGCGCACGAGACCGGACGTTGACGTTCGAGGCCATGCGCACGGCTTGACGCCCAGCGGCCATGGCTTCGGGCCGCCTCACCCTCGGGGAGCGAAACGCGGCAGGGCCTTGACCGTCAGCCTCGGCCCATTCCGCCATGCATACGAAAAGGCCCTCCCGTGAGGGAGGGCCGATCCGCTTCGATCAGTTTCAGTATCCAGGCCTAGTAGATCTCGAACAGACCCGCGCCACCTTGGCCGCCGCCGATGCACATGGTCACCACGCCCCACTTGGCCTTACGACGCCGGCCTTCCTGCAGGATGTGGCCGGTCAGTCGCGCGCCGGTCATTCCAAAGGGGTGACCGATCGAAATGGAGCCGCCGTTGACGTTGTATTTTTCCGGGTCGATGCCCAGCTTGTCGCGGCTGTACAGGCACTGGCTGGCGAAGGCTTCGTTCAGTTCCCACAGGTCGATATCGTCGATCGTCAAGCCTTGACGCTTCAAGAGCTTGGGAATGGCGAACACCGGCCCAATCCCCATTTCATCGGGCTCACACCCGGCGACCGCCCAAGATACGAAGCGACCCATGGGCTCAAGCCCACGGCGCTCGGCTTCCTTGGCTTCCATCAGCACCACGGCGGCGGCGCCGTCGGAAAGCTGCGAGGCGTTGCCTGCCGTGATGAAGTTGCCTTCGCCCTTTACCGGGGAAAGCTTGGCAAGCCCTTCCATCGTGGTGTCAGGCCGGTTGCACTCGTCGCGATCGACCGTGCAATCGACAATCGATTCTTCCTTCGTTTCCTTGTTGACGACCTTCATCTTGGTCATCATCGGGACGATTTCGTCCTTGAACTTGTTCGCCTGTTGGGCGGCCGCCATGCGCCGCTGGGACTCAAGCGAGAACGCGTCCTGGGCTTCGCGCGTGATTCCATAGCGCTTGGCGACCACGTCGGCCGTGTCGATCATCGCCATGAAGATGTCCGGCGCAATCTTGATCAGGTCGGGATCGATGGCTTCGCGCGGCATGCCGCCGCCCGGAATGGAGATCGATTCCACGCCGCCGGCGACCACGCAGTCGGCGCCGTCACCGCGGATGTGGTTGGCGGCCATGGCGATGGTCTGTAGGCCAGAGGAGCAGAAACGGTTGACCGTGACGCCGCCCGTGGTCACCGGCATGCCGGCAAGCAATGCAGCCTGGCGGCCGATGTTCGCGGCGCCGTGCGAGTTGTTTCCGAGGTAGCAGTCCTCAACGAAATCGGACTCGACGCCCGAACGCTCGACCGCGTGCTTGATCGCATGGGCCGCCATAGACATCGGCGGCGTGACGTTGAACCCACCGCGGCCCGACTTGGCCAAGCCCGTTCGAGCGTACGAAACAATGACAGCTTCACGCATATGAAATGATCCTCCCGACGAATGAATTTGAGGTTCCGGTTAGGCCCGGAACCGTTCGGGCGCAATCTTTGCATCACGAGCCCGGATTGGCTAGCGGGAGGTCGGGCGAGAGGAACCGATTCGCCGCCCTGACCGCCCGCCAGCCAAATGTCTGGAGCGCGGTCAGGCAAAGTGGCTTCCACTTTTCCGGACCGCGCTCTAGGGGACGGGCGGCGCGCTCCATACTTGAAGGAGGCGCGCGCTCCCCAAACGTGAAGGGAAGTCTGCATGGCGGCCGCCAAGACGCTTCGCATCGCCGCTCTGGTCCTGGGCCTCGCCCTGTCCGTGGCCGCGTGCCAGCGCGGGCCGGGCCGCGACGCGCCTCCCGAGTCCGGCGACAAGGCCGTGGCCAAGGTCGATGGCCGGACGATCTGGGTCTCCGACGTGAAGCGCGAGGCGGTGGCTCAGGGGCTGATCGGCGAGGGTGAGCCGCTGGATGCGGCCTCCGACATGTTCCGCCAGATGATGGACGAGGTGGTCGATCAGAAGCTGCTGGCCGCCGAGGCCCAGCGCCGCAAGCTGGACAAGGACCCCATGGCCCAGCGCCGGTTGCAAGCCGCCCACGACCGGGTGCTTGGCGGCATGCTGGTGGACGCCACGGTGGCCGATGCGGTCACTGAGGCCAACATCAAGGGCCTCTACGATGAGCAGCAGAAGCTGGCTCGCCGCGGCGAGGAGATCCGCGCCCGGCAGATCGTGCTGGCCACCCCCGCCGAGGTTGAGGCGGTGCGCCGGCTGGTGAGCGGCGGGGCGTCCTTCGAGGCCCTGGCCATGGAGAAATCCCGCGACGCGGCCACCCGATTCAATGGCGGCGACCTGGGTTATTTCACCACCGATGTCATGCCCGACGCCTATGACGCGGCGCTGAAGGGCGCCAAGGCCGGCCAGCTGATCGGGCCGATCACCGTGCCGGGTGGCTATGCCCTGGTGAAGGTCGAGGACGTGCGCGAGGAACAGCCGGTGGCCCTCGACGCCGCCCGTCCGCAGATCGTCCGGTTCCTGACCTACGACCGCATCCGCGACCTGCTGGAAAAGCTGCGCGCCAAGGCCAAGGTCGAGACCCTGATCAAGGCGGAGTCCGGCGCCCCCAAGGCGATCCCGCCGGCTGACGCCCCGAAGACCGCGCCTGGCGCAGCGCCCGCCGCCGTTGCCGCCCCTCCAATCAAGGGAGCTACGAAGTGAGCCGCAAGCCTCGGGCGACCTCGCCCAAAGCGCCCGCCGCGAAAGCGCCGGTGAAACCCGCCTCGAAACCCGTCGAGGTCGTGGGCCAAGCGCTGGAGCGCACCTTCGACCCACTGACCAGCGCCTTGAAACGGGCGGGTCTGCGGCGAGCAGACAAGACCTCTCGGTCTCTTGAGCCCACGAAGCCTTCGGCCGCCGCCAAGGCGGACAAGGACGCCATGCTGGTCTCGCCGCTGGCCGTGCCGCTGCCGGCCATGCCGCCGATCCGCGGCGTGACCATGGCCACCGGCCGCGCTGGTTTCTACAAGCACGAGCGCGACGACCTGCTGGTGATGACCTTCCCCGAAGGCGCCAGCTGCGCTGGCGTCTTCACCCGCCACGGCGTTGGCTCGGCGCCGGTCGATTGGTGCAAGCGCCACCTGGAAGCCACCAAGGGCGAGGGCGTGAAGGCCCTGGTGGTCAACGCCGGCTGCGCCAATGCCTTCACCGGCCGCCCGGGCGCGGACGCCGTACGCCGGGTCGCGTCAGCCGTCGGGAAACGGTTCGACTGCCGCCAGCGCGACGTGATGGTGGCTTCCACCGGGGTGATCGGCGTCCTGCTGGACGACGCCAGGATCACCGCCCGACTGGGCGAGGTGGAAACCCGGCTGACCGCCGACGGCTGGGGCGGGGCGGCGCGCGCCATCATGACCACCGACACCTTTCCCAAGGGCGCCTACGCCGAGGCCGTGATCGACGGCGTCACCGTGCGGATCGGCGGCATCTGCAAGGGCTCGGGCATGATCGCGCCGGACATGGCCACCATGCTGGCCTTCGTCGTCACCGACGCGGCGATCTCGCCGGCCGCGCTGCAGAACCTCTGCAACCTCTACACCCGCAACACCTTCAACGCCGTGACGGTGGACGGCGACCGCTCCACCAACGACACCCTGCTGCTGTTCGCCACCGGCCAGTCCGGCGCGGCCCGGGTCACCCGTGCCGGCGATCGCCGCCTGGCCGATTTCCGCGACAAGCTGGAGACCGTACTGCTGGACCTGGCCCAGATGCTGGTCCGGGACGGGGAGGGGGCCAACAAGTTCATCAAGGTTACCGTCACCGGCGCGCAGTCGGCGGCCTCGGCGCGGAAGATCGCTCGCACCGTCTGCGAGAGCCCGCTGGTGAAGACCGCCTTCGCCGGCGAGGACGCCAACTGGGGCCGCATCGTCATGGCGGTGGGTCGCGCCGATGAGCCGGTAGACCGTGACAAGATGAGCGTGAAGTTCGGCGACCTCTGGGCCGCCAAGGATGGCCTCGTCTCGGAGACCTACTCCGAGGACGCGATGAGCGCCTACATGAAGAAGCCGGAGCTCGAGGTGACGGTGGACGTCGGCGTCGGCGTCGCCAAGGCGGCCATGTGGACCTGCGATCTTACCAAGCGGTACGTCGAGATCAACGGCGACTACCGGAGCTGAGCCTTCTTCCACGGGTGGACCCGGTGGTGGGGGCTGGCCAGCGCATAGTCGCTGCGATAGCGGTCGAAGAGCGGGCCGTAGAAGGGGTCGGACGTCAGGGTCTCGCCCCAGCGTGCGCGCATCACAGCGACCTCGGCGTCGAAGCGGGCCTTGGCGGCGGGGGCCAGGTCCTCGCCGCGTGAGGCGCTCTCGTGATGGTAGAGCTCGGCCTGGGCGGTCCAGACGATGTCGTAGCCCGCCCGGCGGACCTTCAGGCACAGATCGACGTCGTTGAAAGCGACCTTCAGCTGCTCGGCGTCGAAACCGCCCACCTCTTCGTAGACCGACTTGCGCATCGCCAGGCAGGCGGCGGTGACCGCCGACATGTTCCGCGTGGTGGTCAGGTGGTTGTAGTAGCCACCGGTGTCGCCCGGCAGGTTGTAGGCCAGATGGCCCGCCACGCCGCCGACGCCGATGGCGACGCCCGCGTGCTGCAGCCGGCCGTTCGGGAACAGCAGCCGCGCCCCGACCGCGCCGACGTTGGGCCGGATGGCGTGGGCGATCATGGCGTCCAGCCAGTGCGGCGCGATCACCGAGATGTCGTTGTTGAGCAGCAGCAGGACCTCGCCCCGGGCCTCTGCGACAGCGAGGTTGTTGAGGGCGGAGAAGTTGAACGGGCCCGGCGCTGGCAGGATGCGCACGCGCGGGTCCTGGGCCAGGCGCTCGAACAGCGCCGCTGTCTCCGGCTCGACGCTGTCGTTGTCGATGACGATGAATTCCAGCGGGCCGTAGTCGGTCTCCTCCAGCACGCCGCGCGCGCATTGGGCCAGCAGTTTGGCCCGATCGCGGGTGGGGACGATCACCGACACCAGCGGCCTGGGCGCCGGCGTCGTCCGCCGCACCTCCAGCCAGCCCGGCGACGTCGGCTGGCCCTGGACGGTGACGCCGACCTGGCCGGTGCGTTCCAGATGCTCGCTGACGGCGCGCTGCGCCGCGTCGGCGCAGCGGTCCATGAACCCCTGGCTGAAGGTCTGCGGCCCGCCGTCCTGGCGCCAGTGATAGAGCACCCAGGGGATGTGGTGGATGCGGTCCGGCGTGGTCAGTTCGCTGACCCGGAGCGCCAGGTCGTAGTCCTGGCTGCCCTCGAACCCCTCGCGCAGGCCGCCGAGCTGCTGGATCAGGCTGCGGCGATAGACGCCCAGGTGGCTGATCATGTTCTGCGCCAGGATCAGCTCGGCGTTCCAGTCGGTCTTGAAGTGCGGTTCGTAGCGGCGGCCGGTCCCGTCGATCTTGTCCTCGTCCGAATAGATCAGGTCGGCGTCGGGGTGTGCCTGGAGCAGGGCGGCGATCTCGTAGAGGGCGCGGGCCGGCAGGATGTCGTCGTGGTCCATCAGCGCCACGAAGGCGCCCGAGGCGAGCTCAAGGGCGGAATTGGTGGCCGCGCAGATGTGGCCGTTTACCCGGCGGCGCACGATCTTCAGCCGCGGGTCGGCCTTGGCCAGGCGCGTCAGGGTCCGCCAGACGCCATCGCCCGGCGAGGCGTCGTCGGCGATACAGAGTTCCCAGTTCGGATAGAGCTGCTTCTGGACGGACTCGACCGCCTCTTCGAGCAGCCGGGGCGATACCGCGTAGACCGGCATCACCACCGAGATCAGCGGCGGATCGACCATGCGCGCGATGTGCGCGGCGATGTCCCGGCGGTCTTCCGGCGACAGCCTGTCGTGCCGGGCGATCCAGGCGCCGTAGTCGCTGGTGTCGATGGTGTCCGGCTCAAGCACCGAGCGGATATAGCGGCGGCCAAGCGGGGTCTTCTCGATCAGCTTAGCCGTGGCGTGCACGAGCTTGTGCGCCAGTGGCTGACGCCGGACGACGCGCAGCGCCTCGATGGAAAAGGTTCGGAAAGCGGACGGCATAGGGCTCGGAGGCGACAGGTGGATTCGGCCCGCGCGTTGTGGCGCGAGCCGACCCGTTTCGTCTAGCGGTTGGACCACACCCCGGTCGGGGCGCTGGAACGTTCGGAGCCGCCGCTGCGGCCACGGTTTCCACCGCGGCTGGGGCCCTTGAAGGCGGGCTTGTCGCCGGCGGGACGCGCGGGCGCGCCCTCATGACGACCACCACCACCACCCCCACCACCACCACC
>CALQQB010000038.1 GCA_943332615.1 Phenylobacterium deserti
CAAGCGCCTGAAGATGCTCGACCTGGAGTTCGCCAACGAGATGCTGACCTCGGAGGGCGAGACCGCCGACCGGGGGGCGGTGAAGAAGGTGAAGGCGGAGGTCCGCGCCGAGAAGGCGGAAGAGTTCCGGAAGGCGCGCGGCCGGCGTTAGGCCGCCTGGGCGCGATCGAACTGGCGCGTCAGGGCCGCCGCCAGGGTCGCCGCCATGACCGGCTTGGCCACGACATCGTCGATCCCGGCCGTGTGGTAGAGTGCGCAGTCTTCTGGCTGAGCGCTGGCGGTCACGGCGATGATCGGCGTCCGGGGCCGTGGCTGCCCGACTTCGCCGGCGCGTATGATCCGTGCAGCGTCCACGCCGTCCATCACCGGCATGTGGATGTCCATCAGGATCATGTCCCAGTCGGCTTCGCGCCAGGCCGCCACGGCCTCCTCGCCGTTCGTAACCTGATGCGGATTCATCCCAAATTGCTCAAGCAGGGTGCACAGCACCAGGCGGTTGGTGGCGTTGTCGTCGACCACCATGACCCGACCGCCGTCCCGCCGCGTGTCATCCGAGACCTGCGCCCGCGCGGCGTGGGTACGGGCCGCGGGCATCGGAAGCATGAGCGTGAAGGTCGATCCCTCATCGGCCGTGGAGTCCAGGGTCAGGGTCCCACCCATCAGCGCCGCCAAGCCCTGGCTTAGGGCCAGCCCCATGCCCAGCCCCCCGGCGCGACGCGTGCTGGAGCCATCCGCCTGGACAAATCGTTCGAAGATCAGCGACCGGGCTTCGGGCGCGATCCCGATGCCCGTATCGGTCACGCGGAAGACGAGGCGGCCAGCGGCCCCGCTGACGTCGAGCCGGACCTCGCCGCGTTCCGTGAACTTCACGGCGTTCGACGCAAGGTTCGACAGGATCTGGCGGAGCCGCGCCTCGTCCCCGCGCAGCGATCCTCGCACCTCGGGCCCGACGCACATCTGGAACCGCAGACCTTTGTTCCTGGCCAGCGCCCCGACGCCCTCGGCGATGTCATCCAGGAACGGCGCAATCTCGAACGCGGCGGCAGCGACCTCCATCGTGCCGGCCTCGATCTTCGAGATGTCCAGCACATCGTCGAAGATGCGCAGCAGCGTGTTCGCGGAGTTGGAGATGATCCCCAGGCGGATTTCCTGCGAGACCTCCAGCGGCCCATGCTCCATGACCTGGGCCATGCCCAGGACCGCATTGAGTGGCGTGCGGATCTCGTGGCTGATGGTGGCGAGGAACTCGGACTTGAGGCGGTTGGCGGCCTGGGCCTCGACGATCGACGCCCTCAGCTCCTCGGTCCGCTTCGCGACCCGCGCCTCGAGCGTATGGTTGATCTCCGCCATCTCCTCATTTTGCGCCTGAAGCCGATCGACCAGCGCGAGGTTCTCCCGGCCAAGCTCAATCGAGCGCAGCAGGATCCGGTGGTTGTTGCGGTGCATGCCGAGAATGACGCCCATGAACACGAGGCCCAGGATGCCCAGCACCGACTGCTCCTGCCATGCCGTGACGATCCGCAGGCAGGCGGGGGCCAGCAGCGTCACGATGTAGATGCGGCCGGTGATCCGCAGTGGCGACAGCACACCGCTCGCGCCGCCGACCAGCGCCGACAGCACGATCATGATCATGAACTGGACGCGGGTGTCTTCCACCGGCAGCCGCCACCAGGCCAGCACCGCCCAGAGGCCGGCGCTGACCAGCAGGCCGCAGCAATGGGCCAGTCCCCAGACTTTCAGGCGCGCCGGCGACGGCTCCGGCCGCGCCGCCAGTACCCGCCGCAGGACGATATCCACCACGAGGCGGAACGCGCTTACAGCCAGGACGGCAATGATCCAGGCCTCATAGCCCGCCGGCGCATGGTCCCGCGCCATGAGGTAGACACTGATCGAAACCGCGAACTGAACGAGCATCGTAGGCCAGCTGTTGCGGTGCGCGATCCGCAACAGGCCGCTCTGCAAGTAGACCTTCTCGTCGAGCGTCCGGCGTGCGCTAAATCGGCCGGCGATCGCCCCGTCCACGTAGGTCACGTCCTGATCTTGCGAGTTCCCGGCGCTAATACCCTGGTTTCGTTAAGATCATATGACAAACCTCGTTCGGCGAGCGGGCGGGATCGTAGCCGGTGGCCGTGGGGCCTGGGTGATGGCGGCGTAGACGGCCCGTGCGTGTAATTCCGCCACGAAACCCAGGCCCCAAGTTAACCCCATACCGTGGCGCGAAATCCCCATCTCCGGTTGTGACAGCCTTAACTGGCCCCATTTCTGCGACGACCCTGCAACCTGTGCTGTCTCAAGACGTCGCTTCTGAGGCAAAACAAGGTGGGCCTTGGAGCCATCCAATGGGGATCGCGGGCCGTATGTGACCTTGGGTGGGGGATCATTGAGGTACTTGAAGATGTCACCGTCTCTCAGCGTGGTCGCCCATAACGACCTGAAGTCCGTCCTTCCGATGAGCGAGACGGTCGGCCAGCGGGTCCAGCGCCTGCAAGCCGAAGCCCGCCAGCTCGCGAAGGATCACGTGAGGTCGCTCACCGCGGCGATGGTCAGCCTGGAAGAACTGGCGGCCGAGATCGCCGACGGCGGCGACGCCTACGCCCCCGGCATCCGCGACATCGCCCGCAGCATGGCCGAAGACCTGGAAGCCCGCGCCCAGACCCTGGACGCGATTTCCGCGCGGACGTGAGGCGACAGACCGTCCTGGCGGTTTGAGGCAGGCGACTTGGTAGTAAGCTCTACTGACGCATTCGCCACCGACGGGCGGCGGCGGTACCGGACGCCTAAGACCAGCTAGCGCGGCCGATGGCGCGTCGGATACCACCCTCTACCGAGGGGAGTGGCATTAGGACGGCGACTTGCCGCATGAGTGCTTGGTTTTCCGCCGACAACTCCCTGTCGTGGACGGCAAACCGCGGAACATTGTCGTTGGCGCCGATATCGCCGAACGCAGTGTAGCCCGCGCTGATCGAGTTCGGGTGGGGGGTTATGCCCTTGATTAGGAGCGGGCCGCCGTCACCGATCACCGCGAAGTCCACTGGCCACTCGCGACCGCTCACACCGCGATAATGATAGCCGCTGCTAATGCGGTGTTCGGGAACGACTTTCTTGATTTCGATCAAGATGGCCTCATGCAGGGCGCGCTCTTGCTTCACCGCCACGGCCTCCACCGCTTGCGTGGAAGCCATGGCAGAAGCGTTGGCGACGCTGAGGACGGCTGATCGCAGCCATGTCACGTCGGGCGCCTTTGCGGTTAGGACGCCGCTATCCAGGCCCAGGCCAAAGCGGATGCTGGCCCGCTTCAGGCTCGCCTGCATCGCCGCATCATCGCGGCCGTGGCGAAGGGTGGCAGTGATCGCGTCACCCGCATCGTGGACAATGAAACCGTCAGGCCCCCATCGGCGGACATAGACGGCGACCTGCTCAAACGACGGGTGCAGGCAATGGGTCAGAATCCGAAGTCCATCTTGGGTTTCAGAACAAAAGTCATCCTCCCCGAGGAGGGCGCGAAGTTCATCGCAGTTCATTGAACGCTCCTCTCTCAAAACAAATCGCGTTCTGCCGGCAGGCGGCAGTCTCGTTGCTCAGTAGTTAACGTGATACCTACGACATCAGCGGTCGTAGCTAGTGCTTGCTCCAGCGTTTTAAGCGCCTTCGGCGTCGGCTCCCTGATGGGTAACTCACCGAAGCCATGCACCTTAACCCACTCCCTGTTGTGAACCCAGGAATGGATGTGCGATCCCTTCACCATGCCGGGAAGCCCGAAGGCCAGGGCTCCGAAGTCGTTCGGCTCCGACTCGTTTTCCGGCACGATATCGAGCCGGAAGACCAGCTTGCGCTCCATCAACACGCAGATGGTCGGCTTAATGAGAGCACGATCGCAAGTGATTGCTAGCTCGCCGCGCTGAGTTCTGATGCTGTCCACGATGCCCCATCGAGATGTGTGGTCGCGGCCGTAGGACTTTCCCCAGCCGGGGAACGGCCCGGAGAGGGTCTTCTCATCGGCTAGCCACTCGTCCACAGCGGCGATTTCGGCATCCATCCACCATAGGTAGCGTCAAGCTTGGCCGGAGTCGTCAAGAACAAGTCGTGGAAAGACAATAGCTGCCTCTTCGCTCCTGTAGCGGGACGAAGAACGAGGCCTTTCCTGCCACGAGGTAGCGCTTCTCTGTCTTTCTCGGCGCTATCCCCCTCGCGCGGCTACCCCACCAAGTCCCCGAACTCTTTGCTCCGCCGCAGCCATGCAGCGGCATACCCGCAGATCGGCGTGATGCGCATGCCGTCCGCCCGCGCCGTCTCTCCGATCGCCGTCATCAGGCGCCCCGACGCCCCCGTGCCGCGCAGCTCCACGGGACTGAAGACGTAGTCGATGTAGAGCCGCTCGCCCTGGCGGCGGTAGTCGGCGTAGACGGTGCGGCCGTCTTCCACGATCTCGTAGCGGGCGCCGGTGTCGTGCAGCGCTGTCGCGGTGTTTTCAGTCATTTCCAGCGACTCCATCTGCGATCTAGAGTCAAACTGGGGAACGTGGACGGAGGGATCAAGATGCGTCATGTCGCGTGGCTGAGCGTGAGTGCCGTCGGCCTGCTGGCCCTGGCGGCGTGCAGCAAGAAAGCCGACACCCCCGCGGCGACCGGCGAGGCCAAGCCGGCCGCGGCCGCAATGCCGTCGATGACCACGCCGCCGTCGCGCAAGCCGGGTCTCTGGAGCCAGACCATGTCGTCGGCGGACATGAACCAGACCATGAAGGTCTGCCTGGACGCCGACACCGACGCCAAGATGTCGGTCTGGGGTCAGGCCATGGGCAAGGACATGTGCTCGAAGAACAGCTTCAGCCGCACGCCGGGCGGCTGGTCGTTCGAGAGCGTCTGCGCGATGGGAGAGGCCGGAACCGTCACCTCCAAGGGCGTCGTCACCGGCGACTTCAACTCGGCCTATACGGTGAAGATCTCATCGACGACGACCGGATCGTCGATGCCGCAGGCGAACGGGGCCCATGAGATGAGCCTGAACGCCAAATGGGAGGGCGCCTGCCCGGCCGGCATGAAGGGCGGCGATGTGCGGATCAGCATGCCCGGCATGGACAAGACCATGACGATCAACCTGGAACAGATGGGCGCCGCCAAGAAATGATACGGCGGATGTCGGGATCAGATCGCGAAGCGCCGTGCTGGCTGGAGCAGCGCGGCGCCTTTCGCATCCGCCTCTGAGCCATTCCATCCACCTCCCGGCATTCGCCGGGATGAGCGGCGGTGAGGACGCGCTAAGCCAGCTCCACCGCCATGGCCGTGGCCTCGCCGCCGCCGATGCAGAGGGTGGCGATGCCCTTGCGGCCGCCACGGGCTGCCAGCGCGGAGAGCAGGGTGGCCAGGATGCGGGCGCCGGACGCGCCGATGGGGTGGCCGAGCGCGCAGGCGCCGCCGTTGACGTTGAGCTTCGCCCGGTCGATCTCCAGGTCGCGCTCGGCGATCATGGCGACCACGGCGAAGGCCTCGTTGACCTCGAACAGGTCCACGTCCTGCACGCTCCAGCCGGCGCGCTTCAGGGCCTTGCGCACGGCCGGCACCGGGGCGGTGGTGAACAGGCCGGGCTCGTGGGCGTGGGCGGCGTGGCCCGCGATCCGCGCGACGACCGTCATCCCAAGCTTTCGGGCCACGCTCTCGCGGGTCATCACCAGGGCGGCGGCGCCGTCGCTGATCGATGAGGCATTGGCGGCGGTGATCGTGCCGTCCTTGGCGAAGGCGGGCCGCAGGGTGGGGATCTTGGCGGGATCGGCCTTCAGCGGCTGTTCGTCCTGGCTGACCGTGACCGTCCCCTTTCGGTCGGTGACCTGCACCGGGGTGATCTCACGGGCGAAGGCGCCGCCCTCGATGGCCGCGCGGGCCTTGGTCAGCGAGCCGATGGCGTACGCGTCCTGGGCCTCGCGGGTGAACTGGTAGTGCTTGGCGCTTTCCTCGGCGAAGGACCCCATCAGCCGGCCGGGCTCGTAGGCGTCCTCCAGGCCGTCGAGGTACATGTGGTCGAACATCGTATCGTGGCCGATGCGGGCCCCGCCCCGATGCTTGGTCATCAGGTAGGGCGCGTTGGTCATGCTCTCCATGCCGCCCGCGACGATGACGTCGACCGATCCTGCCGCCAGGGCGTCGTGCGCCAGGATCGCGGCCTGCATGCCCGAGCCGCACATCTTGTTGACGGTGGTGGCCTCCACCGACGTCGGCAGACCAGCGCCCAGCGCCGCCTGCCGCGCCGGCGCCTGGCCGAGGCCGGCCGGCAGCACGCAGCCCATGATGATCTGCTCGATGGCGTCCGGCGCGGCCCCGGAGCGCTCCACGGCGGCCCGGACGGCGGCGGCGCCAAGCTCGGTGGCCTTCATGCCGGAGAGCACGCCCTGGAAGCCGCCCATGGGCGTGCGGGCGTAGCTGGCGATGACGACGGGGTCGGAGGTCTGGGTCATCGGGCGCATATAGACCTCGCGCGATATGGCGTCATCCTCCCGCAGCGGCGCCTTGAAACGGCGCGGGCGCCACCCATCTGCTGGGCCGCAAGCTGGAGGTAATGCATGGCAAGTCTGGGAAGCGTTCTTGTCCTGATCCTCGAGGGCGTCGGCCAGACCGTAGGCATCCGCACCGGCACCGAGGAGCCGCGCTATGTCGTGGCCGAGCGGATTGGCGACGTCGAGATACGCCGATATGCCCCACGCATCGCCGCCGAGACCATGGTGACCGGCCCTGAAGTCGAGGCGCGCAACGAGGGGTTCCGGCGCGTCGCCGGCTACATCTTCGGCGCCAATTCCGGCGGCCAGGGCGTTGCCATGACCGCACCCGTGGCCCAGACCGCCGCCAGCCAGACCATCGCCATGACGGCGCCGGTGGCCCAGGCCGCCGGGCCCGGCGGGGCATGGCGTGTTCAGTTCTTCATGCCGGCCAAGTACACGCTCGCGACCCTGCCGACCCCCAACAACCCGGCGGTGCGAATGGTGCAGCTGCCGGCGCAGGACTTCGCCGTGCTGCGCTTCACCGGTTCGCGGGACGCCAGGGCCGTGGCGGCGAAGAGCCGCGCGCTGTCGGCCACACTGCAAGACAGCCGCTGGCGCGCCACCGGCGAACCGGCCGCCTGGTTCTACGACCCGCCATGGACCGTCCCGTTCCTGCGCCGCAACGAGGTGGCCGCGCCGATCCAGCCAGCGCCGACCTAAGGCGCGCGGGTGGTGATGTCCGAATAGGGGCCGGCGTCCCGGACGGTTTTGTTGCGGTAGATCAGGACGCCGATCAGGTTCGGCTTCTGGCGGATCGCCTCGGAGAGTTCGGTGAAGATGTCGGAGGGCAGCCACAGGCAGGGCGCACGCGGGTCCTCGTCGCAGGCGATGTCCACCAGTTGCTTGCCATTCATGCGCGAAGCCTCCGCCAAGTCCTGACGGCTGTCGAGATCGATTGGCCAGATCAATGTCAGAGGCCCCTCGTTCAGGTGAGGGCGCGCACCGTGCTGGCAATGAACCCGCCGCCCAGCACGCGGCTCGGGGATTCCGGCGCATACAGCACCGCAGCCTGGCCAGGGGCCACACCTTCCTCGGCCGTATCGAACCGGATACCGGGCGCACCGTCCACCATCGCCAGCCAGCCGGCGACCGGCTCACGGGTGGAGCGGACGCGGGCCAACACCGGGCGGCCGGCCTCGCAGGCCGCCGCCATGGAGAGACCGTCGCCGATCCAGTTCGTTTCCTTCAGGCTTAGCGCGGCGGTCAGCAGCGCCTCGCGGGGCCCGACGATCACCTGCCGCGCCCCAGCGTCGATGCGGACCACGAACAGCGGATCGCCCACCGCCACGTTCAGCCCCCGGCGCTGGCCGATGGTGTAGCGGGTGACGCCCTCGTGGCGGCCCAGCACCCGGCCGTCCATGTGAACGATGTCGCCAGGCTCGGCGCCGTGCGGTCGCAGGCGATCGATCACCGTGGTGTAGCGGCCCTCAGGCACGAAACAGATGTCCTGGCTGTCCGGCTTGTCCGCCACCGCCAGCCCCAGTTCGGTCGCCGCCGCGCGCACCGCCGGCTTGGGCAATCCGCCCAGGGGGAAGCGCAGATAGGCCAGCTGCTCCGGCGTGGTCGCGAACAGAAAGTAGGACTGGTCGCGATTGGCGTCCGCCGCCCGGTGCAGCTCCGGCCCGGCCGGCCCAACCTCGCGGCGGACATAGTGCCCGGTGGCCATGGCTTCCGCGCCAAGATCCCGCGCGACATCCAGCAGATCGCGGAACTTCACCGTCTGATTGCAGCGGATGCAGGGGATCGGCGTCTCACCCCGCAGATAGCTGTCAGCGAAGTCCTCGATCACCTGCTGTTTGAAGCGGTTTTCGTAGTCCAGCACGTAGTGCGGGATGCCGATGGCGTCGGCGGCGCTGCGCGCGTCGTGGATATCCTGACCGGCGCAGCAGGCGCCCTTCTTCTGGATCGCCGCGCCGTGATCGTAGAGCTGCAGGGTCACGCCCACCACGTCATAGCCCGCTCGCGCCAGCAGCACGGCGGTGACGGTCGAGTCCACGCCGCCGGACATGGCGGCCACGATCCGGCTCCCGGCCGGCAGGCGCACGGCGTCGCGGGCGGCGGCGATCAGGCCGTCGCTGAGGCGTTCGGGGATGAGGATGCTCGCATCCAGAGGGGCGTTCATGCGACGCCATATAGTCCTCCGGGGCCGCCATGGGGAGGGAAAGCCTACCTGAGGAAGTTCAGCAGCGAGGACTCCTTGAGCGACTGGAACACATAGGCTGCCGATTGCACGGACAACTGGGCCTGCTGCAGGGCGGCCGATGCCTCGCCCATGTCGGCGTCGGTGATATTGCCCACCATCCCGGCCAGCGAGTTTGCCCGCGTGCCGAGGTCGACGCCCACCGTCTCGACACGCTTCTGGTTGGCCCCGTTGTGGGCGGTCACGATGGTGACGTCCGACCGGATCTGGTCCCAACCGGCCAGCTGGGCTTCCAGGAAGGTCTTCTGCGCCGCGGTCATCGCGCCGGTGAACGGGCCCGAGGCGCCCTGGTTGAAGGTCTCGAAGGACTGGAAGGCTGTCAGCATCGGTGTGCCGATGTCGGAGGCCAGTACGCCGGTCGTCACCGTCGTGGACTCGTCGAGCTTGGCCTGCACCGGGAAGGTGTCGTTCTTGAAGAAGCTGGCGATCGGCGGGCCGGCTGTGAGGTCGCTCAGCGCCGTGGCGGTCACGGGCCGGGTATCGACCTGGCCCCCGGAGAAGACATACTTGCCGCCATAGCGGGCATTCATGCCCTCGACGGCATTGTTCATCTGGGCCTGGATGTCCTCGACCAGAGTGTCGACGCGGCCGGACGCCAGGGCCTCGGACATGATCTGCCGGACCTGCTGGGCGGCGTCGGCGACGCGGGTGAGCCCGGTGTCCTGGGTAGCGAGCTTGTCGGCGATGAGCTGGTTCTGGTCCTTGAACACGTCCAGGCGCTGCTGCACCGAGCGCATGGCGGTCAGCAGCTCGGACTGCCGCGCGTAGTCCTTCAGGTCTGTGCCGTTGCGTTGGGTGGCGACCTTTTCGCCGGCGTCCTGTTGCCGCTTCTGGGCGGAGATCAGGTTGGCCAGGACCGCTGAATAGTTGCCGGGCGTGGTGACGCGAGTGACCATCGAAGGTTCCTCAGACGATGTTGAGCAGGGTTTCGAACAGGTCGTTCGCCGCCGAGATCATGCGAGCCGACGCGTTGAATGCCTGCTGGTAGGTGGTGAGATTGACGAGTTCCTCGTCGAGATTGACGCCCTCGACGGATTGACGCCGGGACGTGGCCTCGCTCGAGACCGCCTCGGCGGAGGACTTGCGGGTGTCGGCCGCCGCGGCGCCCCGACCGATCGCCCCGCCGAACTCCGAGGCGTAGCGCTGGACGGTCATGGTCACCTGGCCCAGCGAACCCGCCGCCTGGAACTGGACATTGGTGTCGCCGGATATGGAGACCCCCAGCGCACCGCGCCCGTCGCCCGGACGGACGCCGATCGCGCCGATGGCGGCGGTAGCGTCAAGCTTGCCCATGGACATCAGGGTCGGGTTGGCGTTCAGCGCGGCGAAGACCTGCAGCCGGCCGGCGCGGGTGGAGCGCTCCTGCACGCCCAGGCCGAACAGCTGGCTGATCGCCGGTCCGCCGACGCCGCGCGCGGTGTTGTCGGTGAGGATCGAGGCCTGGGCGTCGGTGGGCGCCACCCCCTTGAAGGTGAGCTCGCCGTTCGCGCCCAGGCTGAAGGCGCCGTAGAGGCCGACGCCGGTGGCGTTGCTGTTCAGCGAGTTGAGCAGGTCGCTCATCAGCGGCGCGGCGGGCACGGTCACCGTGACATCGCGGATCGGCCGCCCGTCCGGCGTGGACAGGTGCAACGCGATCTGGCCGCCCGGGGTGAAGCCGTGGTTGTCGGTCGCCGTCAGGCCCGTCGCGTAGTTGGTGAAGCCGGTGGACTTCACCAGATCGTTGAGGCCGAAGAAGTGCGAGAACGCCCGGCCGGTCTTGGCCGACGTGCCCTCGTCGATCGCCAGGCCGTTGCCGCCGGTGGCGTTCAGGGTCAGGGCTCCATTGGTGAAGGTCGCCGAGCCTGCGGCGCCCAGGGCGGTGTTCAGCCCGGCCAGGAAGGTGGCGGGCGTGAAGGCGGCGCCGGCCGCGCCGTTCACCGATATCGTGCCGGCGCTGAAGTCGATGGCCACGGTCTTTTGCATGACGCCCGCGGCGTTGACGACGGCGAGGGTGGAGGTCCCGGTGAAGCCGGTCACCGCGGTCGGCAGGTCCAGGCCGGTGTCGCGCCCGACCATGGCCGCGGGGCCGGGATAGGCGGCGGAGGCGTTGTGGGCGGCGTTCAGCTGGTCGGCGGCGCGGCTGACGAACTCGCCGAGCTGGTCGTAGAGCTTTGGCAGCTCCTCATCGCGCAGCTCCATCAGACCGCGCAGTTCGCCGCTGGTCAGCTGGATCGGCTGCTGATTGCTGCTGCCCTCAGGCTGGGCGGTAATGTAGCCGGGGGTGGTGCTGGTGGCATTGTACGTCAGCTTGGCCGCGCCATTGCCGGCCAGCAGCACACCCTCGACCGAGCGGACATCGACGCCGCCGCCAAGCCTCGGGGCGCTGCGCACGTTCATCAGGCCGGCGAGCTGGTCCAGCAGCTGGCTCTGGATGTTTTCCGAGCCGGAAGCGTCGGCGCCCACGAGCTTGGCGCGATTGATGTCGCCGTTGAGCTTGCTGATCTCCGTCAGCAGACCGTTGGCCTGGGTGACCCCGGCGCTGATCTGGGTCTCGACCGTGTCGCCCAGCGAGACGATCTGGCTGTTGATGCGACCGGCCTCGCTGAGGAAATCCTCGACATTCCCCAGGGCCTGGCTGCGCAACAGGGTCGAGGATGGATCGTCCGCAGCCTTGGCGAATGCGCCGTAGACCTTTTCCAGCCGGTTGAAGAAGAAGCCGTCGGCCGAGGGGTCGCCGAACAGGCTCTGGGCGTTGTCCAGGTACTGCGAGACCGCATCCCATCGTTTGGCGTCCGACGCGGCCGAGAGCGAGGCCATCTGCAGGTACTGGTCGGTGATGCGTTTGACGCCATCGATCCGGACGCCCATCCCGACGCCATCGACGACGTTCTGTTCCTGGTTCACGGCCTTGCGGACGTAGCCGGGCGTGTTGACGTTGGCGATGTTGTCGGACACCGCCCGGAGCGAGGCCTGGGCGGCCTGCAAGCCGGATGCAGCGGTCTTCAGTGCGACGCCGAGGGTCATCGGTTAGGCCTCCGCCCGGCAAAGGCTGACGTATGACCCGGCGGATTCTGCCGGGACATGGGTGGACGCACACGCGTCAGGCCGGTAATTATTCAATGTTTTCAACATGACCCCTCCTGGGGCCGTATGGTTTGCAAAGTATGAGCGCAAGACCCGCGCCAGTTTTGCAGCCCCTCCTTGCCAAGCCTCGCGCGTGCGCGAGGGCGGGCCCGTTCATCTTCCCGCCGGCGTTCCGGCGATCGGCTGAGGTCGCGGGCCGGGTTGTCGCGAGACCGGCAGGTAACCGCCCACCAGGACGTTCGCGGCCCGGCAATTTCGGCCTTGAGGTCACCGCAGGTGTGCCGGGAAATCTGATTTTCATCAATTGAATCAGATCTTTGAGAAACTGGCCCAGGGGTTGCTCCTGATTTTACCGAACGAGCCCGGCGCAGGACGCGCTGCACCTCCCATCGAACCCAGGCCTCCCCGGAACATGACCGCGAACGCGCTCAACATCGCCGCTCCCAACGCCGCCGCCCTCATGGCTGGCGGAGCCAAGGGGCGCGCATCCGCCCTCGGCAACCTGGCCCCCGGCGGTAAGGCGGACGGTCCGTTGGCCGGCTTCGAAGCCCTGCTCGCCACTCTCTTCCCGCAAGCCGCCCCCACCACCACCACGGCCGCCGCGGCCGCGACGGCGAGCCCCCAGGCGTCAGGCAGCGGCGGACTGGCGACAAGCGCCGAGCAGCTCGGCCCGGGCGCAGCGGCCGGCGACGAGGACAAGGCCCCGGCCGAGGCCGAACTCGCCGCCTGGACCACCGTCGCCAGCCCAGATGCGGCGCTGGCGGTCTGCCTGATCGCCATCCCGGTCCCCGCCCCCGAAGTCACCCTTAAGACGCCGCAGGGCGAGAGCGTCCAGAGCAGCCCGCCGACCGGCCAGCTGCGAGCGCTGATCCCGTTCGGCATCGGCCAGGCGCTGGTGACCGGGCCCGGAAAAACTGAACTTGCGCCGGAAGCCGACCAGGCCGTCGAGCCCGGGCTGGAGCACGCGCCGCCCGGGCTCGCGACCATCGCTGCGGCCGACGCCGCCGCCGCCAAGGCGCCGCCGCACCGCCCCATAGACGCAGGCTTCGCCCCGCCGCCAGCTGTCGAGACCCAGGTCGCCGCCAAGGCCGCACCGCAGCGCCCCATCGCCGCGGGCTTCGCCCCGCCGCCAGCTGTCGAGGCCCAGGTCGCCGCCAAGGCCGCAATCGCCGAAGGGCACGTGACCGACGCCCCACCGCCTCAATCCATCGTGCCGCAGACCGAAACGCCCCCGCCGGTCATCGCCGCCAGCCTGCCCCCGCCGCCTCGGGACGCGGCGCCACAGGCGACCACCCCGGCCTCCAGGACCCAGAAGGCCGAACGCGGCAAGGCGGGCACGGAGACCGCCGCTCTCGACGACGCCACGGCTCCGACTGGCGTCGCCAAGCCAGCGACCGCGCGCGCCGCGATCACCACCGCCAAGCCCGCTTCGCCTGACGCTGACGCCGACGCGGCGGGTGGCGAGGCTGCGCCCGCCAGGATCGAGCCCGACCAGCGCGATCCGGCGTTCAGTCTCGAGACCCGCGCCACAACCACGTCGCTCACGCCAGCCGCGCACATCGCCCATGCGGTGCGCGGCGCTCCGGAAACCGTCGCCAATCTGGCCGCCCAGATCCTCAAGAAGCTCGAGGGCCAGTCCACGCGCTTCGACCTGGAACTCGACCCGGCTGGTCTCGGCAAGGTCAATGTCCGGCTGGAGATCGGCGCCCAGGGCGCGCTCACGGCCGCCATGAGCTTCGACAATCCGCAGGCGGCCGCCGAACTGCGCGGCCGCGCCGCGGAACTGCAGAAGGCGCTCGAACAGGCCGGGTTCAACCTGGCCGGCGGCTTGACCTTCGATGTCGCGAGCGACCGCGGCCAGCAACAGCAACCCGGCCAGCCTTGGCAGGACCAGGGCGAGGCCGCCGGCCGCGCTTTCCGGCGCCAGGCCTTCGATGCCGCGCTCGATACGGCCGGCGACGCCAATGAAACGGCCACGAACGGCGCGCTGCGCCTGAGGCGCGGGGTCACCGCCGGACTGGATGTGAGGATCTGACCATGGCTGACACAATCGGCGCCATCGCCGCGACCACCAAGACCTCGACCAGCGCTTCCGACACCAGCGCGCTGGGTCGCGCGCGGCTGGCGGAGAACTTCGACACCTTCCTGTCGCTGCTGACCACGCAGCTGAAGAACCAGGACCCGCTGTCGCCGTTGGACTCCAACCAGTTCACCCAGCAGATCGTGCAGATGACCGGCGTGGAGCAGCAACTCCAGACCAACGACCTCCTGAAGAAACTGGTGTCCAACACCGGCTCGGGAGTGTCGACCGCGGTCAGCCTGATCGGCAAGGAGGTTCGCGCCGAGACCGCCGACGCCGGCCTGAAGGACGGCAAGGCTGCCTGGACCTACAACCTCGAGCGCGCCGCAGACGACGTGAAGCTTGAGGTCCTCAATTCAAAAGGCGCCGTCGTCCAGTCGATCGCGCCAACTGAGAACAAGGCCGGCGATCACCCGTTCGTCTGGGACGGCAAGGGCGCGGTCGGCACGCCCCAAGCCGCCGGGACCTACACCCTTCGCATCACCGCGAAGGACAGCCAGGGCACGACGGTGGTCTCCAAGGTCTTCGCCGACGGCCTGGTCACCGGCGTGGAGCAGAAGGACGGCGCCACCCTGCTGAGCGTCAACGGCGCTCAGGTCTCCTGGGACAAGATTCTCAATATCCGCCAGCCGGCCACCACAACCGCCTCCGCTCCGACGGGGACGACGGCCACGACCGGCTCAACCACCAGCAACACGGGCGACAAAACGTCGTCTCCAGCGGCGGCCTGACGGCCGACCCGATCGCCTTAGCGAACACCCGATTCAAGAGAACGGAACGAAGTCATGTCCATCAATTCAGCTCTGCTGGCCGGCGTCTCGGGCCTGGTCGCCAATTCCTCGGCGCTCGCGGCCATCTCCGACAACATCGCCAACGTCAACACGACTGGTTACAAGCGTAATCAGGTGAATTTCGCCAATGCCGTCACCTCGCAGGCGGTGAAGGGCCGGTACTCGGCCGGCGGTGTGCAGGGCATCACGCGCCAGTTCGTGAGCCAACAGGGCCTGATCCAGGCTTCGGGCTCCGCGACCGATCTGGCGATCGCCGGCGACGGCTTCTTCGTTGTCGCTGACAAGGGCGCAGGCCTGACGGCGGCCGACGCGCGCAAATTCACCCGCCAGGGCTCGTTCAGCGTGGATGCCGACGGATTCCTGAAGAACGACTCCAACCTCTACCTGCAGGGTTGGCCCGTACAGACCAACGGCAGTTTCGACGTCAACCCGTCCGACCTGACGAAGATGCAGTCCATCAACGTGAAGAACCTGGGCGCCGCGGTCCAGGCCTCCACCAGCGTCGGAATCAGCGCCAACCTCGACAAGGGTCAGGTGCTCTCGCCCGCCGCAGGCTCTCTGGGCCCACCGATCGTCGCGCCCACCTACACCAATGCCACCAACACCTCGATGGCCGACTACGCCAACGGCGCCGCCACCGGCACCAAGCCCGACTTCACCATCGAGATGAACCTGGTCGATTCCACCGGCGGTTCGCGCAAGGTCGCCATGGCGTTTCTGCGGAGCTCGGCGGCGCCCAACCAGTGGAACGCCGAAATCTACGCCGTGCCCGCCGCAGACGTGCAGGTCGGCACCAACCAGCCGGGCCAGTTGAAGCGCGGCGTCGTCAACTTCAACCCGGACGGGACCATCAACCTTTCCACGAGCACCCTGTTCGGGGCCGCCGGGGCGACACCGCAGATCGTTCTGGCCGCCTCCACGGCCACCGGCACAGCCGCCGCGCCCGCCTGGAGCACCAGCAGCGGTATCGCGGCCCAGACGGTCGCTCTCGACCTGACGAAGATCAGTCAGTACTCGGCGACCTCCACGGTAAACTCGATCAGCTCCGACGGCGCCGGTGTCGGCAATGTAGTCGCCATCGAGGTCGATGACGTTGGCATCGTGTCGGCGATCTACGACAACAGCCAGATCCGGACGGTGGCCAAGGTCGGCATCGCAACGTTCCCGAATTCCGACGGCCTGGCCGCCGTGAGCGGCAACGCCTACCGGCCGACAATCCAAGCCGGCGAGATGACGGTGAAGGAAGCCGGCATCGGCGGAGCGGGCAGGGTCTCGCCCTCAAGCCTGGAAGCTTCGACCGTCGATCTCTCGTCCGAATTCACCGGGCTGATCCAAACTCAGAAAGCTTACTCTGCGTCGTCAAAGATCATTACGACCGCCGACCAGATGCTCGAGGAGCTTATCAACATCAAGCGATAGATTTCTTAGTATTCGTCGCATAGATCCCGCCATGATCTTAATTGTACTAAAATGGGACACGACGAAGCGCGTCAGTAGGTGTTTCTTTACTAAGTCGATTCAGCGGCCGTTAGGAGCCGCCGCGTATGTTTCCCGTCAATTAGTGATGGTGAGGCGCTAGAAAGCCCATGCTGCAACAACAACAGACGCGCACGAATAGTCGCGGTGAGTCCTATGTCATCGGGCCGACAGGCATACCGCTGACCCGCAACGATCTGCCGCCGCCGAACACCGGGCGCTGGGTCATCCGACGCAAGGCCGAGGTTGTGGCGGCCGTGCGGGGCGGACTGATCTCGCTGGATGAGGCGCTGGAGCGATACTCGCTCACCAACGACGAGTTTCTCTCCTGGCAGCGTTCGATCGAACGACACGGGATGGCCGGCCTCCGGACAACCCGCCTGCAGCAGTACCGCTGAGCCGTCCACTCCCCCCCGGACGGATCGCGATATGGCCGGTCGCGCTCGCCCCCGAGCGCGGCCGGTTTTGCGGTCAGGCTTCAGGACAGGCGCCGCACCAGGACCGTGATCCGTTCCCGCTCGCCCGGCCGGCGCTCCACCAGCAGCCGCGCCACCTGGGCGTCGTCGTGGAAGGCGTAGCCCTTGATGGCGTCGAGGATCGCCTTGGCCAGGTTGTCCAGGTCCATCCACGGCGGCTCGCCGACATATTCCATGCCGATCTCGACCGAGAAGTCGCCCCAGGCCGGCCGGGACCCCCGCCAGGCCTTGCGGAAGAACTCGTAGATCAGCGGCTTGTAGTATTTGCCCTGGGTGGTCAGTCCATCGACCGTGAGCTCCATCAGCCCGTCGGCCTCGCGGGCGCGCACCTTGCCGTGCTGGGTCCAGGCGTCGGTCACGGATCGAAGAGGGGAACGTTCTCGGCCGCCGCTGCGGACCTCAGCGGTCGATCGAGCGTGGCGAGCGGAACGCGAAGTCTACGGGCCAACTCCAGATAGGCGGCGTCGTAGACCGTCAGGCCATGCTGTGCGGCCAGCATCGCGATGGCGCGCAGCACGTCGGCGGTCGGCGCGGGCTCGGACCGGATATCGACCACGCCCAAATCGGCAAGACCATCCGCAACCGCGCCTGGCGCAAGGCGTTTGCGGCGAACATTCACGAGCAGGACATTGGCGACCTCGAAGGCGAAGAGCGCAGGCACGTCGGCGCCGCCGACGATGGCCGCCGAGATGGCCCGATCAGCCGACGCCGCCTCTTCGTCGGGCATCAGCCATGAAATCGCGACGGAGGAGTCTATGACGAGGCTCAACGCCGACCCTCGTCGCGGTCCTGCTTGAGTTCCTCCCAGGTGGTGGTGAAGCCAAGCTTCTCCCGCCGCTCCCGAACCCGGCGCATGAGCGCCTCGGCCGCCTCGGGGGACAGGCGCTTGCGAATGGCGTTCAAGGTGGCCACAGGCTCACCCCGCTTGGTGATCACCACCTCTTCGCCGCGCTGGGCAGCCTCGAGCAGTTCCGACAGGCGGTTCTTGGCTTCAAGCACGCCCACGCGCATCGCGATGCTCCTGGCTATCTATCTAGCTATATGGGCGTCGAGCCCCGTCAAAGCAACCGCCTTGCAGTCTCCCGGCTAGCGGGTAAACCGTTGGGCGGCGAATGACTGGGGGACTTCACGATGGCTGGCACGCGCACTGAAACCGATACCTTCGGCCCGATCGAGGTGGCTAACGAGGTCTATTGGGGCGCCCAGTCCCAGCGTTCGATCGGCAACTTCAAGATCGGCTGGGAGAAGCAGCCCAAGTCGGTGATCCGCGCCCTGGGCATCGTCAAGCGCGCCGCCGCCGAAGCCAATACCGAGCTGGGCCGCCTGGACCCGGAGATCTGCAAATACATCGTCGCCGCCGCCCAGGAGGTGATCGACGGCAAGCTGGACGACCACTTCCCGCTGGTGGTCTGGCAGACCGGGTCCGGCACCCAGTCCAACATGAACGCCAACGAGGTGATCTCGAACCGCGCCATTCAGATGATGGGCGGGGAAATGGGCTCCAAGAAGCCCGTCCATCCCAACGACCACGTCAACATGAGCCAGTCGTCGAACGACACCTATCCCACGGCCATGCATATCGCCGCCGCCGAACAGGTGGCCAAGGAGCTGATGCCGGCGCTGGAGCACCTGCACGCGGCCCTGAAAGTCAAGGAAGCCGCCTTCGCCAAGATCATCAAGATTGGCCGCACCCATACCCAGGACGCCACGCCGCTGACGTTGGGCCAGGAGTTCGGTGGCTATCGCCAGCAGGTCGCCAACGGGGTCCGGCGGATCAAGGAAAGCCTCTACGGCCTCTATGAGCTGGCCCAGGGCGGCACGGCGGTCGGCACCGGCCTGAACGCCCCCATCGGCTTCGCCGAGCTGGTGGCCGCAAAGATCGCCGCCATCACCCACCTGCCGTTCGTGACCGCGCCCAACAAGTTCGAGGCCCTGGCCGCCCACGACGCCATGGTCTTCAGCCACGGGGCGATCAACACGGTGGCCGCCTCGCTGTTCAAGATCGCCAACGACATCCGCTTCCTGGGCTCCGGGCCCCGTTCGGGCCTGGGCGAACTGGCCTTGCCGGAGAACGAGCCGGGGTCGTCGATCATGCCGGGCAAGGTCAACCCGACCCAGTGCGAGGCGATCACCATGGTCTGCGCCCACATCTTCGGGAACCAGGCGGCCATGACCTTTGCCGGCGCGTCGGGCCACTTCGAGCTGAACGTCTTCAACCCGGTGATGGCCTACAACTTCCTGCAGTCCTGCCGCCTGATGACCGACGCCTCGATCTCCTTCACCGACAACTGCGTGGTCGGCATCGAGGCCCGCGAGGACAACATCAAGTCGGCGCTGGAACGCTCCCTGATGCTGGTCACCGCGCTCAACAGCAAGCTCGGCTATGACAACTGCGCCAAGATCGCCAAGACGGCGCACAAGAACGGCACCACGCTCCGGGAAGAAGCCGTCGGCGGCGGCTACCTGACGAACGAGGAGTTCGACGAATACGTGCGTCCGGAGAAGATGATCAGCCCCGGCTGACGGGGTTGATTGACCTTCACACCAAAGCGGCGCGTGAAGGGGCATGGCCAAGGAAACCGTCTACATCGTCCAGTCCTACAAGGCCGGCCGCGGCAAGTCGCTGAAGGCTGAACAGCAGGTCGGCTGCAAGACCGCCGAGGAGGCGCGCCGCAAGGCCGAGCGCCTGGGGCCGCTGCGTCCCGCCGTGGTGGCATTCTCGGCGACGGCGGACACGGAGATGGGCGACTACGACGAGAACCCGGTGATCCTGTTCCGCTCGGGGCCGCTGCCGCATCCGTTCTCGGAGTAGGATGACGGCCGCTCCCAGCGGCGTTATCCTCGGCCCATGGGCAAGGAACTCAACATCGACCCAGACCTGCTGGCGCAGGCGGAGGCCGCCGGCGTAAAGATCACGCAGGTCGTCGAGAGCGCCCTACGCATCGAACTCTCAAAGGCGGCCCGCCGCGCCGAAGACGCCCGTTATGCGGGCCTGACGGACGAGGAAAAGGCCCGGCGGTGGGGCGAGGAGAACGCTGAGGCGATCAAGGCTCATGGCGAGCAGATCGAGAAGTACGGCGTCTTCGGCGAAGACCTCAGGACCTGGTGATTGCGCCAGTTCGACGTCTATGAAGCTCCCTCGGAGACGTCGCGCCGGATCGCGCCCTATATCGTCGTCGTGCAATCGCACTTCCTTGACGACCTTCCGACAGTGCTGATCGCGCCGCTGCTGCGCCGCCAGGAGCGGCCTGCCTATGGCGAGGTCAGCGTCATTGTAGATTTTGCCGAGGAAGAGCTGCTGTTCTCGCTCGCGGAACTTGTCGCTGTCGATAGGGGATCGCTGCGCCATCGACGAGGGGACGTTCGCGACCACGAGGACGCCATCCGCCGCGCGCTCGAACGCGTCTTCACCGGCTTCTAAGCCCGCCGCATCACCGCGAAATCCGCCAGGTCCTGCAAGGCCGGGCGCCAGCTGTTCGACCCCGTATCGGCGATCGCGGCCTTGGCGCTTTCGGCGTAGCGAACGGCCAGCGCCAGGGTGTCGTCCAGGGCGCGGGTCTCGCGCATCAGGTCGAAGGCGTGGACCAAGTCAGCGGCGGTCTGCTCACGACGATCGACGGTGCGGACCCAGAAGTCGCGCTCAGAGGCCGCTGTGCGCTGCATGGCCAGCAGCAGCGGCAGGGTGACCTTGCCTTCGCGGAAGTCGTCGCCGGGGTTCTTGCCCAGGGTCTTGGCGTCGCCGGAGTAGTCCAGGGCGTCGTCGATCAGCTGGAACGCCAAGCCCAGGTCCTGGCCGAACCGGCGCATGGCCCGGCAGCGTTCCGGCGGCGCTCCGGCGCAGACCGCGCCGGCCTCAGCGGCGGCGGCGAACAGCTCGGCGGTCTTGGCCTTGATGATCTCGATATAGACTTCATGGGTCAGGTCCAGGTCATGGCTGCGGGTAAGTTGCAGCACCTCGCCCTCGGAGATCACCCGGCTGGCGCGGGCCAGGATCTCCAGCGCCGCCATCGAGCCTGCGCCGACCATCAGTTCGAAGGCGCGCGCGAACAGGAAGTCGCCGACCAGCACGCTGGCCGGCGCGCCCCAGATCAGATGGGCGGCCACCCGGCCGCGGCGCAGCTCGGACGAATCGATCACGTCGTCATGCAGCAGGGTGGCGGTGTGGATGAACTCCACCGCCGCCGCCAGCTTCAGGCAGTTGTCGTCGCGGGCGCCGCAGAGCCGGGCCGCCGCGATGGTCAGCAGCGGTCGCAGCCGCTTAGCCGAGCCCGCGATCAGGTGGTCGGCCAGCGCCGGGATCACCGGCACAGGGCTGTCCATATGTTCGCGGATGAGGGCATCGACGGCGCGCATGTCGGGCCCGGCCAGCTTCAGCAGCAGGTCCAGCGAGGGCGGCGCGGCGACGGCCTGGGCGGCTTCCAAGCGAGGTAATCCTTATCGTCAAAGGCGTCCGGACCCCGCCAGCCGCCGTTTGCCGGGACAATGGTGACGCGATAGGGCACGGTCAAGCGACGAGCGCCGTACCCCCTTCTACACCAAGGCCAGCCCAAATGGATGCCGTCACTGAAGACCGTCTGCTGGACGGCCGCGTACGCCTGCGCCAGCCCGCGCGGGGCTATCGGGCGGGGCTGGACGCCGCCCTGCTGGCGGCCGCCTGCGACGCCGGGCCGGGCCAGCGGGTGCTGGAGGCCGGCTGCGGGGGCGGCGGGGCGCTGCTGGCCGCCGCCGTGCGCCGGCCGCAGGCGCGGTTTGTCGGCGTGGAGCGCGACGCCAAGGCGCTGAAGCTGGCGCAGGAGAACATCGTCCTGAACGCCATGGGCGACCGGGTCGAGGTGGTGGAGGGCGACGTGGCCGTGAGGTTCGCGGCCCTGGGCCTGGAGCCGTGCGACGCGGTGTTCGCAAACCCGCCGTTCTTCGATGACGCCTCAGCCCTGCGCGGCCCGGCGCCCGAGCGCCGCGCCGCCTGGGTGGCCGACGATGGGCTGGTGGCCTGGATCGGGTTCCTGTCGAAGGCGGTGCGCGAGGGGGGGACGATCACCCTGATCCACCGCGCCGACCGGCTGGGCGACATCCTGGCCCTGCTGGCGGAGAAGTGCGGCTCGGTGCAGGTGCTGCCGATCCACCCCTTCGCCGACGAGCCGGCCAAGCGCGTACTGGTCCGCGCCATCAAGACCGGCAAGGCCCCGCTGCGGCTGCTGCCGCCACTGGTGCTGCACGAGCGCGGCGGAGAGAAGCATCGCCCCGAGGTGGAGGCGATCCTGCGCGGCGAGGCCGACCTGGGCTGGGCGCCCTAAGCGAGCCCCAGTTCAGCCCGGCAGCTAGAGCGGTTCCCGTTTCGAATGAATCGAAACGGGGCTCTAGAGTCTTTGCTTGGTCGCTCTTCCTGCTCGGCTGATTTGATCCAAGTCAGCCGGGAAACGCTCTAGGATCGACGATATCCTGGGCTTGCGGGTGCTTCGTGACCCAGCCGGCCGTGGACGGACAGGTGGGCACGACCCTAAGGCCCCGCGCCCGGGCCTCGAAACGGTGCTTGCCGAGATTGTCGGTGACCCGCGGAGCTTCGGCCACGGGCGCCTCCTGAAAACCTGCCGGTTCTTGACGCGAAGCGGCCGCGCCGCCAAGGTCCGCGCGTCCCGGAGGCCTTCCCCAGAGAAGCCCTCCGTGTCAAAGAGGCGAGCCCGTTCAGACGGGCTCTCGCGGCCTGAAAGCAGAGGAGGAGTTCCGCATGTCGTCCATTGCCCGCGCAGCCCTTCGCTGCGTCGCCGCTGACGTTGCCTGATCGGCAACAGCCCCTCGAACACGCGCGGGGTCCCCGCGGTCGGCGCCTGACTGGCTTTCGATCACAAGGACAACCCCATTGCTGAAATCCTACGGCTGGAGCGATCGGCTCCAGAACGACTTCGCACCCTATGCGGCCGAGGGCCTTGTCCCCGCTCGCATCGTCGTCACCCAGCGTGGCGGCTACCGCGTCATCACCGAGGCGGGCGAACTGGACGCCCGCGCCACCGGGCCGCTGATGAAGGCGGCCTCCGACATCGCGCGGCCGACCGCCGGCGACTGGGTGGCGCTGGAGGCGCGGCCGGGAGAAACCACCGCCCTGGTCCGGCACGTGCTGCCGCGCACCACCGCCTTTATCCGAAAAGCCTCCGGCCCCCGGGCCGGCGCGCAGGTTGTAGCGGCCAATGTCGATGTGGCCCTGCTGGTGGCTTCGCTGAACGCCAACCTCAACCCGCGACGGCTGGAGCGCTACCTGGCCACAACGCATGAGAGCGGCGCCCAGCCGGTGATCGTGCTGACCAAGTCGGATCTGGCCGAGTTCCTCGACGAGGACGTGGCCGAGATCGAGGCGATCGCCCTGGGCGCGCCGGTGCTGGCGCTATCGGCCAAGACTGGCCAGGGGCTGGAGGCGCTGGACGGCTATCTGCGACCTGGGCAGACGGCGGTGCTGCTGGGCTCGTCGGGGGCGGGCAAGTCGACCCTGCTGAACGTGCTGGCCGGCGAGGAACGGATGGCCACCCGCGAGGTGCGCGCCGCCGACGACCGCGGCCGCCACACCACCACCCATCGGGAGCTGGTGCTGCTGCCGTCCGGCGCTCTGATCCTGGATACGCCCGGGATGCGGGAGATGGGCCTGTGGGACGCCGACGAGGGCGTCTCGGCCACCTTCGCCGACATCGAGGCGCTGGCCGCCCAGTGCAAGTTCCGCGACTGTGGCCACGGCGACGAGCCGGGCTGCGCGGTGCAGGCGGCGATCGAGGCGGGCGAACTCGATCCCGGCCGGCTCTACAGCTTCGACAAGCTGCAGGCGGAATTGGCCCACGACCGCCGCCGCCAGGACCCTATCGCGGCCCTGGAGCACCGGAAGGTCTGGGCCTCACGCCACAAGGCCGGCCAGGCGCGGACGAAGGCCAAGCGCAGGATCGACGAGGACTAGGTGGGCGGGTGGCGGCCGGAGCCGGCCGTGTCGCCTGCCGGTCGGACGCCGCCATCTCCATCCCGAGCGGTGGTGCGCCGCGGTCGGGGTTGAGCCGTTAGACGGCGACAGGGGCCAAGGACCTATCGCGCGAGCCAGCGGGCCGGCAACCGGTACTCGGCGCGACTGGGGCGTACGAGATCAAGGCCAACCAGGAAGGCCAGGCCGGTGAGATTCAACAGGGTCCGTATCTTGCGCATGCTGCATCCCCGATTTTGACAGCCACGGCTCAGTCGGTCGGAAGCTGCCCGGAGTCGGTGACGGTGACGTGTCAGGTCGCGGCGCATTGGCCCGCCTCCGACTGCCGCTTGCGCCACGCGCCGATACCCGCCAGTCAGACTGCGTTCCAATCGGCGGGGGCGGCAACCGCGCCATTTGGTGAGCGGTAACCAATCCACGATAAGGAAACACAAAGCGCACACCATGGTGGGCCGGCAACCGAAAGTCCGACAGTGAACGGGGCCCAACTGTTTTCGGTCCGAGCTGCGCGCGTGATCGCGATCGGCCGGGCGATCCTGGCCGTGTTTCTCGCCTTTGCGATCGCCCTGGGGAATCCCGGACAGCCAGCCGGCGAGCTCCCCCTGACAATACTGGGCGCGGGCTATCTGCTATGGAGCCTTGCCCTCCTCGTCGTCACGAGAAGCCGGATCTTCATCTACGGTGCGCAGCCGCTGAGGGCGATAAGCCCCGCCATCGACTTCCTCGCCTTCACCGTATTGCTCTACATGTCGAGTGGAGCGGACAGCCCATTCTTCACCCCGTTCATCTTCCTGATCCTGGCGGCGACCATTCAATGGGGCGCACGCGGCGCGATGATGATGGGCGTCTTGACGATCATCGCCTATGCACCAGCCGCCTGGAGCGTGTTTTTCGCTGCGGACCACAATGCCGCGGCGGCGCAGCTGTTCGTGCTTCGGTTGGGCTACACCGTCGTGGTTACGATCATGCTCGTCGCCTTCGCCCGACACCTTGAACGCGTCATCGAAGAGTTGTCGCGTCTGTCGGATCCTGTAACGCCGCAAGCCCTGGACGCCGGGCCGCCGGTGGCCGAATTCCTGCGCCACGCGCTCAAGGTCTTCAACGCGTCACACGGCATGTTCCTTTGGGAAGAGGACGACGAGCCCTACGCCTCGCTGGCCATCCTGAAGGACGGTCAGTTCGAGGTGCGTCGACTTGCGCCCGGCGCTGACGACTGGGTAGCCCCCGAGGCGGCGGCGTCGGTCTTCCTGTTCCATTCGACCACCGGCGCGACAGCCATGCGAAGCGGCGGCCGGAGCATTCAAGGGCCGACATCACCATTGGCCCCTCGCCTGCTGGCGGAAGTCGCCTTCGAACACGCGATCGTCGCGCCCGCCGCAGGGCAGGGTCTGGCTGGCTGGGTGTTCATCCTGGATCACAGCGAGCCCGCCAACGAGGACCTTGCAATTGGCGCGATGGTCGGCGCGCAGACGTCGGTCGCCATTGAACGTTGGGAGGGCGAACGGACTCGCCAGGCCGCAGCTGCGGCGGAAGATCGAATACGTCTGTCGCGAGACCTGCACGACGGCGTGCTGCAGTTCCTTGCGGGGGCCCGGCTGCAACTCGATCGGCTGGCGGCGGAAGCCCTGCCGGACGAGGCTCAGGCCCGCATCGCCACACTGCGCCAGGCGGTGACCGACGAACAGAACGAACTCCGCGGCTTCATCGCGACATTGCGGCCGGCTTCGCGCACGCACGGTGCACGGGTGCGGGGCGTGGCTGACGATCTCAGCCAACTCGCAGCCCTCCTGTCCCGCTACTGGAGCGTCCAGGTCCACGCGCGCACGGAGCCGGGCGACCTGCGGATCGGGGAGGCGATGATGTACGACCTGACCCGTATCGTGCGGGAAGGCGTTGCGAACGCGGTTCGGCACGGCGGCGCGCGTTGCGTGCTCGTGCAGGCTCGCGCAGCCACGGGACGCCTCAGCCTCACGATCGAGGACGATGGGTCTGGCTTCGCGTTCACAGGCGCGGTTCCGGCTGGGCAACTCGAGCGCACAGGCGAGGCGCCCCAGTCGCTGAATGAGCGGGTGCGCGCCCTGCACGGCCACCTCGAAGTACGCTCCAGTCCGCGCGGCGCCAGTGTCGTCATTGAAATTCCCCTAGGAGCCTCCTGATGTCGACTTCAATGGTGGTGGCCGACGACCACCCTCTGATGCTCGACGCCGTCTCCGGCCTGTTCGAAGGGCTCGGCTTTCGTGTGGTCGCACGCTGTCGCGACGGGCTGCAGGCCCGCGCGGCCATTCTTGAGCATGCTCCGGACCTGGCTGTCCTCGACGTGCAGATGCCGCACAGATCAGGGCTGGACCTGCTGAAAGAGGCGCGCGAGGAAGGCTGGAGAACGCGCATCATCCTGCTGACCGCGGGACTGGAGCCGGGGCCGATCATGGAGGCCCTTCAGCTCAAGGTGGACGGCCTTATTCTCAAGGGCGCGGGCAGCGAGGTTCTGGTTCGGGCGGCCCAGGCTGTGGCGAGCGGATCACAGTGGATCGACAAGGACGCCATGGAACAGGTGCTCGGCCGCCTCGCAAGCGACCGCGCCCAGGCGCCCATCGCCTCGCTCACGCCGCGGGAAGGCGAGGTCGTCAAGCTGATCTCACGGGGACTCCGCAATAAGGAGGTCGCGCGCGAACTCGGCATCTCCGAAGGCACGGTCAAGATGCACCTTCACAACCTTTATGAAAAACTCTCGGTGTCGTCTCGGACCGAGCTGGCCATCCTGGCCCGCGAGCGCAGCCTGGACTGAAAGACCGCGCCTGGCGCGCCACGTTAGGGTTAATTGTCCCCCTATAGGTGATGAACCTGATCAACAATTAAGGTTTTTACCTATCCGGGAAGCTAGATTGTGCCGTCAACCCTGGCTCTCGATACTGGCCCTGCGGCTGCGAGGCTTTCGTCTCCGCCGCGGACGTTTCAAGGGTAGAGATGCACATCGGCTCCAAGACAACACTCGCCACACGCGCCGGCGCCGCGATCGCCGCGGCCTTGCTTGCCGGTTCGGCGAACGCCGCCGTGTTCATCACGTCCTATCCCGGCGCGCCCGATCCCGGCCCCCTGAAGGGCGAAACCCGCATCATCACCTTCAACAGCGGCGCGCTGCCCGCTGGCGTGACGATCACGGGCGACTATGGGATCGTCACCGGCAGCAAGACGAATTTCTACGGCGCGCCCGCGGGCGACCTTACGCCGTATCTGACGGCGCCAAAGGCGAAGCAACCCGGTCCCGCGACCATGAATTTCGCAAAATTTCTGAACAACAACGATGTCAATCACTTCAGCTTCTACTGGGGATCAATCGATACATTCAACTCCATCCAACTGCTCAACAGAAAAGGCGGCGTGATCGCTACGGTCAGCGGTGCAACGTTCCCGCCCGCGGCCGGGAGCTTGAAGCTGGCATCGCAGAACCGCAGGGCCGAATTCACCCTCACCGGCGCCGACCGACAGTTGGGCGGCATCAGGCTGAACTCGAAGTCATTTGCGCTGGAATCCGACACCTACGCCTTTGCCGCCGTTCCCGAGCCGTCGGCCTGGGGCCTGATGCTGACGGGCTTCGCCGGAATGGGAATGACCCTTCGCGCCCAACGCGCGCGCCGCGCGCTCGCCGCATAGCGGAGGCGGAACGTCAGCCGGGTCCTGCGGCCCGGGCGGTGGAACTGTTCGGCATCTCCAACTGGATCAGCTTCCTCGATCGCACCGAAGCCTATCGCCGCGACAACCGCCGCGCCGAGTACGGCGACGAACGCCAGCCGGCCATGCGCGCGGTGTTCGAAAAGTTCTCGCCCCTGGCCAACATCGCCAAGATCACCCGGCCGATGCTGGTGCAGCAGGGCGTCAATGACCCCCGCGTGCCGAAGTCGGAGAGCGACCAGGTCGTGGCCGCCCTACGCAGCGGCGGCGTGCCGGTAAGCTATCTGGTCTTCGCCGACGAGGGTCACGGCTGGCGCAAGCGGCCGAACCAGGAGACCTCGCTGGCGGTCGAGACCGTGTTCCTCCGCGAGTTGTTCAAGGCGACGCCCTGACACGAAATCGGCCCAGGTCTGCACCCGGGCCGTTCGATCGCATGGGCCGGCTTTCGACCTCAGTTGCGCGAGGTGTCGACCAGGGCGTTTTTGGTGATCCAGGGCATCATGGCGCGCAGGCGCTGGCCGACTTCCTCGATCTGGTGCTCAGCACCGCGGCGGCGGGTGGCCTTGAAGGAGGGGGCGCCGACGGCGTTCTCCTGCATGAAGTCGCGCACGAAGCGGCCGGACTGGATGTCCTCCAGGATCCGCTTCATCTCGGCCTTGGTGTCGGGGGTGACCACGCGGGGGCCGGACACGTACTCGCCGTACTCCGCGGTGTTGGAGATCGAGTAGTTCATGTTGGCAATGCCGCCTTCGTAGATCAGGTCCACGATCAGCTTCACCTCGTGCAGGCACTCGAAATAGGCCATTTCCGGCGCGTAGCCGGCCTCGACCAGGGTCTCGAAGCCCGCGCGGATCAGTTCCACCAGACCGCCGCACAGGACGGCTTGTTCGCCAAAGAGATCGGTCTCGCATTCCTCGCGGAAGTTGGTCTCGATGATGCCCGAGCGGCCGCCGCCGATGGCGGAGGCATACGCCAGACCGAGGTCCATGGCGCCGCCGGTGGGGTTCTGGTGGATGGCGATCAGGCAGGGCACGCCGCCGCCCTTCTGGTACTCGCCGCGCACGGTATGGCCGGGCCCCTTGGGCGCCACCATCAACACGTCGATGCCGGGGCCCGGCTCGATGAGGTTGAAGTGGACGTTCAGGCCGTGGGCGAACATCAGGGCGGCGCCATCGCGGATGTTGGGCGCGATCTCGGCGTTGTAGATGCCGCGCTGCAACTCGTCGGGGGCCAGCACCATCAGCACGTCGGCCCACTTGGCGGCGTCGGCGACGCTCATGACCTTCAGGCCGTCGGCTTCCACCTTCTTGGCGGTGGCCGAGCCGGCCTTGAGGGCGACCACTACGTTCTTCGCGCCGGAGTCGGTGAGGTTGAGCGCGTGGGCCCGGCCCTGCGAACCGTAGCCTACGATCGCGATCTTCTTGTCCAGGATGCGGGAAATGTCGGCGTCGCGGTCATAGTAGACGCGCATGATTGTTCTCCTGAGACAAAGAAAGCCGCCAGCCGCGCGCAATGTCCGCGCCCGAAAGCCGGGGGTGTGAAGCCGTTTTTTGCCGATCGGTCAAGGGAAGCGAGGTCATGGGCCTGGCCTGGGCGGCGCTGAACCGTGCGCGCGGGTGCGAACCGTGGCATTTCCAGCGCGATGATCGAGGTCACTGACAGCATCGTTCTTACCGACGACGAGGTGCAGGTGCGCGCCGTGCGCGCCTCCGGGCCGGGGGGGCAGCACGTCAACAAGGTCTCGACGGCGATCGAGCTGAGGTTCGACGTGCGCGGGTCGCCCAGCCTGCCGGAGCGGGTGCGGGCCCGGCTCTACAAGCTCAGCGGCAACCGGCTGACCCTGGACGGGGTGATTGTGCTGGTGGCCCAGGAGCACCGGAGCCAGGAGATGAACCGGCAGGCGGCGCTCGGCCGGCTGCTCGACCTGATCCGCGAGGCCGCCAAGCCCCCGCCCCCGCCGCGAAAGAAGACCAAGCCGACCTACGCCTCGAAGCTGCGGCGGCTGGAGGGCAAGACCAAACGCTCGGGCGTGAAGGTGCTGCGCGGCCGTCCGAAAGGTGACGACTGACGCCAGGCCTGACGACTGACGCCAGGCCTCTGGCAAGCTTTGGCCGCAATCGCCTATAAGGTGGCGGCATGACACGCGACCTTCGCCTTTCGCCGCCGCTGGCCGTCGCCCTGGCGACGCTGGTCTCCGCCTGCGCCCCCACCCTGGGCCCGCCGCCGCCCACGGCCACCCGGTCCGCTCCGGCGCTCACAGGGCCGGTCAATTTCTCGCCGGCCGAGTTCGCCTGGTCCCAGCGGGCCGGGGCCAACATCATCGCCGGCAAGGTGGCCTACAGGCAGGGGAGCGTGCGCTACACCTGCGCCGGGTCGGCCGTGGTGCTGACGCCGGAGACCGCCTGGTCCAGCCGCCGCATGGCCGTGCTGTACGGCGCCACCGACCGCGCCGCCCTGCCCAGCGACGAGGTCCGGGCGCGGACGCCGCGCGCGCCGCCAGGCGATGCGGGTCCGTTCGTGAAGCGCACCACCTGCGACGACGCCGACCAGTTCGCCTTCGGCAGCCTGCCGGACGGGGCCTGGTACGCCATCACCGTGGTCAAGCCCGTGGGCGTGACGGCGCCCAGCATGGCGCTGATGAAGCGCGTGGCCGTGCGCGGCGGCAAGACGGTGGCGTTAGGGCTCTGACCCGTCTTGCCCCCCCGTGAACGGGGGAGGCAAGGTTGTCAGTGGACCTTCGCGCGGCCGATCTCCAGGCCTTCATCGCCGCCGTGGACGTCGATGACGGCGCCGTCGTCGAGGTCGCCGGCCAGCATCTTGCGCGCGATCGGGTCGATCAGTTCCTTCTGAATCACCCGCTTCAGCGGGCGCGCGCCGTAGACCGGGTCATAGCCGCGCTCGCCCAGCCAATGCATCGCGCCCGCGTCGAGGACGATCGACATGCGGCGGTCGGCCAGCAGCTTTTCGACGCGCTGGAGCTGGATGCGGACGATGTCGTCCATCTCGCCGCGGCCCAGGCGCTTGAACAGGATGATCTCGTCGATCCGGTTCAGGAACTCGGGCCGGAAGTGGCTGCGGACCACCTCCATGACGCCCGGCCGGGCCTTCTCCACGTCGTCGCCATCGGGGAGCGCGGCCAGGTATTCCGAGCCCATGTTCGAGGTCATGATGATCAGCACGTTGCGGAAATCGACCGTGCGGCCCTGGCCGTCGGTGAGGCGGCCGTCGTCCAGCACCTGGAGCAGGATGTTGAACACGTCCGGGTGGGCCTTCTCGACCTCGTCAAACAGCACCACCTGGTAGGGGCGGCGGCGGACGGCCTCGGTCAGGGCCCCGCCTTCGTCATACCCGACGTAGCCAGGGGGCGCCCCGATCATCCGGCTGACCGAATGCTTCTCCATGTATTCGCTCATGTCCATGCGGGTGATGGCGTGTTCGTCGGCGAACATGAACTCGGCCAGCGCCTTGGTGAGCTCGGTCTTGCCGACGCCCGTGGGGCCCAGGAACAGGAACGAGCCGATCGGCCGGTTGGGGTCCTGCAGGCCGGCGCGGGCGCGGCGCACGGCGTCGGAGACGGCGACCAGGGCCTCTTCCTGGCCGACCACCCGGGCGCGCAGCGCGTCCTCCATCTTCAGCAGCTTCTCGCGCTCGCCCTCCAGCATCTTTTCGACGGGGACGCCGGTCCAGCGGGAGACCACCGCGGCGATCTCCTCGGCATTGACGACGTCGGGGGTCAGGTTGTCCTGGTCGGCCTCGGCGGCTTCGGCCTCGGCCAGCATCTTCTCCAGCTTGGGGATCTCGCCATAGGCGATCTCGGAGGCGCGCTGCAGGTCGCCGCGCCGCTGGGCGGAGACCAGCTCGGCGCGCAGGCGCTCCAGCGCCTCGCGGGACTGGGCCTCGGAGGAGACCTTCTCCTTCTCGGCGCGCCAGCGGGCGGTCATCTCGGCCGACTGGCTTTCCAGGGCGTCGAGCTCATCCTCCAGCTTCTCCAGGCGGGCCTTGGAGGCCGCGTCGGTCTCCCGGGTCAGCGCCTCGCGCTCGATCTTCAGCTGCACGACGCGCCGGTCGATCTCGTCCAGCTCCTCGGGCTTGGAATCGACCGCCATGCGCACCCGGCTGCCGGCCTCGTCCATCAGGTCGATGGCCTTGTCCGGCAGGAAACGGTCGGCGATGTAGCGGTTCGACAGGGTGGCGGCGGCGACGATGGCGCTGTCGGAAATGCGCACCCGGTGGTGCAGCTCGTACTTCTCCTTCAGGCCGCGCAGGATGGAGATGGTGTCCTCCACCGTCGGCTCGTTGACGAACACCGGCTGGAAGCGGCGGGCCAGGGCGGCGTCCTTCTCCACATGCTTGCGGTATTCATCCAGGGTGGTGGCGCCCACGCAGTGCAGTTCGCCGCGGGCCAGGGCCGGCTTCAGCAGGTTGGAGGCGTCCATCGCCCCCTCGCCCTTCCCGGCGCCGACCAGGGTGTGCATCTCGTCGATGAACAGGATGATCGAGCCTTCGGCGGCGGTGACCTCGTTCAGCACCGCCTTCAGGCGCTCCTCGAACTCGCCGCGGTACTTCGCGCCGGCGATCAGCGAGCCCATGTCGAGGCTGAGCAGCTTCTTGTCCTTCAGGCCCTCGGGAACGTCGCCGTTGACGATGCGGAGCGCCAGGCCCTCGACGATGGCGGTCTTGCCGACCCCGGGCTCGCCGATCAGGACCGGGTTGTTCTTGGTGCGCCGGCTGAGCACCTGAATGGTGCGGCGGATCTCCTCGTCCCGGCCGATCACCGGGTCGAGCTTGCCGTCGCGGGCGGCCTGGGTGAGGTCGCGGGCATAGCGCTTCAGCGCATCGTAGCCATCCTCGGCCGAGGCGCTGTCGGCGGTCTTGCCCTTGCGGATGGCGGCGGCGGCGTCCTCCAGGCCCTTGGGCGTCGCGCCGCTGTCCTTCAGCAGCCTGGCCGCCTCGCCGCCCTCCTTGGCGATGGCGATCAGCAGGCGCTCGGTGGTGACGAAGGCGTCGCCGGCGGCCTTGGCCCCAGCCTCGGCCTCAGCGAACACGCTGGCGGTCTCGGGCGTCATGTAGAGCTGGCCGGAGCCGCCCTCGACCTTGGGCCGGCGGGCCAGCGCGGCCTCGACGGCGGCGTCCATCTCGGCGGGGCGGCCGCCCGCGCTCTGGATCAGGGCGTCGGCCAGGCCGTCCTTCTCCTCGAGCAGCACCTTGAGGATGTGCTCGGGCGTGAGCTGCTGGTGGCGGCGCGCCAACGCCAAGCTCTGGGCCGACTGGATCGCCTGCTTGGCGCGGTCGGAATAGATGTCGATGTTCATGTGGTCCCCACTAAGGCGGATGCCCGCCGGTCGCCTTGAGCAAGCGCAACCGCCGGACCTCTCCGATGTAGTGTGGCAATTGCGCCACACAAGTGCGGACGACGGCGAAGTTAGACCTCGGGCCTCGCCCGCAGGACCGCAATCGCCTGGGCCGGCGCATCGTTCCGCCCGGGGATGATCTCGGCGACCTCGAAACCGGGGGCCGCCATGTCCGCAAGCCGGGCGCGGGTGGTCCAGGCGGAGATGTAGTTCGAGCCCTCCAGGGCATTGTTCCAGACGACGTAGCCTTCGCCAGCCAGCCGCGCGGCCACATCCTCGGGCGCCCAGGCCTGGGCATAGGCCTCGTCGTGGAAGGTCATCAGCGCCAGCCCGCCGGGCCGCAGCACCCGGGCGATCTCGGCCAGCCAGGCCTGCGCGGTGGGCTCGGTCAGGTGGGTGAGGACCGAGTGGGCATAGATCATATCCAGGCTGTTGGCCGCGTTCCCCAGCGGCGGCTTAAGGCCGTTGGCCCGGTAGGTCCCGGGCAGGTTGGCCGCGCACCAGCCGGCCAGCCTCGGGTTGAGGTCCGAGCCGGTGAACGTCCCGCCCGCCGCGATAACCTCGGGGGCCAGCCACCGCGCGATCCGCCCCGCGCCGCAGCCGAAGTCGAGCACGTCCAGGCCGGCGGCGACATCGGCGCCGTGTCGCGCCGCCAGCGCGCGGAACATCGCCGCGTCGTCCCGGCCCCGTTCCGAGAACCACCGGAGCGACGGCCCGCTCACCAGCACCACCAGCTCGGCCGGCGGCATCGGGCGCCCATCGTCGACGGCCTCGCCCACCGCGCGCGCCGACCGCCGCTCCAGCCAGCGATAATAGGGCCCGATCAGGCCCGTCCGCTCCATGACGCGGCGGGCAATCCGGCGCAGAGGTCTCAGCATGGCTTGGCCATAGCTCAGTTCGGCGGGTTGTGCTTCTCGAGGAAGGCGATCACCGCCGAGAGGGTCTGGATGCGGGTCTCGCCGCGCGAGAGCCAGTGATCCTCGCCCTTCAGCTCCACGAACTCGACCGGCTTGCCGGCCTTCTTCAGGGCGTCGGCCATCAGCCGGCTCTGTTCCAGTGGCACGACGGAATCGTCCCGGCCGTGGATCAACAGGATCGGAATGTTGACCTTGTCGCCGCGGGCCGCGGGCGAGAGGTCGGTCAGGGCCTGATCCTTGCCGTCGTCGGCGCCCATGAAGCGGATCCAGTAGCGGAACGAGGCCTGGCTACGCTCTTTGGACCACGCGACCATCCGCTTCAGGTCGGAGACCCCGCCGTACGACGCCGCGCAGCGGTAGACTCCCGTGTCGATCGCCGCGCCCGCGAGCGCCGCATAGCCCCCGTAGCTTGCGCCGACGATGCACACGCGCTTGGGATCGATGACGCCGTCGGCGGCGAGGTGGCGCACGCCGTCCGACAGGTCGGTCTGCATCTTGCGGCCCCACTCCCCAAAGCCAGCATTCAGGAACGACCGCCCGAAGCCATCAGACCCACGGAAGTTCACCTGCAGAACCGCGTATCCGCGGTTGGCCATCGCCTGGGCCCACCAGTCGAACCCGGGTAGGTCGCGGGCGGCCGGACCGCCATGCGGGAAGACGACCAGCGGCAGGTTCCTGGCGACCGCGCCATTGGGGACGGTCAGATAGCCACTGAGCTCGAGACCGTCCTTCGCCTTGAAGCGGATCGCCTTCACCGGCGAGATGTCCTTCTCCATGAGCAGTTGGTAGCGACCCCCCAGCCAGTTCGCCTGTTTTGTGGCAAGGTTCACCAGGGCGTAAGCCGGGCCCTGGGTGGGCGAGTCCACCAGCACCACGATCTGCGTGCGGTCCTGCGACCAGGACTCCAGTCGCACGCGATTGCCCTTGAAGGCCGCCAGGACTGACGCCCAGGCCTTCTGGTCCGCCGGATCAAAGAAAGTGTAGCGGTCGTCTTCACCCACCAGAGCATTGAGGCCGATGAGGCGGCGCGTCGCCGGGTCACGGATCATGCCATCGACATCATTGAGTGCGAGCGGATCGCCTCAGACACCATCGGGCGTGACCTCGCGCATCTGGACGCCGGATTCGCCCGTCTCAGCCACGACCACCGAGTAACCGTCGCGACCGAGCCCAGCCAGGACGGGACGCCCGGTCTTCGCCTCAAGAGTGCGGTTCAGCTTCCAGCCGGGCCCCTGGCGCAGCTTCAGACTCCACTGGCCGGTGTCATCGTCATAGTCGGCCCTCGCCAGCGGAAGGCCGTCCTGATCCAGGACGATTTCGTCGGTGCGCTTGTCGCCCAGTGCGACAATATCCGTCTCGCCGGTCCTCATATTCACCTTGAGGATCGTCAGCACGCCCCACTGGTCGGGGAAGGTGATGCCCCGCAGGAAGAGCGTGGGCGTGCCATCGATGACATGCACTTCCGGCGGTCCCGCCAGCACGTTCAGCGAGGCGCTCACCTTGTCGGCGTCGGGGTCGTGGATGTGGGAGCCCGTGCCCGAACCTCCCAGCGAACGCTTGAGCAACGGCTGAATCCGGCTCGTGGCGACATTGAGATCGAAGCCCATGAGATACTCACGCCGCGGCCCGGTCACGTACATGATGCTGTTGGTTTGCGACGTCGTGATGATCAGGCGCTCGGGTCCAACCCAATCGAGGCGGCGAACCTTGGCCGACCCCAGGGCGAAGGTCTTCATCACCCCGTCGGGCAAGGTCTTGATGCCGAGCATGCGCTGCTCGCCGGTGGACATCGCGACTGCCAGCTTCGAGCCGTCAGGAGAGATTTCCACCGATTCGATCGAGGGCAGCCCTCCATAGGCCTCGATCGGCGCCGCGACGGCCGCCTGACGCGCCAGGAAGACCGCGGCCAGGACGCCGACAACCAGACGAAACGGCTTCATCAATCCCCCTCGCCGACTTCAATCCGGCGGGTTGTGCTTTTCCAGGAACGCCACCGTCGACGCCAACGTCTGCAGCCGCGTGTCGCCGCGCGAGAGCCAGTGGTCGGCGCCGACCTGCACCACGAGCTCGACCGGCTTGCCGGCCTTCCTCAGCGCCTCGGCCATGATCTGGCTCTGCTCGAGTGGAACGACGGTGTCGTCCTTGCCGTGGATCAGCAGGACCGGAACCGTCACGCGATCCACATGGGCGGCGGGCGAGATTTCGGTCAGGGCGGCGTCCTTGCTGTCCTCGGCGCCCATGAACCGGTTCCAGTAGCGATAGGCGCCATTTCCGTTGGAGCCGCGCGACCACTCCACAAAGCGGCGCAGGTCGGCCGGACCCGCCACGGACACCGCGCAGCGATAGACGCCCGGATCGAGGGCCACGCCCGCGAGAGCGGCATAGCCGCCGTAGCTGGCGCCCACGACACAGACCCGCGCAGGGTTGATAACGCCCTGACCGGCTAGGTAGCGGACGCCGTCGGAAAGGTCCGTCTGCATCTTGCGCCCCCACTGCCCATAGCCAGCCTCCAGGTGCTTGGCGCCGAATCCATCGGAGCCGCGGAAGTTCACCTGCAGAACGGCATAGCCGCGGCTGGCCATCGCCTGAGCCCACCAATCAAACCCAGGGCCGTCCCGGGTGGCCGGCCCCCCGTGAGGAAAGACGACCAACGGCAGTCCCTTGGACGGCCTGCCACTCGGCAGCGTGAGGTAGCCTGAGAGCGGAAGGCCATCCGCGGCTCGGAACTTGATCGGCGTTCGGGGCGATACATCGGCAGACCGGACGTCGACATACTGCGCGCCAAGCCACGAGGCCTTGTGGGTCGTGAGGTCGACCAGCGCATAGGCTGGGCTGTCGGTCTTGGAATCGACCAGAACGACGATCTTCTTGCGGTCGGCCGACCAGGATTGGAGGGCGACCCGCTGGCCCGCGAAGGACTCGACGATGGTGTTCCACATCCGCTCGTCGGCAGGATCGAAGAACGTGTAGCGGTCGACTTCGCCGACCGTCGCGACGTGGCCAATCATCCGTCCGTCGAGCGCGGCGCGGATGGGCGCCTGGATTTCGACCATCGGGATCGGAGCGGACGGCGGCGATCCGTCGGTACGCGCCTCGCGCCAGGCCCACAGCTTATCCTTGTCCGGCGCAACGTAGATCACAGAGGCGTTGTCGCGCCCAAGACCGACGAGATAGGGCCGGTCGACCTTCGCGGTGACCGAGAGCGCCTCCCTCCACCCGGAATCGGTCTTTAGCTTCAGCGTCCACCGACCGTCTCCGGCATTGTAGAATTCCTCGGCCACGGGTCGACCTTCGGCGTCCACGGACCAGTCAATCGTATCCGGAGAGCCCTGCGCGACGAGGCGACTGACGCCGGACTTCAAGTCGATGCGAAATAGCGACAGCTCGCCGCGCCCGCCCTCGAAGACAACGCCAAGCACGAAGAGCGTCGGCTCGCCTTGGTAGATGCGAACGACCTGGTAGCCGAAGATGGCCGACAGGTCGGCCTTGTCCGAGTTTCGCAGCAGCGGTGTCAGCTTCTTGGTGATCAGGTTGATGGTGCTTGCGAAGAACCACTCCCGCTGTCCGCCCGAAACATCGAAGTTCTTGGCGGTCGCCGATGCGACGACGACCAGATGCTTGTCACCGGCCCACTGGACGTTTCGAACCTTGTTCGTGCCCAACAGTCCGCGAAGCGTAATGGCGCCGGTCGCGACGTCCTGCACCACGATGGTCCGTTGTTCCCCATTGGTAATGGTGATCGCCACGGCATGGCCGCTAGGCGAGATCGTCGCAGACTCGATACTTGGCAGCTTGCCGTAGGCTTCCAGTGGCGCGGCGTGCAGAGGCATGGCGAGGCAAGCCAGCGCAAAGGCCAGGGCCGGCAGGTCACGCAGAAACGTCATGGCTGACAGCTCCCCACTACAATCGGAGATTGCTATGGGAAGCGGCGCATCGCAAGCGGTGTATCGCTAATTCAGCTCCGACTTCTTCATCGGCTCTGGCGGCAAGGGCGCTACCGGGACCCCGTCCTCGACCAGGTCGCGGACTTCGCGGGGCGTGGCCTGGCCGTAGATGCCGCGGTCTTCGGCCTTGCCTTCGTGGATGGCGCGGGCCTCGGCGGCGAAGCTGTCGCCGACGTCGTCGAAGTTGTCTTCCACGTGCTGGCGGATGCGGCCGGCGGCTTCCATCATCATCGCCTGCGCATTGGCGGACGGGGCTTCGCGCGCGGTGCGCCGCGTGCCGCTGACCGCCGGAGCCATGATCTGCTTGCGCACCAGCTTCGAGGCGCACAGCGGGCATTCGACAAGGCCCCGGCCCTGCTGATCGTCAAAATCAGTGGAGGACGCGAACCAGCCCTCGAACGCGTGGTCGTGATCGCAGGTCAGCGCGTAACGGATCATCGGAAGCGAATCATCAGGGACCGGTGAAGGCGCGCGCGTTGGCGAGCGCGGGGATGGCGGCGCGGGCCTTGCCGGGCGCCGCGGGATCGAGGTCGGCCAGAAGCACGCCCGGCTCGTCATGGTCAAGTTTTGCAATGACTTGTCCCCAGGGCTCGACCACCAGGCTGTGACCGTAGGTGCCGCGGTTGTCCTCGTGCCGGCCACCCTGGGCGGGGGCCAGGACGTAGCTGCCGGTCTCGATGGCGCGGGCCCGCATCAGCACCTCCCAGTGCGCCGCGCCGGTCGGGCGGGTGAAGGCGGCGGGGATGGTCATCACCTCGGCCCCGGCCAGGGCGAGCGCGCGATAGAGGGCCGGGAAGCGCAGATCGTAGCAGATGGTCAGGCCGAACCGGAGGCCGTCGATGTCGGCGGTCACGGCGGCGTCGCCGGGCTCATAGGTGGCGGATTCGCGCGCCGTTTCGCCGGTGGGCAGGTCCACGTCGAACATGTGCAGCTTGTCGTAGGTCGCGGCGATCGTCCCGTCAGGACGGATCAGCACCTGGCGGTTGGCGGCCTTGCCGTCCTCGCGCTTAACCAGGGCCGAGCCCACGTCGATCCAGACATTCAGCTCGCGGGCGGCGTCGCGCAGGCCGTTCACGACGGGGTCGTCGGCCAGCAGGGTGAGTTGCGGCAGCAGGATCTCGCGATCCTTTTGCAGGATGTTGGAGCCCTCGGGGGTGACGATCAGGCGAGCCCCGCCCGCGGCGGCCTCGCGGACCAGGGGCAGGATGTGGGCCAGCGCCGCGGCGTGCGTGGCGGGCGTGCGGGTCTGGATGAGGCCGACTTTCATGGGGGCCACAGTAGCAATCCCTCCCCTTCATGGGGAGGGTGGCCAGCCAAAGGCTGGCCGGGTGGGGAACCTGGGACGGAATGCTGGCGCCGGGGGGGAGGCCGGTCTCCCCAACCGGCTCGCCTGCGGCGAGCCACCCTCCCCATAAAGGGGAGGGATTTCAGATGCTTAGGCCGCCAGCAGACCGTCCAGGTCGCCCGAGCGCTCCAGAGCCATCATGTCGTCGCAGCCGCCGATGTGGCGGTCCCCGATGAAGATCTGCGGGAAGGTGGCGCGGCCGGAGCGCTGGATCATCTCATGGCGCTTGTCGGGGTCGAAGGCGGCTTCGATCTCGTTGAAGGCGATGCCCTTCTTCTCCAGCAGTCCGACGGCGCGGATGCAGTAGGGGCAGTAGGGCTTGGTGTAGATGGTGACGTTGCTCATGGCGCTCTACCGAAACACGTTCTGCGAGGAATTTATATGGTGAGTCCTGCCGCATCCTGAACCCGTGCGACAACCGCGACATCGACGCGGGCCGCGCCGGCGGCCTTGAGCGCCCGCGCGCAGCCTTCCGCGGTGGCGCCGGTGGTCAGGACATCATCGATCAGCAGGATGCGCAGACCGGCCACCTGCTTGGCCCGCGACGCCGGGACCTCGAAGGCGCCGGCCACGTTGCGGCGGCGGCCAGAGCCGGACTTGCCGGCCTGGGTGGCGGTGGGGCGGCGGCGGACCAGGATGTCCGGCAGGTAGGGGGTTCCGGTCATGGCGGCGAGCGGACGGGCGATCTCGGCGGCCTGGTTGTAGCGGCGGCGCAGCAGGCGCAACGGATGCAGCGGCACCGGGGCGATGGCGTCGGCCTCGTCGATCAGGTCGCGGGCGGTGCGCGACAGCCAGCGGGCGAACATCGGCGCCAGGTCCAGCCGGTCGGCGTGCTTCAGCTTCAGGATCGGGTCGCGAGAGGTCTCGTCGTAGAGGCAGGCCGCACGGGCGGCGTCGAAGGCCCGGGGTTTGGCCAGGCAGGCGGCGCAGCGCGCGCCCGGATCATATTCAAAGGGCATGCCGCAGCCGTCGCAGACCGGGCCGTCCAGAAAGCGGATGCGTGACCATGCGGCGGCCGTGAACCCGCCAGCCAGCGGCCGGGGCCCGCCGTCCAGCGCCTGGGGCGGAAACAGCATGTCGAGGCTGGTCCGCCAAAGGGCTTGCGCTTTGGGCTTCCAAGTATCTGGGAAATCGCCATCTTCGCCGCGCAATGGATCGTCCTCCCCGCCTCTTCGATCGCGCCCTGCGCCGCCGGCGCCTGGACCGCGCGGCGCCACGCTTTGCGACCGCCGACTTCCTGCACCGCCGCGCGGCCCTGGACCTAGCCGAGCGCGTCGAGCCCATCCTGCGCACCTTTCCGCGCGCCGTCGACCTCTCGGCGCACGCCGGCGCGTTCCGCGCGGCCCTAGCGGAGACGGTGCCCGGACGGGTCGAGACCCTGATCGAGATGTCGCTGTCGCCGCGCATGCTGGCGGGCCGTGGCGGGCCGCGCCTGGTGGCCGACGAGGAGCGGCTGCCGTTCGCCGACGCGAGCCTGGACCTGATCGTGAGCACGCTGGGCCTGCACTGGACCAACGACGTGGTCGGCGCGCTGATCCAGGCGCGGCGCGCGCTGAAGCCCGGCGGCCTGTTCCTGGCGGCGTTCCTGGGCGGGGTCACGCTGACGGAACTGCGCCAGTCGCTGGTCGCGGCCGAAGCCGAAATCCTCGGCGGCGCGGGCTCGCGCGTTTCCCCCTTCGCCGACACCGGCGATGCGGCCGGCCTGCTGAGCCGGGCCGGGTTCAAGGAGCCGGTGGCCGACGTGGACCGGGTGACCGTCACCTACGACCACCCGCTGAAACTGCTGCAGGACCTGCGCCGGATGGGCGAGACCAGCGTGCTGGCCGACCGCCATCCCAAGCCGCTGACCCGTGTCCTGCTCAACCGCGCCTTCGAACTCTACGTCGAACGTTTCGCCGGGCCCGACGGCCGCGTGCCCGCGACCTTCGAGATCATCACCCTGACCGGCTGGGCGGCGGGGACGGTTCCCTAGATCAGGTCCCTGAGCCACGCCACCAGCGGCGGGTCGGCCGGGGGCATGGGGTAGGCGCCCATGTCATTAGGCTTCACCCAGGCCAAGGCCTTGTGCTCGCGCGCCCGGACCAGGCCCTCCCAGCGGCGGATCAGGTAGAGCGGCATCAGCAGGTGGAAGGCCTCGTACGCGTGGCTGGCGAAGACGAAGGGGGCCAGGCAGCTCCTGGTCACCGTGATCCCCAGCTCCTCGTCCAGCTCGCGGATCAGGCAGGCCTCGGGGGTCTCGCCGGCTTCGACCTTGCCGCCGGGAAACTCCCACAGGCCGGCCAGCTGCTTACCCTCCGGCCGCTGGCACAGCAGCACCCGGCCGTCGGCATCGACAAGGGCGGCGGCGGCGACGAGCAGGAGCGGCTTGGGGGTCATCTGGCCGGTTTCTCCGTCCTGCGGCGAAAAGGCAACCGTCCCGCCTATTCCGACCGCGTGGGTTGACATTAACGCCGGCAACCCCGATGTGCGCCTTGCGTTCTTCGGAGCGCTGTCCGCGTTCCAGCCGCGTGGGACCTCTAGAACGAGGTTCAGCCTGTCGAGCGCAAGGACCCATAGATTCGCCCATCACGCGGGGCGCTTCCCCAAAGACCCGCGCTCCGCGCCCTCGGAAGGATCCGACTGGGCGCGCTCGGCGCATACTTGGAAGAGTATCGTTTGACTCAATTTACCGACCTTGGCCTGGCCAAGCCGCTGCTCAAGGCGCTGGCCGACGAAGGCTACGTCTCCCCCACCCCGATCCAGGCCCAGGCCATCCCGGGCGTGATGTCCGGCCAGGACCTGCTGGGCATCGCCCAGACCGGCACCGGCAAGACCGCCGCCTTCGCCCTGCCGATTCTGCACCGCCTGGCCGAGAACAAGAAGCCCGCGCCGCGCCGCAGCGCGCGCTGCCTGGTGCTGGCCCCGACGCGGGAACTCGCTACGCAAATCGGCGAGAGCTTCAAGACCTATGGCAGGCACATGGGCGTGTCCGTCGCGGTGATCTTCGGCGGCGTGAAGTATGGCGGCCAGATGCGCGCCATGGCGCCCGGCGTCGATATCCTCGTGGCCACCCCCGGCCGCCTGCTCGACCACCTGGGCGAGAAGTCGATGACCCTGGAAGGCGTCGAGATCTTCGTGCTCGATGAGGCCGACCAGATGCTGGACATGGGCTTCATCGTCCCGATCCGGAAGATCATCAAGTTCGTGCCGCGCGTGCGTCAGAACCTGTTCTTCTCGGCCACCTGGCCGACCGAGATCGAGAAGCTGGCGGCCGAGATTCTCAACCCCAACCCGCTGAAGGTCTCGGTGACCCCGCAGGCCACCACCGTCGAGAAGGTGAACCAGCGGGTGCTGTTCGTGGAACAGCAGCGCAAGCGCGCCCTGCTCACCGAACTGTTCGATGACGGCAGCTTCAAGCGCGTCATCGTCTTCACCCGCACCAAGCGCGGCGCCGACCGGGTGGCGCGCGGGCTGGAACAGGCTGGCATCGACGCGGCCGCCATCCATGGCGACAAGAGCCAAGGGCAGCGCGAGCGGGCGCTGGCGGAATTCAAGGCCGGCAACGTCCGCGCCTTGGTCGCCACCGACATCGCCGCCCGCGGCATCGACATCGACGCGGTCAGCCACGTGGTCCAGTTCGACCTGCCCAACGTGCCGGAAGCCTATGTCCACCGGATCGGGCGCACCGCCCGGGCCGGCGCGGATGGTTCGGCCGTGGCGTTCTGCGCCGACGACGAGCGCAACCTGCTGAAGGACATCGAGAAGGTGAGCCGCCAGCGGATCCCCTCCTTCGACCGTCGCAACGACAAGCACCTGAGCGCGGTCACCGCGGCCATGCCGGAGGTGGGCGGCAAGCCCGACCGCGCCGACACGCGGGGCAGCCAGCCGCACCGCGGCGCCCACGCCCCGAAGCGCAACCGCAACCACAGCGGGGCCTCGGCCGGCGCTGGCGGTGGTGGTG
>CALQQB010000039.1 GCA_943332615.1 Phenylobacterium deserti
AGGCCATGAGCAGGGCGTGCACCTTGGCCGCCGCCGCCAGGTCCATCTGCGCCAACTGGCCCAGCGCCTGCTGTTCGGCTTCGTGGAGATTGTCCGCGTCGATCATTCGAGCAGTGAAACACATGGGTACGTCAGAATCGGTCGTAGCGAAGGTTGGGGCGGGGGAGAACTTTGCGGCCGGGGGGGACCTTGGACCGGATTACGCCCCAGACGCCGGCCTGAGTGGCGGTGGTCGCGGCGCAATCAGACGGCCGACTGGTTTCGTCAAATACTGGCGTGGTGCGCCAGGGCTGGGAAAGCTGCGCGCGTTCCCTGTCACGCAGTCACTCGAATGTCGTGGGCATGGTGCGGGTAGGGCGCGGCGGCACGAGCGACGGGCAAGCCGGCAAGCGTGCTGGCGAACCCGTGATTGACGTCACGGTGATGAGCTTCGTCCGCGCGTACGACAAGCACGACGTCTCGCAGCGTCGCGGTGTCGGGCAGCTTCCAATAGTGCTTGGCGATGGCGGGAGCGGCGACATTGGGCGAGCGACCTTCATCGATCTCTTGCAGATAGCGGGTGTAGCTGATCACCGCTTCCTCCTCGAAGTAGCCGACAACGCGGTGCGCGGTGCGTTTGGAGAGCAGGTAGAGCAGGAAGAAGCCGATGTAGAAGATCCACTGGGCGAGGATGATCACCAGGCGTTCGAACAGATTGGGCTGGGCGATCTGCACAAAGGTCATCAAGTGCATCCGCTCGTTCTCGGCCTCCTCCATCAGAGTGCGGATCCAGCCGTCGTCGTCGCACATGCGCCGGAGCGCCGTGAGATGGTTGATCGTAGCTCCGACCATGCCCGGCACCGCCGCCACCGTCTCGAGTACGATCGCCCTGTGCCCGTAACGCTTGGCAAAGAAGGTGTCGGCGGCGAAGCGCAGCAGCTTGGTGAATCCAAGGGCGAACCGATCCGAAAAGCCGACCGGCTGGTGATGAACCACGGCCTCCGCGACCGCCTCCCCGGCCAGGGCTCGTGGGTCGGCCGCGAGAATCTTATTGACCACAATGTACCCCTTTTGGGCTCGGGCCGCAGCGGGAGCGTTGCGCGACTGGCGGAAAGAACAAGGCAAGCCTGCTTCCTGAAGCCCCGGGTCGGAAACGTGTGTCAGGGCCGCCTGTTCCCCTGGCATGGCGCAAGCCCGGACCGCAGCCGCAGGGCGCCATGCCGTAGGGGTCAGGTATCGGGGTCCCCACAGGGACAGGCTGACTACGCGCGCTTATGGGTCTCGGCGAGGAGGAAGACGCTCAGCAGGCTGACGGCGCAGAGCACGGCCATGTACACGGAGATGGAGGCCGAGGTGTGGGTCGCCTCCAGCAGGGCCGCGGCGATGATCGGGGCGAAGCCGCCGCCGAAGATCGCGCCGACCTGATAGCCCAGCGAGGCGCCGGAGTAGCGCACCTCGGGTGTGAACAACTCGGCGAACAGAGCCGCCTGGGGGCCGTACATCATGTTGATGAAGATCAGCCCGACCGCGACCGCCAGCAGGATGGCCGGGAACTGACCGGTGTCGATCAGCTGGAAGAACGGGAACGCCCAGATCCCGCAGAGCAGGGCGCCCAGCATGAAGATCCCGCGGCGGCCGTAGCGGTCGGTAAGCGCGGCGCTGATCATCAGCGACGGGGCGGCGATCAGGCTGCCCAGCAGCACCGCCCACAGCACCGTGCTGCGCTCGACGTGCAGGGTGGTGGTGGCGTAGGCCACGACATAGGTGATGGTCAGGTAGAAGCAGGCGTTGTTGGCCACGAAGGCCCCGCCGGCCAGCACGATCTCCTTGGGATGGGTCATGATCGCCCGCAGGATCGGCGAGCGTTTCGGCGCTGGCGCGGCGTGGGCGGCGGCTTCTTCCAGGGCCTTGAACTCAGGCGTGTCCTCGAGCTTGAGCTGCACGTAGAGGCCCAGGCCCACCAGCACCACGCTGACCAGGAACGGGATGCGCCAGCCCCAGGCCTGGAACGCGTCGGGCGCCACGACCTGGCCCATGACCAGGAACACCAGATTGGCCATGACGACGCCGGCCGGCACCCCCAGCTGCGGGAAGCTGCCATAGAAGCCACGCTTTCCGGGGGGCGCGTTCTCGGTGGCGAGCAGGGCCGCGCCGCCCCATTGGCCGCCCACCGCGAAGCCCTGGGCGAAGCGCAGCAGGATCAGCAGGATCGGCGCCGCGATGCCGATGGTCTCGTAGGAGGGAAGCAGCCCGACCAGGGTGGTGGCCGTGCCCATCAGCAGCAGGGCCGCGACCAGGGCGCGCTTGCGGCCCAGCAGGTCACCGAAATGGCCGAACACCACGCCGCCGATCGGGCGGGCGATGAACCCGACGGCAAAGGTCGAGAACGAGGCCAACTGGCGGACGGCCTCGGGCAGCTCCGGCGAGAAGAACAGCGTGGGGAACACCAGCGCCGCGGCGGTGCCGTAGATGAAGAAGTCGTACCACTCGATGGATGAGGCCGCGAGCGAGGTGGCGACCACCTTGGCCAGCGAATTTCCACGCGGCGGCGCGGTGGCGGTAGCGGTCATGTAAGCAATCTCTCCCCGACGCTTCGTGTCCCCGAGCGCCTTCAGCGGGTGACTATCACACGGGTTCGCAAGTTGGGTATGGCGTCGCAGAAATCGATGCGCCTCAGAGGTCGGCCAGCCCCGCTGCCAGGGCGGCCATGTCGGGGGGCAGGGGGCTTTCGCAGCGGATGGTTTCGCCGGTGATGGGGTGGCGGAAACCGAGGACGGCGGCGTGCAGGGCCTGGCGGGCGAGGCCGGCGGCTTCGATGCAGGCGCGGACCGGGGCGGCCGGTGCGCTGGAGCCATAGACCGGGTCGCTCAGGCAGGGGTTCCCCTGGCTGGCCAGGTGGACGCGGATCTGGTGGGTGCGGCCGGTCTCCAGGCGGCAGGCCAAGCGGGCGGCCAAGGGTTTCTCCCGCGGTCCGAACGTTTGTTCGACGACGTAGTGGGTGATGGCGTGGCGGCCGCCGGACTTGGCGATGGCCATCTTCTTGCGGTCGCTGGTGGAGCGCGCGATCGGCGCGTCGATCGTGCCGCGCGCGGGCTTGGGCGCGCCACGGGTGAAGGCGATGTAGAGGCGGTCGATGTCGTGGGCGGCGAACAGGGCCGACAGGCCCTGGTGGGCGGCGTCGGTCTTGGCGGCCACCAGGACGCCGGAGGTGTCCTTGTCGATGCGGTGGACAATGCCGGGCCGCGCCACGCCGCCGATGCCGGAGAGGCTGTCGCCGCAGTGATGCAGCAGGGCGTTGACCAGGGTGCCGGCGGCGTTGCCGGGCGCGGGATGGACGGCCATGCCCGCCGGCTTGTCGACGACGATCAGGTGGGAATCCTCGAACAGGACGATGAGTGGGATCGCCTCGGGCCGCGGCTCGGCGGGGGCGACGGCGGGGATCTCCAGGCGGTAGTCGCCGGGCGCGGCCTTGGCGGAGCCGCTGATCGGGGCGCCGTCGCGGGTGATCCGGCCCTCGGCGATCAGGGCCTGGAGGCGGGCGCGGGAGAACGCCGGCAGCTTGGCGGCCAGCGCCTTGTCGATGCGGCCGTTGGCTTCGTCCAGGGCGAGGGTGACGATGCGCAGGTCGAGGGCGTCCGCCTCAAGGTCGCTGGTGTCTTCGGTGTCGGTGTCGGGGTCGCCGCTCATGGCTTGGCCTAGCGCGGCGCGGGGCGGGGAACAATGCGCCTACCCCTGCAGCCGGCCGCCAATGGTTTCGCCCCGCGAGAGGGTGGAGATGACCGGGGCGAGCAGGAACATGTCGCCGCCGGCCTGGGCGGCGGCGGGGCCGATATCGCGGATCAGGTGCTTGTGGATCTCCGGCGGGACCTCGTCCTCGGGGGCCAGGGGGTCGCGGGCCAGCAGGTCGCGCACGAAGGCGTCGTCGGCCTCGCGGTCGCCGGTGAGGTCGCCGATCCGCCGCATGACGATCGGATAGGCCGAGGGCGTGCGCGCCGAATTGAGGGCGGCGGCCATGACGATACCGTCGAGCAGCGAGGCCTTGGACAGCGGCACGCCATTGAAGATCACGAAGATCGGGGTCTGGCCGACGGTGTCGAACATGATCGCGAACAGCTGGCCCTCGGCCGGCAGCAGCCAGCCCTCGAACAGCAGCCCCGCGCCGCCAACCTTGAACTCCAGGAGCCCGTTGGCGGCTTTGCGGACCATGCCGCGATCGTGGAAGAAGCGGCCGGCCATCATGATCGACGGCCGGGTGGTCTCCCAGAAGCCCTCGTAGCTGGCGCCGCGCCGGCTGGTGGTGAGCCGCGCCATGTCCAGCACCGGCATCGGCAGGCCTTCCGTGTCGTTGCCCGCCGCCAGGGCCTGCGCGCCGTTCGCTGGCGCCTCCAGGCCGAAAGTGTGGGCCAGGCCATCCAGGTCCCGGTCCCAGTCCAGCATGGTGAAGCGGTCGCGCTTGCTGGCGACCAGGCGGGTGAGGTTCTCCATACTGCTCTGCGAGGGCGTCACGCTCCCCGAGGCCCAGCGCCCGACCAGGGACTTGTCCACGCCCAGCTCGGCGGCGAGCCGGCCGCGGCTCATCGAGAGCGCTTTTAGAACGAGGTCGAGCTTGCTGGAGAACGGGACGGGTGAGGGCATCGCCGAACATGATTCCACAGACGCACAAGAATGCAACGATTCACGCAACCTTTGCATGAAAATCTGCAACCGGTTGCAACCCCCGGCGCCCGTGTGGCTTTTCGCCTTGCAACCGTTGCGCAGGCCGGTGCGCGTCGCTGCAACTCCGCGACGAAATGTCGCTCCCCTAGCGTGCCGGACACCAGGGAGTCCGGCATCGGGCCGGTCCTCCAGGCAGAGATCTCGTGGGTCACGGCGTCGCGATCCGCGGCGTCTCAGACAAGGGGCCGATCCTGCAAGATCGGGTTCTTGAGGGGGCGGGCCCATATGGCCCGCGGCGCCTAGACCTCGCGGTCGCCAGCGCACCCATTGTTTCCTGCGCCGGCCGGCCCGACACCGGCTGTGAAGCAGGGATTGCGGCGGTTTAGCTCAACGAAGGCCGAAAGGTCGATTTCGACTGAGCCCCGCCGCAGGCGTCGCCCGCCTACGCGCTGGCGGGCGGCGCATCTCCCTTCCTGGCCGGCGGCTCAGACCCGGGAAAGTGGGGCCCGGGAAAGTGGGGCCCGGGAAAGTCGGGCCCGGGAAAGTCGGGCCTGGGAAGGTCGGGCCCGGGATGGTCGGGCCGAAGGGGTCGGTCCCTACAGTCCGTGCTGGTCGCTGGCGCCTTCCTCGTGGCCGGCGATGGAGCCGCTCTTGAAGAGGTACGCCTTCAGCTGCTCGCCGACGTCCTTGTCGTTGCGGCGCATCCACTCGAGGATCATCGAGGCGTGCTCCAGCTCCTCGCGGGCGTTGTGCAGCAGGATGGCCTTCAGTTCCGAGTCCTGGGTGTCGTCGGCGCGCTGGCGATACCAGTCGACGGCTTCGAACTCCTCCATCAGCGAGGCGATAGCGTAGTGCATCTCGATGGTCTTACGGCTGAGCTTGTCGCGCTGGACGTGGAGGGCTTCGCTGGACATGGGCCGTCGTACTCCTGTGGTATGGATCCGTCATACCGGGCGGCGAGATTGGGGAGCAACGCACCATGAAGATCGATCGTCGAAAAGCCCTGGCGATGCTGGGCCTGGGGGCGGCGACGCCGGCGGCGGCGAAGGTTTCCGCCGTGAGTTTCCAGCACGGCGTCGCGTCCGGTGATCCGACCCACGACAGGGTGGTGCTGTGGACGCGCGTGACCCCCGCCAAGCCGGGCGGCAGCGTCCCCTACGCCTGGGAGCTGCTGCCGGTGGATCGACGGGCCGGCGGGGCCAAACGCGGCACGGGGGTCACCGGGCCGGACCGCGACTACACGATCAAGGTGGACGTCGCCGGGCTGCCAGCCGGGCGGGCCTACACCTTCCAGTTCAAGGCGGCGGGGGTCGCGTCCTCCATGGGGCGGACCCACACCCTGCCGAAGGGGCCGACGAAGGACGTGGTGATCGCGGTGGCGTCCTGCAGCCTCTATCCGAACGGCTACTTCAACGCCTATCAGGCCATCGCCGACCTGCCGCGCGTCGACCTGGTGCTGCACCTGGGTGACTACATCTATGAGTACGGCGGGCCGCTGACCTACGGGATGGACTCGCCCGTCGCCAAGCAGCGGCCGCACGACCCGCCGCATGAGTGCGTCTCGCTCGACGACTACCGCCGCCGCCACGCGCAGTACAAGTCCGACCCCGGCCTGCAGGCCGCGCACGGCCGCGCGCCGTGGATCGTGGCCTGGGACGATCACGAGACCGCCAACGACAGCTATGCCGAGGGCGCCGAGAACCACCAGCCGGAGGTCGAGGGCTCGTGGAACATGCGCAAGGCCGCCGCGCTGAAGGCCTACTACGAGTGGATGCCGATCCGCGACCCGGCGGCGGGCCAGTCGCTGGCCGAGGCCGGGACGCGCAGCTTCCGGGTCGGCGACCTGGCGCAGATCGTCATGCTGGAGACCCGGCTTACCGCCCGCGACCGGCAGCTGGTCTATCAGGGCGACCTGGTTCCCGCGGGGGGCGGGACGATGGACGTGGACGGCTTCCGCAAGCGGCTCGCCGATCCCGCGCGACGGATGATGAGCGAAATGCAGGAGCGCTGGTTCGCCAGCGAGCTGGCGGGGTCGGTGCAGGCCGGGCACGCCTGGCAGGTGGTGGGCTCGGGCGTGGTGATGGGCCGGCTGATGATGCCGCTGATCGGTCGCGACCTGACGCCGGAGCAGATGGCCGCGCTGCCGGAGGCGGCCCGCAAGCGGATCGAGCGCTGGCAGCCGATCGCGTCGCTGGGCCTGCCCTATGGCCTGGACATGTGGGACGGCTATCCGGCCGACCGCGAGCGGGTCTATGCGGCGATGACGGGGGCCAGGGCCCGGCCGATCGTGGTGTCGGGCGACAGCCACGCCTTCTGGTGCAACGAGCTGTCGGACGCTGGCGGAAAGCGCGTGGCGGTGGAGTTCGGCGGCACCTCGATCACCAGCCCGGGCGCCGACGACGGCATGAAGACCCTGAAGATCGGACCGGCCTTCGCCAACGCCAGCCCGGAGGTGGTGTTCAGCGACCAGGGCGCGAAGGGTTTCGTGCTGCTGACGCTGAGCCACGGCGAGGCGCGCAGCGACCTGATGGCGGTGTCGTCGATCACCTCGAAGACCTTCACGACGCGGGCCATGAAGAGCTTCCGGGTGACGCCGGAGGGGACGGGAATGTCAGGTCTGAAGGACGCTTAGCGCCGCTCCAGCGCCAGGCGTACCCCGAACGCCAGGAAGACGCCGCCGGTCAGGCGGTCCAGCCAGCGCACGACGGCGGAGCGTTGCAGCACGGCCTGCAGCGGCCGCGTGGCGCCGATCAGGATGGCGAACCAAGCCAGGCCCATGACGCCGTGCAGGGCCGCCAGCCCGAAGATGAACGGGCCGGGCGCGACGCCCTGCGGCAGGAACTGCGGCAGGAACGAGATGTAGAAGACCCCGACCTTGGGGTTCAGCAGGTTGGTCAGAAAGCCGCGGCGCATCCAGCCGACGTCGCTGGTCCCGACCGGTCCCGCAGGGGCTGAAAGCTGAAAGCTGTCACGCGGCTTCAGGATCAGGCCGATGCCCAGCCAGACGAGATAGGCGGCCCCGGCCCACTTGATGACGTTGAAGGCCAGGGTCGAGGCTTGCAGCAGCACGCCCAGGCCCAGCGCGACGGCCGCGCCCCAGGCCAGGCAGCCGGCGATGACGCCGGCGGCGGCCAGGGCGGCGCGCCGGGAGCCCTCGACGGCGGCGGTACGCAGGACGATGGCGGTGTCGAGCCCGGGCGTGATGGTCAGCAGGCCAGCGGCCAGGCTGAACGCCAGCAGCGCCTGGACCACGGTCACTTGCGCACCAGCTTGCCGCCCTCGACGACCCGGTAGAAGCACGAGCGTTCGCCGGTGTGGCAGGCGCCGCCGTCGCCCTGGGCGCGGACCTTCAGCCACACGGCGTCCTGGTCGCAGTCGATGCGGATTTCCTCGACCACCTGGATCTGGCCGCTGGTGGCGCCCTTGTGCCAGAGCTCATTGCGGGAGCGACTGAAGTAGTGGGCCTCGCCGGTGTCCAGGGTGCGCGACAGCGCCTCGGCGTTCATCCAGGCGAACATCAGCACCTCGCCAGAGTGGGCGTCGGTGGCGATGGCGGCGATCAGACCGGCCGCGTCGAAGCGCGGGCTGAGGGTATCGCCCTGTTCAAGGGCCTCCTTGGAGGCGGCGGGGGGGAAGCGTGCCTGCGACATGCCTCCCCTCTAAGACCTTACTTCCGGTTCGCGAAATCCAGGAAGCGCTGGCGCAGCGTGGGGTCGGTCTTGAAGACGCCCGTGAACTGCGTGGTGATGGTGGTGACGTGGCGGTGGTGGACGCCGCGGGTGGTCATGCACTGGTGGGCGGCGTCGATCAGCACGGCGACGCCGGCGGGGCGCAGGCTGTCGGTGATGGCGTCGCAGATCTGCTGGGTCATGGTCTCCTGGGTCTGGAGCCGGCGGGCGAAGATCTCGACCACCTTGGCCAGCTTGGAGATGCCCACCACGCGGTTCGTCGGCATGTAGGCCACGAAGGCCTTGCCCAGGAACGGCGCCATGTGGTGCTCGCAGTGGCTCTCGACCTCGATCTCGCGGAGCATGACGATGTCGTCGTAGCCCTGGACGTCCTCGAAGGTGCGCGACAGCTCCTTGGCCGGGTCGAGGTTGTAGCCCTCGAACCATTCGGCGTAGGCGTCGACGACGCGTCTGGGGGTGTCGATCACGCCTTCGCGGCGGGGATCGTCGCCGGCCCAGGCGATCAGGGTGCGCACAGCCTCCATCGCTTCCTCGCGGGAGGGGCGTTTCACGGCTTCAAGATCAAGATCGGAGGCGGAACCGACCAGGGTTCGGTCGCGGATGGCGTCCATGTTTCGGAGCGTTTCTTTCCAGGCTGAGTTGCGCCGGGACGAAGGTCCCGGAAATCACGCGTGCCACCCTTCACTTCGGACGTTCGGCTTGGTTGGCCTCAAGTCCGGACGATCTGTATATGGGTCGAAGGCCGCCTCCGGCAACCGTATCGCAGCGTAAACCGATGACCCTGAACCTCTACGACACCATGAGCCGCGCCAAACGGCCCTTTGCGCCGAAGGATCCCGGACGGGTGACGCTCTATGTCTGCGGGCCCACGGTCTACAATTACGCGCATATCGGGAATTTCCGACCGGTGGTGGTGTTCGACCTGCTGTTCCGGGTGCTGCGCGACCTCTATGGCGCGGATGCGGTGCTCTACGCGGCGAACGTCACGGACGTGGACGACAAGATCAACCGCAAGGCCGCGGAAGAGGGCGTGCCGATCGCCACGATCTCGGGCCGCTACCTGGACGCCTACAACGCCGACGCCGCGGCGCTGGGGGCGCTGCCGCCGACGTTCCAGCCGCGGGTCACCGAGACCATGGACGCCATCGTGAAGATGATCGGTGATCTGGTGGGGCAGAACGCCGCCTATCCCGCCGAGGGCCATGTGCTGTTCGACACCCAGGCGTTCGCCGACTACGGCAAGCTGTCGGGCCGGCCGATGGACGAGATGATCGCCGGGGCGCGGGTGGAGGTTGCGCCGTACAAGCGCCACCCGGCCGACTTCGTGCTGTGGAAGCCGTCCAAGCCCGGCGAGCCGGTGTGGGAGAGCCCCTGGGGGCCGGGCCGGCCGGGCTGGCACATCGAGTGCACGGCGATGATCGAAGCCGTGCTGGGCCTGCCGATCGACATCCATGGCGGGGGCATCGACCTGGTGTTCCCGCACCATGAGAACGAGCTGGCCCAGGGAGTCTGCGCCGGCCACGGCCGCGACTATGCCCATGTCTGGATGCATAACGGCTTCCTGAACATGAGCGATGAGAAGATGTCCAAGAGCGTCGGCAACGTGGCCCTGGCGCACGACCTGCTGGGCGAATATCCGGGCGAGGCGATCCGCTGGGCGCTGCTGGCTGGGCACTATCGCCAGCCGCTGGAGTGGACAGGCGAGCTGATCGGCCAGGCCAAGAGCGCGCTGGACCGGCTGTACCGGGCGCTGGACGATTCCGGGCGGTTCCTGGCCGGGGCGCCGACCTCGGCGCGGGCCAGCGGCGGCGAGCATCGCGGCGGAGTCATGGCCTATGACGCGGTGCAGGCGGCGCTGCAGGACGACCTCAACACCCCGCTGGCGTTCGCGGGCCTGTTCCAGCTGTCGGACCACCTGCGCTCGGCGATCATGGGCAAGGACGTGGCGGGGGTGGAGCGATGCCGCGCGCTGCTGCTGGAGGCGGCGCAGCTGATGGGCTTCCTCACCGCCGATCCCGGCGCCTGGTTCCAGGGCGGGGCGGACGACGACCTGAAGGCCAAGGTCGAGGCGCTGATCGCCGAGCGGCTGACGGCGCGCGCAGAGAAGAACTGGCCCGAGGCGGACCGCATCCGCGACGCGCTTGTGGCGTTGAATGTCGAGGTGATGGACGGGCCGACCGGGGCCACCTGGCGGATCAAGGAGCAGGCGTGATGTCGTTCAAACCGGGACCTGACCTGTTGGCCGGTCCGTTCGCCCGCACGTCGCTGGGGCCCAAGACCTCGGCCGTGGAGCTGGAGCTCAAGCTGCCGTCACCCAAGCCGCCCGGCGGCCTGCGGGTGGAGGACCGGATCGGCGTCCAGGCGCCGGCGGAGGTGATCTGGGAGATCGTCCACGACCTGTCCGCCTGGGCCGAGTGGAACCCGACCTACACGGCCGCCGCAGGCGAGATCCGCATCGGGGAGATCCTGGTGCTGACCCTGGCGCTGCCCGGCCAGCCGGCGCAGGAAATCCGGCCCAGGGTGCTGGAGTGGGTGCCGAACGAGCAACTGCACTGGCAGCTCAGCCTGATGGGCGGGCTGATCCGGACGATGCGCTACATCGAGATCGAACCGGTGGGCCCGGCGAACTGCGTCGTGGATAACGGCGAGCTGTTCGGCGGCCTGATGGGCCCGTCCCTTGGCCGGCGCATGGGCCGCACGGTGCGGCGCGGCTTCCAGGCCATGAACGAGGCGCTGAAGGCCCGCGCCGAAGCCGTGTGGGCGCAGCGCCAGGCGTAGATCGGGTAGCGCGACGCTTGGCGGGCCGGGCGCGGGTCGCCATGGTGCCCGCCGGTTACAGCAGTGCGGAGCGGGAACGATGGCGGCGAGGATCGGGCGCACAGTGGCGGACTCCACCCCGGAATGGCCGGCCCCGCCGAAGCCGCCCGCCGGGGCGCCGAACATCCTGGTTGTGCTGTTCGACGATGTGGGGTTCTCGGATTTCGGCTGCTACGGCTCGCCAATCCGCACGCCGACCATCGATGCGATCGCAGCGCGAGGGCTGCGCTACGCCGGATTTCACACCACGGCCATGTGCTCGACCACGCGGGCGGCGCTGCTGACCGGACGCAACCATCATTCCGTTGGCGTGGGCTGCCTGGCCAATTTCGACTCAGGCTTTCCGGGCTATCGCGGCAAGATCGACAAGGCGGCCGGCACGTTGCCGGAGATGCTGCGCCCGCACGGCTATCGGACCTATATGCTGGGCAAGTGGCACGTCACGCCGCTGACCGAGACCGGGCCATCGGGGCCGTTCGACGGATGGCCGCTGGGGCGCGGCTTCGACCGGTTCTACGGCTTCATGGACGCCGAGACCGACCAGTACGCGCCGGAACTGGTGCGCGACAATACGCCGATCACGCCGCCCGGAACCCACGCGGACGGCTATCACCTGACCGCTGACCTGGTGGACCAGGCGATCCGCTACATCGCCGACCACACGGCCGATGCGCCGCAGACGCCGTGGCTCACCTGGCTGGCGCTGGGGGCCTGTCATGCGCCGCACCAGGCGCCGGACGATCTGATCCGCAGCTATGACGCCGTCTTCGAGACGGGCTGGGACGTGGAGCGTGAACGCCGGCTGGCGCGGCAGAAGGCCCTGGGAATCGTCCCGTCCGAAACCCGGCTGCCGGAGCGCAACGACGGGGTGCGGGCCTGGGACAGCTATCCGGCCACTGAGCGGGCGCTGTTCACCCGCCTGCAGAGCGCGTTCGCCGCGATGCTGGATCACGCCGACCAGCACCTGGCGCGGCTGGTGGGGTTCCTGGAGGACGCGGGCCTGCGCGACGACACCCTGATCATCGTCATGTCCGACAACGGGGCGAGCCAGGAGGGTGGACCGCAGGGGTTCGTCAACGCCATGGGGCCCTTCAACTTCCGCGCCGAACCGATGGCGGAAAAGATCGCCCGCATCGACGACATCGGCGGGCCGGACACGCATTCCAACTTCCCGCAGGGCTGGGCGATGGCGTCGAATACGCCGCTGCGGCGCTACAAGCAGAACACCCATGGCGGCGGCATCCGCGACCCGCTGGTGATCTCGTGGCCGAACGGGCTGGCGGCGCGCGGCGAGGTGCGTCCGCACTTCGCCCACGCCAGCGACCTGGTTCCGACCCTGCTGGAGGTGCTGGGAATCCAGCCGCCCGAGCAGGTGGCCGGCGTGAGCCAGATGCCGCTCGAGGGCGAGAGCTTCGCCGCCAGCCTGACCGACCCGGCAGCGCCGGCGCGGGCGTCGTCGCAGTACTTCGAGATGTTCGGCCACCGGGGGCTCTGGAAGGACGGCTGGAAGGCGGTGTCGTTCCACCCGCCGGGCACGCCGTTCGACGACGACCGGTGGGAGTTGTTCCACCTGGACCGCGACTTCTCCGAGACCGATGACCTGGCGGCGCGGGAGCCGGAGCGGCTGGCGGGGCTGGTCGAGGCCTGGTGGGCGGCGGCCGAAGCGCATCAGGTGTTGCCCCTGGACGACCGGTTTGGCCCGCGCTTCGCTGACAACTCGGCCCGTTTCCACGGCGCTCGGCGGCGGTTCGTGTTCCACAAGGGCATGGGCCACCTGCCCACCGATGTGGCGCCAGACGTCCGCGCGCGGACCTACCGCATTGAGGCCGACGTGCGGCTGGAGGGCGGCGATGAGGGCGTGCTGCTGGCGCACGGCGACGCCACCAGCGGCTACAGTCTCTATCTGCGGGACGGGCGGCTGCATCACACCCTGAATATCGGCGGCGAGAAGACGACGGCGACGTCCGATCGGCTGGTCCCGGCGAGCGCGACCCGGCTGGGCGTCGTTTCCCGCCGCAGCGAGGCAGGGCCGCGCACCTTCACGCTGACGATCGACGGCCAGCCGGCCGGCGAGGTGACGGCCACGACCGGCTTCGCCACCCTGATCTCCTGGTCGGGCCTGGACATCGGCCTGGACCGCGGCAGCCCGGTCGCCGATTACGCCGCGCCGTTCGCCTTCACCGGCATTCTGCGCAAGGTGATCGTGACCATGGACGACGACCAGACGCTTGACGGGGCCGCCGTCGGTGAGGCCGAGATGGCGCGGCAATAGCGGTCGGGGAGACCTTGATGATCGTCGAGATGCGGACCTACACCTTGGCGCTCGGGGCGACCGGCCGCTACTTCAAGCTCTACGGCGAGCAGGGCCTGGCGGTTCAGAAGCGAATCCTGGGCCATCTGGTCGGCTACTACGCCGTCGAGGTGGGCGCATTGAACCAGGTGATCCACATGTGGGCCTATGACAGCCTGGACGAACGCGCCAGGCGCCGGGCGACGCTGTGGGCCGATCCCGAGTGGCTGGCCTATGTGAAGGAGGTGGGCCCGCTGGTGACCCGCCAGGAGAACCAGATCCTGACCCCGGCCCCGTTCTTCCAGGTCCCCGATCCGGTTTGACTCTGGCAGGCGGACACACGACCTAAGAGGCATGATCGACGACCTCTATTCGGCAAAGCTCTTGCGGCTGGCGGCGGAGATGCCGCGGGCCGGGCGGCTGGCCGATCCGGACGCCAGCTCGGAGAAGGTCTCCAAGCTGTGCGGCAGCCGCGTGGTGGTGGACGTGAAGGTCGAGGGCGACCGGGTGGCCGATTTCGCCCAGGACGTGAAGGCCTGCGCCCTGGGCCAAGCCGCGGCCTCGGTGCTGGGGGCGCATGTGATCGGGGCCAGCCTGGCGGAACTGATCGGCGCCCGCGATGCGTTCAAGGCGATGTTGAAGGCGGATGGGCCGGCGCCTGTGGGACGCTTCGCCGATCTGGCTTTGCTGGCGCCGGTGAAGGACTATCCGGCGCGGCACACCTCCACGCTGCTGGCCTTTGAGGCGGTGGCGGAGGCGGTGGGGCTGGCCGCAAGGCGTGGGGCCGTAAAGGGGATCTGATGGCCGACTACATCTTGCTGATGCACGAGGACGCGCCGGGCGGCCTGGACTGGGACCCTTATCTATCGAAACTGCGTGAGGCAGGGGTGTTCCAGGGCGGCAGCGCCATCGGGGAGGGGGCCTGTTTCCGCAAGGCCGGCGCGGCGCCGGAGCCGACGGCGCATATCGGCGGGTTCGTCCGGGTGACAGCGGTGGACCTGGAGGCGGCGCGGCGGCTGCTGGCGGGGAATCCGGTGTTCGAGGCCGGTGGGACCGTGGAGATCCGGGAACTGCCCAGCGGCTAGCCGGCGTCGTCTATGTTCCCTGTTTGTTCTTGACATAGCGATCCGCTCGTGAGAGCTTGCTGAAGCTCAGGTCAGTGCGACCGCTTAATCCCGAGCTCTTGCTGCAGCATGGAGGGGGACACTCATGGCGAACAGGCCAGGAGGACAATCGCGATTTGGTTTCGGCGCCCGTGCGCCACGCATCGAGCCTACAGGCGGCGTGCCGCCGTCGTTTGTCGATCCCAACCACTTCTCGCCCTTCAAGCGCCCATTCGACGGATTGAATCTTGCTCGACGGGGCACGCCCAAGACGGCTCGCCAGATAGCTGATTCCTGCCGCGTCCTGCCCGATCCCAGCAGACCGCCTGTGTCGGACGCGCAACTCGAGGCGCAACGTCAAGCTGTCGATCGCGCGTTCTTCATGGTGGATCGCCCGCTCGCTGGAGCGGCGTATGGACTTGCGACGGTCTTGGGCGCTTCGCCCGGTGGCCGCGATGCGGCGCTTGCTGCGGGTGGGACGCTGGACGCTGTGATGCAGGGCGCCGCGCCGCGCGGGGCGGCTTTTCGCGCCCGCCCGTCGCCACCACGGGCCATGCCTTTGCGGCCCCCCCTCGACCTGGGTCCGATAAGATATCGGGAGCTCAGTTCGTCCGGCGACGCTCGCGGGATCAACGCCATTCTCGCTGGGCCTTTGATTCCGACGGGGAAGAGGGCGCCCCGGGGGCTGAGGCCTCCTGGGCTCCAGCCGGATAAAGCCGGGTTCTGGAATGCAAGGGGGCATCTCGCGGGCGACCAATTTGGCGGGTCTCACGTCGATCCCCGAAATTTCATGGCCCTGACCCAGACCCCGACCAACTCGCCATGGATGCGAGACTTCGAGAACCTTGTGGCGAGGAGGGTGCGCAAGGGAGAGGTCATCGACTACTCAGTTACGCCGTTCGGCAGTGAAGGGGCGCCTCCAGAGTGGATCCTTATGACGGCTTCCAACCTGAGTAGAAATCCCAGTGCGCGTCTCGTGGCCAACCCCGCAAAGGCGCGCCGGTGACGATTGAGCGCCTGATGGCTGTCGTGCCGCCGCCAGCCGCGCCCTCAGAAACTTTTCGGGGGCCTTGGGAGCCGGTGGAGGCCAAGATCGGACGGGAACTGCCGCCTGACTACAAGGCCTTCGTTCGGCTTTACGGCGGCGGCTACTTCTTCACCGATGCGGTGATGATCAACGTGGCCGGAGCGGTCAGTCGAGGCGCCCGGCTCGAGGCGCAGGTTCCCATCATCTGCGGCTCGTTCACTGCGGGTGGCGACGACCAGCTACCGTATCGCCTCTGGCCGGAGCCCGACGGGCTCATTCCGTTCGGAAGCACCATGGACGGCGACTACATCTTCTGGCTTCCGGAAGGCGAGCCGGCCGCCTGGACAATCGTGGTTTGGGGGCGCGGCCTGGGTACTTTCGAGGCCTTCGATTGCGACATGACGGACTTCCTTGCAGGTCTCGTAACCGGCGAGATCGATCCCCCGGAGTTTCCGGGCGAACTGCTGTCCTGCGATCGCCTCTTCGTGCCATTTCCTCCTGTTCCGGATTGGCGTCGCCGGATTGTGTTCGACGATGCGGCAGCGTCTTCGCAACGCCTGTCTTGGCGCATGGGTCATGCGGGCTCGGGTCCAAGCGGCGTCTCGCGCATTCGGTTACGAGGCCCCAAGTGACGGTGATCCCGACGGCGAGTTTCGTTTCATCGCTCGTTGTGCCATCGGCCTCCCCCCCCAGCCGACACCCTTCGGCGGTGCCCGAAACCACGAGAGCCTGGGCAACGTGACGCCGGCGCACGCCGACTTCGGCCGGGCCGCCGATATCCTGAGCGGGCCACCATCAAACGCCAGACCATCGAACATCGGCGCTTGCAACACCGCAAAATCGCCGCCTAAATACCAACCCCAGATGAGGATAACTCTCCGCTGTTTCTGTTGAAAAAGTCCGGCAGCCGTTCATCTGGACCAAATCTGAGCAATGCCATTGCTCTAGAGTGATGCACGAGAGGGATTTATCCCCTCTTGCAGGTGTTGCGCGGTCGAACTGACCCCGCAATCAGTGCTGCCGAGACTTTTTCAACAGAATCCGCTAAATCCAGACCCCGCCTGTCTCAAATGATCTGACGACGTACAAACCGGCGCCTCTACGGTTAGGGCCGGTCAATGGAGAGATAAATGCGCATTGCCAAACTTATCATGTTTTGCGTTTTTGGCGTGGTAGCACTACTGCCTTCGCCAGGATTGGCTGACGGCAAGCAGAACTTCTCATTAGAAAACCGCACTGGCTACAAAATATCTGAAGTTTACGTTTCACCAAGCAAGGCGTCGTCTTGGGAAGAAGACGTTCTGGGTAAAGACGAATTGGCAAACGGAGAAACCGTCAATATCGGTTTTTCGCGGTCTGATAAGTCCTGTAATTGGGATTTAAAAGTTGTCTATGATGACGGCGACACTTCCGAATGGGAAGATTTTGATCTTTGCAAAATTTCTATTGTTCGTTTATTCTACAATAGAAAAAAAGGCACAAGCTCGGCAGAAACAGAGTAGAAACTTTTTTGCGCCAAGAGCGGCCTCTGAGCTTCAGCATAACACTGCCCTCTGCCAGCAATCGATCACCATGACGCTGCCAGTCGGCGCGCATAGCCTCTAGGATGACCTTCTGCTGCGCGGGTGTATCGGTGGCAAAGTGGCTGGCCTTAACTTTGCCGAATTGCCAAACAGGGGATACCATCTCGCTCCGAACTAACCAGCCAGATGCCTCGCCGAACTGACCTGACCCCCTGATTTTCCTCAAAGATGTACCAAAGGGACAGGCTGCTGTTGAAAGGATGTCCCTACCGGCGAACTAGGCTCAGGACTCATTGATCACAGCCAGAAGATGACGGTAGCCGCGATGGCGATGGCCGAGAAGAAGGTGTGGGCACATCGATCATAGCGAGTGTGGATGCGCCACCAGTCCCTGAGCCTGCCGAACATGCTCTCGATTTTGTGGCGCTGGCACACTGTCGCCAATTCCCCCCCAACAGCCTTTGGGAGGGTCTGCTATCCGGCACCGAGCCGGAACGTCTGGTTGTTGGCCCGAACCCAACGCGAAAGAACCCCCCATCTCAGACATTGGGGAAGTCCGCTCTACGGTGAGGAGTCACCAACAGCGGGTCATGCGGGCTCGGGTCCAAGCGGGGTCTCGCGCATTCGGTTACGAGGCCCCAAGTGACGGTGATCCCGACGGCGAGTTTCGTTTCATCGCTCGTTGTGCCATCGGCCTACCCCCAGCCGACACCCTTCTGCGGTGCCCGATACCACGAGCGCCTGGGCAACGTGACGCCGGCGGACGCCGACTTCGGCCGGGCCGCCGATATCCTGAGCGGGCCCACATCAAACGCCAGACCATCGAGCATCAGCGCTTGCAACACCGCAAAATCGCCGCCTAAACATCCACGCCAGATGAGGCCAAATCTCCGCTAAATCCGGTCCCCGCCTGCCTCAGAACGTCTGACGACGAACATGAAAACGCGCAAACGCGTGCGGGTTTGAGCAAATGCGCCATTCCATAAATTAATGGATAGATGCGATCCAGCATGCGCGATGCAATATCCAATTGATCAACAGGCTCCGAAAAACATTCTGCCAGAATGAGCTCTCTCTAGAAGACCGGATGGTTCCGGTGCTTTATCTATAGAAGAGTTCCATTTTGTCCTATTTGCTGCGTGAAGCTGAAGCTGAAGCTGAAGCTGAAGCTGAAGCTGAAGCTGAACGCTACCGGCCGCTAACGCACCGCCGCCAGCGTCTCCCCATCGGCTATGGCCTGGTTTTCGCCGCCGTTGTCTCGTTGGCCCTCTGGTGGGGAATGTTCAAGGCGGTCGGCGCACTCTGGTCGTTCTTCGGCTTGGCATCATGAACCGCGCCGTGAAGCAACTCCGCGTCGCCGGTGTGATGGAACTGGTGAGAGATCAGTTCTTCGACCTGTTAGAACGAACGGATCGCCCCAATCTTTGCGTAACTGCCGCAGACTTTTGACGAGCAAACCTATGGACATCTACTCCTTTTCAGACCAGGCGATTGCCAGGTTAATCGTAGCCTTCTTCCTATTTATCGGGATTGTTGGCTGTCTTTCGATCGGGCGGCGGTTCGACAAGTTTTTCAAACTCAATTCTGACACCAATGGAACGATCGGAGCCTTTTTGGCCGTCACGGGTGTGTTCTATGGAATTATATTTGGCTTAGTCATTATTTCCGTTTTGGACACGTACGACAAGGTCGAGAACCTCGTGCAATCAGAAGCCTCTTCACTGAGGCAAGTGTACAGTATGACGGTCCTTGCCGACCCAAAGAACGCCCATCATCTGCGGGATTATGGACGCGAATATGCGCAAGTGGTGATCAACAAAGAATGGCCAGCGCAGCGCGCAGGCAACAATGATCCATCGCAATATTTGGACGGCTATAAGGTCCTGACAAAAATTCGCCAGGAGGCGTTGGCCCTTAATCAAGAAGGCGGAAACGCCGGTGCCTTAGCGCAAAATCTTAACGATGCCATGGACAATTTGACCACGGCCAGAGATCAACGAATATCTCAAGTTGGCGCAGAAATACCGGCAAAACTTTGGACAGCTTTGTTTGTCCTTACGGCCGTAAATATGGTTTTGCTTTGGCTAATCCGCATCGAGAACATCTTTTTGGACGTCATCTTGAATTCAGCCGTGGCTCTAGCAATCGGCGTTGTCTTCGTTGTTTGCTTCGTCTTTGATCACCCTTTCAAAGGCAATACGAGCATCGATTCATCCGCGATTGAATCGGTTTATAAGTACGAGATGGGGGGCTAAGTGGACCTTGCGGTCGCCCCCACCTGTGGTTTTCTAGGATCGTGTGAACACGCAATCTTCGCCTACCGAGGTTCGCTTCGGTAGACGAAACCACGCGAGGCGGTCATCGCCAATTCAAGGCGGTGAGGGTGCGGCCGTTTGTCGCCGACCTCTGCCGCCATGGCGATCTCGAGGGGATCGGGCGTCGTGGGTGAGGCCTCAGCCTTCACCCGTCGCCGCCGAGGCGCGCCCTTGCCCGTCACACCCGCCATCAACGCAGCCCACAGCCCATTCCCACGGCGAGGCGCCAGCGCGAAGGGTCAGATCATCCGGTCGGACTTGGCTGGTCGTAACGACCGCAATCCCCCCATCTCAGACATTGGGGAAGTCCGCTCTACGGTGAGGAGTCACCAACAGCGGGCCATGCGGGCCCGGGTCCATGCGGGGTCTCGCGCATTCGGTTACGAGGCCCCAATTGACGGTCATCCCGACGGGCTAGTTCCGTTTCAACCCTCGTTGTGCTATCCGCCTGCGCCATGCTGACGCCGCTCCACGACGAACGCGCCCTCCACGCCCCCGCGATCCGCGGGCCGATGGCGGTTGTCTGGACGCGAACTAGCCCCGCCGGCGCGGCTTGATGCTCTCGGGGCTCCGGCGTACGCACGGGGCCTGATCCTGACCGCGCACCCGGCATGAACCTCTACGAGAGCTGCGTCATGGGCGCTTTGCGCGCCTACAAACTGACGCTATCGCCGCTGATCGGGCGGCAATGCCGGTTCCTTCCGACCTGTTCGGAATATGCCGCGCAAGCCCTGATCGGCCACGGACCGGTGCGCGGGAGCTGGCTCGCCGCGAAACGGCTCTGTCGTTGTCATCCCTGGGGTGGCGCGGGGTACGACCCGCCGCCGCCTCCGCGCCACAAGGCTGAGGACCCGAAAGGGCAGGCCGGGGCGCGCGACTGGAAGTGTGAAACATGATCGACCTGATTTTCCCCGACGGCTCGAAACGCGAATTCGAGGCCGGTGTCACGGGCCGGCAAGTGGCGGCCTCGATCGCCATCTCGCTGGCCAAACGGGCTGTCCTGATCAAGCTGGACGGCGAGCTGCTGGACGTGGACCGCGCGCTCGAAAAGGGCGGCAAGTTCGAAATCCTGGCGCGCGACACGCCTGAGGCGCTGGAGACGATCCGCCACGACATCAGCCACATCCTGGCCGAAGCGGTGCAGGAGCTGTTCCCCGGCACGCAGGTCACCATCGGCCCGGCGATCGAGGACGGCTTCTACTACGACTTCGCCCGCGACGAGCCGTTCAGCCTGGACGACCTGGTGAAGATCGAAGAGCGCATGAAGCAGATCGTCGATCGGGATGAGCCGATCGTTCGCGAGGTCTGGAAACGCGACGAAGCCATCGCCCACTTCAAGTCGATCGGCGAGCACTACAAGGCCGAGATCATCGAGGGCATCCCGGCCGGCGAGGACGTCACGGTCTATCGCCAGGGCCAGTGGAAGGACCTGTGCCGCGGGCCGCACCTGCCCAGCACGAAGGCGGCGGGCAAGGCGTTCAAGCTGACGAAACTGGCCGGGGCCTACTGGCGCGGCGACCACCGCAACCCGATGCTGCAGCGGATCTATGGCACGGCCTGGGCCAGCGAGAAGGACCTCGAGGACTACCTCCACCGGCTGGAGGAGGCCGAGAAGCGCGACCACCGCAAGATCGGCCGGGCCATGGACCTCTTCCACATGCAGGAAGAGGGCAAGGGCATGGTGTTCTGGCACGACAAGGGCCTGACGCTGTGGCGCATCATCGAGAGCTATGTGCGCCGCCGCCTGGACGCCGCGGGCTATGTCGAGGTGCGCACGCCGCAGGTGCTGGACCGGGTGTTCTGGGAGAAGTCCGGCCACTGGGAGAAGTATCGGCCCAATATGTTCGTCTGCGAGACGGAAGAGGGCGAGGAGCTTTCCCTGAAGCCGATGAACTGCCCGGGCCACGTGCAGATCTTCAAGTTCGGCCAGAAATCCTACCGCGACCTGCCGCTGCGCATGGCCGAGTTCGGGGCCTGCCACCGCTATGAGCCGTCGGGCGCGCTGCACGGGCTGATGCGGGTGCGGGCGTTCACGCAGGACGACGCCCACATCTTCTGCCGCGAGGACCAGATCGAGGAGGAGACGGCGAACTTCATCGAACTGGCGACGTCGATCCATTCCGATTTCGGCCTGGAGCGCGACCACATCGCGCTGGCCACGCGCCCTGAGGTGCGGGCGGGCAGCGACGAATTCTGGGACAAGGCCGAGGCGCAGATGCTGGCCGCGGCGCGCAAGGCCGGGGTCGAGCCGGTGATCGCGGAAGGCGACGGGGCCTTCTATGCGCCCAAGCTGGACTTCGTGCTGAAGGACGCCATCGGGCGGACGTGGGTCTGCGGGACGATCCAGCTGGATTATGTGCTGCCGGAACGGCTGGACGCGGAATACGTCGGCGAGGACGGCCAGAAGCACCGGCCGGTGATGCTGCACCGGGCGATCTGCGGCTCGCTGGAGCGGTTCATCGGGGTGCTGATCGAGAACTTCGCCGGGGCCTTCCCGCTGTGGCTGGCGCCTACGCAGGTGGTGGTGGCGACGATCACCTCCGACGCCGATGAGTTCGCCCTGAAGGCGGCGGCGGCGTTGCGGGCGGCGGGGCTGCGGGTCGAGACCGACCTGCGCAACGAGAAGATCAACTACAAGGTCCGCGAGCACAGCCTGGCCAAGGTTCCGGTGATCGCCGTGGTCGGCCGCCGCGAGGCCGAAGAGGGCAAGCTGGCGCTGCGCCGCCTGGGCTCGGACGGGCAGCAGATCCTGACCCTGGCCGAGGCGGCCAATAGCCTTGCCAGCGAGGCCAACCCGCCCGACATTGCCCGCCAGAGGCGCGCCAGCGCCGAGGCGAGCGGGGTCAGGGAGCCTGGATGAATGGCGTCGCCGCCCCGCGTCACGCCCCCTTTCTGGACGAAGGCGAAACCACGCCGGTGAACGGGACGCCGCCGCGGCGGCGGCGCGTCTCGGTGGTGATGGTCGTCTACCGGACCGGCGCGTCCCTCGAGCAGTCGCTCGGCTGCGTGCTGGCCGATCCGCGGGTCGATGAGTTCGTCGTCGTCGACAACGGCTCCAGCCTGGCTGAGGCCCAGCGCCTGCAAGAGTTGGCGCACGACGGGCAGGTCGCGCTGGTGACCGGCCAGGGCAACGTCGGCTTCGCCCGGGGGGCCAACCTGGGCGCGGCGCGCGCCAGCGGCGACATCCTGGTGTTCCTGAACCCGGACGCCTTTCTGCAGCCCGGCTGCCTCGCCGAACTGGCGCGGGAGGTCGAGGCGCGGCCCGGGCTCAGCCTGATCGGCGGCCGGGTAATGAACGGCGACGGGACCGAGCAGCGCGGCGCGCGGCGGGGCGAGATCACGCCGGTTAGCGCGTTGCTGTCCATCAGCGGCCTGGCGCGGCGGGTCCCGGCCCTGGCGCGGTTCGAGGTGCACTGGGAGGACCGGGCCCTGCCGGCCGAGGCGGTCGCGACTCCGACCATTTCCGGGGCCTGCTTCGCGATGCGCCGCGAGGCGTTCCAGGGGCTCGGCGGGTTCGACGAGGGCTTCTTCCTGCACGTCGAGGACGTGGACCTGTGCTGGCGGGTGCGCCAGGCGGGCGGCCAGGTCCTGTTCAGCCCCAGGGCCGAGGTGATACACATCGGCGGCACCAGCCAGAGCAACCCGCTGAAGGTGGAGTTCCATAAGGGCGTCGGGCTGGCGCGATATTTCCGCAAGCGGGCTGCGAACCCCTGGCAGTGGCTGTGGGCTTGCCTGCTGTCACCCCTGGTGGTTGGGCTGGCCGTGGTGCGGCCATTGGTGCGGCGGGTGAAGGCCTGACCGCCGCAGAAGGAGGGCCTCCATGTCATTTCGCGCGCTTTCGATAGCCCTGGCGACAGCAACGCTGGCGGTGCTGGCTGCGACGTCGGGCCTGTCCCAGACAAACCCGGCCGTTGCGGCCAAGGGGTACAAGGCGCCCCACAACGCATGGGGCCAGCCGGACCTCTCCGGGGTGTGGTCACCAGCCACCATCACCCGTCTGGAACGCGAGTCGAAACTTGGCGACCGGCTGGTGCTGACCGAGGCCGAGACCCAGGCGGTGGAGGGTGAGACCGCGGACTTCGGGAAGCAGGACAGGGCGCCTACCGATCCTAGCGCCAAGGTCACCGACCTGCAGTGCGGCGTGAAGGGTTTCCCCGCCGGACCGGAGTGCGGATATAACAACTTCTGGGTCGATCCGGGCACCAAGATCCTGAGGGTTGCGGGCGAACCCCGCTCGTCCATCCTTGTGTCGCCTAAGAATGGCCGCATGCCGATCAGACCCGAGGCGGCGGCCCGCATCCAGGGCCAGGCCGGCAACGCGCAGGTCGGCAACTTCGACGGGCCGGAGCGGCGGCCGCTGGGCGAGCGCTGCCTGATCGGCTTCGGCTCGACCTCGGGGCCGCCGATGCTACCGGTCCTCTACAACAACCACTACGCCATCGCCCAGTCCAAGGGCGAGGTCGCCATCGAGGTGGAGATGGTCCATGACCTACGGCTTATCCGCCTGGGCGGCAGCCACCCACCGGCCTCCGTCCGCAAGTGGATGGGCGACTCGGCGGCTCGCTGGGACGGTGAGACCCTGGTTGTCGAGACCACCAATTTCCGGCCTGACCAGACCTTCCGCGGCGCATCCCCGGACATGAAGGTCGTCGAACGCTTCACCCGGATCTCCCCGACCCAACTCCTCTACCAGTTCGAGGTCTCGGACCCGTCCACCTTCACGCAGCCGGTGGTCGGCGAACTGGCCTGGAACCTCACCAAGGACCAGATCTACGAATACGCCTGCCACGAGGGCAACTACGCCCTGCCCGGCATCCTCGCTGGCGCCCGCGAGGAGGAGCGGAAGGGCAGGGAAATGGAAGGCAATCGTGGCCAAGTGAAGGATGAGGGCGAGGACTAGCCAATTCGTTGCCGAAGTGGGTTCGGGCTAGGCGGCCGGAACTGGGAACCCGCCGGCGCGGCTGACCGAGGCGGCGGGGGTCTTGCCGACCAGGCCGGACGCCCAGTTTCCCAGCTCGATCAGCGCGCCGAGGTCGTAGGTGGTCTCGAAGCCGGCGCGTTCCAGCATATAGACTAGGTCCTCGGTGCCGATGTTGCCGGTGGCGTTGGGGGCAAAGGGGCAGCCGCCCAGGCCGCCGACGCTGGCGTCGAGGATATCGACGCCGGCCTCGACGCCGGCGAAGGCGTTGGCCAGGCCGGTGTTGCGGGTGTCGTGGAAGTGCAGGCGGAGCGGGATGTCGCCCATCACCTGGCGGGCGGCTGCGATGCGGCGGCGGACCATCCAGGGATCAGCCACCCCGATGGTATCGGCGAGCGCGATCTCATCGACCTTCAGGTCGGCGGCGGCCTTGACGATCTCGACCACGCGGGCTTCGGGCACCTCGCCCTCGAAGGGGCAGCCGAAGGCGACGCTCACGGTCATGGAGACGGGCGGGTCGCCGGGTTTCTTCGCGGCCATGATCGCGGCCAGGGTCTCGACCTGTTCGGCCGACGAGGCGCCCTGGTTGCGGATGCCGAAGCCGTCGCTGGCGCAGATCACCACATTGGCCTCGTCGCAGCGAGCTTCGACGCAGCGGTCCCAGCCGCGCATGTTCAACACCAGCCCGATGCGCGAGCGGCCGTCCCGATGCGGCAGGGCAGCCATGATCTCCTCGGCGCCGGCCATCTGCGGCACGCGCTTGGGATTGACGAAAGAGACCACCTCCATGCGGCGCGCGCCGGCGGCCTCCAGGCGGGCGATCATCTCCAGCTTCTGGCCGACCTCCAGCAGGGTCTTCTCGTTTTGCAGGCCATCTCTCGGGCCCACCTCTACGATTTCAATCCGCCGGCTCATCCTACTTCGCTCCCTTCAGGCGCTTCGAAGGATCGGTGGCCCTCCGAAGCCTTGGCGAAGGAGGGCTCATCGTCCTGCCTCGCTCACGGCCCTACCGCCGTGACGTTGGGCGCCACATAGACCCGAAGCGTCATGGGGTCGCCTTTGGAATAGTTGATCCCGGCGATGGTCGCGACTTCGCGGGCCTGGCCGCCGTAGGCTTTCAGGGCGGAGCGGAACGCGGCCTCCTCGCGGGCCTCGACGATGGCCGGGCGGTTCTGGACCACGGCGCGGGCGGCCTCGGCGGGGCCGTCGAGTTCGGTGGCGGTGCCGAGCGCGAAGACCAGGCTGGGCTCGGCGAAGCCGGCCACGGCCACCGGCGCCTCGGCGACGCCCTGGCGGGGCAGCAGGCGAGCCTTGTCGAGGGCGCGCTCCAGGCGGGCGGAGAGCCACAGAGGCTTAAGCCGGGGCGCGACGGCCGCCGCCAGCACGCCGTGCCCCAACAGCGCCAGGGCCAGGGCGCAGGCGATCGCCGGCCGCGGCGCCTGGCGCAGCAGCAGCGCGCCGCCGACCAGGCCGGCCGCGGCGAGCAGAAGGGCGGCCAGCGTCGCGGCCCAGGCCATGGAGGGATCGCCGTAGAGCGCCAGCAGGTAGAAGACCCCGCCGGCCAGGGCCAGGCCCACGACGGCGCTCAGCCCCGCGCCCAGCCCGCGCGCCACGACGCCGATCGGCTCGGCCAGGGCGCGGACCGCCAGCCAGGCGACGGCGCCATAGGCCGGCATCAGGTAGTGGACGAGCTTGGTGGGCAGCAGTTCGAACACCAGCCAGGTCGGGATCAGCCAGCACAGGGCGAAGCGCACGCCGGGCTCGGCGCGGTAGCGCCAGCCGGCGAGGGCGGCGGCGGGCAGCAGCAGGGTGATCGGGAACGCCAGGATCGGCGACAGCAGGGCGTGGTAGCCGAACGGCGCGCCGTGGCTCTCCTGGCCACCGGCCAGCTTGGGGACCAGATCGGAGCCCACCGCCTGTGCCCAGAACGCGCCGTCCGTAGCCACGGTCACCGCGCCAGCCCAGGGCCCAACGACGGCCAGGATGATGATCAGGCCCCAGTACCACTTCAACCCCGCCAGCCAGCCGGCGCGGCGCTCGGAAGCCATGAGCGCCAGCAGGGCCAGGCCGACCACCATCGGCCCCACCGGACCCTTGATGAGGATCGAGGCGGCCAGCGCGCCCCAGAAGGTCCAGATCGTGGCGCGCGGCGCCGGCGGGCCGTCGCGGGCGGCGGCATAGAGACGGGCCAGCGCCGCCATGGCCAGGGTGATCGTCCCGGTCAGCGCCGAATCGGTCTTGGCGATGAAGGCCTCGGTGGAGACCAGGAAACTGGCGCCCAGCAGGCCGCCGGCGAGCAGCCCCGCCTCGCCGCCGAAGAAGGCCGCCGCCCCCCAGGCGCAGGCCGCCGCGGTCAGCATGGCGCCCAGCAGCGACGGCACGCGATAGGCCCAGATCTGCCGCGCCTCGGGGCTGGAGAGCAGGTACACGCTGGCGGCCTGCAGCCAGTGGATGCCCACCGGCTTCTTGAAGCGGGGGCCGTCCTGGAAGCGGATCACGACAAAGTCGTCGCTTTCCAGCATCTGGGCGGTGGCCTGGGCGAAGCGCGACTCGTCGCGATCCAGCGGCGGCATGGCGATCAGGCCGGGCAGGCCAGCCAGGAACGCAATGAGGGCCGCGACCGCTGGCCCGCGCCAGCCGGTGCTCCATCTCGCCAGGGCGCCATCGAGCGTCATGAGCGGGGTGATAGCATGATCCTTTCGCGCGCAGCCTTTTCCGCTATTAGCGGCCATGGCTTCCGCGCCGCACGCCTTGCCCGACATCTCCATCGTGGTGCCCGTCCACGACGAGGAAGGCGCCGCGCCGGCCCTTGCGCGGGAGATTGCGGCCGCGTTCGCCGGCCGCGCGTTCGAAATCCTCTTCGTCGATGACGCCAGCCGGGATGACACGCGCGCGGCTCTGAAGGCCCTGTCGGTTGAGATTCCGCAGCTGCGGGTTCTGGGACACCGCGTCAACGCCGGCCAGAGCCGGGCGGTGCGCACGGGCGTGCTGGCGGCGCGAGGCGCGGTGATCCTTACCTTGGACGGCGACGGCCAGAACGACCCGGCGGACGGGCCGGTGCTGGTCGACGCCCTGCTGGCCGGACCGCCCGAACTTGGCCTGGTGGGCGGCGAACGGGTGAAGCGGCAGGACAGCGCCGCCAAGAAGCTGGCCTCGCGGATCGGCAACGGGGTGCGCAAGCGGCTGCTGCGCGACACTGCCAATGATACCGGCTGCGGCCTGAAGGCCATGCGGCGCGAGGCGTTCCTGCGGCTCCCCTATTTCGACCACATCCACCGCTATCTGCCGGCGCTGATGTTGCGCGAGGGCTACCAAGTGGAATTCCGCCCCGTGAACCACCGACACCGCCAGACCGGCCAGTCGAAGTACACCAACCTCGGCCGGCTGATGGCCTCTCTGTCGGACCTGTGCGGGATGATCTGGCTGCAGTCCCGAGCGCGCAATCCGGGCGGCGTGGACGAGTGAGCCTCGGCGAAGCCCTCACCCCCTGCGGACCCGTCCTCGACGCCAAGGCGGCAGAGCGGGTGCGGGGGGTTGTGGCGGGGGTGGTGTGGACGCCCGCGCTGGAGACGGCGTGGCCGGCGCTGGCGCCGGTGTTCGGGGCCTCGCCCTATCTGGCCAGCCTAGTGCGGCGGAACCCGAGGCGGCTGGCCGAGTTGCTGGCCGCCGATCCTGCCGCGCGCCTGAACGACATCCTGGCCCGCACGGCGGCGGTCGCCGACCTGCCGGCCGAGGCGGCCGAGGCGCCCTTGCGGGTGCTGAAGCAGGAACTGCACCTGCTGACCGCCATCGCTGACCTGGGCGGGGTCTGGGACCTGGACCAGGTGACCGGCGCGCTCACCCGCTTCGCCGACGCGGCGGTGCAGGCGGCGCTCTGCTCGGCGGCGCGGGGGGAACTGGCGGCGGGTCGGTTGACGCGCCTGGGCGAGGGCGACGAGGGGCCCGTACCCGGCTGGTTCTGCATCGCCATGGGCAAGCAGGGCGCCTTCGAGCTGAACTATTCCAGTGACATCGACGTCTCGGTGTTCTTCGAGCCGGAGGCCCTGCCGCTGGCCGAGGGGGTCGAACCGCTGGCCTTCGCGGTGCGCCTGACCCAGCGCATCTCGGAGCTGATGCAGCTGAAGACCAGCGACGGCTACGTGTTCCGCATGGACCTGCGCCTGCGGCCCGATCCCGCTTCGACCCCGCCCGCCGTGCCGGTGGCCGCCGCGCTGGAGTACTACGAGACGGTCGGCCAGAACTGGGAGCGCGCCGCCTTCATCAAGGCCCGCCCCTGCGCGGGAGATATCGGCGCCGCGCGGGCGTTTCTAGAAGACCTCATCCCCTACATATGGAGACGAAATCTCGACTTCGCGGCCATCGCCGACATCCATTCCATCAAGCGCCAGATCCACGCGCATAAGGTGGACGAGCGGGTCTCGGCCAAGGGCGTCGATCTCAAGCTTGGTCGCGGCGGCATCCGTGAAATAGAATTCTACGTTCAAACTCAACAACTTATTATGGGAGGCCGTCGCCAGGAGCTGCGCAGCAACCGCACCCTGGACGCCCTGGCCGCTTTGACGGCCGCCGGCCACGTCACCCCCGCCGCCGCCGCCGAACTGACCGCCGCCTACCACCGGCTGCGCGCCGTCGAACATCGAATCCAGATGCTCGACGACGAACAGACCCACCGCCTGCCCGAGGCAGACGCGGATCGCCGCCGCGTCGCCGCGCTGTCCGGCCACGCCCCGCTGCGCAGTTTCGACGCCGAGATCACCCGCACGCTGAAGGCCGTCAACGCCCGCTACGCAGAGCTGTTCGCCGACGAGGAGCCGCTGTCCTCGCGCCATGGCAGCCTGGTGTTCACCGGCGTCGATGACGACCCTGAGACCCTGGCCACCCTGGCGCGGATGAAGTTCCCCAATCCCGCCCGCGTGTCGCAGACCATCCGCGCCTGGCACCACGGCCACGTGCCCGCCACCCGCTCCGAGCGAGGGCGCGAGCTGTTCACCCGCCTGGCCCCGCGCCTGCTGGACGCGGCTTGCGCCACCGGCGCGCCGGAGACCGCCTTCAACCGGTTCTGTGACTTCTTCGCCGGCCTGCCGATGGGGGTGCAGCTGCAGTCGCTGTTCCTGGCCCAGCCGAAGCTGTTCGAGCTGGTGGTGCAGGTCCTGGCCTTCGCCCCGCACCTGGCGGCCACTCTGGCGCGGCGGCCCGAGGCGATCGACGCCATGCTCGACCCGAATTTCTTCGAGCCCATCGACATCGGGCTGGAGCGGGCCGACATGCGCCGCGCTGTCGCCAAGGCCGACGGCTTCGAAGCCGCCATGGACATGGTCCGCCGGGTGCATCGCGAGCAGGCCTTCCGGGTCGGCGTGCAGGTGATGAGCGGGGCTGCGACCGCCGCCGTGGCCGGGCGCGCCTTCGCCGAACTGGCGGACCTGTGCATCGAGGCCCTGGCGCCCGCCGCCCTGGCCGAGACCGAGCGGCTGGGCGGGGCTTTCCCGGGCGAGGTGGCGGTGGTGGCGCTGGGCAAGTGCGGCTCCCGCGAGATGAGCGCCACGTCCGACCTGGACCTGATGACCCTCTACCGGGCGTCCGATCCGGCGGCGATGTCGGAGGCCAAGGGCTGGGACGCCTCGACCTTCTACGGGCGCTTCACCCAGCGGATGATCGCCGCCCTCTCCAGCCCGACCGCCGAGGGGCCGCTCTACAAGGTGGACATGCAGCTGCGGCCGTCCGGCACCAAGGGCCCGGTGGCGGTGAGCTGCGCGGCGTTCGAGCACTACTACGAGGGCGAGGCGGAGACCTGGGAGCTGCTGGCGCTGACCCGCGCGCGCATCGTCTGGGCGACGTCGGAGGCGTTCGCGCGGGAGGCTACGGCGGCCATCGAGGCGGCGCTGGGCCGGCCGCGCGACCGCGCCCAGACCGCCCGCGACGTGCGCGACATGCGCCAGCTGCTGGAAGACGAGCGGCCGCCGAAGGGGGACTGGGACCTGAAGCTGTCGCCCGGGGGGCTGGTCGATATCGAGTTCGCCGCCCAGTTCCTGCAGATCGCCCACGCCGCCGAAGGTGGCCCGTTGGCGCCCAACACAGCGGCGGCGCTGGTGGCGCTGGGCGAGGCCGGTCTCGTGGCGGCCGAGCCGCTGGCGGCGCTGCAGGATGCCTGGCGGCTGCAGCAGGACCTGACCCAGCTGATGAAGGTGGCGCTGGGCGACGATCCCGATCCGGCCGGCGAGCCAAGGGCGTTCCAGGCCCTGCTGGCCCGGGCCGGGGAAGCCAAGACCTTCAAGGCGCTGCGGACGCGGCTGGAGGCGGTCCAGGCCGCGGCGCGGGCGGCCTATGGCGCGGTGGTGACATCGTAGAGACGGACTCCCGCAGTCCGGCCGTGCAACGCTATCGGGGCAGGACACTGAAACCTCGAGGACCCATGACCCGCTTGTTGCTCGCCTCGCTCGCCGTCGCGGCCTTCGCCACGCTTGCCCACGCCCAGCCGCCCGGCGGCGGAGAGCCGCCGAACCCCGACACCGATCACGACGGCAAGGTGACCCTGGCCGAGTTCAAGGCCGCGAACGCGGCGCGCCAGACCCGCATGTTCGCCCGGATGGACACCAACAAGGACGGCAGGATCACCACCGCCGAGATGGACGCCAGCCGCAAGCGCGCCGAGGCCGAGGGCCGGGGCTCACCGGCTGGCGGGCCGCCCGGCGGCGGTGGCTTCATGATGCGGCTGGACGCCAACAAGGACGGCGCCGTCTCGAAGGCCGAGATGTCGGCCATGACCGAGCAGCGGTTCAAACTTGTGGATACAAACGATGACGGCTGGCTCTCGAAGGGCGAGCTGCTGATGATGCGTCGGGGGATGCGTGGGCCCGGCGGCTCCGAATAGGCGCCCCGCGGCGCAAGGCGGGGGCAGGCTTGGGGGATCCCGACGAGGAACTCCTGTCGTGCGTGGCCGTGGGCGATCCGGCCGCGGTGCGCGCCCTGGTGGCCCGCAAGCTGCCGCGGCTGCTGTCGTTGGCTGGCCGGATGCTGGGCGACGGGCAAGAGGCCGAGGACGTGGCCCAAGACGCCTTCATCCGGGTCTGGAAACAGGCGCCGAAATGGCGGCCCGGCGTGGCGCGGTTCGACACCTGGCTGCACAGGGTGGCGCTGAACCTCTGCTACGACCGCCTGCGACGGCGGCGCGAACTGGCCTTTGCCGAGCCGCCGGAACAGACCGACGAGGGGCCGGCGCCGGATCGCGGACTGCTGGCGCAGGACACCGGCCGGAGAGTGGCGGCGGCGCTGTCGGCGCTGCCGGACCGCCAGCGCGACGCGATCGTGCTCTGCCACTACCAGGAGCTCGGCAACATCGAGGCCGCCGTCGTGATGGGGGTCAGCGTCGAGGCGCTGGAGAGCCTGCTGGGACGCGGCCGCCGGGCGCTGCGGGCGGCGCTCTCGGACCTCAAGGAGGCATGAGGACATGACGCTGCAGGGCATGACCCGGGACCGTTTCGAAACTCTCGCGGAGGCCTTCGGCGGCGACGTCGCCTGCTGGCCGGACCTCGAACGCGAGGCCGCCGCCCTCATGGCGGCTGAACCGGCTTGGGCCGAGCCGGTGCTCGCCCGCGCCGGCGAGCTCGACGCTGCGCTCGCCGCCTTCAGTCCGCCCCGCGCCGCGACCGGTGCTATGGACCGCATCCTGGCCGCCGCGCCCCGGCCCCGGCAGGTGGGCCGGTGGACCGGCTGGCTGGTCCCGGCCGGACTGGGCGCCGGGCTGGCGGCGGCCTGCGCGGCGGGGGTGGTGCTGGGGGTGCGGATATCGACGTCTGCGGCGCCCGAAGGCGACGCCGTCGCCACGGCGGTCAGCGACGAGGACGCCGCCTTCTACTTCGACGAGGAGGCCTGATGCCCCGCTGGCTGGTCCCGACCGCCCTGTTCGTCTCGCTGGCGCTGAACGTCTTCGTGGTGGGCGCCTTCGTGGGTCTGCACATGGCGGGCGGGCGGCCCCAGGCCCCAGCGTCCGAGGTTCGACCGCGCAATCCTCTGGCGGCCGCCATCCGGGTTCTCGCCCCGGAGCAGCAGGCCGCCTGGCGCGAACAGATGCCGCAGCACGCCCGCACCTTCGGCCCCCGGATGCACGAGGCGCGCCAGCTTGTCCGCCAGACCCTGCGTGGCTTCGGCGACGAGCCCTTCGATGGCGACGCCAAGCTGGCCGCGTTGAAGCAGGCGCGAGACGTCGAAGCTCAAGGCCGCCTGGAGATGGATCGCCGGATCGTCGCCTTCGCCGCCACCCTGCCGGCGGCGGACCGCGCGCGGTTCGGGGAAGCCCTGGCCCGCCCGGCGCAAGCGCCTCCGGACCCAAGGCGCGTCGACCGAGAGCCGTCGCCGTCTCGTCCGTAGGGGACGATTTAGGGCGGTTCCTGTACGAATCCTCACCCTCGCGCGCTCAGGCTTCGAGGCCGTTCCCAGGTTGTGGGCGAGTTGACGTTGAGAGCGCCCCGGACTGCCCAGGGGTCCGCCGGCCGACGGCTATCGCGTCAGGATCGCGTCCCGACCTGGTCGCTGAGCGTGGGCGTCATCCACCAGTGGGAAACGTCGAACGATGCACGTTCGCGACAGTGGTGAGCACCTGAAAAACCTTTGGCGCCGGGTAGGTCAAGGGGTCAAACGAGGCCTTTTTCCCGAGGAGATCGAGCACCATTCGATCCGTATCCGACAGGATGCTCGAACACATGCTCCACGCGCCGAAGACCCGCGCCAGGATCGGGCCTTCGCCCAGAACGACCAACTCTTGATGTCGCGGATCCTTCGAAATTGCGCGAAACCGCTCCCGCACCGCGTCCTGCGCGCCCTCCAGGGCCTGAATGAACCAGCCACTATGGGCGATCAGTATTCCGGTAATTTCGGACTCTGCGTTGCGTCGTTTCGCGGTGCTCAAGATGTCTCTGATCGAGCCCTCCAGCGCATCTCGTGTCGCGGGGGTCATGCGGCTGGCATAGAGAATCAAGTGAAGCCGGGACATCCGTCGCGCCGTCTGTGTGTGCAAGGATATCGTTGAACGGCGAGGCTGAAAAACACGCTAATCCGTGTCGCGGCCATCTGACACAGATCAGCAAATCAGCGACCGCCCGGCGCTCATGAGCCCGCCCTGACTACGCTCAAGCCCATGCGCGATCCAGGACAACGCCCGCCCCCCAACCTCGTCGTGGCCCTCAGGCGGCCGCCGCGCCCGCGAGGAGGGCGGCCGGCGCGCTCTGGCGGACCGGTAGAGAGAAGCTGGCGGTGGTGCCCTGGCCTGGCGCGCTCTTCAGATCCAGCAGGCCGCCGTGCATCTCGACCAGCGACTTGGTGAGCGCCAGGCCGAGGCCCGAGCCTTGCGTGGTCTTGGAGTGCTGGCTCTCGACCTGTTCGAACGGCCGCGCCAGGCGCTCCAGGTCCTGGGCCGAGATGCCGATGCCGGTGTCCTGCACGCTGATCCGAACCCGTTCGCCCAGCGGGTCCTCGCGCCGCTCGGCCCGCACGGTGATGCGGCCGCCGCGGGGTGTGAACTTGATGGCGTTGGACAGCAGGTTCAGCAGCACCTGCTTGACCGCCCGGTGGTCGGCCTCGACCGCGGGCAGATCGGCGAAGTCCAGCACCAGCGCCAGGCCCGCGGACTCGGCGCGGTTGCGGACCAGGCGCAGGGCCTCCTCGGCGATCTCCTCCAGCTCCACCGGCTCGAAGTGCAGGCTGAGCTTCCCGGCCTCGATTTTGGACATGTCCAGGATGTCGTTGATCAGGTTCAGCAGGTGCTGGCCGGAATGCAGGATATCGCGGGCATAGTCGCGGTAGCGGGGGTCGCCGACCGGGCCGTACATCTCCGCCGCCATGATCTCGGAGAAGCCGTTGATGGCGTTGAGCGGCGTGCGCAGCTCGTGGCTCATATTGGCCAGGAACTCGCTCTTGGCCTGACTGGCGCCCTCGGCGCGGATCTTCTCGGCCTCGTACTTGCGGGCCAATTCCGAGAGCTGCTCCTGGCTCTGCTCCAGGTTGATGACGGCGCGGCGGAGCTCCTCCTCCTTGATCCGGCGGACCTCCTCCTGGGTCTTCAGCACCGTGATGTCGGCGGCGGTGACCACCAGCCCGGCCTCGGCGGTCGGGCGCTCCGAGATCTGCACCCAGCGGCCATCGGTGAGCTCGGCCTCGCGCACGCCGCGCCGGCCGCCGGGGGCGGGGTATTCCTGGCGGATGGCCTGGCGGGCGGCGCGTTCCACCTGCTCGCGGCCGACGCCGGTCGTCAGCACGTCCTGTTCCAGCTGGAAGTAGCTGCGGAAGTTCTTGTTGCACATCACCAGCCGGCCGTTGCGGTCCCACAGGACAAAGGCCTCGGAGGTGCTTTCGATGGCGTCGCGCAGCCGGCTCTCGGCGGACTGGGCGCGGGCCTGGGCCAGGCGCTCCTCGGTGACGTCGAGCGCTACGCCGATGATCCGGGCGAAGCCGCCCTCCGGCGCCTCGCCGAAGCCACGGCCACGGAAGTCGATCCAGACCGGACGCGCCCCGGCCAGCGGCGGCACCCGGAACGAGACATCGAAGTCACCGTAGATGGCCGCCGTGCTCAGGGCCTCGCGCATGTCGTCGCGGTGGCCGGCGGCGACCCGTTCCAACACCTGCTGGCCCTCGACGTGGCCCGAGCGCCAGCCGAACAGCGAGGCGGTGACCTCGGACATGAAGATTCGGTCGGCGGCCAGGTCCCATTCCCAGATGCCGCAGCGCGCGGCCTCCACGGCCATGCGGAAGCGTTGCTCGGAATCGCTGCGGGCGTCCTGCACCCGCTCCATGCGCCCCATTTCCAGCAGCAGCAGTCCGGCTAGCACAAAGGACACCGCGACCGGAACGAGGAACCAGAGCGTCAGCTCCGGAAACACGGGCGCCAGGCGATGCAGGCGGGTCAGTCCCAGAGCTGCCGAGACCGCCAGTAACGCGAGGACCGCCAGGATGCCGGGGCGGGTATAGCGTCGGGGCGCAGCCATGCGATCGCGACCGCGCCGTTCACGCGTAATGCTTGCCGCAGATTGGCCCGCGCGTCCGGCCAAAGCCGTCGCTCCTCTCAAGCCTCACGATCCGTGGGTCCCCGACCCAGGGTGAGACTAAGCTGATCCGTCCCCCACGGTCTCGTGGGTTAATGACGCATCAAGCCAGGGCGCGCGTCGCTAATTCGTAAACGTTCTTCGAGAGGCCCTCGATCGCGACGATTCGCTCCAACTGCGCCTTCATCAGCACACCCAATTCCGGCTTCAGGCGCTTCCAGCCGCCAAGGGGGTCCACCAGGCGGGCGGCGGTCATCGGGTTGAACCGGTCGGTGGCGATGATCTGGTCGGCCAGGAAGCGGTAGCCGGCCCCGCTGGGGTCGTGGAACCGGGCCGGGTTGAAGTTGGCCAGGCTGGAGACCAGGGCCCGCAGTCGGTTGGGGTTCTGGGGATCGAAGGCCGGGTGGGTGGTGAGCGCCAGGATGCGGCCCAGGGCCTCTTCGCTGGCGTCGCGGGCCTGCAGGGCGAACCACTTGTCGATCACCAGCGGCTCGTCTTTCCAGCGATCGTAGAAGTCGCCGAGCGCCTCTTCGTAGGCCGACCCGCCGATCAGCATCAGGGCGTTCAGGCCGCCGATGGCGTCGGTCATGTTGGCGGCGGCGTGGAAATGGCCCAGCGCGATGTCGGCGATCTCGTGGCGCGGGTTGGCAGACATCAGGTCCAGCGCGGCGTTGCGCAGGGCCCGGCGTCCGGCGCCGGCGGCGTCCGGCGAGAACTCGCCCAGGTCCTGCAGGCCAGTGTGCAGCCGGCGAAGTTCGCTCTCAAGATGGAGCGCCAGACGCAGGCGCAGCGCCTCGCGGGCCGCGTGGATGGCGGCGGGATCGACGGGGCTGCGCAGCAGGGCCAGATCGGTTTCCGCCGGCAGGGCCAGCAGCAGGGCCTTGAAGGCGTTGTCGGAGGCCTGGTCGCTGAGCGCGCGGCCGACGGCCTCGGCGTAGCGCTCCTCGCCCACCTCGTTGGGCTGGCCGGCGGCGCGGCTGAGGATCAGGTCGGCGGCCAGTTCCTGGCCGGACTCCCAGCGGTTGAAGAGGTCGGGGTCCGAGGCCAGTTGCAGGTAGCGGTCCTTGGGCTCGGCGTCGGTGGTCAGCACCACCGGGGCTGAGAATCCGCGCAGCGCGGAGATCACCGGCGCGGCGTCGATGCCGGTCAGGGTGACCGTGGTGGTGGCGGCGTCCAGCACGACCACCGTCTCGTCCACCGCCTGGCCGTCGCGTTCGAAGGCCAGGGTGCGACCCTCGGGGTCCAGCAGGCCGATGGCGATGGGGATGGGCAGCGCCCGCTTCTCGTCCTGGCCAGGCGACGGCGGGGTGGTCTGGGTCAGCGTGATCTCCAGGGTCCGGGCAGCGTCGTCGTAGCGGCCGGTCAGGCCCACGCGCGGCGTTCCCGCCTGCTCATACCAGGCGAAGAACGGCGACAGGTCCTGGCCCGAGCTTTCCGCGAAGCACTGGATGAAGGCCTCGACGGTGGTGGCATGGCCGTCCCAGCGGTCGAAGTAGATGTCCATGCCCGCCCGGAACGCCTCGGCCCCGACCAGGGTCTTCAGCATGCCGATGACCTCGGAGCCCTTCTCGTAGATCGTCGCCGTGTAGAAGTTCTCGATCTTCATGAAGCTGGCCGGCCGCACCGGGTGGGCCAGCGGGCCCTGGTCCTCGGCGAACTGGCGCATGCGCAGCGCCTTCACCGCCTTGATGCGACCCACCGCATGCCCGCGCATATCCGCGCAGAAGCCCTGCTCGCGGAACACCGTCAGGCCCTCTTTCAGGCACAGCTGGAACCAGTCGCGGCAGGTGATGCGGTTGCCGGTCCAGTTGTGGAAGTACTCGTGGGCGACCACGGCCTCGATCCGCTCGTAGTCCACATCCGTTGCGGTCTCGGGGTCGGCCAGCAGCAGGGAGGAGTTGAAGACGTTGAGGCCCTTGTTCTCCATGGCCCCGAAGTTGAAGTCGCGCACCGCCACGATCATGAACAGGTCGAGGTCGTATTCGCGGCCATAGGCCTCCTCGTCCCATTTCATCGAGCGCTTGAGCGCGTCCATGGCGTAGGCGGCGCGGGCCGCCATGCCGGTGTCCACGAAGATGCGCAGGTCCACGACCCGGCCGCTCATGGTGGTGATCTTGTCCTCGAAGACGTCGAGCTCGCCGGCCACCAGGGCGAACAGGTAGCTGGGCTTGGGGAAGGGGTCGTTCCAGACGGCGAAGTGGCGGCCGCCGGGCAGGTCGCCCGTCTCGATCAGGTTGCCATTGCACAGCAGGTGGCGGAATTTCCGGTCCGCCTCGATCCGCACGGTGTAGCGCGACAGCACGTCGGGGCGGTCCGGCCAGAAGGTGACCTTCCGAAAGCCCTCCGCCTCGCACTGGGTGCAGAAGCGGCCACCGGACATGTAGAGGCCTTCCAGCGCCCTGTTGTTCTCCGGGTCGATCTCGACCTCGGTCTCAAGGGTGAAGGCCTCGGGGCAGTTGGGGATGGTGAGGAACTCGGCGTCGATGGTGCGCTGATCCTCGGCCAGCACCCGGCCGTCGATCGCCACCGAGATCGGCTTCAGCCGCTCGCCGTTGAACACCAGGGGCTCGGCGTGGTCGCCGTTGCGCCGGATGCTGAGCTTCGCCTTCACCCGCGTGGTGTTGGGCTCCAGCAGGAAGGTCAGGTGCGCCTCGTCGATAAGGTAGGCGGGCGGGCGATAGTCGGAGAGCCGGATCGGCTGGGGGGTATCGGTACGCATGGCCGACATCTAGGCGCGGGACCGGGGCGGCGCCAAGGCTGGGCGGCAAGTGAAGAGAACCCCGAATGACACGGAAGGGCGCCGGGGAGGCTGAGCCGCTCCAGGTCCCTGGGTTGCTTTCGTGCCTTTCGGGCTTTTGACTCAAAGTTCTTCTTATGTTCACCTCTTCTCTCGGCGATTATGTACTTTGCAAATACGGCGACGTGTGGCATAAGATTCTCATAAGGAATCAACGCCATGTCCGTTCTCAGCCGCCCCTACTTCCACAACGAACAAGCCGCCTTCGACTTCGTTGAGGCGATCATCTGGCCGACCGGCCCGGTGTGCCCGCACTGTGGCGGTTTCGACCGGATCAGCACGATCAAGCCGAACCTTGAGAAGCGCGTTCGCATGGGTCTGAAGCGCTGCGGCCAGTGCAAGGGCCAGTTCACCGTGCGCATGGGCACTATCTTCGAAGAGTCCAAGCTACCCATGACGAAGTGGCTGCAAGCCATCTTCCTGATGACCGCCAGCAAGAAGGGCGTGAGCGCTCACCAACTGCACCGCACCCTGGAGGTCCAATACAAGACCGCGTGGTTCCTGGCGCATCGCATCCGCGAAGCCATGCGCTCCGGCGATCTGGCGCCGTTCGGCCAGGGCGGCGGCATGGTCGAAGTCGATGAAACCTTCATCGGCATTGAGCCGGGCGAGCCGAAGGCCAAGGCCGGCGGCAATCACAAGATGAAGGTTCTGAGCCTCGTTGACCGCTCCACCGGCCAAGCCCGCTCCGTTGTGCTGGACTTCATCAGCGCCAAGGCCATTGGCGAGATCGTCGTCGCCAACTTGTCCAAGGAAGCGATCCTGATGACCGACGAAGCCCGCCACTACGTGAAGCTGGGTCAGCAATTCCGCGCCCATGGCCACACCAACCACAGCGCGGGCGAATACGTCAGCCGCTTCAACCCGCTCGTTCACACCAACACGGTCGAAGGCTTCTTCTCCATCTTCAAGCGCGGCATGCGCGGCGTGTACCAGCACGCCAGCAAGAAGCATCTGCACCGCTATCTAGCGGAATTTGACTTCCGCTATTCGAACCGCGTCGCCCTCGGCATCGACGACACCGCCCGCGCCGTCACGGCGCTGCAAGGCGTGGTTGGCAAGCGCCTCACGTACGCTGGGCCTCGTTCGCTCAACGGCTGACGCGCCGAAGAAGAGAACGAAGAAGCGTCGCCGGAATCAAAGGTGGCACCCAAAGCCTCACCGTAACCGAAAGCGCGAATCGACCCCTTAGTGCAATTGGTTTGCAAAAGGAAGCTATCGGGACAGGCGCCGAATCAGTACCTTGTCAATAGCCCTGCCGGAGCGAAGCCCTTAGTTCCACTGGGGGTATTGATGTAGTGACGGTGGGGCTACTTCTTTTTCTTGCCCCGAGACCGATCCACCGTGCTGCCGTAGGCAACCATGCACCAGTGGCGATATGGGTGCAGCCACCTGTCGCTCCTGTTGTCCATGCCGGTGCTGATACCGACATTGAAGTGCGGGCGAAGCTTCCAGATTCGATCCTTGATGCGCTTGTAGACCAGCTCCTTCGCGCGAGCCCTCTTGCTGCGCCGCCGCTGGCCCTTCTCAACGGTCGTGTGCGCCTCGTTCAGGCGCGATTGCATAGCGCCGAGGATGATATCCACGGCCTGCAGGATGTTGTGTTCGTGTGAAATGACCTTGGCGACCTCTGATCGCGGAAAACTCACGCCGCCCTGGCTGAATGCTGGGTACTGAGACAGCGAGGCGATGTAGTCCGCGAAGCGGCCAAACTTCACACCGGTCTGCGGCGGGTCATCGATGTAGACTGAAACTTCCGCAGTCTCGTGGTTGTCGCCCTGCCGCCAGTAGCGAAGGCCAAAGGCGTTCTTGATGAATTGGTAGTAGAGCAAGAAATATTGATTATCGATCTGCTCGTCATCAAAGTCCGGCGGCACGTTCAAGTTTTGCGTGAACATGATCCGCACCTTCATGCGGCCCGATTCGATTATATCGAAGATCAGGTCTACTAACTCCACGTACTTTTCTGCGTAGTTTGACGTGATCTTCGACCACTTCACTTCCCCGTGGAAGTTCAGTTCGTCTTTTTTCGCTTGAATCTCTCGCTCTATCCGCTCCCGATCATCGGCGCGCACGAGTGCGCCCCCGTAGAAATGGGAGTAGAAGGGTCCTTTCTCGACGGACTCGTCACAGAAGATGATCAGGCGGTCAGGCATGGGCGAATCAGACGGCAAGCATGACCAGCGCACGCAGGCTGACAAGTTCCGCGACCTAGCCCGCCAGGTTGAGGCGGACGAAGACGAAGCGCATTTCGAGGAGACCGTGAGGAGGATCGCGCCCAAGACCCGGAATGGGCAGGAACTCGATTCGACAGACGAGTGATATCTGCCCACACTCCCCCAAGTTGTCCCTGGGGAGGGTGTCATGGTCTACCGATATGTTCCTATTCTGCGTTTCAAAGCTGGCGAGCGGACTGCACTTGAGAAGGTGAGCGCCGCCGGTCGAAAGGACGTTGTGCCTTTGCTGGTCTTGGCGCCGGATCAGTACGTCGGGAAGAAGGCCACGAAGGCGGCGGCGGCCGTCCCGAGCCCTGCCTACGTAGCTCAGCAAATGAGCTACTCCTGGGGCCCGCAACCCTTCTATCTTGACGCGGCGGCCCTGCCGGCGACGGCTGGCGGGCACCCGCTCGCGATGATTGCGGCCTATGCCCGGGCTGCGCACCTCGCCCTTATCCCAGCTACGACGTTAGGCGCATCGCCGCAGTATCACGCAGCGGTCGCTCAGACCGTGTCCACCGACGGTCGAGGTGTGGCGCTCCGAATTGATCTCTCGGAACTGGCGCAGTCTGCCAGCTGGGTCCCCGGATGGTCCTTCCCGTTGAACCAGACCGATTTGATCATCGACCTGGGGGAAGTCAGCGCCGTAGTGGCGCTGGGCGCGGCTCTTGATCCGACCTTCTTCGGTCTCGCCGGAGCCGCGAACTGGCGCTCGGTGACGGTAGCGGGCACCAACATGCCCGCCAATTTCCAAGGCGTGGCGGCCGGCCTCTACCCGCTTCCCCGAGCCGAACTCGCGCTCTGGCAGAGGCTCACAACTATATCGCTGCCCTATCGGTTGGATTTCGGAGACTACGGCACCGTGTCGCTTGCGCCCGCCCCCTCCGGCATCGCTTGGGGCTTCCCTATCACGGTGAAGTATACCCTCGGGACTTCGTACCTAATCTGCCGGGGAGTGCGGACCACGGGCGCGGGAGGTGTTGACATGCACGTCCAACTGCTCGGCCACGCCCAAGGCATCACTGCGCACGCTGGCAGGGGCGCGTTGGCCCATTGCTGGGCGGATGGGGTAATTGACGCGATCTCAGCCGCGACGGTTAAGCCCGGCGGGCTACAGCAGTGGGTCGGCTACAGCGTCAACCGGCACATCGAGAACACCAGAGCGGCCATTCCCTAGCCACTCTTGCCGAGCGCGAAGCGCGATCCTGACCCGCTCGGAAAGGACTTCCAACGGCAGTTCTGCAGCAAGCCGTTCGTGGATTTCACGAATGCGCTTGCTGCGCCATCCGGCCGCCAATCCATGCTGATCAAGAACGGCAATGGCCTCATCCTTCGTGAGGAGTTCGGCCACGAGATATGGATCGCGCCCCGGGTTGCTCTTCGCCTTCCGGTCGTCGATCAGCTTAAGTTCGCCTCCGCGGAACCGAGCTAGCGTCACACCCCACCACTTAGGGATGAGGCCGCGAGCCTTCCTGGCATGGCGGTCACCCACGACCAGCGTGACCTTGTCGAAGACGCGGCTGTAGACGTCCGCTTGCATTGGCAGGCGTGCCAGCGTGTCCCGATCACTCTTCAGTTCGTAGCCGCAAATCTCACCGTTGATGACGGCGATGTCGATGCGCACCGTTCCTGACCACACGCCCATCTCATCCACGATGAGGGTGTTTGGATCACCGAAGTGCTCCGCTTCAAGTCGCTGCCTCACGGCAGCTCTGACGTCACGGTCCCGCATAACCCATGCTTCCCCCGTCGCGTTCCGCGATCCTTGGGGTGGCTTCGTATCACCAGCCGGTCCCACTCGACTAGGTCCAATCGACATTCAGGGATTCACGGATCGCATGATGCGTGATTCATAGGTCTCCGTTTAGGCGGAGGTCTGTGATGGCTGTGAAGCGATACGAGCTGAGCGAGGTGCAGTGGGAGCGGATCGCGCCGTTGTTGCCGGGTAA
>CALQQB010000040.1 GCA_943332615.1 Phenylobacterium deserti
CTCAAGCAGCTCCTTGGTGTCGTCGCAGGCCATGAGCAGGGCGTGCACCTTGGCCGCCGCCGCCAGGTCCATCTGCGCCAACTGGCCCAGCGCCTGCTGTTCGGCTTCGTGGAGATTGTCCGCGTCGATCATTCGAGCAGTGAAACACAGCGGTACGTCAGAATCGGTCGTAGCGAAGGTTGGGGCCGGCAGGAAAAAGGGGCGGCGGATTGCTCCGCCGCCCCCAAAAGGATCTTCCTTGGAAGGGCTGGGTGCTACCAGCGCTTGGTGACCGAGACGCCGTAGGTGCGCGGCTCGGTGTAGAAGGCGTTGCGGAACAGGCCCGAGGAGTCGTCGGTCAGGTAGAAGTCGGTGACCGCCTTCTCCTTGGTAGCGTTCTTCACGAAGGCCCCCACTTCGACCCCCAGATCCTGGTTGTTGACCGTGAACGTCAGGTTGACGTTATCCCAGGCCCGGATGCGGTCGGGCGTGCTGTTGTAGATCCGCGCGAACGTCTTGGTCTGGTGGTAGTAGTCGCCGCGCAGCGTGGCGTCCCAGTCCCCGACGGTCCAGCTGTACTGGGCCCCCAGCGAAACGGTCCAGTGCGGCGCGTTCGGCAGGTCGTTGCCGGAAAGATTCAGCGGCGCACCTTCCGAGACCAGGCCGCCGAAGGCATTGGTGCCCGCCGCGATGGCCCCACTCCCGATGTTCGTGCCGGCGCCCGCGGCCGAAGCCAGGGTGCAGACGCCGAGCAGGTTGAAGGGGTTGGTGGCATTGGCGATTGAGAGCGCCGTGGCCGCTGCCGCGGTGGTGACCACGCAGTTGGAGGCCGCGTCCGACTTCACCAGGGTCAGGGCGGGATTGCTCTGGGTCCGGTTGAAGGTGTCGATCGAGCTGGCGTTCTTGATCTTGGTGTCGAGGTAGCCAATCGCCGCGTTCAGGCGCAGGCCATCCAGCGGCTGCCAGATCGACTCGAACTCGGCGCCCATCACCTCGGCGTCGATGTTCTCGTTGATCGAGGTCCGGTTGATGATCTTCGAGACCTGGTAGCCCTTGTACCCATAGTGGAAGGCCGCGAGGTTCACCTGCAGGGTGCCCTGCAGCAGGGTGTTCTTCGCCCCCACCTCGAAGCTGTCGATGAACTCCGGCTTGAATGTCGGGCTGATCGCCACGACCCCGATGCCGGGGCTGAAGGCCGGGTTCAGGCCGCCCGCCTTATAGCCGCGCGAATAGAAGCCGTAGATCAGGCTCTCGTCAGTGAAGCCGAGGTCCGGCTTCCAGTCGAAGCCGAAGCGACCGGTGGGTTCCGAGAACTTGGCCTTCAGGATCGCCGGCTGGCCGGCCGAGGGGCCGCCGATGCCGCTGCCGGGCGTACCCAGGGTGACGGAGTGGTTCTCAACTTCCTTGCGATCGACGGTGTAGCGCAGGCCCAGGGTCCACTTGAAGTTCTCGGACATCTGGTAATAGAGCTCGCCGAACGCGGCGTACGACGTCAGGTCATAAGGACCGTAGTTATCATAGTAGTTGTGACCGCTGCGGGTCGGATCCTTGCTCGGATCGATGGCCACGCAGGTCGGGCCGCCGGTGCAGTTGGCGTTGCCGGTGTTGAAGAAGTTGTTGGCCTGGTAGAAGCCGGTGCCCGTGTTGAACATCACGAAGTAGTCGCCAGTGCCCTGGAAGCGGGTGAAGATACCGCCGACGTTGAAGTTCCACGGCCCGTCGAAGCTCGACTGGAACCGCACCTCGTGGCTCCACTGCTCGGTGTAGGCGGTCGAGAAGTCGCTGGTGGTGAAGCGGTTGAACGCGCCGTTCTGCGGATCCCTCACCACGCCGCCCGGGAACAGGCTGGCATAGATCTGCGGATAGGTCGGGATCGCGCCGAATAGGTTCACCGGGTTCGGCGTGGTGTTGAACGGCACGCTGGGCGCGTAGCGGTTGTAGTCCTGGCGCGTGTTCAGCTTGTAGAACGTGTAGGCCGACAGCCAGGTCATCTTCACGTCGGGCGTGACTTCGAACTCGGCGTTAAACTCATAGATGTCGGTCTTGGACTTGTAGATCGGATCGAAGCTCGATTCGATGTCGCGGATGCTGGGCGTCTGAATCTTGCCGGCATAGGCGTCGCCAGTCTGGAAGCCGGCAAGGGCGCCGAACAGGCCGCCGAGCGTGGCCTGCGAGTTCACCGTTCCCAACCGGTCGGCCGCATAGAGGGATGTCGCGCTGCAGCCCTGGCTGAAGAAGCCGCGCTCGATCTGACCGATGAGGCCGCCGGCCGCGGTCGAATAGCCGACGCCGCCGACGTTGGCGGGCCCGACGTCCTTGCTGCAGATCTGCTTGCCGATCCGTGAGCGGTTGTCGTCCTCCTCGAAGTGATCCCACATCACCCAGGCCTTGAACTTGTCGGACGGGTGGAAGGCGAGGGTGGCGCGCGCGCCGAACAGGTCGCGGTCATCGGCATCGTTGCCGGTGGTGAGGTTCTTCCCGAACCCGTCACGCTTCAGATAGGTGCCGGCCACGCGCACGGCGAATTGCTCACCGAGGGGCACGTTGATCATGCCGCGGGCCTTCATGGCGTTGTAGTTGCCATATTCGGCGCGCAAGTTGGCGGCGAAGGTGTCGGTCGGCTTGGCGGTCAACAGGTTGACCACGCCGCCCGTGGCGTTCCGGCCATAGAGGGTGCCCTGGGGCCCGCGCAGCACTTCCACCCGCTCGACGTCGTAGAACTCGGTCTCGAACAGGTTGTTGGCGATCAGCGGGGCGTTGTTCAGGTGGATGCCGGTGCCGGCGTCACCGGACGCCGCGACCAGCTTCGAGCCGATACCGCGAATCTGGAAGTTGTAGCCGGTGAAGTTCCCCTTGGAGAAGTTCACGTTGGGCACGGCCAGCACCAGGTTGGGGCCGCCGTCGATCTTGGATTTTTCGAGCGCGTTTTGGTCGAAGGCGGAGACGGCGATCGGCACGTCCTGAAGGGCCTCCTCCTTCTTCTGCGCGGTGACGACAAGTTCTTCGATGACGTTGGCGTTGGCCGCGGTCTGGGCCATGGCGGGCATCGCCACGCCGGTGATCGCCGCGGCGCAAACGCCAACGGCCAGCCAGCTCCGAAGAGTGCGGGTATCCTGCATATTGTTCCTTCCAGGGCTCCCAGGTTCTTATGAAGGCCCGTAGACACCAATTACGCCGCGAAAAGCGCGAACCGACAGGGCGGCGGCGTGGCCCCCGATCAGCACGGCGGACGCTTGCCACAGCGCGGCGCACTGTCAACGCAACCTGTGCGAGTTCCTTTGTGGATCAGGGATTGCGTGGTCCGACTGTGGCGCGGGAGACACCAAAGCTTCCGCTGGGTCCGGCTTTTTGGCGCCTGACTTTGCAGTCGGTCCCATCGGGCTCATATGGAGCCGATGAGCTCCGGCGCCCTTGTCCTTTTCTCCGGCGGTCAGGATTCCACGGCGTGCCTCGCCTGGGCGCTGGAGCGTTATGGCCGTGTTGAGACCGTCGGCTTTGACTATGGCCAGCGCCACGCGGTGGAACTCATAGCGCGCCAGGCCGTGCGCGGGCGGCTGGCGCGGGCGTTCCCGGACTGGGCCGTGAAACTCGGTCCTGACCACATGCTGGATATCCGCGCCTTCGGCGCCATCGCCGAGACCGCCATGACGAGCGAGCGGACCATCGAGATGACGGATCGGGGCCTCCCCTCGACCTTCGTGCCCGGGCGAAATCTGGTGTTCCTGACCTACGCGGCGGCCCTGGCCGACCGTCGGGGGCTGGACGTGCTGGTGGGCGGCATGTGCGAGACCGACTTCTCGGGCTATCCGGACTGTCGGCGGGACACCCTCGACGCGATGCAGTCCGCGCTGCGCCTGGGGTTGGCGCGCGACCTCATGATCGAGACGCCGCTGATGTGGCTCACCAAGGCCGAGACCTGGGGTCTGGCCAAGGCCCTGGGTGGTGAGGCGCTGGTGGCGATCACGGTCGAGGAGACCCACACCTGCTACACGGGCGAGCGCGGGATCCTGCAGGCCTGGGGCTATGGCTGCGGGAGCTGCCCGGCGTGCCAGTTGCGCCAGCGTGGGTTCGAGAGCTGGGTGAGCGACGGCCGCCTGGACGTCCCTGCATGAGCTATGCGGTCAAGGAGATCTTCCTGACCCTGCAGGGCGAGGGCGGCCAGGCGGGTCGGCCGGCGGTGTTCTGCCGGTTCGCGGGCTGCAACCTGTGGTCAGGCCGTGAGGAAGACCGGGCGAGCGCGGTCTGCACCTTCTGCGACACCGACTTCGTCGGCATGGATGGTGTCGGCGGCGGCCGTTTCGCGGACGCTGACTCTCTGGCCGACGCGGTGCAGGCGGCCTGGCGCGGCGGCCCGGACGATCGCCTGACCGTACTGACCGGCGGCGAGCCGCTGCTGCAGGTTGATGCGGCGCTCGTCACCGCGCTGCATGAGCGCGGCTTCGCGATCGCGCTGGAGACCAACGGCACCCTGCCGGCGCCGGCCGGCATCGACTGGATCTGCGTCAGCCCCAAGGCCCAGGCGCCGGTCGTCCAGACCCGAGGCCAGGAACTGAAGCTGGTCTATCCGCAGGCGGGCGTCGATCCGGCCCGATTTGAATCCTGGGACTTCGAACGGTTCCTGCTGCAGCCAATGGACAGTCCGAACCGCGCGGCCAACACCGAGGCGGCGATCGCCTACTGCCTGGCGCACCCGCGCTGGCGGCTGAGCGTCCAGACGCACAAGTACCTCGGGATCGCTTGAGGCGGGGGATAGCTTGAGCCGGGGGGATCGCTTCAGCCGGGTTCGAAGCCGCCCTGGGGCGGGCCTTTAGCGCCATCTGCCGCGTGACCAAGTGGATTGAAGCGCGAGCTTCAATCCTCAGATGGCGCCCGGGGCGTGCGCGCCGCCGCCGGTCTGGGCCCGGTGCCGCAGCCAGGCATCGGCCAGAACGCAGGCGGTCATGGCCTCCACCACCGGCACGGCCCGCAGGCCCACGCAGGGGTCGTGGCGACCCTTGGTGCGCAGGTCGATCTCCTCGCCGGCCTCGTTGACGCTCCGGCGCAGCGACAGGATCGAGGAGGTGGGTTTGAACGCCACCCGCGCCGTCACCGGCTGCCCGGTCGAGATGCCGCCCAGGATGCCGCCGGCGCTGTTGGACAGGAACAGCGGTCCGTCGGCGCCCATCCGCATTTCGTCGGCGTTCTCCTCGCCCGACAGCGCCGCGGCCGCGAAGCCGGCGCCGATCTCCACGCCCTTGGCGGCATTGATCGACATGCAGGCGGCGGCCAGTTCGGCGTCCAGCTTGCCATAGATCGGCGCGCCCCAACCCGCCGGTACGCCAGTTGCCTCGACCGCCACGATGGCGCCGGTGGAAGACCCCGACTTGCGGATCTTCTCCAGGTGGTCTTCCCAGATGGGCACGATGTCCGGGTCCGGGGCCCAGAACGGGTTGTCGCCGGTGACGCTGAAGTCGATCTTTGCCGGGTCCACGGCGTACGGTCCGATCTGCACCACCGCCCCGCGGATAGTGACGCCGGCCAGAATCTTGCGCGCGATCGCGCCCGCCGCCACCCGCGCCGCCGTCTCCCGCGCCGACTGCCGCCCGCCGCCGCGATAGTCGCGCACGCCGTATTTGGCGAAATAGGCGTAGTCGGCGTGGCCCGGCCGGAACGCGGTGGCGATCTCCGAGTAGTCGCGGCTGCGCTGATCGATGTTGTCGATGATCATCGAGATCGGTGTGCCGGTGGTCACCTGGCCGCCGGACCTGGCGTCCGTCGCCGCATCCTGGAACACCCCGGACAGGATGCGCACGGCATCGGGTTCCTGCCGCTGGGTGACGAACTTGCCCTGGCCCGGCCGGCGGCGGTCCAGCCACGGCTGGATATCGGCCTCGGTCAGCGCGATGCCGGGCGGGCAGCCATCCACCACGCAGCCTAGCGCCGGCCCATGGCTCTCGCCCCAGGTGGTCACGCGAAAGAGATGGCCGAAGGTGTTGTGGCTCATGGTTCGCCGCTTCTAGCGGAGCCGTCGCCAGACGCCAAATTGAGGGGGGCGCCAAACTAAGGGGGCCGCCAAACTGAGATGGCCGCCAAACTGAGGGGGCAGCTAGGGCGCGCCGCCCAGCGTCTGGGCGAAGAAGCGCAGGGCGGCCTCAAGCGCCGCGCGGTGCGTCTCGCCCTGGGGGACCGTGCGGGGGCAGATCGGGACCGTCTGCTGCCCCGCCGGCGTGCATTGCGAAAGGAAATCGTAGTGCCCGACGCCGGCCAGCACCTTCATTCGCGCGCCGGGAATGGCGCGGGCCGCCACGCCGCCGTTGGTGTTGGGCGGGGCCACGTCGTCACTGTCGCCCAGGATGATCGACACCGGCGTGCGCATCGACTGCAGGCTGCGCGGGTCCAGGGCCTGGACGATGGCCGGGGCCATGACGAAGGCGGCGCGCACCTGCGGCAGGCTCAGGTCGTCGCCGGCGTGGGCCGCGCGCGGCGCGACCTCGGGGCTGGTCAGCAAGGCCTGGGCCTGTTCCTGGGTGACCGTAAACTCCTTCTGCGGCGCGCAGACCCCGTCCTGCGGATGGCTGGCGCAGAAGGCCTGCAACCGCGCCAGGTCCACCCGTGCGCCAGCCGCCACCAGACTGGCGACGCCGCCGGCTGAAAAGCCCGCGACGCCCACCTTGCCCATGTCCATCCGTCGGTTGAACTCAGGTTCGGCCCGCACCCGCGCCAGGGCGGCGGCCAGGTCGCCCGGCCGCTCCCAGAACATCACCGCGCCGGCCACGGTCATCGGGTCGAGGTCATTGTTGCCCGGGTGGTCCACGGCGATGACCACGTAGCCCTGCTGGGCCATCACCGTGCCGAACCAGCCCATCATCCGCGCCGAGCCGCCGAAGCCATGTGAGAACAGGATAACCGGCCGGCGGCGGTCGTCGGCGAATTCGGCGTTGGGTGCGGCCTCGCCCACCCGGAACAGCGGCCGGTCCGGGGGCCCAATGGTCAGGTCTTCTTCCTGGGCGGTCGGAGCGGCTGGATACCAGACCGTGATGCGCAGCGTGTCGCGATGCTGGGCGTCGCGGAGGGCCGCGCTGGCCTCGGTGGCCTGCAGATGCCGCTCGCCGACCGGATAGGCCTGGGCCGCGCCCGCCCAAAGGGCCAGCAGTCCCGCCAGAACCGCCAATCGTCGCATGCCGTCCTCCGCCCAGGGATGCTGGACTAGCGGACTAAGCAGCCTCGCGGCAGCCTAATTCGCGGTCATGCCGCCCAGGCGGCAGTGAAGCGGCGTAGCAGAGTCAGGGCGGCGCTATCGGCCAGTCCCGGATCAGGTGACAGGCGGACGAACAGGTGACCCTCGGCCCGCCCGCCGCGCGCCGGCAATCCTTCGCCATCGACACGCACCAGCCCGCGTTCGGCGGCCTTGCTGTCGATCCACAGGCTGCGGGCCCCCAACGGCGTCTCCAGGCTGATCCGCCCGCCCTTCCGGAGGACCGCCGGGGCGACCTGGACCGTCAGCCAGACGTCATCACCGCGGACGATCACCCCGTCCTCGGCGCGGATATAGATGCTGAGCTCCCACTGGCCGGCCCGCACCTTGTCGCCAGCCCGCAGGCCTGGCGGCAGGGTGATGCGGATCAGCCCGCCATCGGGCGTGCGGTGATCGACCTCGCCGCCCTCAAGGGCCAGGCGGGGTGAGATTTCCAGGTCGGGATCTGGCGTCGGCCGCGGGCCGCTCGCCCCCTTGATGAACGGGTCGCTCAGCGGGTCCTGCAGGCGATTGTAGGCGTCCACCACCTGGTGGAAGGCGCCATCGTCGCCGCCGGTGTCCGGATGGGCCCGCTTGGCGGCCTCGCGAAACGCGTGGCGCACCTCGGCGGGCGTCGAGGCGGAGCTGACGCCCAGCACCTCGCGGGCGTCTCTCAGGGACATGGCGGGAACATGCCGGCTCATGAAGCGGGACGTTAGGGGAAACGCTCTCAACGATCCGTTAAGGCCTCGCGCCAGACGCGAACACCGCGCTATAGGGCGTCTCGTGACCGAGAAGACCTTCATTCCCGCCTCGCCCAGCGAGGACGACTATGTCGCCCAGGTGGTCGCGGCCGAGCCGCCGCCGCTGCTCAGCGAGACCGACCCGTTCGCCCTGTTCGACGACTGGTTCGCCGAGGCCTTGAAGAAAGAGCCCAACGACGCCAACGCCATGTCTCTGGCCACGGTGGACGAGACCGGCCTGCCCGACGTGCGCATGGTGCTGCTGAAGGGCGCCGACCGCGATGGCTTCGTCTTCTACAGCAACCTGGGGAGCGCCAAGGGCCGCGAGCTGGCCGCCAATCCTCAGGCGGCGCTGCTGTTCCATTGGAAGTCGCTGCGGCGTCAGGTGCGGGTGCGGGGGACGGTGACTCCGACCACAGCGGAAGAGGCCGATGCCTATTTCGCCACCCGCGCGCGGCCCGCCCAGCTGGGCGCCTGGGCGTCGGAACAGTCGCGGACCCTGCCGGACCGGCTGGCGCTGGAGAAGCGCATCGCCGAGGCGGGGTTCAGGTTCGGCCTCGGCAAGGTGACGCGCCCGCCGCATTGGTCGGGCTTCCGCGTCGTCCCGCGGTCCATCGAGTTCTGGCGCGACCGGCCGTTCCGCCTGCACGAGCGCCTGCTGTTCGAAACCGCGCCTGATGGACTTGGGGGCGGCGGCTGGACCACGCGCAGGCTGTTTCCTTGAAGGACGGCCTGGAGAGCGAGATCGTCCACTGGCTGGGCGGCCAGGCCGACCGCACGATCGACACCGCCTGCGCCCACGTCTTCCTGTCGCCGGATCATGCGCTGAAGATGAAACGGCACGACGATCTGGGTTACGTGGACTTCTCCACGGTTGAGCGCCGACTCTGGGCCCTTGAGCGCGAACTTGAGTTCAACCGGCCGGCGGCGCCCCACATCTACCGCGCCGTGCGCCGGATCACGCGCGAAGCCGATGGCGCCCTGGCGATCGACGGGGCGGGCCTGACGGTCGATCATTTGCTGGAGATGGCCCGCTTCGATGAGCGGGCGGTGCTGTCTGCCCAGCCGGAGGCTGTGGATGGCCCGCTCGCCGAGCTCCTGGGCCGTACGATCGCCGGCTTCCATGCCGACGCCCCCTTGCGGCCCGCAGGCGGCCTGACCGCGCTCAGCTGGACGATCGGTTCCAACGCCGGCCTGCTGCGCGACATTCCAAGCCTCGACCAGGGCCGGGTCGAGACGATGATCGCGCTGACCGAGGTCGAGCTGGAGCGTCAGGCCGGGCTGCTGGCTCACCGGTCGGCGACGGGTTTTGCGCGCCGCTGCCATGGCGACCTGCACCTGGGCAATATCCTGCTGGAGAACGGCCGCCCGGTGCTGTTCGACTGCATCGAATTCAGCGATCTGCTCTCCGACCTCGACGTCTTTTATGATCTCGCCTTCCTGATCATGGACCTGGACTTCCGCGGCCGCCGCGACGCCGGGGTGCGGGCGCTGTCGGCCTATGTGGACGAGGCCGCGCGCCGCTTTCCCCCGGAAATCTGGGACGGGCTGGCGGCCATGCCGCTCATGCTGGCGGTACGCGCGGCCGTGAGGGCCCATGTCTCGGCCCACAGCGCTGATTCTGCGACCGCACGGGCCTATGTGGAGGCCGCGATCGCCCACCTGTCGCCACCTCCGCCGGTGCTGGCGGCCGTGGGCGGGCTGTCGGGCTCGGGCAAGTCGACCTTCGCCCGCGCCGTGGCGCCCGGCCTGGGCGCGTCACCTGGCGCGGTGATCCTGCGCACCGACGAGGTCCGCAAACGGCTGGCGAACGTGCCGCCTACCCAGCCCCTGCCGCGCAACGCCTATGCGCCGGAGTTCTACGATCGCACCTACGATGTCCTGTTCGACAACGCCCGCGCCGCCTTGCGCGCCGGCCGCGCCGTGCTGCTGGACGCCACCTTCATCGACCCCGCCCTGCGCGCCCGCGCCGAGGCCCTGGCGGGCGAGTGCGGGGTTCCGTTCCGCGCGGCCTGGCTCGACGCGCCGGCCGACCTGCTGGAGGCCCGGGTGGCCGGCCGAACGGGAGACGCCTCGGACGCGACGGTGGAGGTGCTGCGGGACCAGCTGGCCCGGCTGCAGCCGGTCGCCTGGCCCAAGGTGGACGCCACCGCACCCACGGAAGCCGCCGCGCGGGCCTGGCTGGCCTGAGCTGCGTTGCGGAAGCCGCATCGGCTGGCTAAGCCTCTGAGGTAGCCAAAGATAAGTTGGAGAGAACTCGTATGCTGGGCCTGATGCAGAACTGGCCGATGACGGTCGATAAGGTCATCGACCATGCCCGCGACTGGCACGGGGGCCGCGAGGTGGTCAGCCGCTCCGTCGAGGGGCCGATCGTGCGCACGACCTACGCCCAGATCCATGAGCGGGCCAAACGCCTCTCCAACGCCCTGAAGGCGCTGGGCGTCGAACAGGGCGACCGGGTCGCGACGCTGGCCTGGAACACCGGCCGCCACATCGAGGCCTGGTACGGCATCATGGGCATCGGCGCGGTCTGCCATACCTTGAACCCGCGGCTGTTCGCCGAACAGCTCTGCTACATCATCAACCACGCCGAAGACCGGATCATCTTCACCGACCTGACGTTCGTCCCGATCCTGAAGGCCAACCTCGCCAACATCCCCACCGTGAAGCACATCGTGGTGATGACCGACGAGGCCGGGATGAAGGGCGTCGACCTGCCCGGCGCGCTCTGTTTCGAGACCCTGATCGCCCAGCACGGCGCCGACTGCGCGTGGGGCGGCTTCGACGAGAACAGCGCCGCGGCGCTTTGCTACACCTCCGGGACCACCGGCCATCCCAAGGGGGTGCTCTACTCGCACCGCTCCAACTTCCTGCACACCCTGGTGACCATGGGCGTGGACGTGCTGGGAATATCCGCCCGCGACGTGGTGCTGCCGGTGGTGCCGATGTTCCACGCCAACGCCTGGGGCCTGGCGCTGAGCTGTCCCGCCGCCGGCGCGAAGCTGGTGATGCCGGGCCAGAAGCTGGACGGCGCCTCGGTGCATGAACTGCTGGAGACCGAAGGCGTCACCTTCTCCGCCGCCGTCCCCACCGTCTGGCTGATGCTGCTCACCCACCTGCGCGAGACCAAGGGCCAGCTGACCACGCTCAAGCGGGTGGTGATCGGCGGATCGGCCGTGCCCGAGGCCATCGTTCGCGGCTTCGGCGACGAATATGGCGTCGATGTCACCCATGCCTGGGGCATGACCGAGACCTCGCCGCTGGGCACCCAGGCCACCCCCAACGCCGCCATCGCCGAAATGAGCGAGGAGGCGCAGCTGCGCTTCAAGCTGAAGCAGGGCCGCCCGCCGATCATGATCCACCTGAAGCTGGAGAACGACGCCGGCGACGACCTGCCGCATGACGGCGCCACGTTCGGCAAGCTCAAGGTGCGCGGTCCGTTCGTGGCCGCCGGATACTTCCGGGGGGATGGGGGCGACATCCTGGACGACCAGGGCTTCTTCGACACCGGCGACGTGGCGACCCTGGACGAGCACGGCTACATGCAGATCACCGACCGCGCCAAGGACGTCATCAAGTCGGGCGGCGAGTGGATCTCCACGATCGAGATCGAGAACATCGCCATGGGCCACCCCAAGGCCGCCAACGCCGCGGTCATCGGCGCCTACCACCCCAAGTGGGACGAGCGCCCGCTGCTGCTGGTGCAGCTGAAGCCTGGGCAGGACGGGACGAAGGACGAGTTCCTGGCCTTCCTGGAGGGCAAGATCGCCAAATGGTGGACCCCCGACGACGTGGTCTTCGTCGACGACATCCCGCTGGGCGCCACCGGCAAGATCGACAAGAAACTGATCCGCGAGCGGATGAAGGACTATGTGCTGCCGACGGCGGGGGCGAAGGTCGGGGCGTAATCCCCCATTCCCCCGCTCATCCCGGCGAATGCCGGGACCCAGATCGCAAACCGCGGCGGCTGCGTGGGATTGGCGCGGCGGTGATCGAGGCTGCAACTGAGTCATACCATCTGGGTCCCGGCATTCGCCGGGATGAGCGGAGTTTGGGGGAGCTCTTGGCTGATCTGTGCGCCGCCACTGAAGCGGATTTTCCGGAGATCATCGCGCTCACCAACCAGGCGTTTCGCGGGCGGGGCGAGGGCGCCAGCTGGAACGTCGAGGACGTGCTCGACGGTGATCGGGTCAACGACAGCCTGCTGCGAGAAGACCTCGCCAAGGCGCCGGACGGCCACCTGCTGATCTGGCGCCAGGACGGCGAGCACCTGGGCCATGTGAGGCTGGATCCGCTGGCCAACCGGACCTGGTATCTGGGCATGCTCACGGTGCGCCCGGACCGCCAGGACCTTGGGCTGGGTCGCCGCCTGCTGAGCGCCAGCGAGGATTTCGCCCGCGCCCGGGGCGGCGCCCGCATCCGCATGACCGTGGTCAACACCCGCGACACCCTGGTCGCCTGGTACGAGCGGCGCGGCTATGCGCTGACCGGCGAAACCCTGCCGTTCCCCTACGGCGACAACCGCTATGGCACGCCCAACCGCGACGACCTGGCGTTCGTGGTGCTGGAGAAGCGGCTGTAGCGGTTCCGGCCGGACCTGAAGGGGTTTGACGGACCGGCGGCGATCCAACAGTCTGCCGCCTGCGGTTGGGGGCCGCGGACATGCCCGAGGTCACCGTCCGGAAGACGCCGCCCCGTCGCCGCAAAGCCCCGCCCGCGCCGACGACGCCCGACCCGATCGAGATCGCCATGGAGGCGGAGGCGAAGGACGCGCGGCCCGACAGCCCGGCGCGGACGCTGCTGGTCAACCAGAACCGGCTGGTTCGCCGTCAGATCGCCAGCGAAGACTTCAGCATCGCCCTCAAGCTCCTCACCGCCGCCGCCGGCCTCGCCGTCGCCGTCGCCATGGGCTTGATGATCTGGTCCGCCAGCCGGGCCAACGGCCTGGTGATCGAGGCGTTCTCCGTGCCCCCGGCCCTGGCCCAGCGAGGGATCACCGGCGAGACCGTCGCCCGCCAGTTGATGGACGACCTTGCGGCCATCTCCGAGAACTCGCGGTCGGTTGAACAGCAGCGCGGCGTGTCCGGCGGCTGGGGGCAGGCGATCTCGATCCAGATCCCGGAGACCGGGGTCTCGCTGGCGCAGATGAACGCCTGGCTGCGTGAGGCGCTGGGCCATCAGAGCCATGTCAGCGGTGAGGTGATGGCGGCGACCGACGGAACCCTCACCCTGGTCGCCCGCAGCGGCTCACACGGTCTGACGCCGCTGACCGGCCAGGAGACCGACATGGCGAACCTGATCCAGCGCATCGCCGAGGCCGTCTATGCCCGCGAGCAACCCCGAAGCTATGCCCTCTATCTGAGAAAACAGAACCGTTGGGATGAGCATGCCGCATTTGCTCAGTCGATGATCTCTTCCGTCGGCGCACGGGATCGAGCCGTAGGCTATTTTTATGCTGGGATGACGGTTTCACGAGCCCATGGCGACCTAGCGGCGCGTGCGCAATATCAGAAGTCATTTGCCGCCGACCCCACCTTCCCCACTGCCAACCTGAACCTGTCGCAGCTCGAAAACGGCTTCGGCCATCCGGAGGCTACGCAGCGCTTTCGGCAAAGACACCTCAAACTCCTGGCGGTAGACCCCACCTTCGTGGCTGGATCTAAGCTGCAGTTGTTCGCATTGGGCCGGCGTTTCTTTGCTGAAATGGAGGGCGACTGGATCGAGGCGCGGTCCCAGGGGCGGGCCAACCTCGGCAAGGTTATTATCGGAACAACCGACACCAATACCACACCCCTCTACATAGCCCGCGCCAGCGCGGCCCTACACGACCCTCGCCAGGCCCAGGCCGATCTGGCTGGGTTCGAACCCATGATGCCCGGGGAAGACCAAGCGATCCGGTCCGCCACCCTGCAGCTACGGATTAACGCCGGGGACTGGGCTGGCGTGGTCACCGCGGCGGACGCGGTGCTGGCTGACCAGGAGCTGCTGCCGGACAAAGGCGTCCATCGCCCAATCCCCCGCGCGCAGAAGGCCGTCGCTTTGGCGCATCTGGGCCGGATGGCCGAGGCGCAGGCGCTGGTCGGCGCGACCCCGCTGGACTGCCAGCCCTGCGTCATGGCGCGGGGCGAGATTGCCGCCCTGGCCGGACAGCCGGCGCTGGCCGACCACTGGTTCGGAGAAGCGGTGAAGATGACGCCCTCGCTGCCGATGGCGTCCACGGCCTGGGGCCGGGTGCTGCTGGATCGGGGCCAGACCGATAAGGCCATCGCCCAGTTCGAGATCGCCAACACCCGAGGCCCGCACTTCGCCGACCCGCTGTCCTGGTGGGGCGAGGCGTTGCTGCGCAAGGGTGAGACCAGGGCCGCCCTCAGGAAGTTCAAGGAAGCCGACAAATACGCCCCGAAGTGGGGCCGCAACCACCTCATGTGGGGCGACGCCCTGGCGAAGCTGGGCAAGGCCGACCAGGCCCGCGACCAGTGGCGCGCAGCGGCGGCGATGGATCTGTCGGCGGCAGATCGTGCCGAGCTCAATCGCGCGAGGGCGACCGACGGCCGGTAAGCGGGGTCAAGGGAAAATCGGCCGCATCGCCGGTCCAAGGGTTGAACACCAGGGCCCCGGAGTCCGACACATCCCGGACATTCCGGGTCGCCAGATAGAGTTCGTGTTCCAGCGCCGTGGCAGCGAGCAAGGTATCGACGACCTGCGGAGGGTGGCCCGTGTCGCGCCTGACTCGCCCCGAGATGGCGGCCCAACGCAGCACGATCGCATCAGACACCGACAGGATACGGCGAGAGAAGTTCGCCGCGACGGCGTCTCGCATCAGAGCGTAGCGCGCCCGCATCGGATCGCCATCGGCAAGCTGGTGAATGCCCTTATCGTATTCGCCCAGGCTCAGGACGCTGATGAACAGACCAGATTCAGGCTGTGAGAGCGCCCACGCCTTGACGTCCGGCGATCCACCCGACCGCATCAGTTCCGCGACGACGTTGGTGTCGAGCAGCCAGCCTCTCAAAGGACCCAGCCTCTCAAAGGACCCAGCCTCTCAAAGGTCAACCTCCCGACCTGTATCGCGAGGCCGCTCCAGATCGAGGCCGGGGACGTAGACGCTTTCCAGGCGAGACACGATGTCGCTTGCGGGCTGCAGCTGGACCAGGCTGTCATAGGCCTCCGCATCGACGATAACGACGGCGCGACGGCCACGCACGGTCACCGCCTGGGGACCCTCATCATGGGCGCGGCGGACCACTTCGCTGAACCGCGCCTTGGCGTCCTCGAGTTTCCAGCTGGCGGGCGGCGCCGCGCGTGTTGCGAGCTTGGGCATCGCAGTCTCCTGACTAGCTAGTCAGGTGTAACAGACGCGGGCCCTCATGCCAACCGATACGCCCCCTCAGCCTCCGCGAAGATCCGCCCCTCCCGCACCAGGTGGATCATCGCCGCCTCCATGGACCGCGCTGCCGCCGGGTGGAGTTTTGCGTCCACGTCGGCATAGAGCCTCGGCACCAGGTCGCGGATGCGGGCCGGGCCGGTTTTCAGAGCGGTGGTGATCTGGTCGATTCGCTGGTGGCGGTGGGCGATATAGGCGGCGATGAAGTCGTCGACCTTGCGAATCGGCGCGCCGTGGGTGGGCCAGAGGGTGTCGAAGTTGCGCGCGCGGATGGTGTCCAGGCTGGCCAGGTAGTCGGTCATGTCGCCGTCGGGCGGGGTGATGACGGTGGTGGACCAGCCCATGATGTGGTCGCCGGAGAACAGGCAGTTCTCCTCGGCCAGGGCGTAGCAGATGTGGTTCGAGGTGTGGCCGGGGGTTGGAATGGCCTGCATCGTCCAGCCCTTGCCCTTCACCTCGCCGCCGCCGCAGAGGCTGACATCGGGGGCGAAGTCGTGGTCGTGGCCGGCCTCCATCTTCACCTCGCCGCTGTCCTCAACCTCATGGCCCGCCACCGCGCAGCCGTAGATCGGGGCGCCGGTCGCCGCCTTCAGCGCGCCCGCCAGGGGCGAATGGTCGGCGTGGTGGTGGGTAATCAGGATGTGGGTGACGGTCTCGCCGGCCACCGCGTCCAGGATCGCCTGCAGGTGGACCAGGTCGTCGGGCCCCGGGTCGATCACCGCCACCTCGCCGCGGCCGACGATATAGGTGCCGGTGCCCTTGAAGGTGAAGGGGCCGGGATTGTTGGCCGTCACCCGCCGGATCAGCGGCGAGAGCTCGTCGCAGCGGCCGTATTCGATCTCGATGTCGCGGACATAGGGGATCATGCGCCAAGCACCCCAGAAAGGTCGTAGCCGGCGGTGCGGCCCAGGCCGACCAGGTCGGCGCGGCTGACGGCGCCGGAGCTGGCCTGGCTGAGCGACCAGGTGATGATCGAGCGGGTGCCGGAGCGGCAGAAGGCCAGAACCGGCAGGTCCGCATCCTGCAGCACCGCCTGGGTGGCTTCGACCTGTTCGGGGGTCGGGCCGCCGCGCACGGGGATGTGGTGGAACGCCAGGCCAGCGGCCTGCGCGGCGGCGGCGATCTCGGCCGCGGTCGGCTGGCCGGGCTCCTCGCCGTCGGGGCGGTTGCTGATCAGGGTCTTGAAGCCCTGGCGCGCCGCCTCGGCCACATCGGCCAGGCTGATCTGTGGCGCCGTGGTGAAGTCGTCGGTGACGTGTCGGAAGTCGCTCATGATACTCGTTACCCAGGTTGGCGGGGGCCTTCGTTGACATCATCGGGGGTGGGTGGAAGTTTCGCAACGCCCGGCCGGCGATTGGCCCTGAGTAAAAAGGCTTCCTCGCGCTCATGCTGCGATACATCGGCCGGCGTCTCCTGATCGCGATCCCGACGCTGCTGCTGGTGATCACAGCCGCCTTCTTCATGATGCGCGCCGCGCCCGGCAGCCCGTTCGACGGCGACCGCAAGCTGTTGCCCGAGATCGAGGCCAATGTCCTGGCCAAGTACGGCATGAACAAGCCGCTGGGCGCGCAGTACGTCGACTACCTGGTGGGCGTGGCGAGGGGCGACCTGGGGCCGTCGCTGAAGTACCGCGACAAGTCGGTGTCCGACATCCTGAAGGAGAACTACCCGATCTCGCTGAAGCTGGGCCTGTCGGCCATTGTTATCGCAGGGATTGTCGGCGTCAGCCTGGGGGTGATGGCGGCGCTGCGGCAGAACCAGCTGACCGACAACGTGGTGATGGCGGTGGCCATCCTGGGGGTCTGCATCCCCACCTTCGTGACCGCGCCGCTGCTGGTGCTGGGGATCGCGTCCAAGCTGGGCTGGCTGCCGACCGCCGGGTGGAACGACGGGGCGTTGCCCAACATGGTGCTGCCGGTGGTGGTGCTGGCCCTGCCGCAGATCGCCATCATCTCGCGCCTGACCCGCGCCGGGATGATCGAGGTGCTGCACGCCGGCTATATCCGCACCGCCCGCGCCAAAGGCCTGCCGGAACACCTGATCGTCGGCAAGCATGCGCTCCGCGCCGCGATCCTGCCGCTGGTCAGCTATCTGGGCCCCGCCTGCGCCGGCCTGATCACCGGCTCGCTGGTGGTGGAGCGGATCTTCAACCTGCCGGGCCTGGGCAAGTTCTTCGTCATCAGCGCGCTGCAGCGCGACTACACCGTGGTGATGGGGATGGTGATCGTCTACGCCGCGCTGATCCTGCTGCTGAACCTGGCCGCCGACCTGCTCTACGCGGCGCTGGACCCGCGCGTGAGGCTGGCATGAGTGTCCTCGCAGACATCGCCACCGTCGCGCCGCCGGCGGTGAAGGGCCGTAGCCTGTGGGACGACGCGCGCCGCCGGCTGCTGCGCAACCGCGCCGCCCTGGCCAGCATGATCGCGCTAGGGGTGCTGGTGGCGCTGGCCGCGATCGGACCGTTCCTGGTCCCGTTCGCCTATGACCAGGTCAACAAGGCCGACACCTGGGTCCCGCCCCTGACGCACGGCCACCTGCTGGGAACCGACGCGCTCGGCCGCGACCTGCTGGCCCGGCTGCTGACGGGGTTGCGGGTCTCGCTGGCGATCGGCCTGGTGGCGACCACCGTGTCGCTGGTGATCGGCGTCGCCTGGGGGGCCACCGCCGGCTATCTCGGCGGCAAGATCGACGAGGCGATGATGCGTTTCGTGGACGTGCTCTATTCGCTGCCCTTCATCTTCTTCGTGATCCTGCTGATGGTCACCTTCGGCTCCAACATCGTGCTGATCTTCGTGGCCATCGGGGCGGTGGAGTGGCTGACCATGAGCCGCATCGTCAGGGGCCAGACCCTGACCCTGAAGAACAAGGAGTTCGTCGAGGCCGCCCTCGCCGCCGGGCTCGGCCGGACCGCGATCATCGCGCGCCATATCGTGCCCAACCTGCTGGGTCCGGTGGTGGTTTATGTGACCCTGACCATCCCCGCCGTGATCCTGGCCGAGAGCTTCCTGAGCTTCCTGGGCCTGGGGGTGCAGCCGCCGATGGCCTCGCTGGGCACGCTGGTGGCCGGCGGGGCGTCGGACATGGAGCTGGCGCCCTGGCTGCTGGTGTTCCCCTCGGTGGTGATCGTCGTCACCCTGATGTGCTTCAACTTCATCGGCGACGGCCTGCGCGACGCCATCGATCCCAAGGACCGCTGATGGGGCAGGGCGCGCCATCGCCGGAACAGCTGCTGGCCGACGCGGCAGCGGCCCTGCAACGGGGCGATCGGGCCACTGCGCTGAGCTTGCTGAGCGCCGCCGAGGCCGCCGCGCCCTTCGATCCGCACGTGAAGATGCAGAAGGCGCTGGTGTACCGCATCAGCGGCGCCCTGCCGGCGGCCCTGGCCACCCTGGACGAGGCCCTGGCGCTGGATCCGTACAACTTCCTGGCCCTGCTCTCGAAAGGCGCTGTGACCGAACGCCTCTCCGGCGAGCGGCTGGCGGCGCGCATCTACGAGAACGCCATCCGGCTGGCCCCCAGCGAGGAGAACCTGCCGCCCAACCTGAAGGCGCCGCTGGCCCGGGCGCGGCAGGTGGTGGCAGAGACGCGGACGGCGCTTGCCGCCTTTCTCGCCGAACAGGTGGGGCCGGTCGCGGCGGCGGGGAGCGAGCTGGCCCAGGGCCGGCTGGCCGAGGCGATCGACATCTACGCCGGCGTGAAGACGGCCTATGTCCACGAACCGCTGCTGCTGCACTACCCGCGCCTGCCGGCGATCCCGTTCTATCCGCGCGACCTGTTCCCCTGGCTGCCCGAGCTGGAGGCGGCGACGCCGGTGATCCAGGCCGAGCTGGCCCGCGCGCTCAAGACCCGGATGGACGCCTTCGCCCCCTACATCGCCTTCCCGCCCGAGGCGCCGGTGAACCAGTGGGAGGCGCTGAACCACTCCCGCCGCTGGAGCTCGCTGTTTCTGTGGAAGGACGGCCAACGCCAGGACGCGGTCTGCGACGCCTGCCCGCAGACCGCGGCGCTGCTGGCGCGGCTGCCCCTGGCCGATCAGCCGGGGTTCGCGCCGACGGCGATGTTCTCGGCGCTGGCGGCGAACACCCACATCCCGGCCCACACCGGCTCGACCAATGTGCGCCTGCTCTGCCACCTGCCGCTGGTGCTGCCGGGGCCTGCGCGTTTCCGGGTCGGCAACGAGGTGCGCGCCTGGCAAATTGGCCGCGCCTGGGTGTTCGACGACACCCTCGAGCACGAGGCCTGGAACGACGCCGGCGAGCTGCGCGTCATCCTGATCTTCGACGTCTGGAACCCGTACCTGGAGCCTGGGGAACGGGACCGCATCAACGCCCTGATGGCGGCGCGCAACGCGTTCTACAGCGCATAGTCACTCCACCCGGTGGGCCTTGAAGCCGCCCTGGTTGTCGATGACCATCATGTAGCTGCCCAGGGCGGCTTTGCGGATCTTCACCTTCATGCCGGGCTTGGGAGTCTTGAACAGCTCCTCGACGCCGACCTGGGCCCAGACGGCGCCGTCCTCCAGCTTGATCACCCAATGGCCGCCGCCGTCGTGCCGGGCGGTGGCGACCGCGCCGTCGAAGGTGTCGAGGTCCTCTTTCGGGTCGCCCTTCTGGAAGATCGAGATCGACGGCAGGGTGAAGCCGAAGGCCTGTTTGCGCACCTCGCGCGCCTGATCGCGGTCGATCACCACCACGTCGCCCTTGGCCTCGGCCTGGTCGAAGGCCGCGGTAGCCTGATCGTAGCAGGCGAGGCGGGCCACATCGTCGGTCAGCTTGCGGCAATCGACCAGCTTCTGGACGATCGCGGCGCGCGCGCTCTTGGCCCCCTCGGTCCTGGATTGGGCGAGGGAGGCCGGGGCCGCGACGAGGGTGAGGATGGCCAGGGCGGCGGCCCAGGAGGCGGGAGCCGTAACGGTGCGCTGAAGGGGCATTTGAGGTCCCGGGAGGTTGTGTTCCGTCACTTAGGCGGCGCCGGGGCCCGCGCGCAACGCCTGGACGGATTCGGCGCGCCGGGCCGGTGATTGCCCCTGCGTCGTGCCCGCCGCTGTCACAAAATCGGGCGAATCCTTCCTGTAATTCCCCTCAGAAGGGAACATGTGACTTTATTGCGACAGTTTCGCGTCCGAAACATTGCCAAACGCTAATGAGCGTTGACCCCCCGTCGCCGGCCCTCGTACCTACGCAGCAATACGTAGCCGACCGTTCCCGGGACCGATCTCGTTTTGTGGGGAGCGGCCGCCCGCGTGGCAGCACCGCTGGAGGATCTGGACTGTGAAATTCAAATCGATGCGGGAACGCCTGCTGGCGTCTTCAATGATCTGCGGCGCCGCACTGCTCGGCGTTTCGTCTCAGGCGTACGCCGCCGCGGCCGCCACCGAAGAAGTCTCTGAAGTGGTGGTGACCGGGACGCGGATCCCGTCGCCGAACCTCGAGAGCGTCAGCCCCGTCACCGCCATTGGCGCCGCGGAACTCCGCGCCCAGGGCGTGACCCGCGTCGAAGACATGATCAACACCCTGCCGCAGGCTTTCGCGGCCCAGGGCGCGGCGCTGTCCAACGGCTCGACCGGGACGGCCACCATCAACCTGCGCGGCCTCGGCGCCACGCGGACCCTGGTGCTGATCGACGGCCGCCGCCTGATGCCGGGCACGCCGAACACCGCCGGCGGCTCGCTCGCCGCCGACATCAACTTCATCCCGGGCGCCCTGGTGCAACGGGTTGACGTGCTGACGGGCGGCGCCTCGGCCGTTTACGGCGCGGACGCCGTGGCCGGCGTCGTCAACTTCATCATGCAGAAGAACTTCGAGGGCGTGCGCGTCGATGCCCAGTACGGCATCTATCAGCACGACAACTCGAGCCCGATCGCTGACGTCGTCTCCGCCCGCCGGGCGACCGCGACCGTCAAGTCGTTCTTCGACCTGCCCAAGCACAATGTCCGCGACGGTGAACAGTCCGAAGTCACCATGGTGATCGGCGTCAACGCCCCGGACGGCAAGGGCAACGTCACGGCCTATGCCGGCTATCGCCACGTCGAGCCGGTTCTGCAGGGCAACCGCGACTTCTCGTCCTGCACCCTGAACTCGGGGGCGACCTTCACGTCCTGCGGCGGTTCGGGCACGGCGTTCCCGGTGCGCGTCGGCACCCAGATCCTCGATCCCAATGGCGCGGGCAACACGTTCCGGGCCCGCACTGGCGCCGACGTCTACAACTTCGGCCCCTCGAACTACTATCAGCGCCCCGACGACCGCTATGTCATGGGCGCCTTCGCCGAGTATGAAATCCAGCCCTGGGCCAAGGTCTATGCCGACCTGATGTTCATGGACGATACGTCCACCTATCAGATCGCGCCGGGCGGCGTGTTCGCTGGCACCTTCTCGATCAACTGCGCCAACCCGTTCCTTTCGGCGCAACAGCGTGGCCTCATGCCGGCGACCATCGCGTCGGGCGGCGGCACCTGCGCCACCAACACCGCCAACGGCACCTTCACCGGCACCGTGGCGCGGCGGAACATCGAAGGCGGCGGCCGTCAGGGCCGCACCGAGCACACCCAGTATCGCTATGTGATCGGCATGCGTGGCGACCTGAACGATAACTGGAACTACGACTTCTCGATGCAGTACGGCCGCGTCGAGTTCCAACAGCGGGTGACCGGCTTCTTCCGGACCAGCGCGATCAATAACGCCCTGAACGTCGTCAGCGTGGGCGGCGTGCCGACCTGCCTGTCGAAGGTGAACGGCACGGACACGGCTTGCGTGCCCTACAACCTGTTCCAACTGGGCCAGGTGAACCGCGCGCAGCTGGACTACCTGGAAACCCCCTCCACCCAGGCCGGCAACCTGTTCGAGCGCGTCGTCCACTACGACATGGGCGCCGACCTCACCGACTACGGGATCAAGAGCCCCTGGGCGGCGGACGGCGTCGGCATCTCGTTCGGCGGGGAATACCGTCGTGAGACCCTCGACTTCGCCGCCGACTACGTCTCCTCGTCCGGGGACCTGAACGGTTCGGGCGGCGCCTCGCCGCCGGTCAACGGCTCCTTCGACGTCTACGAAGGTTTCGCCGAAGCCCGCATCCCGATCATCTCCGATAAGCCGTTCATCAAGAGCGCGCAGATCGAAGTGGCCTATCGCTACTCCGACTACTCGTCGGCCGGCACCACCGACACCTACAAGCTGGCCGGTGACTGGCAGATCGTCGATGACCTGCGCCTGCGCGCCAGCTACCAGCGCGCGGTGCGTGCGCCGCACGTCCTGGAACTGTTCAGCCCGCAGAACGTGGTGCTGGACGGCACGCAGGACCCCTGCGCCGGCCTGAGCGCCGCCAACCCGCTGGTCGCCAAGTGCGCCGGCATCTTCAAGCTCACCACGGCCCAGGTCCTGGCGATCGAGAAGAACCCGGCCAACCAGTACAACGGCCAGACCGGTGGTAACCCGAACCTGGCGCCGGAAACCTCGGACACCTTCTCCTTCGGCTTCGTGGCCACGCCCACCTTCCTCCCGGGCTTCAACCTCTCGGTCGACTACTTCGACATCAAGGTGAAGGACTACATCTCCAACATCGGCGCGGACGTCATCATCAACCGCTGCGTTCAGACCTCCGATCCGTTCTTCTGCAGCCTCGTCAATCGCGACGCCGCCGGCTCGATCTGGCTGTCGCCGCAGGGCTTCGTTCAGGACACCACCCTGAACACCGGCGCGCTGCGGACCAAGGGCGTGGACGTGAACGCCAGCTATCGGACCGACCTGGACGTGCTGGGCCTGGAGAACATGGGTGGCCTCACCCTGAGCTTCGTCGGCACCTATCTCGACAAGCTGCAGACCAAGCCGCTGCCGGGCGACGCCTACTATGACTGCGCCGGCCTCTATGGCACCGTCTGCGGCGTCCCGGCTCCGGAATGGCGCCACAAGGTCCGCCTGACCTGGGCCACCCCGTTCGAGTACGGCGACTGGATCAAGGGCGTTGGCCTCTCGATCCAATGGCGGCACTTCAACAAGGCCTCCCTGGATGCCTATTCGACGAACCCGCAGCTGAACAACACCGGCATCCAGTACGAGTCGGACCGGACCCTGAAGGCTCGCGACTACTTCGACCTGACCACCACCTGGACGATGCGCGACAACCTCAAGTTCCGTGCCGGCATCAACAACGTGTTCGACAAGGATCCGCCGCTGACGGGTTCGTCGAACTGCCCGACCGGGCCCTGCAACGGCAACACCTGGCCGCAAGTCTATGACGCCTTCGGCCGCTACGCCTTCATCGGCCTGACCGCCGACTTCTAAGTCGACGACCGGACCGGAACTCTCGAGTGGGGCGGCGGAGCAATCCGCCGCCCCATTCTTTTTGCGGGCATGGCTGTTAGGCTCGGCGCCGAAGGGAGCTGTTTTCGTGAGCAGTTGGTCGTCCGGCGGATACAGCATCAGGATCGGGGCCGTTCCGGCCCCCCGCCCGGCTGCGCCAACCCCGGCCCAACCGGCGGAGGCCGCCCGGTGGCGGGCCGAGGGCGACCGCCTGCGTCTGGGCGGCGATGTGCCCGCGGCGGACGCGGCCTATGCCCGGCTGATGCGCGCCACGGTCGCCGACGCCGATCTGGTCCGGGCTGCCGACGCGGTCTGCGCGGGGCGGTTGTCCGAGGCCGAGGGGATGGCGCGCCAGGTGCTGTCGCGGCGGCCGGACGACGTGCTGGCGCTGTGGGTGCTAGGCGAGGTGGTGTCGCGGAGCGGCCGCAATCCCGAGGCCGAGGCCCTGCTGGCGCGCTGCGTGGACCTGGCCCCCGGCTTCATCGACGCCCGCTACGCCTACGCCATGGTGCTGAGCTGGCGTCACCGCAGCGCAGAGACGCTGGTCCAGGCCGAACGCCTGCTGGCCGCCGACCCTGCCAACCCTCTGTATCGCCACCTGCGCGCCGCCGCCCTGATGCGACTGGGCGACGACGAGGCCGCGGCGGACGCCTATGGCGCCGTGATCGAGGCCCACCCTGACCAGCCGCTGCCGTGGATGAGCTATGGTCACGCCCTGAAGACCGTCGGCCGACAGGCCGAGGCGGTGGCCGCCTACCGCCGCAGCTTGGCCCTGGACCCCAAGCTGGGCGAGGCCTGGTGGAGCCTGGCCAACCTCAAGACCGTGCGCTTCGACGAAGCCGACCTCGCCGCCATGCGCGCGGCCCTGGCGCGGCCGGACCTGCAGGCCCCCGACCGCCTGCAACTCCACTTCGCTCTGGGCAAGGCCTATGAGGACCTGCGCCGCGACGCCGAGGCCTTCGCCGAATACACCCGGGCCAACGCCTTGCAGCGCGCCCGCCTGGACTATGACGCCGACGACAATCGCACCCAGATGCGCCGCACCAAGGCCCTGCTGGGGCGTGGCTTCTTCGCGGCGCGTTCAGGCCAGGGCAGCCCGCGCCCGGATCCGATCTTCATCCTGGGCCTGCCGCGTTCCGGCTCCACTCTCATCGAGCAGATCCTCGCAAGCCACAGCCAGGTGGAGGGCACCCAGGAGCTGCCACATATTCCGAACCTCGCGGCCGAGCTGGGCGGCCCGGCGCGCCGCGAGACCGAGAGCGCCTACCCCGATGTGCTGGCCGCCCTGTCGCGAGCGGAGATCGCGGACCTGGGCCAAGCCTACCTCGAGCGCGCCAGGGTCCACCGAAAGACCGACCGGCCGTTCTTCGTCGACAAGCTGCCCAACAACTTCGCCCACACGGGCTTCATCCACCTGATCCTGCCGAACGCGAAGATCATCGATGCGCGCCGCCATCCGCTGGGCTGCTGCTTCTCCGGCTTCAAGCAGCACTTCGCCGCCGGCCAGACCTTCACCTACGACCTCGCCGACCTGGGCCGCTACTACGCCGACTATGTGGAGCTGATGGCCCACTTCGACGCGGTCCTGCCGGGCCGCATCCACCGGGTGATCTATGAGCGGATGGTGACCGATCCGGAGGCCGAGACCCGCGCGCTGCTGGCCTATTGCGGCCTGGAGTTCGAGCCCGCCTGCCTGCGGTTCTACGAGAACGACCGCGCCGTGCGGACGGCCAGCTCGGAGCAGGTGCGCCAGCCGATCTTCACCGATGCCGCCGAGCACTGGCGGCGTTTCGAGCCCTGGCTGGAGCCGTTGAAGGACGCGCTCGGCCCGGTGCTGGCGGCCTATCCAGACGCGCCAAGCTTCTAGGAGCGCCAGTCTTCTAGCCGCGCGTCGCGGCACGACGGCTGCTAGGCTAGGCGCCGGCTTCCCAGATTGAGGATTTGCGGCGTTGAACGAGTGGAAAGTCAGCCAGATCAAGGTGAAGTCGGGCTACACGCCCGCGCCGTCGCTGCGCGTCGCCGGGGCTACGGCCACGGCTCCGGCCGCCCGCAACCCGGTTGCGGACGCCGCGACCCTGGCCGCGATCCAGTCCGCAGCCCAGGCCCGGGATTTCCCGCGCGCCGCAACGCTGGCGGATGAAGCGCTCAAGTCCGGGCTGGAGCATCCGATGGTGCTGAACCTGGCCGCCTTGAAGCGCGAGCAGGAGGGCCGCTTCGACGAGGCGCTGCAGGCCCTGGGCCGGGCGATCGAACTGGCGCCCCAGGACATCGGCGCGCGCAACGCCGCCGGCCTCGTGCTTGCACGACTGGAACGCTACCCCGAGGCCCTGGCGATGTTTGAGAGCGTCGTGGCCCTCCAGCCCGACTTCGCCGGTTCGCACTGCGCCCGGGGCACGGTGCTGGAAGCCCTGGGCCGGCTGAAGGAATCCGAAGCCGCCTACCGCCTGACGATGGAGCTGGACCCCGACAACCTGGGCGCCATGCAGGGCCTGGCCAATCTGCTGAGCCGCCGGGGCGCGCACGCCGAGGCGCGACCCCTGGCCGATGAGGTGCTGGAGGCCGAGCCGAACTTCCCCGACGCGGTGATGGTGCTGGCGGCCGCCGACGCCGCCGAGGGCGCGGGGGAACGCGCCCAGCGGCGGCTGGAACTGCTGGCCGGCGACGAACGCCTGACAGCTCAGCAGCGCGCCCTGGCCCATGGCCAGCTGGGCGATGTGCTCGACTCACAGGACCTGCCGGCCGAAGCTTTCCAGGCCTACGCGGCTTGCAACATGGGCCTGTGGCGGGCCTACGCGCCGGTGCATGGCCAGGGCGTCAGCGCGCTCGACTTCACCCGCGCCATGCTGGACGAGCTGCAACAGATTCCGCCGGCCGCCTGGACCTCGCGCAGCGATCCGCCGGCCGACGGACCGAAGGTCCACGTCTTCCTCATGGGCTTCCCCCGCTCCGGCACCACGCTGCTGGAGCAGGTTTTGGCCAGCCATCCGGAGGTCGAGGCCCTGGAAGAGCGCGAGACGCTGGCCGACGCCCAGCGCGCTTTCCTGATGAGCCCGCCGGACCTCGCCCGGCTGGCCCAGGCGGGGGAAACCGAGCTCGCGCCGTTACGGGCCGCCTATTGGGCCCGGGTGCGCGCCGAGGGCGCCGAGCCGGCCGGCAAGGTGTTTGTCGACAAGCACCCCTTCAACACCTTCCGCCTGCCGCTGATCCTCAAGCTGTTCCCGGACGCGAAGATCCTGTTCGCCCGCCGCGATCCGCGCGACGTGGTGCTCAGCTGCTATCGCCGCCGCTTCGCGATGAGCAGCCAGGCCTACCAGTTGCTGACCCTGCCGGGCGTGGCCGGCTACTACGACGTGGCCATGCGACTGGCCGACCTGCTGCAGCCGGCCATGGCCGGCAATACCCTGGTGGTGCGCCACGAGGCCCTGGTGGCGGACTTCGACACGGTGGTGGGCGAGGTGGGGGCCTTCCTGGGCCTGCCGTGGTCGGACACCGTCCGCAACTTCGCCGACCAGGCCCGCGACCGCGCCGTGGCCACGCCCAGCGGCGCCCAGCTCTCCCGCGGCCTCAGCGCCGAGGGCGTCGGCGCGTGGCGCCGCTACCGCGAGCAACTGGCGCCTATCCTGCCGGCCCTGGGGGCCTGGGTCGAGCGCTTCGGATATCCGGCCGAGTGAGCGTCTCGCGCCGCCACGCGGTGCAGACGCTGGCGGCGGGCCTGCTGGCAGGTTGCGTGACGTCGCCGGAGGCGCGCGAGCCGATCGTGCCGCGCGAGCCTATCGTGTCCATCAACCTCGCCCAGGCCAGGCCGCCCGCGTCGGCGGCCACCGGGACCCGGCTGGAGACGGCTTTCGACGAAGCGCTGCGGATGACGGCGCCGGTCTACCTGGGGAACCGCGGGCCGTTCCAGTTCGTGGTCGATACCGGGGCCAACCGCACCGTGGTCAGTACCGAGACCGCCGCGCGCTGCGGTCTCGCCAGCGATGGGGAGGAAGCCGTCCACGGGATCGCCGGCGTCCAGGCTGCGCCGTTCGTGAAGGTCCCACGGCTGCGGGTCGGGCAGGTGATTTCGCACAACCTGCGTCTGCCGGTGCTGCCCGGCGCGAGCCTTGGCGCGGACGGGCTGCTGGGCATCGATGTGCTGAAGGGCCGCCGGATGGAGCTGAATTTCCGCGCCAACAGCTTCGAGATCGGCCCGTCCGGCTCGGGCGCCGTCATCGGCCGGGCCACCGACACCCGTATCCCCGATCCGACGCGGGCCATCGTGGCGCCGGCGCAGTATCGCTCCGGCCAGCTGGTGATCTTCGACGCCGACGTGGCCGGCATCCCGGTCAACGCCTTCCTCGATTCCGGCGCCCAGATCACCTGCGGCAACGAGGCCCTGCTGAGCGCCCTGGTCGCGGCCGATCCCGCCTACGCCCGGCGCCTGGTCAGGACCGAGCTGATCAGCGCCACGGGCCAGACCTCGGAAGCGACACTGGGGGCCCTGCCGCGCCTGCGCCTGGGCGGCATCGGCCTCTACGATATCCGCGCGGCCTTCGCGCCGCTGCACATCTTCAGCCTGTGGGGCCTGAACACGCGGCCGGCCATGCTGGTGGGCGTCGACGTCCTGCGGAACTTCGAGTCCGTCATCCTCGATTTCGGTCGCCGCGAGGTGTCGTTTCAGCGCGGCCACCGCCGCCCGCCGCCGCCGACTTAGCGGATCGGCATGGGGGCCAGCACCGCGGCGTGGCCCTGCTCGCGCAGCCGGGCCTCGCCCAGCCGGTCCAGGACGCCCTGGGCGCGCGGGTCGCCGAACACCCAGGCCGCCGCCGCCAGGGTGCGCGCCGACGTTGCCGAGACGCCCAGCGCCTTCTGGATGGCCTCGAACGCGCCCTCGCTGGGGGTCATGCGGCGCAGTGGAATATCGCCCTGCAGCCCGGCCATCTCCTTGGCCAGGTCCACGGCCTGATAGAAGCCGCCGATCTTGTCCACGAGGCCGATGTCCTTGGCCTGGGCGCCGGTCCACACTCGACCCTTGGCGATCTCGCGCACGCGGGCCTCCGGCAGTTTTCGACCGGCCGCGACGCGGGTGATGAAGTTGCCGTAGATGCGGTCCATCCAGCCCGCGAAGGCCGCCCGCTGTCCGGCGGTGAAGGGCTGGCCCATGCCGAAGGCGCCGGCGTACTCGCCGCCCACCCCGGCCTCGCGCACGTCCACGCCGAACCGCGCCAGCGCCGGCCCGACAGCGAACTTGCCGCCATAGACCCCGATCGAGCCGGTGAGCGTGGTCGGTTGGGCCACGATTCCCGAGGCCTCCGACGAGATCCAGTAGCCCCCCGAGGCCCCGTAGGTGCTCATCGACACCACCACCGGCTTCTTCTTGGCCTTGGCCACCCGGATGGCGTCCAGGATCTGTTCCGACGCGGTGTCGGACCCGCCCGGTGAGTTCAGGCGCAGCACGATGGCCTTCACCGAACTGGCCTTGGCCGCGCGCAGGATCGCCTCCGACAGGTTGTCGGAATAGATGCTGGCTCCGCCGGTGAACGGGTTCGAGCCGTGGTCCTCGCCGGTGAGGATCGGGCCCTCGGCCTCGATCACGGCGATGGTGTCACCGGTGGGCCGGGCGCGTTCGCGGTGACTGTCGGCGTAGTCGTCGAAGTCGACCGCCTGGGCGCCGTCCCCGGCCTGGTCAAGCAGCGCCTGCTCGGCCTCTCGCACCTGGCCGACCTTGTCGATCAGCTTCAGCTTCAGCGCGTCCTCGGCGACATAGGGGCCAGCTTCGAGCTTTGCCCGTAGCGCCGTCGGGTCGCTCTTTCGATCGGCCGCGGCGGCGCCCAGGTTCGACTGATAGATCGAGCCCATCCAGGACAGCGCCGATTCCTTGTGAGCGGGCGTGTAGTCCGAATAGAGGTAGCCGTTGACCGCGTTCTTGTACTCGTAGCGCTGCTCGTACTGGGGCGAGACGCCGTACTTGTCGAACAGGCGCTTGAAGAACAGGTCCTCGCTGGCGATGCCGGTGACCTGCAGCGAGGCCCCCGGCTGCATCCAGAACTGGTCGGCCGAGGCCCCCAGCATGTAGGTGGCGGTCACGAAGCCCGACGGATAGATGCCTTGGCTGTGGGCGTAGATCGGCTTGCCCGCGGCCCGGAAGTGGCTGAACGCCAGGCGGATCTCGTCGGCCATGCCGGGCTCGATCCCGCCTTCCGGCAGCCGCACCAGCACGCCCTGCACCCGGTCATCCTTTTCCGCGCGGCGAAGCGTGGTGATGATCGACATCACCGAGGTGGAGTTGCGCCCCAGGCCCCACAGCGGGTTCTGCGGCGCCTGGTCGGTGAGCGGCGCCCGCAGATCCAGTTCCAGGATCGTGTGGGTCGGGATTGGGGCCGGCGCGGTGGCCGACACCGCCATGCCGATCAGCACGAAGGGTACGCCGATCATGAAGATCAGCAGGCCCGCGAACACCCCGGCCGCCGTGATCAGAAACTGCTTCATTGGTCGGGTCGCGCGCTCAGGGTCATGTGCCGTGGCGTCTCGCACACATTGCGACATCCGAAAAGGCGGCGCGCTCGACGGTGTCAGCCCGGGGGATCGCCGGGGTCCACGTCGGGGCGCGACCAGCCTTCCGGCCACCCGCCGCAGGGCTGGCTGGCTGGACTGATTTTCGGGAAATTTCGTCCGAAGACGAGGGGAAGTAATTGGTCGTGGGGGCAGTCGAGCGGCAACTGGTCTCCGGACCTTGGCGTCAGCAACACCACAAGATCATCCATCTTGGAGAAGTCCCCGACACGGGCGTCCTGTTCGCGAACCCAAAGATAGAGCATGCCCATGTCGCCCCGGATCATGCCGGCATCGTCATCCGTATCGAGCTGAAGGAGTAGGCGACCATTGTCGCGGGAAAATATTTGGTGGCTGCGTCCAGGCAGATCCCAAATCACCTCTACGCAGGCTCGCGCGCCTCGACACAAGCCTAGTCTGTCAACATCGGGCGGCCGGCTTGCGTCGGCAGTGCGCGCTCCACCAGCGCGTCCGCCGGGATCTGTAATCCGGAGAAGGGCGCGGTATCTGGCGCGTCGAGGAAGCTGCGGAGCAGGGCCGCCGCGTCGGCCGCGCGCCGTGTCTGAAAGCCATGTCCCCACCCCGGCAGATCGAGAATTCTTGCGTTATGTAGGTAGGCGGCCGCGCGCGGAGTCTTGTCGCAGATGTCGTCTTGCGGGTTGAGCACGAGCACCGGTTGCTTAACCAGCGGCAGACGATCTTCAAGCCGATGATTAAATGCCGCCCTGTGGCCCCAGCCGGCGAGGGCGCGGCCCGCGATCATTTCGGGGAATTCGTCAGCCACATCCTCGATCGTCGCGCCCGAATGCAGGTTCCAATGGGTCAATCCGATCCAGGGGTCCAGCAGGTGGCGGCCGTCCGGCCGCGGCTTGGGGCGGGTGTACTGGCGCTGGGCGGCATCGCGCTCCTCGGCCGTATAGATCGGCGCTGCGACCATCACTACGCGGCGGATGCGGTCGGGTCGCAGGATTGCCAGTTCGGGCGCGGTCATGGCGCCCGTGTGATAGCCAAGCACGTCCACCGGCGCGTCCAGTTCGAGGCCTTCGATGACGTCGGACATGGCCGCGGCGTAGTCGGCGATTTCTGGTGGGCTTGACGGCGCGTCCGACATGCCGAAGCCTGGCGTGTCAGGGGCCACGGCACGTCGATCCCGCGCCATCTCGACCAGCAACCGCTCGAAGATGCGCCCACTCATCGGGCTCATATGCAGGCAGAGCAGGGCCGGCCTTGCGCCCTTTGCGCCTGCCTGCCGCAGATGTATCTGACCGTGGCGGCCTGCGACGTAGCGCCGGGTGAGGGTCGCGGGCATGTCGAGGCTCCTGCATCGAGAGGCTTGGATGGGCGCTCCATTTTGAGCATCATTTGGTATAGACATAGAACTATATAAATCCTACTCCGGCGGCGACCCTGAACCAAGGGCGCCTGGCCTCCTGGGCCGCTTTGCGCGACGAGCGAGCCGGCAGGTCTCCGCGGAGAATGCCGCGCCAGAGGGAGACCGTATTCCGTTGATGGCTTATGAAATCGGTGACTTCGCGATCAGTCGCAGGATGCGGCTCGTCGAACGGCCGGATCCCGAGCCGGGTCCAGGCGAGGCCCTGATCCGGATCCGGGCGACGGGACCAAACGCCCGCGACTTCGCGATCATGACCACCGGCGTCTATGGGGGGCCAGCCCCGCCCACCCGCATTCCGCTTTGCGATGTCGCGGGCGAGGTCCTAGCGGTCGGAGCCGGCGTGAGCGAGGCCGCCCCCGGCGATCGGGTGACGATGACCCATTACTGGCGCTGGCTGGACGGCGCCTGGAACGTCGCCATGCGCGAGGATGATTTTGGCCAGACGCGGGACGGGTTCCTTGCCGAGAAGGCGGTTGTCCCGGCCGAGGCCCTTCTTCGCATCCCAAACAGCCTGAGTTTCGCCCAGGCTGCGACCTTGCCCAGCGCCGGCCTGACCGCGTGGCAGGCAGTGGTCGAGAAGGGCCGTCTACAGCCGGGAGATACTCTGGTCACCATCGGTACGGGCGGCGTCTCGGTGTTCGCGCTGCAGTGGGCGAAGATGCTGGGCGCACGGGTCATCGTCACCTCATCTAGCGACGAGAAGCTGGCGCGGATGCGCGAAGTGGGCGCCGACGAGACGATCAACTATCGCGACACGCGCCAGTGGTCGGAGGCCGTGATGGCGCTGACCGAGGGGCGCGGCGCCCAGGTGGTGATCAACAACGTCGGCATCGGCGAACTCGATCAGTGCCTGGAAGCCTCTGCCTCCGGGGGCCGCATCATGTTCATCGGCGCGAGCCCGGTGACGTCGGATCGGCTTCAGGGCGGTCCGTTGGCCCCGCTGCGGCTTCCGCTGCTGATCATCCGCGACCTTACCCTGAAGGGCATTGTGGTGGGCAGCCGCCGCATGTTCGCCGACATGCTGGCCGCCATGGATCGACATTCGATCAAGCCGGTCATCGACCGGGTCTTCGACTTCGCCGACGCCAACGCCGCCCTGGCCTATGCCGCCGCAGGCGACAAGCTGGGCAAGGTGGTCATCAGGGTGAATTGACTGGGCGGGTCGCCGCTCAAGCCCGCGAGGACCAGATGGCGATGATCTCGTCCACGCAAAGCGTCACTCCGAACCGGTGATCGACGTTGGCCAAGGTTGTCTCGTGCAGACGCTGGTCCCACGATCCCGTCCCATCGGGCGGCGTGCAGATGTAGTCGTCGAGCTCGAACCCGGCGCGCACCGTGCTCTCGACGCAGGCGTTGGTCGAGACGCCGGTGACGATCAGTGATCGGATCTGACGCGCCCGGAGGAGGAGGTCGAGGTCTGTGCCGGTAAAGGCGCTATAGCGTTGTTTGCGCACCACCCATTCGCCCGCAATGGGGGCGAGGGGCGCGATGAACTCGACGCCTTTCGTGCCCGTCAGGCAGAGGTCTTCGGCCGAGAAGGTCGCGCGGCGGCGCTGCGCGAGCCAGGGTCCGGAGTCGCTGGCGTGGTCGGGCAAGGTGCTCAACCCCACGTGGGCCACGGCCGCGCCGGCGCCCCGGGCAGCGGTCAGCAGGCGCTGGATTCCCGGGGTCGCGGCCGGCGCGGTGTGCGCCGAAGCCCGGCGCACAGAAGTCGTTCTGCATATCGACGATTAGCAGGCAGGTATGCCAAGGCGCGAAACGCTGCGCGAGATCGAGAAGCATCTCCGGTTCGGCAGCTTTGCCGCGGGCGGGTGTCATGCGGGGTGGCTCCAGGCGGCAATATGGGGCGACGGCGGGCGGTTCATGGTGCGGGCAGCCTATCGCGGCGCGTAGCCGCTGACCTCCGCGCCGTCGGTGGGCTTGAGCCGAAGGAATCCGATCACGGCCAGCAGCGGAAAGGCCGCGACGATGGCCACGACCTTGCGGAAGTCGGCGATCTCGGGATGGCCCAGCGGACCGGCGAAAGCGGCCAGCAGCGAGGCCGCTATGGTCACGCCCATGGCCGTTGACAGCTGCTGCGCGACTCCGGCGAGGCTGGTGCCCTGGCTGAGCGCCGGGCCGTCGAGCTCAGAATAGATCAGGGTCTGGATGCTGTTGTACTGGATTGCCCGGAGCACGCCGAAGCCCAGGAGATAGAGGGCCAACATCCAGAGCGGCGTCGCGGCCGCGAGGAAGCCGAACCCGGCTATCCAGAGCACGACGATGGCGGAGTTGATGGTCAGCGTGCGGCCGAACCCCACGCGCGCCAGCATGTGCCGGGTGATCAGCCGGCTGGAAAGCGCGCCCAGCGCGGATGTGAAGGTCAGCAGGCCCGCCTGCATCGGACCAAGGCCGAAGGCGACCTGCAGTAAAATCGGCAGCAGGAACGTCGGCGCGTTCATGCCGAAGCGGCAGATGCCGCCACTCAGGATGCCGACCCCGACGGTCCGGGACCGCAGCAGGGAGAGGTTCAGCACCGGGTTCGGGGAGCGGCGCGCATGGCGGGCATAGAGCGCCAGCACGGCCACCCCGACGACGACAGCGATAGCCCCTGCGGCGGCCGCGACCTTGTGGTGGACCAGGGCCTCGACACCGAACATGAACAAGGCGCATCCGAGGGCGCAGAGCGTGAAGCCCAGCGCGTCGAAGCGGGTTCGATGGCCAGACGGGAAGACGGGAAAGAACCGCAGGGCGCAAGCGATCCCCAGCACCCCCAGCGGCAGGTTGACGTAGAAGATCCAGCGCCACGAGGCATGGGTCAGGATCAGGCCGCCGACCAGGGGCCCGAGCGCCGGACCGACGATGACCGGTATCATCATGTAGTTCATCGCCGTGATGCGGTCGCCCTTGGTGAAGCTGCGGAGCAGGATCAGGCGGCCGACGGGGGTCATGAGCGCCCCGCCCATTCCCTGAACGAACCGGCCGACCACCATAGTTTCGAAGTCGGTGGCGTTGCCGCAGGCGACGGAACTCACAGTGAAGAGGGCGATTGCCCAGCAGAAGACGCGGCGGGCGCCATAGCGTTCGGCCAACCAGCCGCTGATTGGCAGGAAGATGGCGACGCTGATGATGTAGCTGGTGACCAGGACGTCCAAGGTCATCGGGCGTACGCCCAGGCCGAGCGACATCTGAGGGATCGCGATGGTGACGATCGTCGAGTCGATCTGCTCCAGGACGAACGCCATGGCCACGATGAACGGCACCATGAGCCGATCAGGCGGCAGGCCGAAGCGCCGGCCGCCGCCGCCGATTGTAGCAAGGTCTGTCGGCGGTGCGTCAGCCAAGCTGGGCGACGGCGGGGGGTTGGGCGGAAACCGATCGCTGCGGCATCAAACGGGCCCCCCGGCTTTACAGACGACAAACAAACACAAGCCATTCAAATGGCATAACACTATAACAATGACGACGCCTTTCGTGCTATCGATTGCATGAAAGGCCAACCTCCCATCGGGGTGACGTGCAAACGTCAATCCGCGCAGCAGCTCTGGAGCCTCCATGGAACTTTCGAACAAGACCTCTCGGCAAATGTATGAAGAGCTGAAGGCCGGCGTCCGTCGTCCGCCCTTCGGCTATGGCAGCCGCGCTGCGCTGATCAATATCGACTTCCAGCGGGCGTACACCGAGGTCGGTACGTTCAAGACCGCCTATGAAACCGATCCGCTGCAACTGGATTATGTGAACGCGCTGGCCGCCCTTTGCCGCGACCTGAGCTTTCCGGTCGTGTGGACCTACTGCGCCTATCTGCCGAGCGGCGAGGACTGCGGCATCTGGGGCACGCGGACCGACACGCCAGATTCGCTGCAGAACATCAAGTACGGCTCGGAGCGTTCCCAGCTGGACCCGCGCCTGACCATCGGCGAGACGGACATCGTCATCGCCAAGCGCATGGCGTCGGCGTTCTTCGAGACGCTCGTGCCGTCGCTGCTGACCTTCCACAAGATCGACACCGTAATCGTGACCGGCGGCTCGACCTCGGGCTGCGTGCGCGCCACGGCGGTGGACAGCCTTTCACGCAGCTACCGCACGATCGTTCCCGAGGAATGCGTGGCCGACAAGCACGAGAGCCCACACTTCGCCAACCTCTACGACCTGGCCGTGAAGTATGCTGACGTCGTACCGGTCGCCGAGGTGCAGACTTGGCTGACCGGCCTCAAGACATCCGCCATGCAACCCGCCTAGGTTTCCAGCCGCGGGCCTCTGAAATCCCGGAGGCCCGCGGCCGGACCCTATTTCACCGCGTCCGCGATCGCCGAGGCGCCGGCGCTCCAGAGCGCGTCGTCGGCGCCAAGCGCCTCCAGGACCTTTCGCAGCGCCCAGGTACGCGACGGCTGGCCGGACACGAAGGGCGTCAGGGTGAAGCTCAGGACCTGACCGCCCTCCACCGGCGCGCGTTCCTTCAGGTAGTCGAGGGCCGCGAGAATCTGGTCCGACCAGCTTTGTTCCGTCTGGCGGCGATCGATCATCAACGCGCGATCGTCCAGCTCCATCGTCACCGGAACCGCCGAGACCGGGCCTCCCGACGTGCCCATCGTGACGGGCACGGAGTCTTGCTCCCAATCCAGGCAGACGTCGAAGCCCGCCTTGGCGATGAGGTCCAGGGTGACGAGCGACTGCTGGCGCGCCGGGCTCATCCAGGCACGTGGACGCAGGCCGATCGCTTCGAACGCCGCGCGGGTCTGCTCGATCCAGGCGGTCTCGGTCTCTTCGCCAAGCGAGGTGACATGGATGTGGTCCGTATCCAGGCCGTAGGCGGCGATCTCGTGACCGTCGGCGAGGATCTGGTCGATGAGGTAGCGCCGGGTCTCCAGCAGCGACGCATTGATCGGCACGGTGGCGGTCAGGCCATTGGCCTTCAGCGTGTCGAGTATGCGAAAGATCCCGACCCGGTTGCCATAGTCCCGGGCCGTGTATTGCCGCAGGTCCGGATAGACGCCGTTTACGGCGCTCGGGTGCATGAAGGGCTTGCCGCTCGGCTTGAGCATGAATTCCTCGACCGGCACGACGATCAGGCCCGCGACGGACTTTCCGCCGGGCCAGCTGACCTTCTGGCGGCCGCACTCCGGCCGCCAGTCGTAGCGGTCCTGATCCATGCCATAGGCGCGACGCGGGTAGGCGGTGTAGTCCTCAGGCAGCGACATGGCCGAACCCTGTGCCTTTGGTTGCGAAGCCGCGATCGGCGATGTCCGCGATCGTCTGGTCCCAGTAATTTTCACGATAGTGCTGGGCGATCTCCGCGCCGGTGGTCGTCCAGATGTCGGCCTTGTGGCCATCGATATGCTTGAGGGCGTCGTCGAAGGCTCGGATGCGGTTGGGGTGGGCGACCAGGTATGCGTGAAGCGGGATGCACATCACCGTGCCGCTGCGCTCACCCTCCTCCAAGAGTTGGTCGAAGTGGCGCTTCAGCATGTCGGCGTAGCGCCACGGGTCCATGCCCTGGACCATGTAGGTGATCACGTCGTTGGTCTCGAGCGCGTAGGGGACCGAGAGCAGCCTGCCGGTCCGGGTCTTCAGCGGCTGCGGCTGATCGTCGTGGAACAGGTCGCAGGTGTACCAGAAGTCGTACTCGCCCATCAGGTCGAGGGTCCGTTCCGTCATCGTCAAGGCCGGCGCCAGATAGCCGCGGATGCGCTTTCCCGTGGCCTTCATCACAGTGTCGATAGCGTCCTCGATGATCGTGCGCTCCTGCGCCTCGGTCATGTTGTAGGAGTAGCGCGTGTTGTAGATGCCGTGGCTGAAGAACTCCCAGTCCCGCGCGGCGCAGGCCTCGATGATCTCCGGGTGATGGTCGCAGAGCGCTGTGGAGAGCGAGATCGAGCCGCGGATACCGGGTCGGTCCAGCATCTCCATCATCCGCCAGTGGCCGACCCGATTGCCCCAGTCGCGGGCCGAGTAGTTCACGACGTCTGGGACGGGCCGGGTCCAGGGCGGACGCGAAGGATTGACCGGGGGATTGTATTCGTAGAACTCGATGTTTGGCGCGACCCAGAACGCCAGCTTCTTGCCGCCCGGCCACACGATCTTCGGACGATCGCGGTAGGGCCAGTAGTCATAGACGTTGGGGTCTGAGCGCATCTGGTCTCCCTCCGGCGGCGGCCCGAACCCGGGCGCGTCGCCGACGCGCCCAACAGGCTCTTAGCCGTAGTCTAGGCTCCGCAAGGGGCACGTCAAAACGCTATATCTATATAACAATAAGATTTCGCAGGGCGCCCAGATTGTGCGCGCTCGCCTCTCAGGCCGAAACGCGCGAGGACTTGCCGGCACGCGCCGCTTTGGCTGCCTCGGGCGCCGGCTTCTCAAGAGCCGCCTTGGCGCGTCGCGGCTGCGACTTGGCCGGCTTCTCGCTCGGCGGGCAGGCTGAAGTGTCGCCTTCGCCCTTCGACGCCACCCTGTCGGCCTTCGTTCCGGCGAGAGCGGGGCTCATCGTCTTCATGCCGTTGGCCAACGCGTCCTTGCGGTCGCCAAAAGAGTGCAGGTCCAGCCGGATCTGATACTTGTCGGACCGGTACTGGGCCATGGTGTAGAGCAGGGGCTCGCCCGCATCGCTGCACAGAACCCGGCCGATCCTGAGGATCGGAAACCGAATCTCGACATCCAACATGGTGGCCAGCGCGGCATCGGCAGAGGTGGCGGAGATCGTCTGGGTGGCGGTGCCGATCTTGAGCTTGGTCCGCTCGATCAGCTTGAGCATCGGGTGGGCTTCCAGGTCGGCGCGGCTGAACTTCAGCCCGAGCTTCGCGGGCATGTAGCTGACCACGCAGCCCAGGGGCTGGTTGTCGAGCCAGCGCACCCGGACCACACGGATGACGTGCTCATTGGGCTCAAGATGAAGCATCGCCAGAACGGAAGGCTCGCCGACCTCGTCGGCATACTCCATCAGCTTCACCTTGGTCGTCCGCCCAAGAGTGAGCAGCGACTCGAGGGCCTGCTCGATGCTGGCTTCGATCGGCGGAGACGCCGGCTCGTAGATGACGCGCGTGCCAACCCGGCGCTTGCGCTCAACCAGGTGGTTCTGCGCCAGCTCGTCAAGCGCCCTGCGCGTCGTGATCCGAGAGACGCCGTAGATGCGCGACAGCTCCTGTTCTGTCGGCACTAGCGACCCCAGTGGCCGCTGGCCGCTCATGATCTCGTCGCGGAGGAGCAGGAAGATCTGGTGATAGAGGGGAACCGGCAGATTCTTGCCAACGGCCTTGGCAGCGGCCGCAGCCGCGGCCTTCGTCTGTTTCGCAGCAACCATAGGTGCTCCTACCGCGATCTCGACTCCAAGTCACCCCGGCAGATCGTTGCTTGAGCCCTGATGGCGGAGGCGCACAGGCTTCCGGCGCCAACCGTCCGATTCACCAAGTCTGCGCGGCGCGCTCGGCCCGGCGATAGCTGTGCCGGCCGGCCAGGAGAACCGCGATCGAACCGACCGCGCAGACGGCGAAGACGCACGCGAGGCTGGGCGCGACGCCGCCAGGTCCGCGGAACACCACATCGGACAGGAAGCCGACCGCGAACGAGCCGACGGTCATCGAAAAGAGGCCGGTGCAGAGCGTGAAGATCGCCGCGATCTGGCCGCGCAGTTCGTTGGGGGTGATCTGGTTCAGTCCAGTCATCGCGGCGGCATAGGACCAGGTGGACGTAAGGGCGGTGACGGCATTGAGCGCCAGGGTCAGCGTGGGCCATGGCGACAGGCAGGCCACGGTTCCGCAAAGCAGGATGGCGCAGGCATGCCCCAGCACCATGGTCAGCGGCGCGTCCCGCCGTCCGCGTCGGGCGAGCCACGACATGGCCCAGCCGGCGACAAGGGCGCCGCACAGCGCGACGGGGATATTGACTAGAGAAAAGGCGGCGCCGATCTTCACCGGGCTCCATTGGTGCACCCGCACGAAGAGCGTCGGCATCCAGCCGATCGAGGCGTAAATGCAGGTCACGTTGAGCACCGCCGCGGAGATCAGGGTCGCATAGGCGCCCCGCTGGGCTGTCAGGGCCGCCCAGAGCGGGGCCAATGGAAAGCCTTGGGCGGAAGCCGCCATGCGCTGCCGGCGCACCGGTTCGGCGACCACCAGCCAGAAGACCAGGGCGACGACCAGGCCCGGCGCGCCCACCAGGAAGAAGGCGATCTGCCACGTCTTCATGTCGACGGCCCATGCGGCCCCCGTGCGGTGCAGATGGTCGGCCAGAAGGATCGCCATCGCGGCGAACAGTGGCGACAGGCTGTTGCCGAGCGAGCCGCCCATCATCCAGATCGAATAAGCCTTGGGGCGCTGTTCCGGCGGAAAGTAGTCGGCGATCAGGGACCCGGCCGCCGGCGTGATGCTGGCCTCGCCGACGCCGACGCCGACGCGGGCC
>CALQQB010000041.1 GCA_943332615.1 Phenylobacterium deserti
CACCCACAGCACCCCGTTCACAAACAGCTGGTTGTCCGCGCCCGTCCGACCCGGATCAGAAGACTTACCCGGCAACAACGGCGCGATCCGCTCCCACTGCACCTCGCTCAGCTCGTATCGCTTCACAGCCATCACAGACCTCCGCCTAAGCGGAGACCTATGAATCACGCATCATGCGATCCGTGAATCCCTGAATGTCGATTCGACCTAGTCCCTCCAAACGTTGAGGCTATGCCGCGTTGGCCAGGTAGGCAGCGGGGTCGCGGAGGAAGTCGGCGGTGTCGGCGAGGCAGCCTTGCCAGGCCAGCAAGTGGGTGTTGACGTCGTCGCGGGTCATGCTCCGAACGAGGATGGCGGAGTAGACGACGTGGGCCTCGCCGCCCTGCGCCTGGTAGATGCGGCACATCATCGAGGTCTGATTGAAGGCGTTGACCTGAGCTCCGGTGACGGCGCTACGCCCCACGGCGCGGTCCAGGAGCACCGCCTTGCAGGCGCGACCCTGGGGGCTGCAGCCGGCGAACTGCATGGAAAAGCTGGCGGCCGTCGATGTGACGGCGATGAACACCGCGTCGTCCTCGCGCCGGCTGGTCTGCACCTTCGCGCCGGCCGTGCCCAGCAGATCCATGATTGCCTGGGGATTGGTGGCGTCGAAGGGGCTGGTCGGCGGCGTCGCGGCCTTGGGAGCTGCGACCGTGGCGGGCGCCGGCCTCGCGGGCGAGGCCTTGGCCGGAGCGGCTTTGGGTGGCGGGGCCGCGGCCAGGCAGAGCAGGGCGGCGGGCAGGAGGAGCAGGCGCGGTCGGATCATGGCGAACCGCTATCAGACACACGACCTGGGCGCGAGAAAGGCCGACCGGTTTCAATGGCGGCAGCCCTGGCGCCTCGCTAAGCTTCGGCCGAAGTCTGGGAGTTGACCGACATGCTGGGACTGATGATCGCGGCCGTCTTCGTGGTGCTGGCCCTCGTGGTGGCGCTGGGGGCGATCAAGATCGTGCCGCAGGGGCGCGAGTACACGGTCGAGAGCTTCGGGCGCTTCAGCCGCACCCTGAAGCCGGGGATCAGCTTCCTGACGCCGTTCGTGGAGGGCGTGGGCAGGAAGGTGAACATGATGGAGCAGGTGCTGGAGGTGCCGCGCCAGGAGGTGATCACCAAGGACAACGTCACCGTCCAGGTCGATGCGATCATCTTCATCCAGGTGATGGACGCCGGCCAGGCGGCCTATCGGGTGGACAACCTGCACTACGCCATCGGCCAGCTGACGATGACGAATCTCAGGACGGTTGTGGGCTCCATGGAGCTGGACGAGGTGCTGAGCCAGCGCGACCAGATCAACACCCGCCTGCTCCAGGTCATCGACCAGGCCACCAGCCCCTGGGGGGTGAAGGCGGCGCGGATCGAGATCAAGGACCTGCAACCGCCGCCGGACATCACCAACGCCATGGCCCGGCAGATGAAGGCCGAGCGCGAGCGGCGCGCGGTGATGATCGAGGCCGACGGCGAGAAGTCCGCGGCCATCACGCGGGCCGAAGGCTCCAAGCAGTCGGCGATCCTGCAGTCCGAGGGCCGCAAGGAAGCCGCCTTCCGCGACGCCGAGGCCCGCGAGCGCTCCGCCGCCGCCGAGGCCAGGGCGACCGAACTGGTGTCGGATGCGATCGCCAAGGGCGACGTCAACGCCATCAACTACTTCGTGGCGCTGAAATATGTGGAGGCCTTCGCCAAGTTGGCGGAGAGCCCGCAGCAGAAGACCGTGATCGTGCCGGCCGACATGAGCTCGCTCGTCGGTACCCTGGGTGGTATCGGCGAGCTGGTGAAGGCGATTAATGCCGACCCGCCGCCGCGCCCGCCGCCGCCGCCGCGGCGCACCGTCGTTCCCGCGGGGAGCTAGGCCATGGACTGGATCGTCGGCGTCTACGCGGGGGAGCCGTTCTGGGTGTGGGCGGGGCTGGCCGCGGCGTTGCTGGCGGTCGAGGTGCTGACGGGCTCGGGGTGGCTGCTCTGGGCCTCGGCCTCGGCGGCGGTCACGGCCGTGGTCGTGGCCCTGATCCACGTCACCGCCCCCGAGGCACTATTGGTCTTTGCCGGCCTGACCCTGGTCTCGACCCTGGTGGCGCGCCGGTTCCTGGCGCGGGTACGAATCCACGACGGGGGCGACATCAACGACAACATTGGCCGCCTCGTCGGTCACCGGGGCGCGGCCGTGGGCGCGTTCGCGGGTCGCTCGGGCCGGGTGTTCATCGACGGCAAGGAATGGGCGGCCGAGCTGGACGACAGCGAGGGGCTGGACGCCGGCGCCGCGATCGAGGTCACCGGCGTCGACGGCGCGCGGCTGCGGGTGCGAAAAGCTAGAAGTCTAGCGTAACATCACTCGCCCAACAGGTGTGCGATCCATCCGATGTTGCAGCTAAGCCGTTGGAACTGCGCCACACTTCGGCCTGTATCGTGGCGCGTCTTGACCCGCGGGACGCAGCGGCGCTTATGTGCCCGTAAAGTAGCGACCTCAAGGTCGCGAACCCAGGAATTCGGCTCAGGAGAGACCAACGGTGAAGACGCCCAAACTCAGTGGCTTGGGAGCCATCGGGCTGGCGGTGGCGATGGTCGCCGCGCTGATGCTGCCCGCGAGCGCCATGGCGCAGGGCAACAAGGCCGCGGCCAAGCTCGCCGAAGCCGCCCAGAAGGCCGGCATGGCCGAGGCCCCGCCGGTGCTGTCCGCGACCGGCCTCTCCTGCCAGATGTCCGCCGCCCGCAAGATCGGCGAGGATAAGAAGAACAAGAAGGCCTACTACGAAGTCGCCTGCGCCCCTGGCTCCATGGGCTATGTGTTGGAGACCAACGAGGGCGCCACGCCCACCGCCTATAGCTGCATCGAAGCCAACACCTCGCCTGCCCCGGGCCAGCCGCCGTCCGCGCCCTGCATCCTGCCCGGCAACGCCAATGCCGCCGCGCTGCTGATTCCGCTGATGAAGGCCGCGGGCGTCGACTGCACGCCCACGGAAGCGCGTGTCATCGGCCAGACGAAATCCAACACCTATATGGAAGTCGCCTGCCAGAGCGGGTCCGGCTACATCCTGCTGGCCAGTGTCCCGTTCGACGGGGCCAAGCCGATGCAGGTGCAGAACTGCCTGATGTATGATGACGCCGACACCAACATCAAATGCAAGATCGGCGACCGGGCCTCGCGCTTGGCGGTCGTCGACAAGTACGTCACCGCCGCCAACAACAGCTGCGCGGTCAAGGACAAGCGGTTCGTCGGCCTCTCCAAAGACGGCTCTGCCTACTACGAGGCCTCCTGCAACGACGGGAAGGGCTACATCTACAAGGCCGATAGCACCGGCACCCTGAAAGAGACCTACGACTGCGCCAAGGCCACCCAGATTCTGGGCGGCTGCAGCCTGACCGATGCGCGCCAGGCCCAGACTGAACAGGCCGGCCTCTACACCAAGCTGGCCCAGAAGCTGGGTTCCAAATGCGACGTCGAGCGCTATGCCCTGTTCCCGCCGAAGTCCGGTGAGGAGGACGTGGAACTGGTCTGCAAGGATGGCTCCGGCGCGATCGGCATCTTCAAGGTCGGGGGCGTGGGCAGTCAGTTGCTGGACTGCGGCCGCGCCCCGGTGGCCGGCTTCAAGTGCTCGCTGGGCAAGGACACTGGCTTCGCGAACCTGACCGCCGACCTGAAGAAGTTCAAGTCGGACACCACCTGCGACGTCTCGGCCTCGCGGTTGGTCGGGAAGACCGAAAAGGGCACCACCTATGTGGAGGTCGCCTGTACCGACAAGCTGAAGGGCTACATGATCGAGTACCAGCCCACGCCGGCGGTGAGCGCCATCGCCGTCACCAACTGCAGCTTCGCCGGCAACTGCAAGCTGCCCGGCAACACCTGAGGCGTCAGCAAGGCTGACCGGATTGGGCCCGCGGGGGAAACGCCGCGGGCCTTTTCCTGGGCGACGGAGGTCCCCCGCTTGCCGGACGCGACGGCAGGGCAGCGACGGTGCGCGCCGTTTCACGGCAGCTATCCGAATGCCCGCCTACGCGATCTTCATCAAGAACAAGACCATCGATCCCGATGAGCTGAAGGCCTACGGGAAGAAGGCGGGTGGGGCCGGCGCGGGCTACCCGATCATCGCCCTGGCGCTCTACGGTCCGCTGGAGGTTCTCGAAGGCGACCCGGCAGAGGGCGTGGTGCTGTTGCAGTTCCCGGACATGGACGTGGCCAAGGTCTGGTAGAACAGCCCCGCCTACCAGGACGCCAAGCAGCACCGGCGCAAGGGCGCTGACGACCGCGCAATCCTGGCACAGGGACTGTAGAGGCTCAGATCTTCGCTTCGATGAACATCGGGCCGCGCTGGACCATGGCGCTGGCGAAGGCTGTCTCGAACGCCTCGGCGGTGGAGCAACTGACGGCCGGCAGGCCCAGGCCCCTGGCGACGGCGACGAAGTCGATGTTGGGGTCGCCGAGCTCCAGAAGCTTTCGGGCCGAGGGCCCGGCGTCGCCGGCGCCGGTGCGCTGCATTTCGATGTTGAGGATGCGGTAGGTGTAGTTGGCGAAGACCACGACGGTGATGTCGAGGTTTTCCCGCGCCATCGTCCACAGCGCCTGGATCGTATACATCGCCGAGCCGTCGCCATTGAGCGACAGCACCTTGCGGTCGGGCGCCGCCACCGCCGCGCCGATCGCCAGCGGCAGGCCGATTCCGATGGCGCCGCCGGTCAACGCCAGCACGTCGTGCGGGCGGGCCGTGGCGGCCGCGGCGGCGATGCCGGCCCCGGAGGTGACCGCATCATCGCAGAAGATCGCACCTTCCGGCGCATGCCGGGCGATCGAGACGCCGACCGTATAGGCCGTCAGCTTGCCGGTCGGCGCGACGTCGGGCAGGGCCAACGGCTGAACCGGCCCCTGCTTGGGCGCGCGGAGGGCGTCGGCCAGGGCAGCGAGGCCGGCCACCGAATCTTCCGCACGTTCGACCAGGGTCAGGGTCTCGCAACCCTCGGGGATCAGGACGCTGGGCCGGTTAGGATAGGCGAAAAAGGCCACCGGCATGGTCGTGCCCGCGTAGACCATCAGGTCCACACCCGCGAGCTCGGCCAGGGCCTGCTCGCCGAAATATTGCATACGCTTGGGTGCGAACGACCCGGCGCCGCGCGGCGTGCGGGCGATGAAGGTGTCGGAATAGACGGTGACGCCGACGGCCTGCAGGCGGGCGGCTTGCGCGACGCCCTCGGCAAGGCAGGCCTGGCCGCCGATCAGTACGACCGGGTTCTTCGCCGCCCTGATAGCCTTGGCGGCGGCCTCGACCGCGGCGCCGGAGGGGGCCGGGCGGACAGGCTTCTGGGCCATGACGGGATCGCCGCTGGCCGGCAGCCAGGCGGAATCCGCGGGCAGGATCAGGCTGACCGGCCCCCCGGGCGGGCCAAAGCTGGCGGCGACCGCCTCGGCCGTGATGCTGGCCACAGTCTCCGGGCTGTCGGCCGACCTCACCCAAATGGAGTTGGCCTTCACGATTGTCGGAATGTCGGAGTTCAGCGGCGCGTCGTACTGGCGGTGATAGGTGGCGTGGTCGCCCACGACATTGATGATCGGGGTGAAGGCGCGGCGCGCATTGTGCAGGTTGGCGAGGCCGTTACCGTAGCCGGGACCCAGGTGCAGCAGGGTGCAGGCCGGCTTCCCGGCGATGCGGCCATAGCCGTCGGCGGCGCCGGTGGCGACGCCCTCGAACTGGCAGAGCACCGGGCGCATGGCCGGCACGCCGTCGAGGGCGGCCACGAACTGCATCTCGGACGTGCCGGGGTTGGCGAAGCAGGCGGTGACCTCGTTGGCCACCAGGGTCGTGATGAGGGCGTCGGCGCCGTTCATGCGAATTCCATTACGTCAGAGGAGGGGGGCACGTCTGGAGAAGCGGGATCGGCGAACAGGCGCGCGACGGCGGCGGCTCGGCGGGTGCGGGCGAGGCTCTGGGCGATGTAGCCCTTGTCGGTGATCTCGCCCGAGGCGGCGTCGGGCGCGTCGGGCAGGATGAGCGCGCGGGCGATACGGCCGCCAGCCCCCTTGGCGCGGGCGTTGAAGGCGGTGATCCCGGCGCGGACGGCGGCTTCGATCTCGGCGCGGGGCAGGGTGGGGCTGGGGTAGAGCAGCAGGCCGACGCGGTCCTGGTTCTCGCCGCAGACCACGGCGTCGGTGACCGCGCCGCCGATGGCGTTGAGCGCGGTGATCCGCAGGTCGCCGACCATGACGAAGGTTCCCGACGCCAGCTTGAAGTTCTCGGAGAGCCGGCCGTCGAAGACCAGGCCCGCATAGGGATCGGCCGCGTCGGCGAAGCGGGCGGCGTCGCCCAGGCGGTAGTAGCCCTCGTCGTCGAAGGCGGTAGCGCTGAGGTCGGGCTGGTTCAGGTAGCCCGGCGCGATCTGCGGGCCCTTGACCCGGAACTCCAGCTTGCCGGCCTCGGGCACCAGCCGGACTGAGGTGCCGGGCAGGGGCAGGCCCATCAGGCCCATGCGGGCATTGGGCCAGTGGACGTTGGAGGCGGTCGGGCCGGTCTCGGTGGCGCCGTAGCCGCTTCCGAACGAGATGCGTTCGCCGACGGTGCGCACCGCCACAGCCTGGATGCGGTCGGCATAGGCCTGGCCGAGCGCCGCGCCGCCGTACTGCAGCAGCCGAACCTGGGCGAAGAAGGTGCGGGCGAGGTCGTCGTCCCGCTCCAGCGCCTCGGCGAACAACATCCAGGCGGCCGGAACCATGTTCTGGTAGGTCGGCGAGATCTCCTTGAGGTTCCGCACCGTCTCGCCGAAGCGGGCGGCGGTGGGCTGGCCGGCGTCGATGTAGAGCGTGCTGCCGCGGTGCAGGCCGTAATGCAGGATGGCGTTGGCGCCGAGCGAATGGCTCCATGGCGCGGAGTGGACCAGCACCGGCGGCTCTGGATCGTCGAACACCGCGGTGATCTGGGCCGCGTTGGCGGCCATGTTGCGATGCAGGCAGATGACGGCCTTGGGCAGGCCGGTGGAGCCGGAGGTCAGCAGGTACTTGGCGTGCTGGTCCGGACGGGCGGTCGGCTCGGCCGAGCCGTGGCCGTAGAGCGTGTCGAGCTGGACGTCGCCTGGGCGCGGGTTGGCGCTGGTTATCACCGGCAGGCCGGCCAGGATCGGCGCGGCGAGGCCCTCGGCGAAGAGGGCCGCATCCTCGGTGTAGACGGCGGCGGGATTTAGCACCCGGGCGGCGTGGGTGAGGCGGGTGAGGTTCGCGCCGGCCAGGCCGTACTGCGGCGAGACCGGCGCCACCGGCATCCCCTGGCCCATGGCGGCGTAGGCGACTAGGGCGTGGTCGATGGTGTTACGGGCCAGGATCAGCAGCGGACGGTCGCCGATGATGCCAAGGCTCCGCAAGCCCGCGGCGAGGGCGCTGACCCGCTGCCAGCCCTCTGCGAAGGTGATGCTGCGCCAGCCCCTATCCTGACCCACGGGACCGGACCGTTCGGCCAGCCAGACGCGGTCGGGGGCGGCTGTCGCCCAATGGGCCAGGGGGGCGATGGTGGTGTCGAACGGGGTGGCGAACTGGCCCGGATGGGAGAGGATGAACTCGCCGCCGGGCCGCGCCACGATCTCCAGCTGGCGCGGCGCATAGCGCGGGTCCCGGAACGGGGCTGTCGAGAGGCTGAGCTCAGCGTCCATGCGGCGAGGGTTACGGGGCTGTGGGCGGAAAGGGAAGCCCGGCTGTGGCTACTCCACCATCCACGCTGGCCGCTCCACCCGTACCGGGCGTCCCTCCAGCGTCAGAACCCCGTCTATCCGGTCCAGCCTGAGCTGGGCAATGGCCCGGCCATGGGCGCCGGAGGTGACGACGCCGGCGCGCAGATCGCCGTTGAGAATCTCGGCGCCAGGGGCGGGAGCTGGGCCGTCGAAGGCGACCGGCAGCATGCGGGTCTTGATGACGCCGCGGCGTTTCATGCGCGAGGTGGTTTCCTGGCCGATGAAACACCCCTTCTGGAAATCGATGCCGTTCAGCAGGTCAAAGTTGGCCTCGATCGGATAGGTCTTGTCGGAGCCCCAGTCGGTCGGACCGGGCACGCCGAGGCGCAGCTTCTGGGCTTCACGGACGGCCTCATCGGCGGTCGCAGCGCCGGGCGGCGGTGAAGCGCCGTAGCCACGCCATCCGAGCTCGGGCAGGCGCGGGTCAGGGACCCAGACGCCGTCGGCGGGCCTGGGCGGGACTTGGCCCGGGCGGGCGTCGAACAGGATCGAGACCGGCATGTCGTCCAGCGCGATGCCGACCTTGGCGCGCAGACGGTACATCATCAGGCGCTGGACGATGGCGGGACGATGGACGGCCTCGACGTCCAGCCACGCGCCGTCGCCGTGCGGCACGACGAACAGGTCGTAGAGCAGCCGCCCCTGCGGGGTAAGCAGGCCGCCGAACCGCGCCTCGCCAGGCGCCATGGTCTCAACATCCTGGGTGATCAGACCCTGCAGGAACGTTCGCCAATCCGGCCCGTCGAGAGCGATCAGGGCGCGGCTGCTGAGGACGGCATATGTGGATGGGTCAGCCATGGCGGCTATTTGGGACGCCCGACAGTGTAGCGCCAGCCTCCATGCGCCTATAGGCACGCGTAATGCCGCGCGGTTTCCCCATCCTGTTCATCACCGCGACTCGGATCGGGGACGCGGTGCTGTCGTCCGGCCTGATCAAGCGACTGGCCGACGAGATCCCCGAGGCGCGGCTCACAATCGTGGCCGGGCCGCTGGCGGCGCCGCTGTTCGCCAACGTCCCGCGGCTGGACCGGGTGATCGTTATGGAGAAGTCCCGGACCGGCGGTCACTGGTTCAACCTGTGGCGGCAGGTGCGCCACACCCGCTGGGGCCTGATCGTCGATCTGCGCGGATCGGGCATCTCGCGGTTCCTGTCGACACGCCGCCGTGCGATCCACAAGAAGAGCGCCGAGCCCCTGCACAAGGTGCTGGAGGCCGCCCACACCCTGCGCATCGAGGACGAGCCCGCGACGCCCTACCTGTTCACCAATGCCGATGTGGAAACCTACGCTGACGAGTTGACCCGGGGCCAGGGTCCAATCCTGGCGTTCGCGCCCGCGGCCAATTGGGTCGGCAAGACCTGGCCCGTCGAGCGGTTCAGCCAGGTGGCGATGACCCTGATGGACCGCTATGGCCCCCTGGCTGGCGGGCGGCTGATGGTGCTGGGCGGGCCAGGCGACGAAGCCCTGGCCCGGTCGCTGAAGGACTCGGCGGGGCGCCGCTTCATTGATCTGGCCGGCAAGGTCGATCTTCTCACCGCCTTCGCCTGCCTGAAGCGCGCGCGATTGTTCATCGGCAACGATTCTGGCGCCATGCACCTGGCCGCCGCGGCCGGGGTCCCCACCATCGGTCTGTTCGGCCCCTCCGACGAGCGGCTCTACGCGCCGTGGGGGCCGGACACCCGCGTGGTGCGCGGTCCGCGCGGATTCGCGGCGATCAAGGCTTCGGACCCTGGCTTCGGCCAGATGATCTGTCACATGATGGACCTGCCGGTGGAGACCGTCGTCGCCGCCGCAAAAGACCTGCTGAAGGCCACGGCGCCGCGCGATGCAAGAGATGCCTGAGACCTATGATCTGATCGTCCGGGGCGGCGAGGTGGTGAACCACGCCGGACGCGGGAGGGCCGACACCGGCGTGCGCAACGGCAAGTTCGCCGCGATCGGCGACCTCGGCCAGGCCAGCGCCGGTTAGGTGTTCGACGCCAGCGGCCTGACGGTGATGCCGGGGTGATCGACACCCAGGTCAACTCCCGCGAGTCGGGGCTGGAGTGGAAGGAAGACCTGGAGACTGGGTCGCAGGGCGCGGTGCTGGGCGGCGTCGTGGCCGTGTTCGAGATGCCGAACACCGAGCCCACCACCACCGACCTCGAGGCGATGGCCGACAAGCTGAAACGGGCGAAGGGTCGCAGGCACTGCGACCACGCCTTCTATGTCGGCGGCGCCCACGAGAACGCGACGTTCCTGGGCGAGCTGGAGCGGCTGCCAGGCTGCTGCGGGGTGAAGGTGTTCATGGGGGCGTCCACGGGCACGCTGCTGGTGCAGGATGACGAGAGTGTGGATCAGGTGCTGCGCCACACCAGCCGCCGCGCCACTTTCCACTCCGAGGACGAGTACCGCCTGGCAGAGCGCCGGTCGCTGGCCTGTACGGGCGACTGGAGCAGCCACCCGGAAGTGCGCGACGCGCAGTCGGCGATCCAATCGACCCACCGCCTCGTCCGCCTCGCGTAGAAGCTGGGCAAGCGCATCCACGTGCTGCACGTGACCGCCCAGGACGAGATCGAATACCTGGGCGCCGACAAGGACGTGGCCTCGGTGGAGGTGACGCCGCAGCACCTGACGCTGGAGGCGCCGGAGGCCTGTGAACGCCTGAAGGGGTTCGCCCAGATGAACCCGCCGATCCGCGACCATGACCATCGCATGGGTGTCTGGGCGGGCGTTGCGAACGGCGTGGCCGACGTGCATGGGCTCCGACCATGCGCCGCACACCCGCGAGGAGAAGGCCCGGCCCTATCCGGCCTCGCCGTCAGGGATGCCGAGGGTGCAGACCGGCTGCCGCCGGTGATGCTGACCCACGTCGCCGAGGGCCGGCTCGGTCTGGAGCGGCTGGTGGACCTGACCAGCCACGGCGCCAACCGAATCTTCGACCTGGCGGACAAAGGCCGGCTGGCCGTAAGCTACGACGCCGATCTGACGGTGGTGGACCTGAAGGCGCGCCGCACGATCACCCACGAGGCGATGGCCACCCGCTCCGGCCGGACCCCTTTCGACGGGATACAGGCCAAGGGCTGGCCAGTCGCCACCATCATCCGTGGGCGCGTCGTCATGCGTGACGACGAAATCGTGCCCGGGGGGCTGGGTGGGCCGGTAAGGTCAGCCCGCAAAGAACGCCCGCAATAGCGCCAGCGTCTCCGCTGGCCTCTCCTCTGGGATGAAGTGGCCGCAGTCCACGGCCCGGCCCTGCACGTCGGGCGCCCATTCGCGCCAGATGGCCAGGGTGTCGTACCAGGCGCCGAGCGCGCCCCTGGCGCCCCAGAGGACCTGGGTCGGGCAGGCGATCTGTTTGCCGGCCTTCCGGTCGGCCTCGTCCAGCAGGCGGTCGTAGCCGGCGCCAGCGCGGTAGTCTTCGCACATGGCGTGGATGACTGAGGGGTTCTTCGCAGCGCGGACGTAGTCGGCATAGGCGTGGGGGTCGAAGGTGGGGATCAGGCCGCCGAACTGGTGATGGAAGAAGAACGTCTCCGGGTCGGCGCCGATCATAGCCTCGGGGAAGGGGTGGGGCTGGACCAGGAACGACCAGTGCCAATAGGCGAGCGCGAACCGGCGGTCGGCGCGGGCCCAGACCTCGCCGGTGGGGATGATGTCCAGGATCGACAGGCGGCGCACGGCGGCCGGGTGGTCCAGCGCCAGGCGGTAGGCGACACGCCCGCCGCGGTCATGGCCGGCGACGTCGAAGCGGTCGAAGCCCAGGTTCGCCATCAGGGCGATGGCGTCCCGCGCCATGGCGCGTTTGGACGAGGTCTCGTGGTCGTCGCTGGAGGGCGGCTTGGTGGAGCCGCCATAGCCGCGCAGGTCGGGGACGATGACGGTGTGGTCGGCGGCGAGGCCGTCGGCGACGGCGGCCCACATCATGTGCGTCTCGGGGTAGCCGTGCAGCAGCAGGACCGGCGGGCCGGCGCCGCCGTGACGCACGCGGAGCGACGCCTCCGGGGTGTCGATCTGCGACAACTGAAAGCCCTCGAACGCCATCGGAACTCTGCCCTTGTTTCCCGGCCCCGGCTGCGTTGAGAGTGCCGCCGATGACCCAGACTCTCACCCGGTGCGAATGGCGCGGCATGGTCGGCGACCCGCTGTACGAGGCCTATCACGACACCGATTGGGGCGTGCCGGAATACGATTCCCGCGCGCTGTGGGAGAAGCTGGTGCTGGACGGCTTCCAGGCCGGGCTGGCGTGGATCACCATCCTGCGCAAGCGCGAGGCCTTCCGTGCGGCCTTCGACGGCTTCGATCCCGAGAAGGTTGCGGTCTATGGCGAGGCGGATCGGGCGAGGCTGATGGCCGACGCGGGGATCGTGCGATCGAACGCCAAGATCGACGCGGCGATCGGCAGCGCGAAAATCTACCTGGCCATGCGCGACAACGGCGAGGACTTCTCCGAGTTCTGCTGGAGCTTCACGGGCGGTAAGCCGGTGCAGAACAGCTGGACCGCGTTCGGCCAGGTGCCCGCCAAGACCGAGCTGGCCGAAGCGGTCGCCAAGGCGCTGAAGGCCAGGGGGTTCAAGTTCGTGGGGCCGGTGATCGTCTATGCCTGGATGCAGGCGGTGGGCATGGTCAACGACCATCTGACCTGCTGCCATCGGTATGAGCTGGTGAAGGGGTTGGCCCGCTGATGGCCAAGGGTCCCACATTCCTGCTCGAAAAAGCCTTCACCAGCGGCCCGGTCTGCGGCGTGGACGAGGCGGGGCGGGGTCCATGGGCTGGGCCGGTGAGTGCGGGCGCGGTGATCCTAGATCCCCGGCGGACGCCCAAGGGGCTGGACGATTCCAAGAAGCTGACCGCCAAGGCCCGCGAGCGGCTGGAGGTCGAGATCAAGGCCCAGGCTGTGGCGTGGGGCGTGGGGTTCGCCAGTGTCGAGGAGATCGCCGAGCTCAACATCCTGCACGCGGCGGGGCTGGCCATGCGGCGCGCGGTCGAGGCGCTGGCGGTGACGCCGGCGCTGGCGCTGGTGGACGGGAACTATGCGTTCAAGCTGCCTTGCGAGGTGCGGACGGTGGTGGGCGGGGACGGCAAGTCGAAGTCGATCGCCGCGGCCTCGATCCTGGCCAAGGTGGCCCGCGACCGGCTGATGGTGGAGATGGACACGCTCTACCCGGGCTACGGGTTCGCGCGGCACAAGGGCTACAACGCCCCGATCCACCTGGAGGCGCTGGTGGCGATGGGGCCGTGCGCGATCCATCGGCGGGCGTGGCGACCTGTGCGATTGGTGCTGGCGGGGATCGATCCGCGGTTGGCTGGGGCGGAGCAGGAAGCTCTGCCGTTCGGCGATTGATCATCTGAATCAAGATTGACCGTTCGGTCCGTGTCGCGCGGCATAGGGGCATGACCGCTTTCGTCCACCTCATCCGCGCGCTGCGCATCCAGGCCGAGATCTGCGGCCAGATGGGGTCGCCGTTCAACGAAGGGCTGCTGGAGCGGATCGCGTTCGACCTGGAGGCGGGCGGGCCGAGCTGTCGGCTGTTCGAACGCTGGGAGGCGACAGCGCTTCGCCAGCTGGCGGACGACGGCGTGATGATCCGGGTCGCCAACACCTTCAACCACCTGGCCATGGGCGGCGAGGCTGAGGCGCTGTCGGCGGCCTGGCCCCGGCCCGGGGCGCCGCTGGACGTGGACGCGGCCTGGGTGGCGGCGCGGGCTGCGATCAGGACGCATTTCGAGGCCCTGTCCACCTTCCTCGACCATGAGCCGCAGACCAATGAGGTGCGCCGCGCCGGCGGCCTGCTGGGCGGGTTCCTGACGGTCGCGGCCGAGACTGGCTTGCCCCTGCGCTGTTTCGAGATCGGCGCCAGTGCGGGGCTGAACCTCTACTGGGATCGGTTCCGCTATGAGATGGGCCCGGTGACCTGGGGCGACCCGGCCGCCACGGTGCGGGTGGACGCCGACTGGCAGGGCGCCGCGCCGCCACTGGTTCCGGTGGAGGTGATCGAGCGGGCGGGATGCGACCGGCGACCCACCGACCTCACCGACCCGGTGCAGCGCCGCCGCCTGCTGGCCTGCATCTGGCCCGACATGTTCGACCGCCTGGCCCGCAGCCGGTGCGCCATCGACCTGGCCCTGGCCGAGGGCGTGACGGTCGAGGCAGCCGACGCCCTGGACTGGGCCCGCTCTCGGGTTCGGCCGCAGGCGGGGGCGGCGACGGTCCTGTTCCACTCGGTGTTCTGGCAGTACCTGCCGCAGGCGACGCAGAAAGGGCTGGCCGCCGCCATCGCCGAGATCGGCGCCAGCGCCACGCCGCAGGCGCCCTTCGCCTGGCTGCGTTTCGAGCCGCCGCCCACCAACCTGCGGATCATCGAGGTCTGGTTGACGAGCTGGCCCGGCGGCGCCGAGCGGCGGCTGGCGACGGCCCATCCGCACGGCGCTTCTACCATCTGGCTGGGCTGATTTGCGGTGGCGGCCTATGTAGGCCCATGCCCGAAACCATCTCAGACCCGACCGCCGACGCCCACCGCGCCCGCAACGCCGACACCTTCCTCTACTCGCCGATCGAGGCGCGCGAGAGCGGCCACCTGGCGGTTGAGGCGCCGCACGCGATCTACTGGGAGGAGAGCGGGGCGGCGGGCGGCCTGCCGGTGGTGTTCCTGCACGGCGGCCCCGGCAGCGGGACCTCGCCGCGCCACCGGCGCTTCTTCGACCCGGCGCTCTGGCGCATCGTGCTACACGACCAGCGCGGGGCCGGGCGCTCGACGCCGTTCGCGGAGCTGTCGGGGAATACCACCCAGGCCCTCGTCGCCGACATTGAGCGGCTGCGCGAGGCGCGCGGCATCGACAGGTGGGTGGTGTTCGGCGGCTCCTGGGGCTCGACCCTGGCGCTGGCCTATGCGCAGGCCCATCCCGACCGCTGCCTGGGGGTGATCGTGCGCGGGATCTTCCTGGGTGAGGATGCCGAGGTCGACTGGTTCATGCACGGCCTGCGCACCCTGGCGCCCGAGGCCTGGCGCGACTTCTCGGAGTTCCTGCCGCAGGCTGAGCGCGGCGACCTGCTGGGGTCCTACATGCGCCGCCTCAACGACCCGGACCCGGCGGTGAACGGGCCCGCGGCGATCGCCTGGGGCCTCTATGAATCCCGATCGTCCAGCCTCTATCCGAACCCCGACCTCGTCGCGGAGATGACCGGCGATGACAAGGCGCTGGCGATATCGCGCATCGAGGCGGCCTATTTCGTGGCCCGCTTGTTCCTGGCGCCCGGACAGCTGCTGGCGGGCGTACCGGCGATCCGCCACCTGCCGGCGACCATCGTGCAGGGGCGCTATGACCTGCTGTGCCCGCTGGAGGTGGCCGATCGGCTGCACCGGGCATGGCCGGAGGCGGAGTATGTGGTGGTCCCCGACGCCGGGCACTCGGCCTTCGAACCCTCGATCGCCCGGGAACTGGTCGCGGCGACCGATCGGATGGCGGCGAAGCTGCGGAGCTGAGCCGTCGCCCAATTGGTAAACAACTTCTTCACCATATCAGCCCAGGGACTCTAGTCTGAATCCTTACAGAACTCTGGGTTGGGCCATGGGACTGCCGGTTGACACCATTATCCGGGGCGACTGCCTCGAGGCGCTGAAGAAGCTCCCCGACCGTTCGGTCGATCTCGTCTTCGCCGACCCGCCCTATAACCTGCAGCTGGGCGGCGACCTGCTGCGCCCGGACAACTCCAAGGTCGATGCCGTCGATGACGACTGGGACCGGTTCGACAGCTTCGCGACCTACGACGCCTTCACCAAGGCCTGGATGTTCGAGTGCCGCCGCGTGCTGAAGGACGACGGGGCGCTATGGGTGATCGGCAGCTACCACAACATCTTCCGGGTCGGCGCGACCCTGCAGGACCTGGGGTTCTGGATCCTCAACGACATCGTCTGGCGCAAGGCCAACCCGATGCCGAACTTCAAGGGCACCCGCTTCACCAACGCCCACGAGACCCTGATCTGGGCCGCCAAGAGCCGGGGCGGGCGGCGCTACACCTTCAACTACGACGCCATGAAGATGGCCAACGACGAGCTGCAGATGCGCTCGGACTGGAACCTGCCGCTGTGTACCGGCGAGGAGCGGCTGAAGGACGAGGCCGGCGTCAAGGCCCACCCGACCCAGAAGCCCGAGGCGCTGCTGCACCGGGTGATCATGGCCTCGACCCGGCCGGGCGACGTGATTCTCGACCCGTTCTTCGGCACCGGCACGACCGGCGCGGTGGCGCGGCGGCTGGGCCGCAAATTCATCGGCATCGAGCGCGACGAGGGCTACGCGAAGATCGCCGCCGAGCGGATCGCCAAGGTCATTCCGGCGACGGCCGAGGAGATGATCGTCACCGGCTCCAAGAAGTCCGAGCCGCGAATCCCGTTCGGCCAGATCGTCGAGGCCGGGCTGCTGCGCGCCGGCGACGAACTCTACGATGCAAAGGGGCGGCTGGCGGCCAGGGTGCGTTCGGACGGCAGCCTGGTGTCGGGCGAACTCTCCGGCTCGATCCATAAGGTCGGCGCCATGGTGCAGTCGCAGCCAGCCTGCAACGGCTGGACCTACTGGCACTTCAAGACCGACGCGGGCCTGACGCCCATCGACGTGCTGCGCGCCAAGGTGCGGGCGCAACTGCCGAACTGAGGGATAGGATCTGACGCTTGGAGCCTTTACCGCCTCAGCTTTGGAACCGCGCACGGGTACGGGGTCCGAAGCCGAAAAGCGGACCCTCCCAACGGTTCGAAGGGGTGGTTAGCGGACCTCAGTAGTCGGCGTCAAAGGGCCATCCGGTAAAGCTCAGCATCACCGTTCCCAGCGTGTGCATCGGACCGCTCTTCGGCGACCATCGGTTAACGTAGCGGTACGCGCCCCCGTCCCTCGCTTCGAAAATCCACTCCGCTCCGTCGGAGCCGCGGTCGCAGGTTACGGCTTTGAGCTTCAGTTCGTTGGCTCCGGCCAGCGCGCGGCGAAACTGGGCAGTCTCGGAGGCCGTCAGTGTTCTTTCCACCCGCGCATCTACGGTTCCGGGCTCGTAGCCACCTTTCCCCGAAAGCCGAGAAGCGGTCATTACGAATATGCCGCCAGAGCCGTCTTGAATCCTGACAATGATGGGCGGGTCGAACGATCTGAGCCACGTGAAACGATAGACCTTTTGCGTGCTCTTCCCGGATTCTCGCGCTGGGGTCAGGGACGGTTCGCCGGCTGCCGTTAGATGACCCGAATACCACGCGGCCTCTGTCCTGCTGAGCAGAGGAACGGCCTTCGGAAACTCGGCGCACTTGTAAGTCGCGAGGGTCAGCGATGACGGAAAATAGCCGGCAAGCTGGGATGCCGAGCTGATAGGCTCAGCATAGCCCCGCGCTGGCGGAGCCGGAATCCATTGGGGCGGAAACGCCATCTTGAAGCCCACCACCGACGAGCCGACACCTATCGCTGCTGGGATGAACAGAAGCACCAACGCAAGGACGTAGCTGACCGGGTGCGTCTGCCTCCTAACCCGAACGTAAGGGCCAATCAGCGATGCGACGCCCGTGCGCAGGCCGCCAATCCACGTGGCGACCAGCGTCGCTGTGATCCAGAGAATAAAGGCCAGGGCAACAAGCTTGAGCACAGGCCAAGTCTACAGCGTCCCGTTGATGTCGCAAACACACGGCGCATTTACAGAGCGCCCAGAAGCGGACTCCCTCAACCTCGCCTACGGGTCGCTTCCACCGTTGGCTTCGGGCTTGGAAGCGTACCTTCTATCGACGTGCGCGTGAGCCGACCGCCGGCCCTCAAGCGTCAGAATCTATCCACGAGCTGGGCTCGGGGAAGGCTGGACCCCGCCCCGGTTCCCCGCCACGGTGTTCGCAAGAACAGTATGGGGGATGGGCATGCGCGGGCGGACACGATGAACCCGCGCATCTATGTCCTGACGCTGTGCACCTTCGCGTTCGGGTCGGCGGCGTTCATCTTCGCGGGCCTGCTGGAGAAGATGGCGGCGGACCTGGGCGTCTCGACCGCCGTCGCCGGACAACTTCAGACCGCCTATGTGCTCACCTCCGCCCTGCTGGGGCCGGTCGCGGCCTGGGCTTTGGGGCGGCTGGATCGCAAGGTCGTGGTGATCGCCGGGCTGGTGCTCAGCATCGCGCTGCACCTGGCCTGCAGCCTGGCGCCGAACTTCCAGACCCTGCTGGTGTTCCGCGCCTTCGCCGGGCTGGCGGGGGCGATGTCCGGGCCCGCGGCCAGCGTCGCGGCCGCGTCCCTCGTGCCGCCCGAGCGGCGCGGCTCGGCGCTGGCCATGGTGTCGGGCGGCATGACGCTGGCCTTCGTGGTCGGCATCCCCATCGGCAGTATCGTGGGCTCGATCTTCGACTGGCGGGCCACCTTCCTGGTCGCCGCCGCACTGTCGTCCATCGCGCTGATCGGGGTGACCTTCTTCCTGCCGCGCGTGCCCGCGCCGCCGAAGGGGGAGCGCGGCCGGCTGGAGATCTCCGGCATCTGGCCGCTCTACCTGACCAGCTTCCTGACCTTCGCGGCCAACATGACGCTGAACCTCTACATCGCCCCGATCGTGCGGGTGGGGACGGGGGTGACCGGGGCGGGCGTGGCCGTCTTCCAGGCGATGATCGGCTTCGGCGCGGCGGCCGGGCTGTGGCTGGGCGGCCGCGCCGCCGACCGGGGCGCCGGCAAGGCCTGGGTGCTGCAAGGCATCGCGATCCAGGCCGCCGCCATGAGCCTGCACCTCAGCGCCACGCATCACCTGCTGCCGGCCGGATTGCCCAGCCAGGGCCTCGTCGCCCTCGCCATCTTCCTCGCCGCCATGGCGCTGTTCTCGATCTCGCCGGTCACCCAGTCGCGGCTGATCCAGATGACCAACGGCGCCCCGGTGGCGCTGGCGCTCAACGGCTCGGTGTTCTCGATGGGCCAGGCGCTGGGGGCGACCCTGGGTGGCGTGGCCCTGGCCAGCTATGGCGTACCGGCGATCCCGGCGGCGGCGCTGATGATGTCGGCGGTGGGCTTCTCGACGCTGATCTTCGTGTTTCCGAGGTCACCGCGCATGCAACCTTCAGAGCAGGTTTGACAGCCCTGCCAACGCGGCCTTGAGGAACACGCTGGGCAGCCCGTCCAGGTCGCGGCGGGGGCTCCAGATCACGTCGGCCGCATGACCCTCGGCGCGGAGCAGCTGCAGGGTGAGCGTGAAGTGGGTGAAGCCGTGCTCCACCTCGCCGACCCCGCGCCAGGCGGCCGGGACGGGTGCGGCCGAGAGCGCCTCGGCGTCGCTCCAGCGCGTGCCGCGCCAGTCGCTGGTCGGCAGCGCCAGCATCCCGCCCAGCAGGCCCTTGGGCGGCCGGCGGACCAGGGCCACCAGGTCGTCGCGGGTCAGGATGTAGGCGACACCGAACCGATGCGGCCGCTCGGCCTTGGCGGTCCTGCGGGGATAGGTCTCCGGCGCGCCGGTCGCCAAGCCCAAGCACTGCGTCGCGATCGGGCAGCGGTCGCAGAGCGGCGACCGGGGGCGGCAGACCGTGGCGCCCAGGTCCATCAGCGCCTGGGCCCAATCGCCGGGGCGGTCTTCTCTTACCAGCCCGGCGGCCAGCGCCTTCAGCTCCGGCTTGGCCTCGGGCAGCGGCGCTTCCACGGCGAACAGTCGCGCCATGACCCGCTCGACGTTGCCATCCACCACATTGGTCGCCTGGTCGAAGGCGATCGCGCCCACGGCGGCGGCGGTATAGGGGCCGAGCCCCGGCAGGCCCCGCAGGCCCGCCTCGGTGTCCGGGAAGACGCCGCCATGGTCGCGGGCGACGGCGCGCGCGCAGGCCAGCAGGTTGCGGGCGCGGGCGTAGTAGCCCAGGCCCGCCCAGGCGGCCATCACCTCGCCGTCGGCCTCATTCGCTAGGTCGGTGACGGTGGGCCAGCGGGTGGTGAACTTCAGGAAATAGGGCGTCGCATGCGGCACGGTGGTCTGCTGCAACATCACCTCCGACAGCCACACCCGGTAGGGATCGGCGCGGACTCCGCGGTCGGCTGGCCCCACGCGCCAGGGCAGGGCGCGGGCATTCGCGTCGTACCAGGCGAGCAGGTGGGCGCGCAGCGCGTTGGGATTCACGCCTCCCCATAGCCTCTTCGCGGCGTTAGAAGGAAGCGTGCCCCGCGAACTCCCCAGCGCCGAAGACGCCCTGCGCATCCTGCGCCTTAAGCGCACGCGGCCGATCGCGCGCCCGCCACCACCGGCTGGGCGGGCGCTGCGCGGCTACCTGAAGACCCTGGACGCCCGGTTCAGCCAGGGCTCCGATGCGCTGGCCGCTCGCTGGCGCGAGATCGTCGGGCCGGAGGTCGCGCGGCGGACCGAGCCGGTGAAGCTGGTCAAGGGCCGGGCCGGGGGCCCCTCGTCCCTGGAGATCCGTGTGGCAGGCCCGTCGGCGGCGATCATCCAGCACCAGGCGCACGACATCCTGGCCCGGGTGAACCTCTTCCTCGGCGCCGAGGCGGTGCAGAAATTGCGCATCGTCCAGGGCCCGCTGCGGCGCGTCGAGCCGCCGCCGCCCCGTCGCCGGTCGGCGCCGCTGGACGCCGCCCTGGAAGCGAAGCTGGCGGCCGATCTGGCTACCGCGCCGGAGGGCAAGCTGAAGGACGCGCTGATGGCGCTGGGCCGCGGTGTGCTCGCCCGCCGGGGCCAATGACACATATCCGCCGCCGTCCCTGCGCAGGTGGGGAGCCCATGCCTGCGAGAGGGTTTGCGTGAGTCACCGGGAATCGCGCTTTACTCCCGCGTCGAGAACCGGAAGACCCCATGACCACCCTTAGCCGCCGCGTCCTGATGGCCTCCGCCTTGGCGACCGCCGCCAGCGTGGGCCCCTTTGCACGCGCATTGGCCGCTGCGCCGAAACCCACTTCCAAGCCCGCCGCCGCGCCAGCAAAAGCGCCCCGCTCGCGCTGGGCCGCCGCGCCCGGCGACATGAACCTCGGCGATCCGAACGCGCCGGTGCATGTCGTGGAATATCTGTCTCTGACCTGCTCGCACTGCGCGAGCTTCAACGCCGAGGTCTATCCGACCTTCAAGGCTCGCTACATCGACACCGGCCGTGTCTATTACACAGCGCGCGAGCTGCTGACCGCACCGACCCAGGTTGCGGCGGCCGGTTTCCTGATGGCGCGCTGCAATGGCGGCGGCCGCTACTTCCCCATCATCGACCAAGTGTTCAAGAGCCAGGCGCGCTGGCAGTCGGGCAACATCAAGCCGATTTTTGTGGAGATCGCCAAGGCCAACGGCCTGACCGAGGACCAGTTCGCCGCCTGCATCACCGACGAGAAGGCCGGCCAGGCCCTTGAGGGCCGGCTGAAATATGCGGTCGAGACCGACCACGTGACCGGCACCCCGACCTTCTTCGTCAATGGCGTGCTGGTGAAGGGCGATCACGTGCCGACCCTGGAGGAGCTGGACGCGGCGATCGCGGAAGCCGCCCGTGGCGCCGGCCGGGCCAAGACCAAGGGAGGGCGCTAGCCCCCGTGCACTTCCAGCGCCTCAGGCTGACCGGCTTCAAATCCTTCGTCGAGCCGACGGAGTTCCGGATCGAACCGGGTCTGACCGGTATCGTCGGGCCGAACGGCTGCGGCAAGTCGAACCTGCTGGAGGCGCTGCGCTGGGTGATGGGCGCCAACTCCGCCAAGGCGATGCGCGCCGGCGGCATGGACGATGTGATCTTCGCCGGCGCGTCCGGTCGCGCGAGCCGCAACCACGCCGAGGTCTCGCTGACCATCGACAACGCCGACCGCCGTGCGCCACCGGCGTTCAACGACCATCCGGTGATCGAGGTGATCCGCCGGATCGACAAGGGCGAGGGCTCCACCTATCGAATCAACGGCCGCGAGGTGCGGGCCCGCGATGTGCAGCTGCTGTTCGCCGACGCCTCGACGGGGGCCAGTTCGCCCGCCCTGGTGCGGCAGGGCCAGATCTCGGAGCTGATCGCCGCCAAGCCGCAGAACCGCCGGATGATCCTGGAGGAGGCGGCCGGCGTCTCCGGCCTGCATTCCCGCCGGCATGAGGCGGAGCTGCGGCTGCGCGCGGCCGACGCCAATCTCACCCGGCTGGAGGATGTGGCCCGCGAGCTGGAGGCCAATCTCGCGCGGCTGAAGAAGGAAGCCCGGGCGGCGGACCGCTACAAGAGGCTGTCGGCGGAGATCCGGTCGCTGCATGGCGCGGTGCTCTACGCCAAATGGGCCGAGGCCAAGGTCGCCGCCGAGCGGCTGACGGCGGAGACGCAAGCTGCGATCCGGGCGGTGGAAGAGGCCGCACGGGCGTCGGGCGCCGCGACGACGCGGGCGGCCGACGCCGACGCGGCGCTGAAGCCGTTGCGCGAGGCCGAGACCATCGCGGCGGCCATCCTGCATAAGCTCGCCATCGACAAGGATCGCCTGGATCGCGAGGCCGAGGCCCACGCCGCCGAACTGGCCCGGTTGGCCGGCGACCTGGAACGGATCGACACGGACGCCGCGCGCGAGGCGCACATCACCGACGACGCCACCGACGCCCTGGCGCGGCTGGCCGACGACCTGGCGGCGTTGCAGGGACTGATCGCCGGCGCGCCCGAGCGGGGCCCGGAGCTGGGGGCGGCCGCTCGCGCCGCCGAGACCGCCCGTGCCGCCGCGGAGGCGGACGTCGAGCGGCTGGCGTCGGAACTGGCGGCGATGGAGGCCCAGCGACGCGCCGCCGAGGCCCGTGTCGAGGAGGCCCAGGTCCGGGTCGCCCGCACCCGCCGCGCGCTGGACCAGGCGAAGCAGGAACGCGCGGCCCTGGGCACGGCGCTGAACCCGCAGGCCGCTGCGGCCAAGGCCGAACTGGAAGCCGCGGAGACCGCACTGGCCGCCGCCCGCACCGCGCTGGAGGCGGCGGAGGAGGAACGGTCCGGCGCCACCGAGGCCGAATCCTTAGCGCGCGAAGCGGGCCGCAAGCTGGACGAACAGCTGGGCCGCTTCACCGCCGAGGCCCGCGCGCTGGCGGGCCTGGTGGCCCAGGCTAGGCGGGGCGGGTTCGCGCCGGCCCTGGACTCCGTCTCGCCGGATCGCGGTTACGAGGCCGCGTTGGCGGCGGCGCTGGGCGACGATCTCGATGCGGCGCTGGACCCTGCCGCGCCGTCCTACTGGGGCGGTCGCGAGGCCCACGCGCCGACCTGGCCGGACGGCGTGATCCCGCTGGGCCCGCTGGTGAAAGCGCCCGCGGCGCTGGCCGCGCGGCTGGCGCATGTGGCGCTGGTTACCCGGGCCGATGGCGACCGGTTGGCGCTGCAGCTCAGCTCCGGCGGCCGGCTGGTCTCGAAGGAAGGCGACCTCTGGCGCTGGGACGGGTTCGTGGCGCGGGCCGATGCGCCGAAGCCGGCGGCCGTGCGGCTGGAACAGAAGACCCGGCTGGCCGAGGTCGAGGTCGAGATCGAGAAGCTGACGCCAAGGGCCATGGCGGCGCGGGCCGCGGTTGAGGCCGCCGCCCAACGCACCCGGCTGTCCGAGGAAGGTCTGCGGACGGCGCGGCGCGAACCGCCGATGCTGGAGCAGAAGACCGCCCAGGCCCGTGCGGCGGTGGAGCGTCTCGACAGGGACGCGGCGCTGAAGGCGCAGCGCGCGGCGTCCCTGGATGACCTGATCGGCCGCTTCGAAGCAGAGTTTTCCGAGCATGAGGCGGGCCTCGCCGCGATCATGGCCGAGGTGGGCACGGACGAGGGGGCGGGCGAGCTGCGCGCGACCCTGGCCGCCGCCCGCGCCGCCGCCGGACCCGCCCGCGAGGCGGCTGCGACCGCGCGCTCGGCCTACGACCTGGAGATCCGCGAGCGCGACGGCCGGGCCCGGCGGCTGGAGACCCTGACCCGCGACCATGACGACTGGACCCGCCGCTCCACCGCCGCCGTCAAACGCGCCGGCCAACTGACGGAGGCCCGCGCCAAGGCCTATGCCGCGCTGGAAACCGCCAAGGCCGCGCCCAGCACCCTGGAAAGCCGCAAGGTCGTGCTGTTGGACGAACTCGCTTCTGCCGAGGCGCGCCGCGCCAAGACCTCCGACGGGCTCGCGGAAGCCGAGCATGAGCGCGCCGAGGCCGACCGGGGCCTGCGCGCCGCCGAGGCCGCCGCCTCGGAGGCCCGCGAGGTTCGCGCCAGCCTGTCGGCCCATGCCGAGGCCGCCGTGCAGCGCCTCACCGACGTCAGCGCCAATATTCGCGACGCCGCGCGGATGGAGCCAGAGGAGCTGGCCCGCAAGCTGGCCGACGAAGCCGTCGCTATCCCCGCTGACGGCGCGGGGGCCGAGGCCCATCTGTTCAACCTGGAGCGCCAGCGCGAGGCCATCGGGCCGGTCAACCTGCGCGCCGAGGACGAAGCCATCGAGCTCGCCGGCCGGGTCGAGACCATGGCGCTGGAGCGCGCCGACCTCGCCGGGGCCATCGCCCGCCTGCGCCAGGGGATCGACGAGCTCAACCACGAGGGCCGCGAGCGCCTGACCGCGGCGTTCGGGGTGATCAACGCGCACTTTAAGACCCTGTTCGAGACCCTGTTCCAGGGCGGTCAGGCCGAGTTGCGCCTGGTCGAATCGCCGGACCCGCTGGAGGCCGGTCTGGAGATCTACGCCTGCCCGCCCGGCAAGCGGATGGCGACCATGAGCCTGATGAGCGGCGGCGAGCAGGCCCTGACCGCGGCGGCCCTGATCTTCGCCGTCTTCCTGGCCCAGCCGTCGCCGATCTGCGTGCTGGATGAGGTGGACGCGCCGCTCGACGACGCCAACGTCGATCGTTTCTGTAACCTGCTGGACGAGATGTGCCGCCGTACCGAGACAAGATTTATCGTGATCACCCATAACCCGGTGACGATGGCGCGTACCGACCGGCTGTTCGGCGTCACCATGGCCGAGCGGGGTGTATCGCAACTGGTGTCGGTCGATCTGCGCCAAGCCGAGGCCATGGCGGCGCAGTAACCCAGGGTCAGGCCGAGCGGACTGTCGCAAGCACTGGAAATACAAGATAAATCATAGAGTTACAGGGCGTCCGACGAGCCTTGACGCACTGCACACCCATCTATAGGTTCCGCGCGACCTGAAGCCCCCGCCGTGGCGGCGACGTGGCGGTCGTAAGGCCATTCCACGAATGCCCCGCAAGGACGAGCCGAACGCCGAGGCTGAAAGCCTCGACCGACGGATCGCTGCGGCAGAGGCGGCGCAGGCCCGGAATGAGAGCGGCGACTCTCACCAGGCCATGGCGCAGGGTTACCGCTTCCTCGGTGAAGTGGTGGGTGGGGTGCTCATGGGCGCTGGCCTCGGCTGGCTCGCTGATCGCTTCATCACTCCGGCGCCGCTCGGCCTGGTCTTCGGACTGTTGGCCGGGTCGGCGCTTTCGATCTTTGTCGCGGTGCGAACCGCGGCGAGGAACACACAAGACGCGATGGCGAAGGCCGGGCCCCTGCCCAGCGTTCCCGACGACGAGGACGAGGACTAGAGTGGCTCAACAGCCTGCCATCGAACCGATGCACCAGTTCCTGATCGAGAAGATCTGGCAGGGTCCGGTGTTCCAGCTCGGTGGGCTGAACGTCGACATGTCGATCACCAACTCGGTCGCGAGCATGCTGGCCGGCGCCTTGATGCTGATGGCCTTCTTCGCGCTGACTGCGCGCGGCGAGATCGTTCCGAACCGCGGCCAGGCCCTGGCCGAGAGCCTGTATAATATAGTCGATCGCGTGCTGGTCACGCCGATCATCGGCCACGGCGGCCGGCCTTATGTGCCCTACCTCTTCACCCTGTTCTGCGTGATCCTGGTGCTGAACCTGATGAGCGTGGTGCTCTCGGTCGGCCATCTGGCTGGGCAGGACTGGACGTTTGCCGTGACCTCGCAGTTGGCGGTGACCGCGACCCTGGCGGTGCTCACCTTCTTCAGCATCCTGGCGTTGGGCTTCATCAAGCATGGCCCGAAGTTCCTGGGCCTGTTCTGGGTGCCGGGCATGGGCATCGCCGGCGGTGCGGCCATGGTGGTGATCGAGATGATCTCCTATTTCGTGCGCCCGGTGACACTGGCGATGCGTCTGTTCGGCAACATCCTGGGCGGCCACGTGGTGATGAGCCTGTTCGGCTCCTTCGTGATCGCGCTGGCCATCGTCGGCCTGTCGGGCGGCCTGGCCTCGCTGGCCTTCATCCCCAGCGTGCTCTCCTTCAGCATGATCGTGGCGCTGTCCGGCCTGGAGCTGGTGGTCGCGGTCCTGCAGGCCTTCGTGTTCACGGCGCTGGCCACCGTCTACCTGAACGAGGTCGTGAACTTCGGTCACGGCCACTAACCCAACCCTCACGATTCCAACCGGAATTTCCAAGAAGGACTAATCGATATGGATCCTGCAGCCGCCAAGCTTATCGGCGCTGGTCTCGCGACCTCCGGCATGATCGGGGCCGGTGTCGGCCTCGGCACCCTGTTCGGCAACTATCTGCAAGCCGCCATCCGCAATCCGTCGGCGGCCGCCAGCCAGCAGACGATGCTGTTCCTCGGCATGGCGCTCACCGAAACGATGGGCCTGTTCTCGTTCGTCGTGTCGCTGATCATCCTGTTCGGCTCGGGCGCCTAAGCACCGATGCAGACCGAGACCCACGAAGGCACAGCCGCCGAGGGCCACGGTTCGGCCGGCGGCCTGCCGCAGTTCGACTTCGCCCAGTGGCCAGGCCAGATCGCCTGGTTCCTGATCATGTTCTTCGCGGTGCTGGCGTTCATGCGCTTCTTCGCCGTGCCGAAGGTGGGCGGGACGATCGAGGCGCGTGAAGGCAAGATCGCCGGCGACATCGCCGACGCGCGCCGGATGAAGGACGAGGCGGACGCCCAGGCCGCGGCCGCCGCGGCCGAGGCGGCCCAGGCGCGCGCGGGGGCCCAGCGGGTCGCCGCCGAAGCCCGGGCCAAGGCCCAGGCCGAGATCGCCGCGCGCCTCGCCGAGGAGGAGGCCAAGCTGGCCGCCACCGGAGCCGCCGCCGAGGCCCGCATCGCCACCGCGCGCGCGGCCGCCATGGTCAATGTCGCCGGTATCGGCGCCGAGACCGCTGGCGCGATCATCGAGAAGCTGACCGGCAAGAAGGCCACGGCCGCCGAACTCGCCGCGGCCAGAGGATAGACCATGGAACTGCTGCTCAGCTCCCACTTCTGGGTGGGCGCCGCCTTCGTGGTCTTCCTCGGCATCCTGGTGATGGTGGGCGTCCACAAGCTCGCCTGGAAGACCCTTGGCGACATGGGGGCCAAGGTGCAGGGCCAGCTGGACGAAGCCCAGGCTCTCCGCACCGAGGCCCAGGCCCTGCTGGCCCAGGTCCAGGCCCAGAAGGTCGCCTCCGAAAAGCTGGCGGCCGAGATGCTGGCCAACGCCAAGGACGAGGCCGTCCGCCTGCAGGCCGACGCCCAGGTCAAGATCGCTGAGCAGATCGAGCGTCGCGGCGTGATGGCCGAACGCAAGATCGCCCAGGCCGAAGCCCAGGCCGAAGCCGATGTCCGCGCCGCCGCCGCCGACCTGGCCACGAAGATGGCCGAGCACGTGCTGGTGGCCCGCCTCGCCGGCGCCACCACCGACCCGCTGATCGACAAGGCCATCGGCCAGATGGCGGGCAAGCTGCAATAGCCGACTGAGATCGGTCCCTCTCTCCCGCCACTTTCGCGGCGAGGGGCCAATGGTCAGGCGCGCGTTGGGGAACGTCGCGCCTTCGACCGGTCCACGAGCCTCACGACATCCCTCGCACCCGCCGCTGGCCGTTTCACTGGGGAACTGGCCGGCAGCCCGCGAACCGGACGTCGTGAGGGTCGTGGACCATCCAAGCCGGGATGAGCGGTATTGGGTAGCCCACCGCACCCTCGGCGATGGCCGCAGGCGTCCGGTGTCCTCGCAATTCCGCAGAATTCCGGGCGTGCTCACCGGCCGGATGGGCGGGATCCGTCGCCAGGCGGCTTGCGTAGGCCGGGCGCGTCGAAGCTCGCCAGGACTTCGAGCACCGTGGCCGCAGCGCCGCGGATTACGGCCGCCCGGCCTTCCAGGAGCCCGCCGAAGGTCACGGTGCCGGCCAGCACGCGCCTTAGGTCCTCCCAGGAGATGCTGATCGTCGATTCTGCGCCGGCCCCGTCGGTCGCGACGGAGACACCGTTGCGCACGTGCAATCCCGCCGCCGGCGCGTCGGGGAACTGGAAGCCGATGTGGTGGTCGATGCCCGCCGCGCGGTCGGGATCCAGCATGACTCGCAGGATATGCAGCGCCTCGCGGGGAGACATCGCCGCCAACTGGTGAGCACGCAGGCGGTGTTCCCGCAGCCGTGAGAGGTCGGTCGACCCGTCCAGGTCGCGGGCCCTGGTCAGGCACCAGTTGCGGATGTTCATTGCGGTCGTCCGGGCGGCCACGTCGCGTAGGATGCCCGCCAGCAGGACCCGGTCAACCGTCTCCGCATCCGGACGGGCGGCTAGCCAGGAAGCCAGCTCGAGCGCCCAGCGCAAGTCGCCCGCGGCCTGCGCCTCGGCCGTCTGCTTGCGTACCTCTGCGGCCCCGCCCAGCGCGGCGACGAGGCGGGTGGCGCGCTCAGCGGGTTCGAGCGGGAACAGGCGCGCGGTGTCACCATCGAACCAGCCGCGCACGCCGGCGGCGATCTGGCGTACGTGGTGCTCGGCGACGCCGTAATACTCAGACGTGAGGTAGTCCTCCTCGAAGACCGCCGGCAGGCGGATGGCGTGCGCCATCTGGTCTGCCGTCAAGCCGCGGTTCATCCCCCGCACCGTCTGGTCCCACAGGAACTGGATGGAGTCCCGGTAGCGGGTTGTCCGCAGGGCGATCGCGTCCCGGCCGGACAGCGGCGGACCGTGCGCGCCCAGCATGTACTCGGGCTTCAATCCGATCAGGTGGTCGAGACCTTGCAGCAGAACCTGCGGGTCGCGGTACGCCTCGCCGCGGATGGCGAACACGTTAAACAGCGTGGGCCAGACCAGGTTCTGCACGCAGACGGAAAGCTCGGGGAACCAGAAGGTCACGGAATCGTCGGCATCCGACGGGGCGTGCGTGACTTCGACGGTCAGTCCCGCGACCTGCAGGCGCTCGCCGCCGCGCAGGCCCACGGTGGGCGGAACAAATCCGGGCGTGTACGGCGCATGGTCGGGTGCCCGAAAGAACAGGCCGAGCCCTTCGTTGACCAGGCCGTCCGGCCCGTCCTCGGGCAGGCGCAGGCCGAACTGGTGCGTCAGGCCGGCGGCGTAGGCCGGGCCGATCTCGCTGGTCACCCGGGCCAGGTTCGCGGGGATCCGCTCATGCCCCAGGATCGGGATGGGCGCGCCAGCCTGCTTCAGCACGGCCTGCGTCCCGCCGACATAGTGGAAGTGCGTGTAGAGCACCGCGGCGAGGGGCGCGTCCGTGTGGCGACGCAGCTCGGCGAGGGCGGCGTTCATCTCCTCTACCGACTCGCCGGTGTCGATTACGATGATCCCGTCTGGTCCCTCGATGAAGTTCTGGTTCGAAAGCCCGTTGCCGACGAACGACCAGACGCCGGGACGGACGGCGTAGAATCGCCGCGCCAGCCTCTGCGTATGCGCCGAGGCGCCGCGATGGGCGCGTCGGCCGCGCTCATCGATCACCTCGACGGAGGAATCGGTGTCGAAACTGCGCATCCTGGACCCCACCTTGAAGGGTCACGTTTAGGCCTATTGCGGAAATTTGCCAGATCGCGAGCGTCGATTGCAGCGCAATCCCGACCATCCGGACGACCGTTGCGAGCCCGGGACACGTGCTTGACCGTAGGCCTGCATGGCTGGGACCTGCCCCATGAGCACGATGACCGCGCCTCCATCTCCGTACGGATACTGGATGAGGTTCTCGAGGTCGCAATGATCAAGACATGGGACAAGCTACGCGCGAGCGCGCGAGGGGGTTTGAATTCACTTGAGAAAGAGCGCGGAAATGTTCTCGGTTTGTTCCTAACATCAACATCGGCGTGAGGCAAGGCTTTTCCGGCGGGTGATCAGGGCGGGACGTTGGTGACAGGTTCTCCGCGCCGGCCCCGGCGCCTGGGGCGCGGGTGGAGGTGATGGGGTAGCGGGCGCGATGTCACGGTAATCCCCGCTCGCCACGATTTCCTGAGTGGCGGGGGTTAGGCCGTCTCGGCAGAAGCATTGAGTGACATCATCCGCCGCAGATGGCTCTCTACATCCGCCATGCGGTAGGGCTTGATGAACAGCTGCGAGCCCGCCAAATGGTCCGGCAGAATGATCGCCGGATCATATCCCGTGCTGAACGCGAACGGGATTCCGCGGTCCTTGAGAATGCCGGCGACTTCCCAGGACATCTTGCCGTCCAGATTCACATCCAGCAGGGCGGCATCGAATGTCTCGGTCGAAGCGAGCCTGATCGCCTCGTCAAGTCGCGTGGCCGGACCGACAACCGTCCACGACAGAAGCTCCAACATGGCCACCATTTCCAGGATCACCAGCGAGGAGTCCTCAACGATCAAAATTCTCGGCTTGTCAGGACTCTCACGGGTCGGAACGGGAAGCTCCAGACGTTCGACCGGGGCCACGGGTTTTTCCCCCGATTCCACCAGGGCCGATTCAGGCAGCATGATCTCGCAGACGACCCCAGTCGGCGCGTAATCGGTCATCGAAGCGCCGCCGGTTTCGAGGGCGAGGGCGCGATCGATCAGGGTTGAGCCAAACCCGCGTCGCGTGGGCGGGACGACCTGGGGTCCGCCGCTCTCGCGCCAGGTCAGAATCAGGGATCTGTTATCGGAAACACGCCATGAAACCGAGACCCGCCCCTTGGCTTGCGAAAGGGACCCGAACTTGGCCGCATTCGTCGCCAGCTCGTGCACGACGAGGGACAGCGACAGCGCCGCCTTTGGTGTCAGGACCACGTCCTCACCCCGCAGCTGGACGACTCCGGGTCCGTGAATATGGGGCCCAAGCTCGTCGGTCAGGAGTCTATCGACCGAAACGCCTTCCCACCGAGTTTGGGTCAGCAGGCTGTGCGCCTTAGCCATCGAATGTATCCGCCGGTCCAGGCCTTCCACAAAATCGGTCAGCGAGGTGGCGTTTCGGCTGGATTGGGTGACCAGGGCCTGGATGTTGGCCAGGGTGTTCTTCACCCGGTGATCCAACTCGGCCATGAGCAGCTTGTCCCGCTCATGCGCTTTGGCCTGTGCTCGCGAAGTCGCCTCGATCCTGCGCAGCACGACCTGAACCAGAGAATTTCGCAGGTCGGAGGCGGCGTCCAACTCGGTGGCGGTCCAGGGCAAGGCCCGGTATCGCACCGACTGCTTCCAGACCGCGAACGATTTGCGCGGCGACAGATGATCGCCGTTGGGGCCTGATACCATCGGCTTTTCGGGGTCGCCGGCCCATAGCGTCGTGTCGACCAGTTCGGGTCTGAACCATATGATGAAGTCGGAGGGATCGCGCGACACGGAGATGGCCAGCAGGCCCGAGGCGAGTTTGGGGAAATCCCTGGCCGGCGGGTATATTGTACTCAACCGATCGGTCGAGAAAACACCTTCGGTCTCCGTCATGTAGGTCCCCAGCCAGTCGACCAGGGCTGTGAGCTGCGCTACGTCGGGGGTCACTCCCAGAGAGGTGTTCACGCCGTCCACCCGGACGGCGACACCGCAGCGCAGCTGGCTATCCGTAGCGACGTCGCCGCTATTGATAAAGTCGAGCAGATTGGGGGTCTGCTGCGTCAGTCCAAAGGCATAGTCATCGACGCCTGCGAGATTCAGCATCAGCTGTTGCAAGATCTTGCGGCTGTCCAGGCGGGCCTCGAACTGCGCGCTCTTTTCGAGGGCTTCAAGCTGGAGCGAGAACATCGAGCCGAACAGTTCGCACACCGCTCGCAAATGTCGGGGCAGGAGTCTCGGAGTGTGATTGTGGCAGGCGATCAGGCCCCAGAGCCTCCCCGCCACGATGATGGAAATCGACATCGAGGCATTGATGCCCATGTTGCGAAGATATTCGCGGTGTATCGGCGAGACGTCGCGCAGGATCGCATGGCTCATGTCCAGCGGCTTGTCGGTGGTCGAATTCAGGGCCGGTGTCAGCGGCGCCGGGTCGTAGTCGACCTGGGTGACCAGCCGCAGCCAGCTCTTAAGGTAGAGCGCCCTAGCCTGTTGTGGAATGTCGGACGCCGGATAGTGGAGGTCGAGGAAGGGCGCCAGTTCCGGGGCGCGGCTTTCGGCGATCACCCAGCCGGACTCGTCTGGCATGAAGCGATAGATCATCACCCGGTCATACTGGGCCACGCGACGAACGCGCTCCGTCGCCATCTGGCAGAGCGAAATGGTCGACGGCGCGGCGCTGAACCCCTCGACCATCAACTGCGCAGCCGCCAGCGGTTCGGTGACGAAGGCATCGCCGGTCGCGGCGGCCTCGAACTCCATGACCAGATCGCCCTCGACGCGGTGCACGCTGGCGTCGAGGGGGATACCTCCCGCTATGCGAAGAGCCGGGTCGAGCAGGTGGTACGGCTTGACCAGGTCCGCCTCCTGGCTGAGCGTGTGAAGACGATTGATCTGGTCAACGGAGAATAGGTTGTCGAGCGGTCGGGACAGAAGTGCGCTGATGGGAAGACCCAGAAGGCCTTCGGTGTCTCCCGCTGCCCGGCGCACGCGAAGACTGGCGCCGTCGAGCACCAGCATGGCCCCATGCGGCAGGATCGCCCCAGGGATATGGATCGGTTCGAGGTCGCAGTTGTTCAGATCGGCCTGATCGCGGGCGAGGATGAAGTCAGTCATTGGTTTCGTTCCATCCGCCGAGCCAGCTCTCGAAGAGTGAAAAGGTTGCGGTCGCTGTAGCCATGATCGTCGCCTGCTGTTCCGCCGAATGGGGTGTGGCCGATAACCGGCGGAGATAGGCGCGCCACGCACTGCCGGTTTCGGACTTGTGGCCGGTGAAGAAGCGACGCCCGTCCAGAACGCCGACGCCTAGGAGCCCGTCCAGGCCGCGCGCCAGCGTGACACCGCCCAAAGCCGAGCCTTCGACCACGTAGAGGGCGCCAAGCAGCGCCTCGGGCAGGGCCAAGGCTGGAAACCCGCGACAGAGGGGCTGGGCGGCCAGTTGCTCCGGATTAATCTCCAGCGCCGCGAGGTCCATCTCAAGCCAGACGCTCCGTCCCGGCTTGATCCGTGCGGCGCGTTCAAAGCCGATGTGGAATCCATATAGCCGCGCCAGGAGGCGACGGTAGGCGACGTAGTCGATGGTCCCATCCTGAACCGCCGCCAGCGCCGGATGCCGATGAAGCCGCTCATGGATGTCGTGAGTCGCCGCTCGCAATGTCTGATGCATGAGATCCGGCTGTCGGCTTCCGGTCAGGATGGAGGATCTAGTCGTTTGGGGGGACGAATTCGCTTCATAATTCAATCTCCAGCCCCTGAGTTATGGGCATTCGCGTTTTCGATAGCGCAAACGCGCGACTTGAACATCAAGCCCTAGATGAGGCCTGACCTGCCTCTGATTATGTTGAAAGGCTTTATCAGCCCAAGGTTCAGGCCCTGCTAGCCGGGGCGCCGTACCGGCGTCGCATGACCGCGCCGAAGAACCCGTTCCGCGACTTCGACAGTTCCCCCGAAGTGATCCGCCTCGTGGTGATGATGTACGTGAACTACCCGCTGTCGCTGCGAAACGTGGAGGAGCTGCTGTTCGAGCGCGGCATCGACGTAAGGCTGTGAGGGGAGCCTTTCCCCCTTCTCGGAACCTCGTAACCCCGGTGTTCGCCTGCGGCGAAACCGGGATGAGGCCGTTGTTGAAGCGCGGGGCGTGAGCCCTACGCCACGGCCGACCGCCGACCGAACCGCCGACGCAGGCCCTTGAAGAACCGCATGCGCCTGGGCAGCAGCAGCCGCTCCACCCGCAGCGTCTGGAGATAGAACAGCGCCACGATCTCCGGGTCGCGCCGCAGCAGGCGGCGGATCGGGTAGAGGGTCTTCGGATAGGCGCGGTTCAGCCGCACGAACTGCCGGCGCGCCTTGAAGCTGTTGCGCAGCACCACCATCAGCCCGACGACGATCACCGGGATCCCGCCGGGCCCCGGCAGGGGGGCGATCAGGATGCCGACGCCGATGATCGCGAAGCCAAGCAGCACCATGCCGAACCGCTTAATGCGGGCCGCTACCTCGCGGGCGAGGTCGTCCGTGGCGCGGTACACGCGCAAAGAGGGCATGGCGAAAGACACTGGGATAGTCCTGGGGGGTGAACGGCGGAGCGGGGAGGTCCCGACGTCACCCTGTCGATATGCGTACGTCCGTCTCCCAGGTAAAGACTGGCCGCTGTTAAATTTTCATAACGTGAAGCTATTAATTGGCTCGCGGCGCCGGCGCCACACCCCGATGCAAGGCCGTCACAGAATGGCCTTGGATCCTCCTTCGGACCTGCAAATTCACGCCGGGACGGGCTGGATTTCAGGGCGCCAGATGAGCTTTGGCTTGCGGGCCGCCAGCGTCTCGTCGAGGCGGCGGAGCGGGGCCAGGTAGGGGGCGCCCTTGAACCGCTCGGTGTCGCCCAGCCTGGCCGCCGCGGCCAAAGCGCACAGTGCGTCGCAGAACCGGTCCAGCTCGCGTTTGGACTCGGTCTCGGTGGGCTCGATCAGCATCGCGCCATGCACCACCAGCGGGAAGTACATGGTCATCGGGTGAAAGCCCTCGTCGATCATGGCCTTGGCGAAATCCAGCGTGGTGACGCCGGTGTCCTCCAGCCAGGCGTCGTCGAACAGGGCCTCGTGCATGCAGGGGCCGTCCGGGAAGGCGGCGGTCATGACGCCGCTCATCCGGGCCTTGATGTAGTTGGCGTTGAGCACGGCGTCCTCGGCCACCTGGCGCAGGCCGTCGGCGCCGTGGCTGCGCATATAGGCGTAGGCGCGGACGAACATGCCCATCTGGCCCTGGAAGGCGCTCATGCGGCCGAAGGCCTGGGCGGCCTCATGCTCGGGCTCCTCCACCAGCGTCAGGCCGAGCCCCGCCTCGCGGTGGACGATCCACGGGGCCGGGGCGAAGGGCGCGAGCGCCTTGGACAACACCACCGGCCCGGCGCCTGGCCCGCCGCCGCCGTGCGGCGTGGAGAAAGTCTTGTGCAGGTTGATGTGCATGGCGTCGATGCCCAGGTCGCCCGGGCGAACGCGGCCGACAATGGCGTTGAAGTTGGCGCCATCGCAGTAGAAGTACGCCCCGGCCTCGTGGGTTAACTTCGAGATTGAAATAACATCTCGTTCGAACAGGCCGCAGGTATTGGGGTTGGTGACCATGATCGCGGCGACGTGGGGACCGAGCTTGGCGGCGAGGTCGGCCAGGTCGACGCGGCCGTCGGCGGTCTGGGCGATTTCCTGGACGGAATAGCCGACGAAGGCGGCGGTGGCGGGGTTGGTGCCGTGGGCGCTGGTAGGGACCAGTACGGTACGGCGCGCGCTCTGGCCGGCGGCCTCGTGGGCGGCCTTGATGCAGAGCAGGCCACACAGCTCGCCGTGGGCCCCGGCCTTTGGGGCCAACGCGACGGCAGGCATGCCAGTGAGCGTCTTCAGCCAGTGGGCCAGGCGGTCCATCAGCTGCAGCGCGCCCTGGGTGGTGGCGACGGGGGCCAGCGGGTGCAGGTCCGCGAAGCCCGCCATCCGCGCCACCTTTTCGTTGAGGCGCGGGTTGTGCTTCATGGTGCAGGAGCCCAGCGGGTAGATCGCCAGGTCGATGGCGTGGTTCTTTTGGCTGAGGCGCACGTAGTGGCGCATCGTCTCGGGTTCGGAGAGCCCGGGCAGGTCGACGCTCTCGCGGGTCAGGCCGGCGAGGTCGGAGGCGTCGTGCTCGGCGGGCGGGATGTCGACCCCGGTCTTGCTCCAGCCACCCAGTTCAAAGATCAGCGGCTCGTTCTGCAGCAGGCCCCGGCCGCCGGTGAGCGACTGGAAGCCGGTGTTGGAGGCCTCGCCTTCGGGACGGGTGGGACGGCCCACGCTCTGGATCGTCATTGGCCGAGCCTCCGGGAGAGTGCGCCCCGCAAGGCGGCGATGTCTTCGGTCGTGGTGGCTTCGGTGGCGGCCAGCAGCAGGATGTCGTCCAGGCCGGCGTGCGGGTCGAGGCGGGAATAGGGGACGCCGGCCACGATGCCGTCGGCCAGCAGGTCCTCGACGAAGCCGGCGGCGGAGCCGGGGACCTTCACCGCGATCTCGTTGAAGAACCGCGGCGTCAGCACCGTCAGGCCGGCGCCCTCGACGGCGGCCTTCAGTTCGCGGGCGCGGCTGTGGTTCAGCAGGGCCAGCTGCTTGAGGCCCGCGCCGCCCAGCAAGGTCATGTGGATGGTGAAGGCCAGGGCGCAGAGGCCGGCGTTGGTGCAGATGTTCGACGTCGCCTTCTCGCGGCGAATGTGCTGCTCGCGGGTCGATAGAGTCAGCACATAGCCGCGACGGCCATCGGCATCGACGGTCTCGCCGCACAGGCGGCCGGGCATCTGGCGCAGCAGCTTCTCGCGGCAGGCGAACAGGCCGACATAGGGGCCGCCGTAGTTGAGCGCATTGCCGATCGACTGGCCCTCGGCCACGGCGATGTCGGCCCCCATCTCGCCCGGCGACTTCAGCAGGCCGAACGACACCGCCTCGGTGGTGACCACGATCAGCAGCGCCCCCTTGGCGTGGGCGGCCTCCGCGATCCGCGTCACATCGGTCACAACGCCGAAAACGTTCGGCGTCTGGACCACCACGCACGCCGTTTCGCCGTCGATCGCGGCGATCACCGCGGCCTCGGCATCGATCGCCGCCGCCTGGCGGACGATCTCCATCCCCTCGGCATGCGCGATGGTCTGGGTGGTGGCGGCGTAGTGCGGGTGCAGCCCCCCCGACAGGATCGCCTTCTCGCGCCGCGTCACCCGCTGCGCCATCATCACCGCCTCTGCACAGGCGGTGGAGCCGTCGTACATCGAGCAGTTGGCGACCTCGAGGCCGGTCAGCGCCGCCACCTGGCTCTGGAACTCGAACAGCACCTGCAGCGTGCCTTGCGCGATCTCGGGCTGATAAGGGGTATAGCTGGTCAGGAACTCCGACCGCTGGATGATGTGGTCCACCGTGGCCGGCACATGGTGGCGATAGGCCCCGGCCCCGCAGAAGAACGGCCCGGCGCCGGCCGGGCGGTTCAGCGCCGCCAGACCCGCCAGCTCGCGCTCCACCTCCAGCTCGCCGGCGTGCCGCGGCAGGTCGAACAGGTCGGCCTTCCGGGCGGCCTGGGGCACGTCGCAGAACAGGGCGTCGATGTCGGGGGCGCCGATAACGCCCAGCATCTGCGCGCGGTCGTCGGGGGTGAGGGGCAGGTATCGCATGCGGCTCAGGATCCGTTTTTCGGCCGCTTGAAGAAGCGGTCGAGGAGGGAAGGGTCGATGTCAGGCAGGTCTTCGGCCAGGTCTTCGGGCTCGCCGTCGGACGCCGCCGCGGCCGGGCCCGCGATGACGGCCGCGGCGTAGTCGGCCCAGGTCTCGACGCCGCCGCTCAGCTGGGCGACCAGGGCGCGCACGTCTGCGATGTCGATGATGATCTTCGTGCCGACGTCTTCGGCGTCTTCGGCGCCCAGGGTTCCGGCATTACCGGGCGTCCGCAGCAATCGCGGCTCATCCAGCGGGGCGGTGACGAAGCACCGGGTGGCGTCGGCGACCTCGAAGATCACGCGGGCCAGCGCCGGGGTCAGCCCGCCGCGCAGCGAGAACATCGCACCCGGATTGTTATCGTCGGCGCCATAGAACTCGACCTCCTCGTTGGTGGAGAGCAGCACGTCCGCCTCGCCACGCCCGCCCCAGCGCGCGCCGCAGGCCGTAAGCGCACGTCCGGTGGCGGCGTGCGCCTCCCGGCCACTCGGGGTGGTGCTGGAGGGCACCAGGTAGATGTCGAAGCTCACGCGCTCACTGGCTTTCGAGGAAGGCTTCGTACGCCGCGCGGTCCATCAGCGCCTCGTACTCGGTGGCGTCGGGGACCCTGACCTTGGCGAACCAGCCGCCGCTCTCGGGGTCGGCGTTGACGGTCTCGGGCGCGTCGCCGAGCACGGGGTTGCCTTGCACGACTTCGCCGCTGAGCGGGGCGTAGACGTCGGACGCGGCCTTGACGCTCTCGACCACGGCGAAGGCGTCGCCGGCCTTCACATGCCTGCCGGCCTCAGGCGTCTCGACGAACACCACGTCGCCCAGCTGCTCGGCGGCATGGGCGGTGATGCCGATGGTCGCCACGTCGCCCTCGAGGACGACCCATTCATGATCCTTGGTGAAGCGCATTCGGGGGTCTCCTAGAGCTTTCGCACGTAGCGGTGGGGGACGAAGGGCGAGGCGACCACCTCGGCGGCCTGGGCCTTGCCTCGGACGATGACCTTCAGTTGCGTGCCCACGGCCTTCAAGGCCGGCGGCACGAAGGCCAGGGCGATGCCGGCCTTGAGACAGGGCGAATAGCCGCCAGACGTAACCACCCCGATAATCGCGCCGGCGTCGTCGGCGACCTCGGCGCCTTCGCGGGCCGGGGCCCCCGCCAGCACGCGCAGACAGACCTTCACGCGGGCCGGGCCCTCGACCAGCTCCTTCGCGATCCGGCTGGCGCCCGGGAAGTCGCGCTGTTCACGGCGGTTCTTGTTGATCGCGAAGGTCAGGCCGGCCTCGACGGGGCTGACGGTCTCGTCCAGGTCGTGGCCGTAGAGCGGCAGGCCGGCTTCCAGGCGCAGCGAATCGCGCGCGCCCAGGCCTATGGGCCGCACGCGGTCGTCGGCCAGCAGGGTCGTCCACACCCGCGCCGCCTCGGTCGCGGGCACGGAGATCTCGTAGCCGTCCTCGCCGGTGTAGCCGGAGCGGGAGACGATCAGGTCCGTGCCGAAACCCTGCATCGACCGCACGTCCATGAACACCATGGTCTCGGTCCCGGGGACCAGGCCCTGGACGACGGCGGCGGCCTCCGGGCCCTGGACGGCGATCAGGGCGCGGTCCTCCATCCGGTCGATGGTGACCTGGCCGGCGAGTTCGTCGTCGATGACCTTGAAGTCGTTGTCCTTGCACGCCCCGTTGACCACCACGAACAGGCCGTCGGTGACCGCGCCGTCCAGGGTGGTCGGCCGTCCCGCCATCAGGTCGTCGATGATGCCGCCCGTGCGGTTGAGCAGGATCGAATACTTCTGCCGCCCGGGCTTCAGGCCGATGTAGTCGCCGGGGACGACTTCTTCGAAGGCCGACAGCGGCGAGACGCCGGTAAGCCGCGCCTGACCCATGTGGCTGACGTCGAAGATCCCGCAGTGCTCGCGGGTCCACAGGTGCTCGGCCATCACGCCCATGGGGTACTGGACGGGCATGGAATAGCCGGCGAACGCCACCATGCGCGCGCCGGCGGCGATGTGCGCGGCGGCGAGCGGGGTGGTCTTCAGGGGGGCATCGGTGGACAAGTTGGCGACCTCGGCTGACGACCGCGCTGGCCGGCAGGGCGGAACCCTGACGTCGCGCGCCCCCGCTGTCCTTGGGCCTGAGAGATTTCGGGCGCCCTGAGGGGGTCCCCTGCTCCTTCGGCGCCCTGTCGTGCTCAAGAGCCAGGCAGAGACTTTCCAGCGTTCATCAGCTCGCGCGGTCCGTTTGCCTGAGCGTTTCCGGGGCGGTTGCGCCTTCGGCGCCGAGCTCTGAGTCCCGGCCTCTCCCGCGAGAGTTGGAGGGGTTGTGTGGGAGGGGGTGGGGGGAGTCAATGGGGGTGGGGTGAAGACGATAGCTGTCCACCTAGGTCAGGCCATGGACTCCCGTCTGTTGTTGGATGCGGCACGGCCCGAGGGCCCTGCGCGGTGGGGCCTTGGGTCGCCATCCGGCGATAGCCCAGCCGGCCCACCCCTCGATCCTGTCCAGCGGAGGGATGGGTGACGTTTTAGACCGGAGGGATGGGTGACAGGTTTGGGTCCGTCTTGCCGTCGCCGCGAGCGGCCGCACCAGGCGCTCGGCCAGACCCCGCCGGCGCGCCACTACCAGCCGTCGCCGAGACGGTTGCCCAAGCGGCTGCCCGAGCCGACCTATCCTAGGGAGGCCGACATCCGGCGCGTGCGCTCCAACGGCGAGATCAAG
>CALQQB010000042.1 GCA_943332615.1 Phenylobacterium deserti
AACGCCGTGAAGAACCAGCTGAGCGGCGGCGACGGCAACGACACCCTGGTCTCGATCGGCGGCGTCGACACCCTCACCGGCGGCGCCGGCAAGGACGTCTTCAGCTTCACGAAGATCCCCAGCGCGATATCGACCATCACCGACTTCACGCGCGGACAAGACGTGCTTGACCTGCGCGGCCTGCTGTTGAGTTACCAGCGCAACAATCCGGTGGCCGATGGCTACGTCAAGTTCACTATCGACGGGACGGGAACAACGGTCGCGGTCGATGTCGATGGCCGGCAGGGTCCCGCCGGGTTCGTGAATGTGGTCAAGCTGACCGACGTCACCACTGCACTGACCTCGGCTGACTGGGTCTGGTCGCGCTACAGCGCGACGACCCCGGACGACCCCGCCGTGGGGGACGCTGCGGCGGAGTTCCCCCTGGTCGTCACGGTCGCGCCGGCGCCGGCCGATTTCCCAAGCACGCCCGTGATTGCACCATTCGATCTGGATGGGCTGCTGGCTTCCCTGGGTGGTGGCTGGTCGATGGCGTAGGCGGTCTTTGCGGCCCCTGTTTGAAGACAGAAACCGGTCGGGGCAGGCACGCTTCCTAGGTCGCCCGGGCGTAGACAACCAGCAGCACATAGGCCGCCGCGGCCAGGGCGATGATCAGAACGGCGGTAAGGACCGGACTGATGCGGGCGTTGATCTGCCTCAGGTAGGTTCGGAGCGTGCGGCGCTCAGACTCGGAGTCACCCTGCTCGCTGCGTCCTTCGCCCATCAGCAACATGGCGCCCATCGCCACCACCGCGAGAGCCATGAAAAGGAAATCGCCGACCTGAGGCTTGAACACGAGCGTCCTTCCAGCGTGACCGTCGCGGAAACGCTTCTGTAGTCTACCGAGGTTAAGGGTCAATCAGCCTGCTGCGAGCGCGGTTGCGCAGGGTGTGGAAATCCCCTCTGGGGCAAGATAGGAAAGCCCGATGCCTCCGATTGTCCCCGCCGCCGCGAACCGTCCATGAAGATCCTGATCACCGGCGGGGCCGGGTTCATCGGGTCAGCCGTCGTGCGCCGCGCCATCGCCGACGGGCACGAGGTGGTGAACCTCGATGTGCTGACCTATTCGGCCAACCTTGAGAACGTCGAGAGCGTCGCAACCCACCCGGGCTATGCCTTCGAGCAGGTCGACATCTGCGACCGCCCTGCGCTGGAAACAGTGTTCGCGCGGCATCGGCCCGATGCGGTGATGCACCTGGCGGCCGAGAGCCATAACGACCGGGCCATCGAAGGGCCGCTGGATTTCGTGCGCTCCAACATCCTGGGCACGGCGGTGCTGCTGGAAGTGGCTCGCGCCTACTGGGGCAAGCTGGAGGGCGCGGCCAAGGACAGCTTCCGCTTCCACCATATCTCCACCGACGAGGTGTTTGGCGCGCTGGGCGAGGACGGCGATTTCACCGAGGAGACGCCCTACGATCCGAAGTCGCCCTATTCGGCGTCGAAGGCGGCGTCCGATCACCTGGTCCGCGCCTGGGGCCATACCTTCAAGCTGCCGGTGGTGATCACCAACTGCTCGAACAACTACGGCCCCTACCAGTTTCCGGAGAAGCTGATCCCGACGGTGATCACCCGGGCGCTGGAGGGCAAGACCATCCCCGTCTACGGCGACGGGCGGCAGGTGCGCGACTGGCTGCACGTGGACGACCACGCCGAGGCCCTGTTGCTGGTGCTGGCCAAGGGCGTGCTGGGCGAGACCTATTGCATCGGCGGCGACGCCACGAAGCGGAACCTGGAGGTCATCCAGACGATCTGCGCCCACCTGGACAGGATGGCCCCCGCCAACACGCCCCACGCCGACAAGATCACCTATGTGACCGACCGGCCGGGCCACGACTTCCGCTATTCGATCGACGCCTCGAAGCTGGAGCGCGAGCTCGGCTGGACGCCGCGCCGGGCGTTAGGCGAGGGCCTGGAGGACACCGTGCGCTGGTATGTCGACAACTATGGCTGGGTGGAGCGGATCCGCGAGCGCGGGTTTGAGTCCGAGCGCCTGGGGCTCGTGAAGGCGTGAGGAAGGGCATCGTTCTCGCCGGCGGGGCCGGCACGCGCCTGCACCCGCTGACCATCGCGGTCTCCAAGCAGCTGCTGCCCGTCTACGACAAGCCGATGATCTATTACCCGCTGTCGGTGCTGTTCCTGGCCGGTGTGCGCGAAATCCTGATCATCACCACGGCCGAGGACCAGTCGGGGTTCAAGCGGTTGCTGGGGGATGGATCGCGATTTGGCGCGCGGTTCGAATATGTGATCCAGCCGACGCCGGGCGGCCTGGCCGAGGCCTATCTGCTGGGCGAAGACTTCGTGGCCGGCGAGCCCAGCGTGCTGATCCTGGGCGACAACATCTTCTTCGGGCAGAACTTCGTGCAGATGTTGAAGTCCGCCGACGCGCGCAAAGAGGGCGCGACGGTGTTCGGCTATCCGGTCCACGACCCCGAGCGCTATGGGGTGGTGGAACTGTCGCCCGACAACAAGGCGCTCTCCATCGAGGAGAAGCCGGCCAAGCCCAAGTCAAACTTCGCGGTCACGGGGCTCTATTTCTACGACGGCCACGCCAGCGAGATGGCCAAGACCCTGGAGCGCTCGGCGCGCGGGGAACTGGAGATCACCGCCCTCAACGATCTCTATCTGAAGCAGGGCGACCTGCACGTCGAACTGCTGGGCCGCGGCTTCGCCTGGGAGGACGCCGGCACCCACGACAGCCTGATCCAGGCCGGTGAGCTGATCCGCACCTATGAACAGCGCCAGGGCCTGAGGATCGGCTGCCTGGAGGAGATCGCCTTCGAGAACGGGTGGATCGACCGGGAGGCGCTGATGAAGCAGGCCGAGGTGCAGGCGAAGAGCGAATATGGTCGCTATCTGCGAGACTTAGCGGTCGGCGCTCAGCGCTGAGGGGCTTCGCAGGGCGCGCTTTCTCGCCCTATGCGCGAACTCTCAGGAATGCCTCGCGCTATGTCGGGGTTTGACGCTTGGAAGGAAGTTATTGAAAAATATATGGATAAGGTACCCGCTTGTCGCGGGTGGGCGAACGTATGCGATGAATTCCGTGGCGCCAGGCGCCGCTGAACCGCGCTGGGCACCTGATACGAGGAGATTCGACTCGCCTCCTGGGCGAGCTCGCTTGAGCGTTAAAGTTAGATGGGGTTTATGGTGCTAACGCGATAGTTCGTTGGAGAGATAAGTGCGTACATTCATGAAAGTCGCTTCGGCGGTGGGTGCCTTGGCGCTGCTCTCGCTGGGATCTCCCGCGCAGGCCGCCGTCAACCTAGTTACGAACGGCAGCTTCGAGTCCTCCTCCTACACGAGGAACACTCAGTTCGGCGCCTTCTTCGGGGGGCAGGGCGTCACCGGGTGGACCGGGGCGGGCAATAAGAAGCTTCCGTGGCCGCTTGAGTTCTACTTCTTCGGCGGCACGCAGACCACGGTCAACGCGCTGAACCAGTTCGGCGATCCGCTGGCCTACTTCTATGACTCCTTCAACACCCTGAGCGACGACGGTGGCAACTTTGTCGGCCTCGACGGCGACCCGATGGCGGCGGGTCTGATCACTCAGACGATCAATGGTCTGGCGATCGGTCAGACCTACGTCTTGAACTTCGAATATGCCGCCTCGCAGCTGCGCAACCGCAAGGGCGCCACGACGGAGAAGCTCCGCGTTAACTTCGGCAGCCAGACCTTCGACACCGCCGTCTTGGCCGTGCCGAGCAAGGGTTTCTCCGGCTGGAATGACGCCACCTTCAAGTTCAAGGCGACGTCAACATCCCAGGTGCTGTCGTTCCTGTCGATCGGCACGCCGGCCGGCTTGCCGCCTATCGCTCTGCTGGACGGCGTCAGTCTCACCGCGGTCCCGGAACCGGCGACCTGGGGCCTGATGATCTTGGGCTTCGCCGGCGCCGGCGTCATGATCCGCTCGCGTCGCCGCCAGCTTGCTGTCTAAAACGCAACGACCCGATCTGCGATCGAGCCGCCGCCCTCACGGGCGGCGGTTTTCGTTTGGGGTCATGATCTGTCACGGCCGATGGGCGATATTTTCCATCCGGTGAGGATTGGGATACCGGAGGGACGCTATCCTTCGCGCGTCTCGGTCCCGGTGGCCGGTGCGGTTCCGGGAGACTTCATTGGCGAGCGTACGGGAACGATTGGTGAAAGGGGCCTTCCTCGTCACCACCGGCCGCCTGCTCGGCAACCTCATCGGCCTGGGCAGCATGGTGATCCTGGCCCGCTGGCTCACGCCGGCGGACTTCGGCCTGGTCGCGCTGGCGACCACGATCCTGGCGATCATGAGCACCGTGACCAATGTCTCGTTGTCGGCGGCCCTGATCCAGCAACGAGAGGTGACGCGCGCGCACCTGGATACCGCTTTCACGCTCAATTCCCTGCGCGGCCTGGCCGTCGCCCTGGTCGCCTGCGCCGCCGCGGCGCCCATCGCCGTCGTGTCCAAGGAGCCTCGGCTGCTGCTGCTGGTCGTGGTTCTGAGTCCGACCCTGATCCTGGAAGGCGTCACCAATCCGCGCCAGGCGATGATGCTGAAAGAGCTCAACTACTGGCCGCAACTGCTGATGCAGCTGTCGCAGAAGCTGGTCGGGCTGGTGGTGTCCGTGGCGATCGCGCTGACGTTCCGCACCTATTGGGCCCTGCCGCTCGGCGCGCTGGCCGGTCAGTTCGTCAGCACCGCGATCTCCTACTCGATCCTGCCTTACATGCCGCGACTCGGGTTCCGGCACTTCCGCGACATGTGGTCGTTCTCCCTGTGGCTCACCCTGGGCCAGGCGGTGACCACCATCACCTGGAGGCTCGATTCGCTGGTGATCGGCACCGTCCTGGGCCGCGCCCCGCTGGGCTACTACACGGTCGGCGAGAACGTCGCGAACCTGCCGACCCGCGAAGCGACGATGCCGCTCTATGCGACGCTGTTTCCCGCCCTGGCCGCGCTGCGCGATTCGCCCGAACAGATCGCGCGAGCCTACCAGCGGGCCCAGACGTTCCTGACCGCGGTGGCGCTCCCGCTGGGCGTGGGGACGTCGCTCGTGGCGGAGCCGCTGGTCCATCTGATGATGGGGCCGCGCTGGGACGCGGCGATCCCAGTGGTTCAGGTGCTGGCGACGGCCGCCGCCTTCTGCACCCTGAGCAGCCTGACCCATTCCCTGGGCATGGCGACCGGCAACACTCGTCTGTTGTTCCGCCGGGACTGGCAGGTGCTGATCACCCGTGTGCCGATCGTGATCGGGCTGATGTACCTCTACGGCATGCCGGGCGTTCTGGTGGGCCGCGCGATCGCGGCCGGCATCGACACCTGGGCGAACCTGGCCATCGCCGCCGAGATCACCGGCGTCGGCTACTGGCGCCAGCTGCGGGCGAACGGCCGGTCGTTCCTCAGCGTCATTCTGATGACCCTGGCGGTCCTGGCGCTGCCCAAGCTGGGCGGCGATGTGGCGCAGATCGCCCTGAAGTCCGCAGTGGGCGCGGCGGTCTATGTGGCGGCGCGTTTTGCCTCCTGGCGCCTGCTGGGCAAGCCTGACGGGCCGGAAGTGGAACTGATCAGCCTGGCAGGCCGTTACCTTGGGCGCTTTCGCCCCGCCTAGCGCTGCGATTAACCCAGGAAGATGCTCCCCGACAGCAGGCTCGACATCGAGACCCCCACCAGGATCACCTGGCCCGCGGTCATCTGCACGATGGTGTCGGCGCCGACCTGGCTGACGGTGAAGGTGGTTCCGGGGTCCAACTGGACGCGATCGCCTTGGGCCACGCTGAAGTCCAGGACGCGGTCGATGCCGGCGTCGCTGGAGGAGTGGAAGTTGTCCGCGCCAGTGCCGCCGGTCATGGTGTCGTCGCCGCGATCCCCAGAGACGAAGTCGTTGCCCGGACCACCGTTCAGCATGTCGTTGCCTTGGCCGCCGCGGACGATGTCGGCGCCGTTGCCCCCGTCACAGGTGTCGTCGCCCAGGTTGCCGTAGACGATATCGGCGCCGTCCTCGCCGAACAGCAGGTCGTTGTCCTTGCCGCCGACGCTGTAGTCGTCGCCGGGGCCGGTCATGACCGTGTCATTGCCCATGTTGCCGTTGATGTCGTCGAAGCCCACGCCGCCGATGCAAAAGTCATCGCCCTCGTCGCCGCGCAGGTAATTGGTCCCGTCCGGATCGACGATGGTGTCGTTGCCGGCCCCCGCCGTGATGCTGTCGTTGCCGCTGCCACCGTCGAGGAAGTCGGCGCCCGCGCCGCCGGCGATGCTATCGGCGCCGTCAAATCCGCGCAGCCGGTCGTCGAGCGGCGATCCGGCCAGCGAATCGGAGCCGCCGAAGATGCCCGCCTTGGCCGAGGCGTTGTCGCCGGCCACCACCCAGCCGCGGAACGTGGCGGCCGGGATCGAGAGGTCGGTGATGTCGTAGACCTGCAGGCCGTCGGCGTTGACCACGATGCGGTTGAGGGTCCCGGCGGTGGGCGGCCCGAGGGCGCCGAACACGAATCCGGACCCGAACAGGGAGGTGGAGACGGACCCGACGTTGAGGCCGCCCGAGGTCGGCGTAGTGCCGACCGGCGAACCCGTGGCGAGGGGCCCCAGGTCCAGCAGGTCGAAATCGACACCGATCGAGCCGGCGATGAAGGTGGTCATGCCCACTCCCTTGACGCGGCTATGTTACGCCGAACGCCTCCGCGTACAATCGCCCGTGCTGGGAACCTTCCCAGCCTGCGAAAATATCGCGGCGACGAACAGCGCCATGCCTGTTGAAACTCAAACGACGGATCGATGGACATCCGTCGTTCAACTCTCCAAGCTCCCCTGATCGCGCGGAGCGCAGAGGACTGGGGGGCTTCTATGCCGCGCATGCGGACGCGCTGGCTGGGTGTCCTGGCCGGCCTGGTGCTCGCCGGCTGCAGCGGGGCCCGTGGGACCGGCGGGAGCAGCGACGCGCCGCCGAACCCGACGGAAGCCGCGCGTTTCCTGAGCCAGACCACCTATGGCGCCACCGACGCGACCATCAGCCAGGTGCGGTCCGCGGGCTATGCCGGCTGGATCGATCAACAGATCATCACCGCCGCTCCGCCCAGCCATGTCCGCGACGTGGATGCGCGGCTGGTGCAGCTGAAGGCCGCGAACCCCACCGCGACGCTCAATCCGCAGGACTTCTACTATTCGTACTGGGAGCAGGCGATCACCGGGCCGGACCAGCTGCGCCAGCGTATGAAGCTGGCCCTGTCTGAGATTTTCGTGGTCTCGCTGAACGACACCAACGTCGAACCGCGCGGAGCGGCATCCTACTACGACATGCTGGGGGCCAACGCCTTCGGCAACTTCCGGACCCTGTTGGAGCAGGTAAGCCTGCACCCGATGATGGGTGTCTATCTCACCTGGCTGGCCAACTATAAGGAGGACGCCGCGACCGGCCGCAGCCCCGACGAGAACTACGCCCGTGAGGTCATGCAGCTGATGACCATCGGGCTGTACCAGCTGAACCAGGACGGCTCGGTCAGGACTGACGCCTCTGGAAGGCCGCTGGCGACCTATCAGGCCGCCGACATCTCGGGCCTAGCCAAGGTGCTGACCGGCTATGGCTATTATTCGACCAACCCGACGGCGGGCACCTTCGGTGGGGGGCGTGGCGGAACCGACGCCACCATCCGCTCGATGATTCCCTATCCGACCTTCCACTCGACCAGCGCCAAGAATTTCCTCGGCACGACCATTCCGGCGTCGGCCACGTCGGATCCGGCCGGCGACCTCAGGATCGCGCTGGACACCTTGTTCAACCACCCGAACGTGGGGCCGTTCATCGGCCGGCAGCTGATCCAGCGGCTGGTGACCAGCAATCCGAGCCCCGGCTACGTGAGCCGCGTGGCCGGCGTGTTCAACAACAATGGCAAGGGCGTGCGCGGCGACATGGCCGCCGTGGTCCGCGCCATCCTGCTCGACAGCGAGGCGCGGGGCGCTGCGGCGGCGAACGGCATCAACTACGGCAAGCTGCGCGAGCCGGTGGTGCGGGTGGGCAACTGGGCGCGGGCGTTCGGGGCGACGTCCAACAGCGGCGACTGGCTGATCCCCTCCACCAGCGCCAACACCTCGCTCAGCCAGTCGGCGCTGACGGCGCCCTCGGTGTTCAACTTCTTCCGGCCTGGCTATTCGCCGCCGAATACCCGGGTGGGCAACGCCGCCCAGGTGGCGCCGGAGTTCCAGCTCGTCGATGAGGTGACCGTCGCCGGCTACCTCAATACCCTGCAGACCACTGTCGACGCCGGCATCGGCGTCAACGTGGCCGGCGCGCGGGACGTCCGGGCGACCTATGCCGCCGAGATGGAGCTTGCGCGCGACACCGGGGGGCTGGTGGATCGGATGAACCTGCTGCTGGCCAACGGGCGCATGTCGCCGGCCAGCCGCGGCCGCATCGTCGAGGCGGTCAACGCGATCAGCGTGCCGACCACTGGGACCCCGGCCACGATCAATGCGGCGCTCGTGAACCGCGTGAAGCTGGCAGCCTACATGACCATGGCCTCGTCCGAATATCTGGTGCAGCGATGAGCGGAACCATGGACCGCCGCCACCTGTTGCGCGTCGGCGGCGCGCTCTCGATGCTGGGCGGGGCGGCGCCGTTCGCCCTGCAACTGGCGGCGGCCGGCTCGGCGGCGGGACAGTCGGCGCCAGACTACAAGGCCCTGGTCTGCATCTTCCTGTTCGGCGGCAACGACAGCCACAACACCGTGCTGGCCACCGACACCGATTCCTGGGGCCGCTACTTCGCCACCCGCAGCTCCGGGACCGATCCGATCGCGCTGCTGCCGGTGGGCACGGCGCCGACGCCGGTGGGCCAGACCAACCCGGTCACCGGCCGGGTGTCTAACCTATTGTCGCCGGAGGCGTGGGGCGGGGTGCTGCCGATCACGCCCAGGACCGCCCAGGCGATTCCCGCAGGCACCACCGCCACGACCCGCGGCTTCGCCCTGCACCCGTTCATGGGGCCGATGCAAACCCTGTTCGAACAGGGCCGGCTGGCGGTGCTGGCGAATGTCGGCACCCTGATCCAGCCGATCACCAAGGCCCAGTACCAGGCCAAGTCAGTATCCGTGCCCGCCAGCCTGTTCTCGCACAACGACCAGCAGTCCACCTGGCAGGCGCTGTCGACTGAGGGTGCGCTTGCGGGGTGGGGCGGACGGTTCGCCGACCTGGTGGCTGGGATGAACGGCTCCAGCACCCTGTTCACGGCGGTCTCGGCCGCCGGCAACGCGGTGTTCCTCTCCGGCCAGTCGGTGGTGCAGTACCAGCTGTCGACCGGCGCCCAGCCGGCGGTGGTGATCACCGGCCAACAGGGCGGCAGTCTGTTCGGCTCCAGCATCGCGCCGGCGCGGGTGCGCGACCTGGTCACCGACACCGCGCTGTCGGGCAATTTCGCGGACGACTATTCCGGCGTCGTGGGCCGCTCGATCTCGGCGGCCACGACGGTGAACTCGGCCTTCACCCAGGGCATCGTCACCTCGGTGGCCCCGGCCCCGGCCTACACCAACCCCCAGACCCAGCGGGTGGAGACCAACACCCTGGCCCTGCAACTTCAGACAGTGGCCCGGATGATCGCCGCCAGCTCAACGCTGGGCGTGAAGCGGCAGGTGTTCTTCGTCAGCCTGGGCGGCTGGGACACGCACGACTTCCAGAACACCACCCAGCCGAACCTGCTGGCCAAGGTGGCGCATGCGATGAGTTACTTCGACGGCGCCCTGTCCAGCGTCGGCGGCCTGGACCGGCGGGCCCAGGTGACGACCTTCACGGCCTCAGACTTCTCGCGCACCTTCCAGACCAACGGCGACGGCACCGACCACGCCTGGGGCGCCCACCATTTCATCATGGGCGGCGCGGTCAACGGCGGCGATATCTATGGCCAGTATCCGACGCTGGGCGTGGACGTCGGCGGCTTCAACAACCCCGACAACATAAATGGCGCGCTGATCCCGACCACCTCGGTGGATCAATACGGGGCGACTCTGGGGCGTTGGTTTGGGGTTTCCGACCCCGACATCGACACGATCTTCCCGCGCCTGCGCAACTTCCCGACCCGCTACCTCAGCTTCGTCTAGAGACTGGTCACGCCCGTGAGGCGTACTGCGGATAGAGCGCGACCCAGACCTCACGCGCGCCGATGAAGCGGGCGTCGGTGGTGTCCTTCAGGCCATGACGTTGCTCGAAGGAGAGGCCGGCGAGGTCTCCGCGCCGCCACTTCAGGATCACCTCGATGGCGACGCCGCCCTGGAAATCCACCAGGACAAAGCGCGCCGGCAGGCGGTGGACGTGCGACAGTTCGATCTTCGCGCCGCTCTGGCTCATGTCGCGGATCACGCAGTCGGCCCAGAGGCCGTAGCCTGGGCCATGCAAGACCCGGCCGGGCGCATTGGTCGATGCCCGCAGTTCACCGCGGCGTTCGACGTTGGCGAGATTGGGCCTGGACATTCCTCATTGATAATTCACGGAGATTGAGAACACGTTCCCAAGGGCCGGAATTGACGTCGAGGTCTCAGCGCGGCTGGAAATGCACTTCGCTGACGCGCCGCGCGCCGCCGGTGCGGTCCAGCTGGACGACCACGTCGATGACCCCGCGGACATAGGTCCGGACCTTGTCCCAACCCAGATCGACGCCGGAGGTCAGGGCCAGCAGCGCGATCTGCTCCAAGGCGCCAGCGGGGCTGTCGGCGTGGACGGTGGTGAGCGATCCGGGGTGGCCACTGTTGACGGCGCGCAGGAAGGCAAAGGCTTCGCGGCCGCGCAGTTCGCCCAGGAGAATCCGGTCCGGTCGCAGGCGCAGAGCCGCCGCCAGCAGGGTGTCGGCATCGACCCTGGCCTCGCCCAGGTCGCCGCGCACGGCGACAAGTCCGACGCTGTTGGGGTGGTCCAGCCGGACCTCCGGAGCATCCTCGATCACCACCAGGCGCTCGCCAAGGTCGATCTCCTTCACGAGGGCGTTGAGCAGGGTGGTCTTGCCGCTGCCGGTGCCGCCGGAGATGACGATGGTCTTGCGGCGTTTGACCGCGGCCTTGAGAAAGGCCTGCAGGTCGCCAGTGTCGAGGAGGGCCTCGAGCACGCGGTCGGCCTCGGCCTCGCGGGCGGGGTCGCTGCGATGGGCGGTATCGAACAGGCCGTCGCGGGCCAGGTCGGAGACGCTGAGGTCGGAGATCAGGTGCTTTCGAACCGCCAGCGCAAGGCCGCCCCGGGTGGCGGGGGGGGAGACCACCTGCACGCGGGCGCCGTCGGGCAGCGTGGCCGAAAGCAAAGGTTGCTCGCGGTTGACGCCCTGATGGCTGGCGGCGGCGATCTGGCGCGCCAGCCGCTGCAAGGCCACTTCAGTCAGCTCGTCGGCGGGTTCGCGGCACATGACGCCGCCGGTGGTCTCGACCCAGACCTCGCCCGGGCGGTTGATCAGCACATCTGTCACGTCGGGGCGCGACAGCCAGGGCGCGAGCGGCGCGAGATAGGCGCTGAGATAGAGGTTTGCACTCATGACGGCGTGCCGTTGGGGGCGTTCATCGCGAGACGGCGGAGAAGTCCAGGTCGCGGGCCACGAACACCTGCACCGGGACACCCTGCATCACCTTGATGGTGTCGGGAATGTCGATCTGCTTCTGGAGCGCGATCGAAGCCACCTGGTTGGCTTGGCCCGGTGAGCCGATCACGAACGTGGCGCTGGAACCGCTGCTCGCGGAGTTCGCCAGGGCCTGGGACCCGGCGCTGATCACGGACAGCAGTATCGAGGCGCCGAAGCGGGTGAAGAAGTGGCTGTCGACCTCACCGTCCAGTCCGCCGCGGCCCAGGCGGTCGGTCGCGGGCGAGGCCACATCGATGGTCACGCCGGTCGGGCCGATGATCCGGGTCCAGACGACGAAGGCGCGGGTCTGGCCGACGGCGGCGGCGGACTTGTATTGCCCGACCAGCTTGGAGCCGCGGGGGATCAGCACCCGACTGCCGTCGAAGCTGCGGACGTCGCGGCTGACCACGGCGCGCACAGAGCCCGGCAGGTCGGAGTTGATGGCGGTTTCGAGCACCGCGGCGATCACCGCGCCCTGGGGCACCGTGCGGCCCAGGTCGTGCATCTGGCTGGCGCGGGCGGTGTCGGCGTTGCCGCCGGTAATGCGGGAGGCGAAGCGCTCGTCAGCCGAGCCGCGGGTCTCATTGGCGGGGATGGTTCCGGCAGCGCCCGGCGCCTGGGCGGCCTGGGCGACCTGGAGGTTGGCGGCGGCCTCGGGCGCTGCGGAGAAGTCCACCACCATGGCCGGCGCGCGCCAGTGCGCCTCGGATGGATCGGGCTGCGGCGGGCTGGTGGACTGGATCATCGGCGGTTGGACGACGGAGGTCGGCGCCGCCATCACCGGTGTGGGCGCCACCGCCGGCCGCATCGGCACGGGAGGCGTGGCGACGGATTGTGGGGTCTGGGCCTTGGCCTGGCGCGCGCCGGACAGGCCGTTGAACACCATGAAGCCCAGGACGCCGGCGCCGACCACGCCGACCCACAGGGTCAGGGGCGAGTCGGGGGCCTGGACCCGCGGCCGGGCGGCTTGGCCCCGGGCGAACACGGGGCTGAGTTCGGGGCTGGGATGGGCGGGGGTCTTGTCACTCATCGCCGCCACCATGGATCCCTCTTGCGCGCCTTCAGGGCGCTGGCTTCCTCGATGTGGAAACCGTCGTTGTAGATGCGGGTGATCTCCTTGCCGCGCCGCAGGACGAAGCCGCGGGCGATCCGGTCCACCACGACATAGCCGTAGTACTGGCGGGTGTTGACCACCGCCTCCGCGCCATCGGGATCGACAGCGAAGATGGCCGGCATGTCTTCCTCGGCGCGGAAGGCGAAGAAGGTGTCCTGGCCGTCGTCGAACACCCTCACCGGCAGGGCATGGGTGGAGCCGTCGTAGGAATAGGCCGCGTTGCGTTCGAGCGGAGGGGGCGGCGGGGGCGGCGGGGCGATCATCGCCACGACCGGCTCGGCATAGAGAAAGCGCACGCTGAAAGGCGTCGCCGCGGTAGCCCGCTTCTGGACGCTGAGCTGGAAGTTGTAGCGGCGCAGGTTGGTCACCACCGTCATGTTGGTCGGCGGCCGGGCGGACATCGGCTTCAGGAACAGCAGGTTCGCACGCCGGTTCGGGGTGACCTGCCAGCCGAGGGAATCGCCGATGGCGACGTTCTCGATCTTCTCGCCCAGGTCGAATTCGACGGACAGTTGCAGGCCCAGTGCGCTGCGCAGCTCGACGACCTGAGCGGGGTCGTAGTCGACCTCATGGATGCGCCGATCGCCGGCTCCCGGGTGCGGAACCACCGCCAGGGCGGGGCCAGCCAGTAGAACGGGGCCAGCCAGCAGGGCCAGGGTGAGCGCGAGGGCGGAGGGGCGGATCATCGGGCGGCTCCGGCGCGGCGGGCGGCGATAGCGGGACGGCGGTAGGCCTCGCCGAGCCGATGGGTCTCGCCGACGCTCACGGAGACCTGGCGGCCAGAGGGTGCGCCGACAGCGGCGCCGGTCGCGGCGGCGCGACTGCGAGCGGTGTTCTGGGCCTGGTCGCGTTGCAGGTCCAGCGCCAGGCGTTCGGCGCGCGACGGCATCAGGTTCTCGGGATTGAGGGCTGACTGCGGCCTGGCGGCGGGACTGGCCGATCCGGCCGAGCGCTCGTCTGTGCCAAAACGGGGCAGGCGGAAGCCCATCGCCATGACGCAGGCGCCGATGACCAGGGCCGCCTGACCAAACGCGAAAACGAACACCAGGGCCGCGGTGCTCATGGCGGTCTGCGGGTCCAGCTGCAGGGCCTTGCGCTGGGCTTCCAGCGTGGTGAGCCAGGGTTCCAGCACCGACAGCATCAGCACCACCAGCAGCCAACCTACAAGAGGCGTCAGTGCGCTGGCGGCCAGCGCGCGCACCCAGCCCACGAACAGGCCGCGGGTGGCGGGCATCAGGGCCAGCGCGATGAACACCGGCCCGACAGCGGTCAGGATGCCGATCGCCAGGGTCGCGGCGGCGATCACGCCGGGGCCGGCCAGGAACAGGGCGCCGGTGGCGGTGGACAGCGCTTCGGCCGCTGCGGCCTGCGGACTGGAATAGGCTTTGACTCCAGGTCCGCCGCCAGCCTGCCGGCCAAAGGCGCCGGCGCTCTCGGAGAGTTCGTCATAGGCCGCCTGCAGCCCCTCGATGGGGTTGGTCGCGAGGGCGGACCGGCCCTGGGCGGTCAGAGGCGCCGAGATGAGGGCGGCGATCTCCACCGGCGCGCGGTCGGCGACGTTGAAAACCACGGCCTGAAAAGTCGACCAGCTGGTGACCAGAGCCAGGATCACGCCGATCTTCAGCCCGATGACCGGAGCGTCCGACAATCGCGCGTTGCCCTGCGCGAACAGCATCCGGTAGCCGACCCAGGCCACATAGATCGTCAGCAGGGCCGTCAGCGCGGCCTGGAACACGCCAGAACCCTGTGTCAGCGCCGCGTAGCCGCCCTGGGCATAGATCTTGGTCTGGCAATCGACCGTGGCCAGCACGCCGCGGATGACGCCTTCGCCCACGGTGCTGGCGCAGGCTTCACTCATCCGAATTCGCTCCTGATGGAGCTTCGAAGGATAGATCCCCCGACGGGCAGGACATGTCCTGCGAAGCCTTGGCGAAGCAGGATCATGCCGCGCTCCGGCCTTCCATGAAGGTGGGCAGCCATGCCGCCGGCTCGTCGCCGACCTGTTGGCGCAGCGCGTCGAGGCGCCGCACGGTGCGTTCGGTGCCGGCCAGCACCGCCAGTTCGCCGCCGAGACCCGTCAGGTCCAGTCGCGCCACCACGCTGTGGTCGCCGCGCTTGATCAGGAAGCAGCGGGACGTGTCGGGCAGGGTGCGGACGAGCTCGAATTCATGCTCGGTCAGGCCGAAACCATCTACGTAATCAGAGGCTTTTGCCCGCGAGTTCGGGAAGAAAATCTGCGTCGCCGCCTGTTCTATGATCGCAGAGGCGATGCGGCTGTCCAGCGCGTCCGAGGCGCTCTGGGTGCAGAAGCCCACGACGCCGTTCCGCTTCCGGATCGTCTTTTCCCAATCCTTGATCCGGCGCACGAACACCGGGTCGTCCAGCACCTTCCAGCCTTCATCGACCACGATCAGCGCCGGGTTGCCGTCCAGCCGCTGCTCCAGCCGGTGGAACAGGTACATCATCGCCGGGATGCGGATGGTGGGGCTGTCGAGCAGCTTGGTCATGTCGAAGCCCAGGATGCGGGTCTCGATGTCCAGCTGGTCGGTGGCGTTGTCGAACAACCAGGCGTGATCGCCCTCGTCGCACCAGGCCGCCAGCCGCGCGGCCAGATCGCCAGCGCTGGGGCGACGGGCGCCGCGGAACAGTTCGCGCAGGTAGCGCAGCCGGCGGTGATTGTGCGGCTGAGCGTAGTTGGCGTCGATGGCGTCGGCGATCATCGCCCGGTCGTCGGCGTCGAGGACTTCACCCTCGGCGGTGAGCAGCTGGGCGACCCATTCGGCCAGGAAGGCGCGGTTGACCGGCGTGTCGGCCATCGCCAGGGGATTGAAGCCCGTGGGCTCGCCGGGAGAGATGACGTCGTAGCGGCCGCCTATGGCGCGGATGAACGGCTCGGCGCCACGGTCCTTGTCGAAATAGGCGATGCGGGGCTTCAGCCGTTCGGCCTGGGCCAGCAGGAAGGTGAGCAGCACCGTCTTGCCGGAGCCCGAGGGGCCGATGACGGTGAAATTGCCCAGGTCGCCGTTGTGGAAGTTGAAGTGATAGGGGCCGAAGGCCGTCGTCTCCAGGACCGCGATCGCCGGGCCCCAGTGATTGCCCTCGGCCTGGCCGGTCGGGTGGTTGTGGAAGCTGGCGAGGCCCGCGAAATTGCCGACGGAAATCAGAGCTTTCCGCGATATATATTTGAAATTCGCCGGGAATTGCGCCCAGAACGCGGGTTCAAGGTTGACGTCCTCGCGCACCGCGATGGCGCCGGCTTCGGCCAGCGAGCCCTGGATATCGGCGACACCCTGGTCCAGCTCCGCCAGGCTGTCGGCCTTGGCCAGGATTGTCAGGTGGTGTTCGCCATAGGCGGCGCGCCCGGCGCCCACGTCGTCGCGGGCCTGGGCCAGTTCGCCGCGCAGCGAGAAGGCGTCGTCCTCGGCGGCCTTCAGACGCCGCAGCGCCAGCCCCATGCGGTCGAGCGCCGCCTGGCGGTCCACGAAGGCGAAGCTCTCGGTGAGCACCATTTCCATCGGCAGGCGCAGGACGCCGTCCAACAGGCCGGGCGCGGTACGGGACGGATAGTCCTTCATCGAGACCATGGCCCCGAAGCTGGGGCCGTCAGGCCCGCCGCCGAACTCCATGGCGTCCAGGCCGAAGCTGAGGCGCTTGGTGGCGATGGCGTTGGAAAGGTCGCCCGTTGGGGCCAGCACCGGCCGCAGTTCGCCGTTCAGCAGCAGGCTCAGGAACTCGGCGGGCTCCGAGCGCTGGGCGCCGCCGGCGGCGATGTAGAGGCCCAGCGTGCGGGCGCCATAGGGGGCCAGCGCCGCGGCGAAGGCGTCGCGGGTGGCGTGCAACTCGCGTAGGTCGCGGCCGATGTCGGCGTCGCGTGCGCGTGGCCCCTTCAGCAGCCTCTCCAGGAAGCCGGCGCCGCCCTGGGTCGGCCGGAGCACGAGGCTAAGGAAAATGTCGTTCACATAGAGCTGGCGGCTGGCCAGCTGCTCGCGCCAGCGGGTGTCGAGGGTGGCGCAGAACGGCTCTTCCGGACCCGGCGGGAAGGCGGGGTTCACGCGTCGGCGGACGACGTGATGATAGACCGCCAGCCGGGAGCTCGCCGCGCCGCGCAGCACGGTCTCGCGAATGGCCTTGCGGTAGTTCAGCTCCTCGTCCGGCGCGGTCTCGAACGGGAAACCGGCCAGGTGCAGTGTCTGGACGAGCAGCCCGTCGCGGGTGCGCAGCGTCACGTCGTCCACGTGGCCGGCATAGGGCAGCCGTTCGCCCACTGCCGCTTCGCGGGGCGCCAGCACCTTGGCCGCACCCGTCGTCATGAACGTCGCGCTCATGGCCGGTACGAATTCCCGCGCCAGAATCCGAAGTTTTTTACCCTCGGGCAGGTGCGCAGCTTGGTGATCCAGAGATCGAAGAACCGCGGCTCCCGCAGCGAGCCGACATAGCCCACCGCATGCAACAGCACGGCAAGCCCCAGAACCCAGAACGAGCGGGTGATCAGGAACGCCTCGCCGGTGACGATCAGGTTCAGCACAGCGTAGGAATAGGTCACGCCACCGATCATCTGGGGCCGCGTCAGCGCGGAGAAGACGGGATCGGAGGCGAGCCGGCTCATACGCTTACAGGGCTCCAGCCAGGCTGCGGATGCCGGCCACGATGGATACGGCGCCGAAGATGACGAAGATGCCTACCAGCACGATCAGGCCGCGCCGCCACTCGAAGCGGCCGGTAAGCATCAGGTAGCCGATGATCGCCACGGCGATCACCGCGGCGGTCGTGGCCAGATTGCCCAGCAGGGTGCCTTGCACCCAGGTGAGGGCGCCCAGCAGAGGCGAAGATCCGGCCGGGTCGGCGACCTGAGCGTGGGCGGCGGGGGCGGCGAGGGTTATCGCGACGGCAAGGACGGCCGGAACGGTAGGGAGGGCGTGAGACGGCTGCATGACGTGAGCGGCTACCGGTCTTCTATGACTATTGAGTGACATGCCCCAGTTTTGCGCGACTGGCGGGCCTAGGGCAACGCCTTCGGCCGAACGCAGTGGCATATGGGCCATTCCGTTGGCGCGGCGCAGATCCCGACATCGGGTCCGCACCGACGGTGACCGGTTAAGCATAGGCCGGCCACGACATTGCCCCAGTACCGCAGGGCCCGTGCCGGCCCAGCATCAGAACCGCGCGGTGAGACCCATGGAGAACGTGCGGCCCAAGTCATAGGTGTTGGTGTCAAACCGCTTTCCACCAGCTTCCTGGAATTCCTCGGAGTCGGCGCCGTTGAGGTTCCGCGCCTCGAAGGAACCGGTGAACTCACGATCGGCGATCGTGAATTTCTTCCGATAGACGAAGTCCACGCGAAGGCCGGGATCCTGGATCAGGTCAGGAAGGTCGGCGCTGCTCGATCGCGCCGAGACCCGGTCGCTGGCATAGGTTACCAACAGCGTCGCCTGCGACCCGGCGTCCTCGTCCTCAAAGCCGAGCTGTAGATTGGCCAGGTGATCTGATTGGCCTTGCAGGCGCTGGCCGGCGCGGACGTAGTCGCTGGCGCGCGGCGTTGAGCGAACGCCTGTGGTGTTGAGCACAATCGTGTCGCCCTGTCCGACCTTCAACTTTGATTTTGAGTAGGTGTAGTTGAGGGAGATCAGCCAGCGCTTGCTATCGGTCCATGAAATACCGAAATCGTGCTCGAAGTATTTCTTGAGTTCGACCTCGACACCGTAGATTTCGGCCTCAGGCGCGTTGAAGAACGTCTGCTGAAAGGCGCCGTCCGACCCGAGCACGGCTAGGGTCTCAACCGGCTTCTTCAGCTTCTTGTAAAAGACGCCAGCGGTAAAATACTGGCCCTTTTCGAAGTAGTTCTCGTACCGGGCGTCAGCATTGTAGAATTCGGTATCCGCGAGAAATGGATTTCCGGTCAGGATGCGGTCCGTGTCGGTGTCGCGATAGCGTTGCGGGGCGAGTTCGCGAAACTGCGGGCGACCGATCGTCTTTGACGCCCCGATGCGAAACTGCTGATCCTCGGCGAAGTTCCAGGTCAGGGTCGCCGCCGGGAGGAAGTACTTTTCGGAAATCGTTCGGCCGAACAGGGGCCCTGCCGCCAGGTTGAAGATGTCGAAGGTCCTGATGGACTCGTCGGCGTCCTCATAGCGAACACCGAAGCTGCCGCGCAGGAGGGGACGAATCTCCGAGTCGATCTGCGCATAGACGGCGTTCACCTCCAGCCCCGCGCGGAAGAAGGCTGCGTCCCCGGTCAACGCCGAACCGGTCAGTTCGCGCAGGACCACGATGTCGTCATTGATGTTTCGGTCGGAGACCAGAAAGTCGATCCGCTCCGTGCCGTAGCGGAGCGGGTCCCAGTTGCGGCCCTGATCGTAGGTGAAGTCCCGGCGCACGGAGCTCCGATCATTCTTCTGCCAAGCGTATCCGACTTTCAGCTCGGCTTGCCTGACGAACGTGACGGGCAACTCGTAGGTGAGGTCGATGTTGGCGGAGCCGATGTTTTCGTCGAGGTCGGAGAACGACACCAGCTGGTTGGCGCCCGACAGAAGGGCGGTCCGCTGACCGTCGGCCCGGAGGCCGTAACGATATGAGCGTTCGTAGGGCGCCTCTCGCGTGGTGCGACCATAGGTGCCGCGCCACTCGATGCCGACGTCGCCCAACTGGTGCTTGCCGGTCAGCTGGCTCAGTTGGAGCTCGCGGCGATACCACTCCGTATTGAATCCCGTGACATTGGCGTCGCCCTGCGATTGCGCCGTGTTCTGCGTGATGCGGGCGCGTTTCGAGGTCGAGCGGATCCACAGCCCCGTATAATGCACTTCGTTGTCGTCGTTTTCCCACGCCAGCCCGCCAAGGCCGCTCCAACCGATGTCGTTCTGATTGGCCTCAAAGCGGGCATCACTAGCGAGCGTCAGGCCGCCGATATCCGGGACTGTCGATTGACGTACGCCGTTTCTATTCAGCCAGCTGTTGCGATAGCTCAGGACCCCAACCACGCCGAAGCGGCCATAGTCCGTGTCGAAGCCACGCCCGCCAGCGACATCGATATTGCCATTGGGATTGACGCGTTCGCGCTGGATCACATTGAGCGGCGCATTGGTGAAGCTGCGCGCGATGGCCTTGTACTGGTCCTGAGTCAGACCGCCGGTCGCGGCGTTGGCGACCACCGGGCGATCGGACGCGAACTGCCGGATGCCGACGGGCAGCTTTCGCGCGCCCTTGTCGAAGCCGAGATCGTCCGTCTCGGAGCCGTAGTACGTCAGGCCCCGCTCGTCGGTTGTCTCGGTGTCGAACCCGAGCCCGACTCCGATGCTGAGATAGGGTTTGTCCGGGATACCGACCGTCTTCAAATCGATCAAACCGCCGCCGAATTCGCCGGGGTAGTTGGCCGAGAACGTTTTCTGAACCGAGGTTCCGGCCAGGATCGACGCGGGAAACAGGTCCAGCGGCACGACCCGCTGCAGGGGTTCAGGGCTTGGAAGCGGCGACCCGTTCAGCAGCGCCTGCGAATAGCGTTCGCCGAGGCCGCGGACATACACGTAGCGACCGGACACGATCGACAGTCCGGTGATCCGGGTCAGGGCCTGGGCGGCGGTGTCGTCTCCGGCGCGCTGTATGTCCTCGACGCTGAGGAAGTTGGCGACCTCGGCGGTGTCCCGGATCTGGTCCGGAATGAAGCGGCCGTTGACGATGATTTCTTCGACTTCGCTCGGAGGCGTTGCCGCCGAGGCTGCGGACGCGGTCTGCGCGTGGGCCAGCGGGGCGGCGGTAAGCGCGGTCCCCGCGAGCAACAGGGCGCTGAAGGTGCGGAACGTGGCTTTCATCGGTGTGTCAGGCCTTCGTCGGAAGGATGGGATCATGCGGCGGAGGCTGGCTCCGCCGCCCGTGGTTGCCGCCTTCAGCAGGACGCTGCGCCGGCGAGGCCGCAGGTCCAGCCGACGTACCAATTGTCGTTGGGACCGGAGACCGCGCCGATGTAGCTCACGGCCAGGAAGAAGGGGGAGACTGTCGTCGGGTTCGTCGCCAGCCGGCCGCTCTCGTTGCCGCCGTTGATGAACACCTGGCTCAAGGTCGAAACATAGCCCGTGGCCAGATTGTTCGTTCCCGCCGTGAAGAGTGCTTCAGGCGCGGCGTCCTGATCGCCGTCCGTCGTGCGGTAGGGGCCGCGGGCGCAGGAGAACACAACAGAGCGGAAGGTCGGTTTCGGGTCGGCCACTGTACTGGCGCCGTCGATATCCAGGCAGAAGATCGCGGCATTGGCCGACACCACCAGCCCGTTCACGAAGTCGTACCGGGTGCCGCTGTTGAGCAGGAGCCCTTGGTGCTGGCGGGAGTCGAACACCGAGGTGGCAAGACCCACCCGGCAGGTGAAATTCGAGACCTTGGGGCTGGACCGGAGCAGCGGGACGCCGCCAGAGGTGGAGCCCGCCGTTGATGCCTCGAAGCAACGGTCTTCCTCGGTCGGATTGTCCGAGAAGTTGATGACGAACTGCGCCGCGCCGGTGAAGCCCTCGTCAGTGTCGAAGCCGTCATCGTCCCATTGATCGAGGACAAGATGTCGGACGTTGACGGTGCCGCCAAAGAACTCGACCGCGTCGTCGGCCGATCCATGGACCTGAACGAAATCAACGGTGGTTCCGCTGCCAACGCCGCCAAACGTGATGCCATTCAGCTCCTCGTTCGGGGCGACCTCGTACCCGGCCTCCTTCACCTGGATATAGCGAAGGATCCCGCTCGACTCGGTGGGAGCGTTGCCGCCCCAGTTGATCGTCTGGATCGCCTCGAACCGGAACTCACAGTTCACCGGGTTCGCGGGGAAGCTCGTCACCGTCGGCGGGCAGCGGTTTATCGGCGCACGCCCGGCCAGGACCAATCCGCCCCACTGGCCTTTCAGGTCCGGCCCGCCATTCAGGTCGTTCAGGCTGGTGAAGATAATCGGTCGCGAGGCGGTGCCGTCCGCGATCATCTGCGAACCGCGATTGACGACCAGGTATTCAGCGATGCCGCCAAACAGGGTCGCGCCCGGCTCAACCGTCAGAACGCCGGCCCGTGCGCCGGCCCGCGGGTTCTGAGCATCCGCGCCCTGATCTTCGCCAACCTCAACCTTGCCATCGATCCGGTAGGCGGTGCCGGGCCGGAACGGGATGGTAAAGCTGCCGGTGATCAGCCGCGGAATGCCGCAGGACCGCAGCGTGCCGTTGGCGACCGTACCCAGGTTGATGAAGCCCGTCGGGCAATCGGCGGAGGCCTGGCCGTTTCCGCCCGTAGAGGTCCCGGTCCCCCCGGTTCCGCCGGTGGCGAACGCGCCCTCACCGGGTGAGGCGACATTGGAACCGCCACCTCCGCAAGAGGCGAGAGCCAATGCGCTCATCGCAGCAAGAAAAGGGGCCTTGAGCTTGCCGACGCCGAGCATCCAGATCTCCACGGGTTCTAAAAAGTCGTGTGAAGCGCACGGAAGAACGGCATCGCCGATGACTGCCCCCGCACCCCACTTGGATGCACTTCTAGCCGCGCACTGTGACGCTCAGCCGTACCTCTCGTGACGAATCTGCGTCAGTGGCGGCCCAAACGCAGCGTAGGTGTCGCGTGCCCCTCTCAAACGCCCCCGCGGCCTAAGCGTTGTGTGACCCGGAGCTTCGCCGGCAAGCCGTCATGGTTCGTGGCGGGTGCTCAATAGAGGCCTGGCGGCAAAGGCCTCGCGGAGTCGTCGGCAGATGGATGATCGACTAGGCGCTCGGCAACGACCTGACCCGGGCGCCAGACTCTTCCCCGTCGACCATCCGCGGCCCGGTGCGGCTCAGAATCCGGGACACCTCTTTCGGCGACAGCCGGAACAGCAGGCCGATCGTGCGCAGGGAACTGCCCCGACGCTGCATGTCGCGTGCGAACCGCAACTGGTGTTGGGTGAGATTGGTATTAGAGGCGGAAGTCCGGACATCTGACCGGGTCGTGGCCGGCGCGCTGCGTATCGCCGGCAGGCTTGGATCGAGTCTGTCGCTGCGGACCCGGCCGCGCGAGTGCGTCGGGCATCGGGTTTCGTGAGCGGCGAGCAAATCAAGGACCCGTGGAACCGAGTCACTCGGAACGAGGCTCTCCGGTCGCGGACCGCCGACGATCTGAAGCGTAACGCCGGCCTCTAGGAACTGCCTGAGCAGACGGGCAAGCTCGCCGGTGGTGAGCCCGAAGCTCTCCAACCCAAACACCAGCACGGCATCACTCCGCTTCAAACTGGACAGCAATTGAAGCAGCCCTCGTCGCCCCTGAACGGTCGGGTTGACCTCCTCAAGCACGACATCGGACCCCGACCGCGCGATCAGGTTTCGCTGCAAGCTCGTCGATGGAAGGTCCGGTGATGACCGGACGACGCCGTAGCGCACCCTGCGAGGCTCCTCCCACAATGGCGATCCGCAGGCAAAGTGCTAGCGCCGCCCCCCGATGTGATCTGTTGGCGAAGTGGCGACAGGCTGGTGACGGTTTGGCGATTTTACCGTGACAAATGTCTGGCGCGGAACGCATCGCAAGATTCAGTGATGTGTGTCGTAAATCAGTCGCACAGCTCTGTTATCTGTTAGGGTTTTTCCCAAAGAGTGGTGATCAGCTACTCAAGGGAGGAATAAGCCATGCGGCAGATGATCTTGGCGATCGTGCTTTCAGCCCTGGCGGTGGGCCCCGCTCTTGCCAGGGACGTTTCAAAGTCCATGAGCAGCCCCACGGGTGAAGCAAAGGCAAATGTGCGAGCGGTTTATATCTGTGACAAGTCCGCGATGACCCGTCGCGCGTTCGCCCGTGAGTTCGGGTCGGCGGAGTTTGTCAGCGCTGACGCGGCGACGAGCGGCCAGGCTTGGCCAGCGCCCAGGTGTATCTCCGCGAGGGAGGCAAGGCGCCTGCGCCAGATGGCCAGCACCCGATAAGATTCCTGTCGGCCGAATTCAGCGACCGAGGCCTTCGCCGTCAGGGCTGGATCGGTTCCAGGCCGATGGCCTTGGCCGCCGCGAGGCGGGCCAGGATCGCGCGCACATAGGTCTGGGTTTCGGCATACGGCGGCACGTCGCCGTAGCGATCCACCGCGCCAGGGCCGGCGTTGTAGGCCGCCAGCGCCAGCCGCAGGTCGCCATAGCGGCGCATCTGCTGGGCGAGATAGGCGACCCCGCCGTCGATATTGGACTTCAGGTCGGCGGCATCGACGCCGAGGGTTGAGGCGGTGGCGGGCATGAGCTGCATCACCCCACGGGCGCCCTTCGGCGAAACGGCCGCCTGATTGAAACGGGACTCCTGCCAGGCCACAGCTTCGACCACCGGGACGGGGACCGCGTGCCGCCGGGATGATTCCTGTATCGCGGCGGCGACCTCGGCCGGGGTCGCGGCGCTGACGGCCATGGGCGGGGCGATGGGCCGCGTGCCCTCGGACGTGAAGACCTGTGGCCCGGAATAGGTCGTGACCGCGCCGTCATCGCCGATCGACAGCACCTGAGCCAAGGCGGCCGGCGCCGTTCCGAGGGCGAAGCCCAGAGCGGCCCCGACGATGGCGAAATTCAAGCCCTTACGAGCCATTCTGCATCCCAACTTGAAGGTTCAGCTTACCCATCCCAGGCGGGCGGGGCCAGATCAGTTCGACTCTGGTGAAGGAAGCCCCGGCATCTGATCGGGCGGCGCGAGCAGAGCCCGCTGATTGGCGAACAATTCCTGCAGGATGTCGGTCTCGGGCAGGATCGGGCCCTCGCTGGGCGGCAGAGGCGCGGGTTGTCGTTGTACGCGGGCGGCGTCGATCATCTCGCTGACCGCCGCGATCACCACATCGGGTCGGTCGATCATGACCAGGTGTGAAGACTCTACAGTGCGCTGAGAGCCGTTTTGCGCGGCGTGGGCGATCTGCAGGTGCTCGATTTCCAGCAGCGTCTTGCCGTCCAGACCGTAGCTGAAGGCGTTTGCGGACGTCGCGGAGGCCGTGATCACGTAGGTCGGCACGGATCGGAGCTGGCCCCGGGCGCGCATGACTTGCTCAGAGGCGCGCCGGAAGAGCTCGTCCAGTTCCGAGAGCTGGCCCAGCCAGGTATCGGACCGGAGGGTGACTTCCACGTCGCGTGAGCTAGGACGCGCGGGCTGGCAACCGGACCACGCGGGGCTGTCGAGCGGCGGCCGAGGCGTGGCCGCGGAGGCGGCCAGGCACCGCCGGACGCGGTTGCGGATTCCATCGAGGCCGTCGCCGACTGGCCGGGGCGCTCGATGTTCCACCGTCGGATCCAGCAGCACCAGACCCACGACCTGGCGCGGCCGGCGGGCGGCGAAGACCCGCGCGTACATGCCGCCGGCCGAGTGACCCACGACGATGAACGGCCCCTTGATGCCGGCCTTGGCCAGGGCCTGATCCAGGTCGCGGGCGATGGCGGCGGCGTCGCGGGGCAGGGGGCCTGGGTCGCTGAAGCCGTAGCCGGCGCGATCATAGGCACAGACCCGTGTCGTGCGGCTGAGCTGAGGCTGAACCTTGCCCCAGGCGGACGCGCCGGCGCCGAATCCGGACTCCAACACCACCGTCGGCGAGCCCTTGCCGCTGCACCTGAGGTTTAGGCGCCGCCCGTCCGGCAGCATCACGAGCCGGCCGGGTCGGGCGTAGAGATCGGTGACGACCGCCAGGACGTCCGCGCCATCCGCCCGGCTGCAGCCGGCTGTCAGCGCCAGTGCGACGGCCGCGATCGCCGCGACGGCGCCACATCGCCGGCTCGCTACCCTCCGTTGTCGCCCGTCCACCATTGCCTCGCCAATGTCCGCCCGTCGCCGAACGTAGACCACGAAATGTGACGCGATTGGGGGCGGTCTGGTTTCTACCGGTGGTTTCACCTCCCGGCACGAAGCTTGCTAGGCTGAATGCGTCCGTTTGACCAAAGCGGACAGCTCGCGGGCAATTGCACGTTCCGGGCATCCTGATAGGTAAGCATTAGTTGGATTGGTGGAGGGCGCAGGGTGGAGACGGTCTACGATTGGATCACCGTGGCGATCTTCGGGGGCCTGGTTGTGCTGTTCCTGCACAGGTCAGTGCAGCCTCAAGAGCCCCAGGACCACATCCTGCAGTATCTGCCGCCGTCACTGGGCTGCATGGCGGCTAACTGGGTGGGTAACCCGCCCCAGAATCAGGGGCTGATTTCGTTCCTGATCGTTCTGGTGGTGCTGCTCTACATCTTGATCGTCCTGAAGCCGTTTGGCTTCAGCTTCAAAATCCCCAAGCGCGAGCCCATTCGTCGCCGAAGTTGGTTCAGGCTCAGCGCGACGCAGGGTCGATCTGTAGGCAAGAGTCTTGAGCGTTCGGCGGTTCATGTGAACCGTCGAACGCTCTAGAATCCGCGGTCCACGCCGTAGCGATAGCTGAGCCGCAGGCCCACATCGGCGACCCCAGGGTTGTAGTGACCGGCCAGGCGCGCGTGGCTGAGGTGGATCCATGACGCTTCCACCGAAAGGCGCTCGGTCGCCTTCCAGCCCAGCGTGAACTCGGGCTCGAACAGGACGCGGGAGCCCAGGTCCAGCTTCGTCTGGAAGTCGCCCAGACGTTTCGCTCGCTCGGCGGCCGAAATGTCCGGCTCCGCCGGTGAGGGCAAGGCCACCCGATTATCGTGGATCGCCAGGCCGATGCCAGGCTGAATGTAGATGCGTCGTGAGAGGCCGAAGCGCCAGGCGAAACCCGCGGCGAGGTAATCGACGCCGCCGGCGGTGTTGACCCCCGTAAGCAGATGCAGCCGCGGCTTGCCGATGACGGCGAGTTCGTCCAGCGCGGCGGTCCGTACGCCCGCTACGATCTGCACCCCCCGCTCAAATTTCCCGTAAGAGATGCCGTCGTCGATGTCGTGGGCGTAGAGGCCGGCGAAAATCTCGCCCGCCGCCGCCGGGCTGGCCGCAAGCGCCGCAGCCGTCGCGATCGCCGTTCGTGCCGCCCTCGTCATGCCGAACCTCCCACAGCCGAATGCCGCCACGAGTCTCCTAGCGGACGGCCTCGCTGTCGCCCAGCAGGCACGGCACTGTCTTCAGGATGATCGCGACGTCCAGCCAGAACGACTGACGATCGACGTATTCGAGGTCCAGCGCCACGCGACGGCGAACCGCGCTGGCTGTGTCGATGGGACCGCGGCTGCCGTTCACCGCCGCCCAGCCGGTGAGGCCCGGTTTGATGCGGTGGCGGTGGGCGTAGGTTTCGACCAGCTTTGAGGCTTCGGCGCCGCCGCTCAGCATGCCGATGGCGTGGGGGCGCGGGCCCACCAGGGACATTTCGCCGGCTATGACGTTGAATATCTGTGGCAACTCGTCGATGCTGGTTTTTCGGATGAAACGGCCCACACGGGTGACGCGGTCATCGCCAGGGACGACCTGCCGGACTGCGGAATAGTCCGAAGCCTCCACCCGCATGGAGCGGAACTTCCAGACCACGATCTCCTCGTTCATGTAGCCGTGCCTGCGCTGGCGGAAGAACACCGGCCCCGGGCTGTCCATGCGGATGATCAGGGCGATCGCAGCCATCAGGGGGGACAGCACGATGACGGCGGCGATGCTGAGTGTCAGGTCCAGGGCGCGTTTCGCCGCAAGGTAGCCCGAGCGTTCGGACGGGCCGGCCACCTGCATCAGGTTGAAATCTGCGACACGGCCCACAGTGCGGGTTTCGGTCTCGTCATCCGCATCTTCGAGTAGGAGGGACACCGGGTTCGGGATCGGCGCGAGACGAGTCAGAAGTTCCGCGATCCGGGCGCTGGCCCGTGGCGGCACGGTGACGACGATACGATCGACATAGGGCAGGATGCGATGGCCGATGAGGTCGGAGGTGTTCCCAAGGACCGGCACACCAGCCACCTCAGGACCCACGCGATCGTGACGGTCGTCGAAGACGCCTAGTATATTGACGTCGCGGGTGCGCAGGGCGCGCCGGATCAGCCGTTGAGCTGTCGGGGTGCCCCCAACGATGATCAGGTTGGGCGTCAGAAGCCCTTTGCCGCGAAGCAGCCCGACGACGAGGCCCCAGCCGGTATGGGTGGCGAACAGCGCCGTCGTGGCGGTGGCCACCCAGATCGCACAGCCAAGCGCCGGGAAGGTCGGATCCAGGATTCCGCATACGGCGCCGCCGCCGCCGCCGGCCGCGGCCGCGGCGATCAGGAGCCGTCCGAACCGGCGGCGTGTCTGTTCCCGGGCATTCATCGCATAGGCGCCCATGCCGACCAGCAGCGCGATGGCCGCCACCGGCGCAGCCAGGGTCATGATGTGGGGCAGTTCGATCAGGCGACCGCTGACAACGGACGCCAGCACGAGACCCGCGACGTCGCCAGCCTGGAACAGCCGCGCGAGCCCGGGACCCGACACCCGCGACCGCACCGGCTGCAGGCGTTCCGGACGCAGCGGCCCACGGCGATGCGACGACGCTTCGACCTCGCTGTCCGGAATGGCGCGGTTTGCGCCCGTATCGTCCGCCACTCTGGCTTCCCCACCTGATCGTCGGCGAGTCTAGGGCCTGCGGCTGAGCGATCCGTTAAGGCTGAGATGGATCGGGATCAGTAGGCGCGGGTGTCGGCGAAGATCAGTGGCACGGTCCGCCAGGCTATCTTCAGGTCGAGCATGAACGCCCAGGTGTCGATGTACTCGTTGTCGGCATCGACCCGGTCGATGATGGCCTGCAACTCCTTCACCTCGCCACGGAAGCCGCAGACGGCGGCGTAGCCGGTGAGGCCAGGCTTCGCGCGGAAGCGCAGGTTGTAGTCGGGCGCCTGCTGGCCCCAGGTTTCGTCGTGAGCCACGGCATGCGGGCGGGGTCCGATCACGGACATCTCGCCTCGCAGCACATTGAGGAACTGCGGCAGTTCATCCAGGCTGAACTTGCGCAAGACCGCGCCCAGAGCCGTGACTCGCGCGTCATCGCGTGTGGCTTGGCGGACCGTCTCGCCATCCTCGGCGACGGTCATGGTGCGGAACTTGAAGACGGTGAAGATCACGCCGTTCAGGCCTGTCCGCCGCTGCCGGAACAGCGCCGGTCCGGGGCTTTCGAGGCGCACCAGCGCCGCAATGGTCAGCAACAGCGGCAGGAAGAACAGCAGCGCACCCAGCGACATGATGATGTCGAACGCGCGCTTGCGTCGGCTGATCGCGACGGCGCAGGCTTTAGGGGCCGGCGCGGGGATTGCGCTCACGATGGGCGGAGGCGTCGCGGGCGCAGTCCATTCAGGCCCTTCGGCGTGGCTGCGGAATTTGGCGAGACTACTCATGACGCCGCCGTCGCCCCGGCGTAGCCAGGCCGCGGACGAAAGCCTCCATCGCCTCGGCGCTCCAGAGGCGTACGAGAATCTGCTGCCCGTTCCCGTCGATCTCTGTGCGGATATGGGCGTCTCCATCGACGGCCGCGGCGTGGGCTCCCACAAAGCCGTAGAAGGCCGCGCGGATGTGCTCCGCGCCGTCATCCGCTCCAAATCGCGTCTCAAATCCGGACATGATCCCCGATGGTCCCGTCGAACACGTGGGTTCCAAAGCAAGGAGTGCGCCAGGAATTCCCGCCCCGCGACAACGCGTTCGAAACTTATTCGGGCGGATCGCCCTTTCGGTTTCACCGAAGCCCATAAATCGTCAACGGCCGTGGCAGCGGGCGGGTCTCAATAAGCCTGTGGATCGCGGAATATAATCATCCCCGTCCTGGCCAGAATGGCCACATCCAGACCCAGCGACCAGCTCTCGATATAGAGGTTATCGGCCGCCACGCGGTCCATCATGCACCGCAAATCCTGAATTTCGCCGCGCAGGCCGTTGACCTGGGCCAGGCCCGTCAATCCGGGCTTGGCGCGAAAACGATCGGTGTAGTTTGGGATGACTTCGCCGTAGCGCTGGTCGTGGGCCAGGGCGTGGGGTCGTGGGCCGACCAGCGACATGTCCCCCTGCAGGACATTGAAGAACTGCGGCAGTTCGTCGAGGCTGAGCCGGCGCAGCAGGGCACCGACAGCGGTCACCCGGGCGTCGTTGCGCGTCGCGTGGCGCAGGTCCGCCCCGTCCTCCACCACCGTCATGGTGCGAAACTTGTAGATGGTGAAGATGCGGCCCCGATAGCCGGTGCGGCGCTGCCGGAAGATCACCGGGCCGGAGCTCTCGAAGCGCACAGCCAGCGCCAAACAGACGAGAAGGGGCAGGAACACCAGGATCGCGATCGCGGCGCCCAGGATGTCCAGCGCCCGCTTGGCGGCGCTCTCGCAGGCGGGCGACCAGTCGAGGGTCGGGGCAGGTGACGCGTCGCGCTCCGGCTCGTCAGCCGGTTGCGCTCCCAGCGATCTCGCGATGACATCCGTCATCAGAACTTACGCCTCACTTCACTGAACCCCGACGCGCGCCCTGGAATGGTTGTCGCAGCGTTAGCCTTCTCTACCAACGAACTCTTCACGTTCGTGGGTTCTTAATGTGACACAGCCCAGAAAACGGGCGGTGTCGGAGTAGAACCATGCCGTCCGACGTGGCCGTCGAACTTATCTCCCAGTCCCTGCGCGCCCCGGCCCCTCGACGGTTGCCGATCGGCGTTGGGCTCAGCATCGGCGCGGGCGCCTCGGTGGCGCTCTGGACCTGCATCGCCCTGGGTTTACGGGCCCTCCTCGCCTAAGGACGCACCTCGGAGATCGGCGACCCTGCACCGCGCCGTGTGTCCCAGATCCGCAGGTCCGCGACCTGATCGGACCCTGCGAAAGTCCCACTCAACCCTGAAACTCACGCCCTTTTTACCGGCTGAGGGGCCCCAGGGTCAATCAAGGCGAATCGCTCCTACCCGCGCCCGGGCTCCGAAGCCGTTTGCGAACCCCTGCGAAGCGGATAGGTGAGGGACCTTGCGGTCGCCCAGGCCGCCTGAGGAGGCGTCCATCCACCCACCTGTCTATCCGGTGATCCTCTGCGGTGGTTCCGGCGAACGGCTGTGGCCGGCCTCGCGGCCGTGGCGGCCGAAGCCGTTCCTGCCGCTTGTGGGGCCACAGTCGGGATTTCAGGCTGCGGTGCTGCGCGCGGCGCCACTGGCGACCGGTGGCATGGTGATCGTCGGCGGTGAGTTGCACGAAGGATTGATCGTACGCCAACTGGCGGAGATCGACGCCGAGGCCACCCTCCTCCTGGAACCTGCGGGGCGCGATACGGCCCCGGCCATCGCCGCCGCCGCCGCCTGGGTCGCCGCCCGTTCCCCTGAGGCGATCCTGTTGATCCTGCCGGCGGATCATCACGTTCCCGATGCGGAGGCCTTCCGCGCGGCGGTCCGGGCGACCCTCCTCGCCGCGGAGGCCGGAGCGATCGTGACCCTGGGCGTCCGGCCGGGCTCGCCAGCCACCGCCTACGGCTACATCCGCCCGGGAGCCGGCGAGGCGGCCGTCAAGCCGATCGCGACCTTCGTTGAAAAGCCCGCCGCCGAGGCGGCCGCGGCGCTGGTCGCCGGCGGGGCGCTCTGGAACAGCGGCACGTTCATCGCCTCTGCGGCCACCCTGGTTTCGGAGGTCACACGATTGGCGCCCCAGGTTGCCGCCGCCGCCATCGCCGCGGTGCGGGCGCTCGAAGGGCGCCGGCTGGGCGCGGCCTTCATTGGAGCACCAAAGGTCGCCTTTGACCGGGCGGTGATGGAGAAGACGGACTGCGGTGCGGTGCTGCCGGTGGATTTCGCGTGGTCGGACCTTGGAGCCTGGGACGCGGTCGCGGCGGTGACGGGTGAACGGGTGCTGATCCGCGCGGCGCCGGGCATGCGGGTCGAGGTGCTGGGCCTGCGGGACGTGGCGGTGGTGGCCGAGCCGGACGCGGTGCTGATCACGGCGCTAGACCATAGCCAGGCGGTTGGCGATGTCGCCAGCCTGGGGGGGCCGCCGGCGCGCTATCGGACCCTCGCTGCAGCGGCGGCAGCCTACGATATCTGGCTGCGCACGTCAGCCCTGCCCCTGTGGGCGACCGTGGGCGTCGATCCCGCGAGCGGAGCCTTCCGCGAAGCCCTCACCTGGGACGGCGTCCCGCACGACCCCTGGACGCGCGCGCGCGTCCAGGCTCGCCAGACCTTCGTCTTCGCCTCGGCCGCCGCCGAGGGCATCGTGGGACCATGGCGGGCCGTCGCGCAATGCGGCTTCGACGCCTTCAGCGCAAGCGGGCGCCGCCCGGACGGTCTGTTTTCGAGCCGCCTGGACCTCTCCGGAGCGCCGGGCGCCGCAGCCGGGCTCTACGACCATGCCTTTGTCCTGCTCGCGCTCGCGGGCCTGCGCCGCGCCAACCCGCAGAAGGTCGGTCTGGAGGCCGAGGCGCTCGCCCTGCTGCAACGCCTGCAGGTCTTCCGCCACGCCGCTGGGGGCTTTCGCGAGACCGAGCCTGCGTCGATGCAGGCCAACGCGCACATGCACCTGTTCGAGGCCGCGCTCGCGTGGGCCCGGGTCGGCGGTGACCCCGCGTGGGCGGCGCTCGCCGACGAGATCGCGGCCCTGGCGCTGGCGTGTTTCATCGATCCGGCGCGCGGCGTGCTGCACGAGTTCTTCGACATCGACTGGCGACCACTCAGGGGCGCCGATGGGCTGATCGAGCCGGGCCATCAGTTCGAGTGGGCCTGGCTGCTGGAGCAGTGGGGCTTGGCGCGGGGGCGCGACGATGCGCGGTCAGCCGCACGCCGACTGTTCCAGGCGGGACGACGTGGCTTCGATCCGAGCCGTGGGGTGGTGGTCAACGCGCTGTGGGATGATCTCAGCGTCCGCGATCCCGCCGCCCGGCTGTGGCCGCAGACCGAGCACCTGAAGGCGGCGCTGATCCTGGGCGAGGCGGCCGCCGCGCTGGAAGCGGCCAACAGTCTGGCGGTGTATCTCGACACGCCGGCGCGCGGCGTCTGGCGCGAGCGGATGAGGCCTGACGGCGGCTTCCTGGAGGAGCCGGCGCCGGCGACCTCACTTTACCACCTCTACCTGGCTGTCCGCGAACTGACGCGGATGGCGGGCGATCCGTGCTAGAGCGCGCCGCCATGGTGCAGAACCCTTTCGCCGCCGCGCCGTCCAGGATCGCCGTCATCGGGCTGGGCTATGTCGGCCTGCCGCTGGCCGTGGCCTTTGCCGCCGGGCACAAGGTAGTGGGGTTTGATATCAGCCCCGAACGCATCGCCGAACTTGGGGCCGGGCGCGACCGTACGCTGGAGGTCTCGACCGAGGCTCTGCACGCTGCGGCCCGGCTGACGTTCAGCACCGACCCGGGCGACCTTGCCGACTGCAATGTCTTCATCGTCACCGTGCCCACGCCGATCGACACGCTCAAGCGTCCGGACCTGTCGGCGCTGATGGCGGCCAGCCGGACGGTCGGCGCGGCGATCCGGCCGGGCGGCGTGGTGATCTACGAGTCCACCGTCTATCCGGGGGCCACCGAGGAAGACTGCGTGCCGGTGGTGGCCCAGGTGTCTGGCCTGGCGTTCAACCGCGACTTCCACGCCGGCTACAGTCCTGAGCGCGCCAATCCGGGCGACGCCGGCCACCGGCTGGCCGACATCGTCAAGGTGACCGCCGGTTCGACGCCGGAGGCCGCGGATTTCGTGGACGCGCTCTACGCCTCGATCATCCGCGCTGGGACCTACCGGGCCAGATCGATCCGCGTGGCCGAGGCCGCCAAGGTGATCGAGAACACCCAGCGCGACGTGAACATCGCGCTGATCAACGAGTTCGCCCTGATATTCGCCCGGCTTGGCCTGGACACCCAGGAGGTGCTGGCCGCCGCCGCGACCAAGTGGAATTTCCTGAACTTCCATCCCGGCCTGGTGGGCGGCCACTGCATCGGCGTCGATCCCTACTACCTGACCCACAAGGCCGAGCAGCTGGGCTACCGGCCCGAGGTGATCTTGGCTGGCCGGCGGATCAACGACGGCATGGGCGGCCATGTGGCGCGCGAACTGGTCAAGGAGATGATCCGTCGTGGCGTGCAGCCGACGGGCGCGCGGGTGCTGGTGATGGGCCTGACCTTCAAGGAAAACACTCCCGACCTCCGCAACACCCGGGTCATCGACATTGTCCGGGAGCTGACGGACTTCGGCGTCGCCGTGGACGTCTGCGACCCGTGGATCGCGCCAGAGGCGGCGCGCGCTGAGCACGGCATCGATCTGGTGGCCGCGCCGATGAACGGCGTCTACGACGGGATCGTCCTGGCCGTGGCGCATCGGCAGTTCGCGGAACTGGGGTCCGAGGCGATCCGGGCGTTCGGTAAGGCGGGCGCGGTCCTGTTTGACGTCAAGGCGATGCTGCCGGCCGGTGCGAGCGACCTGCGGCTCTGAGCGCGCGGCCGGTTCATGCTGCTTGTAGGGGTCGTGAGCGACTCGAGGTCGCCGCTGCGTCGGCCACACGCCGAATGAGACGGGTCGTGACGTGGTCAGGCGGCAGCTGCGCCCGAAAAGTGATCGCAGGCTGCCCCAAGTCAGGGCGCCGTGGCCCAAACCCGAGTTTCGAGAGCCTCTCGGCTTCAGGCTTCGGCGGTGGCGGGCCAGTCTGACCTTGCCCTCCGGGGCGTTTCCTCCCTGAACTGGCCGCGCCCGCAAATGCGCGGCTGTTTTTTTTCAACGAACGGAAACGGCCAGCCTCACCCGTCTTTTCGAGCGCCGCGTCGCAGCCTTCGATAAATCATCGGCGGCAGCAGGTCGGCCGCCAGTTCCTTCATGCCGACCTTCCAGTCCGTCTTGTCCGCGCTTTCTGGGCGGACCTTGAACTGTGTCGTGTGCGTCCGCTTCGTGTCATCCCATGTGGCCGTGTAGTAGTAGAGGGCGATCGACTTGCGCGTCTTGCCGGCCGGGTGGTTCACCGGGGCGGGGTTACCATGCCAGCTGTCCGAGGTCGTGTTGAAGATCACGCAGCGGTTGAACGCCGGCGCCGCGCTGACGACGCAGTTCTTCATGTCGAGATCCCAGAGTTCCAGTCCGCCTCCGTAGCTCAGCGGCCAATCCCTATTCAGGTAGATCAACACGTTGATCCGCCGTTCCAGGTTCATGGGTTTGTGGTGATTGAAGTCGGCGTGAACCGACAAATGGCCTCCTTGGCCGATCTCGTGGAAGCCCGCGCCGAGGAAATAGGGATCTGGAATCAGGCCGCTGATGCCGGTGATGTTCTGCAGAAGGGTGATGAATGGCCGCGAGTTGAAGCCGTAGAACAGGGCGCGCAGCCAGGGCGTCATGTCGTCGGGCATGAACTGCGATTTATAACGCTCCTGGTCTCGGTCGAAGCTGGCCCCGCTCGTCGCCAGGTTAGAGGGGAACTCCGCCAGGCAGCGGTCCAGGATCTCCGGTGGCAGGAAATCATCAAGGACGATGTGCGGAAACGGGCTGGCGGCTTGGTACTGCTCACGCAGTTCGAGCCCCTTCTTGCGGTCCCCAGCCGGGTCCAGCATGCCCGTCACCGGGTTCATATCCGTGAGGTACGGCGACTTGGTTTCGGCTTTCAGCGCAATCGACATGAGCATCACCAACAGGATTCAAATCCGACGCGTTCGATCTGCGTCCAGGCATGGGATGTTGCCGGGCAGGAGCGAAGCGAGCGTTAATCGCTATAGTGACTTTGCCTCACGCAGCCGTTGACGAAAAGCAAAAGGCCGCGGGAGACTCCCGCGGCCCTCGTTATGCGACACTCCTAATCAGAACGTGTAGCTAACCTTCCCGTAGTAGTAGCCGCCGTTGATCCCGAAGGATGAGAACGTCGGATACTGGGTGACGAAACCATTCGCGTTTCCGGTCATGAATTCGTTCTGATAATTGTAGTTGATGCGGTTGGGATAGAGGTTGAACAGGTTGTTCGCGCCAGCCGTGATCTTGACGCTATCGACAACTTTGTAGCTGACTTCAAGATCGGTGATCAGAGCCGGCTTGATCTTCACAAGATAGCAGCGCGTCGACGTGGCCGGCGGCAACGGACAGCCCACGCGGCTGTCATGACGCGTGGAGGATCCGTACAGCGACTCCTTCAGGTTCACCGTCAAGTCACCGATGGACCAGACGGCGCCGGCGACGACGCGATATTTGGGCGCCGTGGTTTCCAGGTTGTCGATGGCGGTCAGGTCGAACAGCGAGACACCGGCGAGTTGCGCCGGCGGCTTGGCGATCTTGGTGACCTTGGTCTTGTTGTAGTTTCCGACCAGGGACCACTGAATCGTGCCCAGATCCTCGAAATCGGTCGAGGTGGTGAGGACCATTTCCGCGCCACGGGTGCGGGTATCCAGCCCGTTCGTGAAGATGTTGATCCCGGTCTGGGTGACGGTGGGGTCGAGGTTGTTGCCGTTGGCCCGGATCGCCGCGGTGACGGCCGGGATGTTGATGGAACCCCCTGACCCGAACAGCGAACCCGAGCCCGCGATGCGGTCCCGGATGTTGATCTGGTAGAGATCGACGGTCGCGGTGATGCCGAAGCCGGGCTTGGCGACGAAGCCTACGCTGTAGTTGCGTGACTTTTCAGCATCCAGGCCGTTGACACCCACCAGACGCGCCGCAGCCGAGTTCGGTGGCAACTGCACGAAGGCCGATGTCGGCGCCACGTTGGTGGACGAGTAGTATGACTCCGCAAGGGTCGGCGCGCGGAAGCCGGTGCTGACCGTACCTCGAACGGCGAGCATCTCGCTGACCTCGTACCGACCCGTGGCCTTGAAGACCAGGGTGTCGCCGAAGTCGCTGAAGTGCTCGTAGCGGGTGGCCAGGTCGAGCTTGAGCGGTTCGACGGGTTGCAGGGCGACGTTGAGGTAGGCGGCGTAGGCGCTGCGGTTGTTCTTGCCCGCGTCGGTCAGGGCGAAGCCCGGGTAGGACTGGGATCCTTCCTTGTAGCGCGACGCCGCATCGCCCGGTTTGATCTCATAGGTGTCTTCCCGATACTCGCCGCCGAAGGCCAGGGTCAGGGGGCCGGCCTGGCCGACGTCAAATTCCTTCGCGACGTCGATCGTGGAGGTCCACTGGCCGGCGATAAAGCTGCCGGCGTAGAAATCCGTGGGCGAGAAGCCGGGCGTGGTCACCGTCGAGGTGTCGAAGTAGAGCGAGGCGTTCTGGGAATCACGGACCTCGATGTCCGCATTGTCCTTGCCGTAGGTCGAACTCAGATCCCACTTCCAGCCGCCCTCGAGCTCGCCCTTGATGCCGAAGGTGACGGCGTAGTCGACCTCCTTAAGCACTTCGCGCGGGTTGAAACCGAGCGGGCGCGGCACGGAGCCGTCGCGGCCGACGACGCGGTTTGGGACCCGCCAGTTCTCGTAGGCCGAGGCGTACTTCTGGCCGTAGGTGCCGAAGCTGTAGACTTCGAGGCCGCCGATCTCATAGCCGAAGTTGTATGAACCGATATTGAGCCGGTATTCCGCGTCGCCGGAAATCCGGTTCACATAGGGATAGTTCGGATCGTTGACGATCTGCGGATATCGCGACAACCGCGAAGACGATGTCGTGTTGAACGGTGTGTTCAGGGCCCGTGGATCGACATCGCCCCGGAAGCTGTAATCGTGATAGCGGCTCTCGAAGCTCACATCCATGTAGGCGTTTTCGACCGGCGCAAAACCGACGTTCATGCTGATGTCGACCGTGTCGCCGCCACCGTCGAAATACTTGCCGCCGCTGATCGTGATCGAACCGCCCTGGGGCTGGTTCTTCAGGATGATGTTGATGACGCCGGCGATGGCGTCCGAACCGTACTGCGCCGCGGCGCCCTCTTGCAGCACTTCGATCCGGCTCACCGACCCGAGTGTGATGAAGTTGAGGTCGGCGGCCGCCCCGCCCTGGTAGGGGCCGCCCAGCACCGCGAGGTTGGACGTGCCGTGACGACGCTTGCCGTTGATCAGCACCAGAGTGTGATTGGGCGAAAGGCCCCGCAGCTTGGCCGACAGAGTGAGGTTGGCGGTGTCGCCCCCGAACGCCTGGGCGTTGAAGGACGGCACGTTCTGCGCGATCGCCTGGATCAGGTCGCCCTGTCCGGTGCGTTGTAGCGCCGTCGAATCCAGCACCGTGATCGGCGCGGGACTGTCGATGGCTTTCAGGCCGACGGTGCGCGTACCGGTGACGATCACAGCATCAAGTTCAGCCGCGGCTTCCGCCTCGGCGGCCTGGACCGCGCCCGCCATGGCGACGCCCAGGATCAGGGCGCTTGCGCCCAGGAGCATTCTCTTCAACGTAGACCCCTCGTTTTTTGATGTGGGCCCTTCTCGACGCGCTTCCCCCGCTCACGGGAGGACCGGACGCTCGCCATCGTGAGTCAATGCGCGCTCGAGACGCCGTTGGCGTGCGCGTCAACCAGTGATGAATTGACAGACACCGGCGGCTGATTTTTCGGGCACGGATGCGGTTCTGACGTCCGCGCGGAGTTGGCGTCGCTTCCGGAAAATCGAGGCGCGAGCCGCGGCGCCGGCATCATTTGTCGAAATTCTTCAGCGCGATGGCTCGTTCTCGTCTCAGTCTCCAGGCGACGGCGCCGCGCAGGCCGGGTCGGCATTGCCATGGCGTCCGCGCCTCCCCCGTTTTGAACCGTCGACCGCTCTAGGCCTGATCGCGGTTCGCGTGTCACAGTCCAGCGCCGCTTGAAGTCATCCTGAGGGGACCCCCAATGCAAAAGATTCTGCCCGCCGCCGTCCTGGCCAGCTTGCTGGCCGCCGGCGTTGCCCAGGCCGAGAACACCCATATCAATCCCACCAACGGCGCCATCGCCCAGGCCGTGAAGGTTCCGGCCGGGTCGGAGACGCTCTATGTCAGCGGCCTCACGCCCGAGCTCGTCCCGGGTGCGCCGGCGACGGCGCCCTTCGGCGACACCAAGACCCAGGCCGCCAGCGTCTTTAAGAAGATCGGCGAGACGCTCATGGCACAGGGATACGTCTGGGAGGACGTGGTGATGATGCGCGTCTTGCTGGTCGGCGACCCGGCCAAGGGCGGCGGCATGGACTTCGCGGGCATGATGGAAAGCTACAACGCCGTCTACGCCAGCCTGAAGAACAAGCCCGCGCGGATCACTTCACAGGTCGCGGCGCTGGTGAGGCCCGGCATGATGGTAGAGATCGAGGTCCAGGCGGCCAAAGCCGGCATGCCCATGAAGATGCCGATGAAGAAGTAGGCAGGCGAAGACTCCCCTGATCGCGCTTGCGCGCCGGGGGAGGATCGCGCGAGTTTGCCCGCCATGGATCGACGCAAGCTCCTGGCGCTGGGCGCCGCCTTCGGATTCACCGCGGGGGCGGGCTTGGCGCGCGCCGCGCCGCCGGAGCTGCAGCGCCTGGAGGGCGTCCCGGCGTTCATC
>CALQQB010000043.1 GCA_943332615.1 Phenylobacterium deserti
CGGCGGCAGCCCCGGCGCCAGAGGCTGCCCCGGCCGCCAGTTCTCCCGCCCCCGCCGGCGGCGAAGCTCCTGCCCCAGTCGCCGCCGCGCCCACTGTCGCGGTAACCGCGCCGCCCCCCAGCCCGGTGCCGGAACAGAAGCCGCCGACCCCGGTCGATACGGCGGACGCCAGCGACCCCGGGCTCGCCGCCGCCGCACCGGTTCCTGAGCCGGGACCGGCTCAGCAGGCGACACGCAGTGTTTTCCGCGTCACCGAGGTGGCGCAGGGCATCTCGATGACCAAGGTGACCCCGACGGTGCCGTTGGGCGCCCCCGGCGTCGATAACCGCTTCACGCTGGGCGGCAACCCCGCGCTTTGGCGATGACGATCAGGACCGCCCTGGCCGCCGGACTGCTGGCGAGCGCGCTTGCGGCCGGGATTTGCCATGCGAAGCCTGACCTCGCGCCTGCGCCGCCGACAACCGGGCAGAACCTGGTCGGCGAGGCGTGCACAGCGCGGCCGCGGGAAGATCTCACGCCCGAGCCCGGCCTCCCGCCGGACGCCGCGATCCGCTGCGGGGAAAGCGCCGGGGGCGCCGTCATCTATCTTCGGCGGCTCCAGACACGGCAGGATAAGCCGGACGAGCGGGCGTCGATCCTGTCTCAGTATGCCGGGAGCCGTGCGGCGCAGCTTCACGCGACCCGAATGTCCTGCGAACCCGGGACCTGGGCCGGCGACGGCGCAAGCCTCTATCTGATTCCCTGCCGCCTGAAGGACGGGGGATGGCCGAACCTCGTCGTCCTCGTCGCCACCGCAGAACGCCTGAGTTTCGCGGAAGGTCCGCCGTCGAATATCGACGTGCTCGAGACCGTCGGAACCGGCGCCCCTTCCGCCCGCTCCCGGACCCAGAGCCTTGACCTGCTCGCAACCGTCTGGGGACGGCCCGTCGCGCTGGCTGCCGCCACCGATCTTTCCCGCTTCAAGGATCTGCTGCGGGATGGCCGGACCGCCAACGCCCTTGGCAATTTCAGCGAGGCCGAGGAACGGTTCCGGCTGGCGCTGGACATGCAGGTCCGGCTTCTCGGCGCCGAGAATGTGGCGGTGGCCGACACGCTGCTCGAACTCGCGCTCAGCACCAGCAACTCGGGACGCGCCGACGAGGCCGCCGCCCTTATGCGACGCGCCGAACCGATCATTCAGAAATCACCCAACGACGCGGACCGCGCCCGCTACGCCAGCTATCTGGCGCTCGAAGCCGCCAACCGCGGCAACTTTGACGCTGGACTGCAGAATGCCCGAAGCGCGTCAGTGGCCTGGCGCAGACTGGCGGAGGCGGAGACGTCAACGGCGGCGTTTTCAAGCGGCGCTGACAGCGACGACCGGACGACGGAGCGCGGCGAACTGGCCATGGCCCTCAACCTCGAGGCCCGGATGGCCATCCGGACCGGTGACGCGACCAGTGCGAACGTCGCCGCAACGGAAGCTCTGCTGATCATCACCAAGACCAACGGCCTGCCCCAGTGGTGGCGTTCGGACGTGCTGATGACCCTGGGCGAGGTCAGTTCGGCCCAGGGGCGGCTATCCGCGGCCGAGACCTATCTCAACAGCGCGCTGGTCGAGCGTCGGCGCCTGTTTGGCGATGGCCCCGCAAGCATCGCGGCGCTTACCGCGCTCGGGGCGGCCTACAATGTAGAGGGCATGAACACCTCCGCGATCGTGAGTTTCCGGGAAGCCCTGAAGGTGGCCGCCGGCATGCCCCAGCGCAGTGGCGTGTTCACCTCCGAGGAACTCGTTCCGTTTGTGTCGTCGATCTACGCCTTCGGACAGACCCTGGACGATGCCGATCAGAAGCAGGGCCTCTACACGGAAGCGTTCGGCGCGTTTGAGACGCCTCAGTCAGGAGTTGTCGAGCAGACGATCGCGCGCGCTGCGGCCCGTCAGGCCGCGGACGATCCCGCGATGGCGGCCCTGATCGAGCGCGTACAGTCGGCGGAACGCGAGCGGGACCGCTTGCGGCTCGAACTCGCCCACGAGCAGTCGCTCCCGGACGAGGACCGCAGCAGCACGTCGGAAGGCAATCTCCGCGACCGGCTGGATGAACAGACCAAGGGCGCCGAGGCGGCGCGCGCCGCGCTGACGCAGCAGTTTCCGGACTACGCCACGCTGTCGAACCGCAAGCCGGTCGACCTGCTGGAACTTCGCCGCTCGCTTGGTGACAAGGAAGCCGTGGTCACCTTCCTGATCGGGCGTAAGGCGTCATTCGCGCTCCTGATCCGGCGCTCCGGCCTTCAACTGGGTCGCGTCTCCGAAACCAGCACCTCGCTGGCCGAAACCGTGGCCGAACTGCGTCGCAGCCTCCAGGCCCAGGGCGGCCCGGTGCCGGAGTTTGACGTCGCGCGGTCGCACGCACTCTATCTGAGCCTGTTCGGCGACATCGCCTCGGGACTTGAGGGCATAGATCACCTGATCGTCGCCTCGTCGGGCTCCCTGGCGAGCCTCCCGCTAGGTCTTCTTGTGACCAGCCCGCCGAGGACGGACGACTACAAGGGCGCTCGATGGCTCATCCAGCGCCTGGCCATCTCGCAGACGCCGTCGGTCGGCGCCTTCAACACCCTGAGAGCCGCATTGCCCTCGACGGTACCGCCCCGGCGTCTCCTGGCGATCGGCGATCCCGTCCTGAGCGCCGCAGGTGTGCGCGACCGGACCGCTGCGCTCTCGCGACTTGGGCAGACGTGCCGTCAGTCGGGGCCCATGGACAGGGACGCGCTCATTGCGCTTCCGCCGCTCCCTGAGACACGGGCCGAAGTGCAACGGGTGGCCCAACTTCTGGGCGCCAAGGCGGACACCCTGCTGCTGGGCAGCAACGCCAACGAGGCCTCGGTACGGGCCCAGCCCCTGGGGGACTTCCAGGTGCTGTATTTCGCAACTCATGGGCTGCTGCCCGGCGAACTCCGCTGCCAGAGCGAACCGGGCCTGGTGCTGACCCCCCCGCCGACCGCGGCCCTGGACAGGCAGAACGACGGCCTGCTGGACGCCAGTGAAGTGGCGCAGCTCCGGCTGCGGGCGGCCCTCGTGGTGCTATCGGCCTGCAACACAGCGGGGGGAGCCAGCGGTCTTGGCGGCGAAGCCCTGGGAGGGCTGGCCGAAGCCTTCTTCCATGCGGGAGCCAGGAGCCTCGTCGTCAGCCATTGGCAGGTGCCGTCCGCCGCCACCATGGACCTGATGACCTCAATGTTCGCGGTGCTGGCGCAAAGCGGCGGCGCAAGCGCCGCACAAGCGCTGCGCGCGGCGCAGGTGAAGCTCATCTCTCAGACATCGACCGCACACCCGGTGTTCTGGGCGGCATTCAGCCTCGTCGGGGATGGCGCCATCACCATCCGGACCGCAGACGCCGGGCCCAATTCATGACGGCGTGTCGGCGTGTCGCCGCAACACTGGCATTGGCTTGCGTGCTCCTGCCCGGCGCTTCCGTCGCAGCCAGCCTGATCGTGCTCGAGGCGCGCGGAGGCGGCTACAAGCCCGGACAGGCGATCCCCAGCGATCGCCCCGTGACGCTGCGCGAAGGCGAACGTCTCGTTCTGATCGGTGCAGATGGGCGTAGCGTGACGCTGCGCGGTGCATTCTCAGGCCCCCCGATGAAGGCGGGCGCCGCTTCCAGCGATCCGAAGCTGGCTCTGGCTGCCCTCGTCGCGACCCGCAGCGCCCGCGCCACGGCAGTCGGGGTAACGCGCTCTGGCGAAAACCTGTCGGCGCTGCCGGACCCGTGGCTCATCGATGTTGAGGGGCCCGGTCCGCGTTGCCTCAAGGCGGGTGTGGCTCCCATCTGGTGGCGGTCGACAGCGACAGAGGGGGGCGCATTCACCGTCTTCCCCGTGGACCGCTCGTGGCGAGCGGACTTCCGCTGGAATGTCGGCGAATCTCGCCAGGCGGTTCCGCCGCTCAGCCGTTTCGAGAGCGACAATGCGTTCATCATCGCATCAAGCGGGCGTGAATACGCAATCAAGATCAACATCCTGCCTGCGGAGCTCGACAGCGATCTGATGCTTGTCGGCTGGATGATGGAAAAGGGCTGCGTTCAGCAGGCCGACGCTCTGCTGCGCAAGCTTTCGCAGACCGAGTCTGATTCAGTCGCGCCGAAAGGCGCCGGATCATGAGCTCCCCGATCACGCTCGATCGCCGGGTCCGTAGCGTCCTCAGCGCGTTCGCCATTGCGCTGTCAGCCGTGCTGATCGCCAGCACCGGCACCCACTATCTGAGTTTCCTGAAGAACCTCGAGACTATCGCCGGCGATATCAGGCTCGCCGCCCTGCAACGGCCCGAACCCCAGTCGCAGGAAATCGTGGTGGCCGCGATCACCGAGTCCACGCTCAGCCGGTTTGCCTATCGTTCGCCGGTCGACAGGGCGTTCCTGGCGGACATGCTTGAGGCGCTCGACAAGAAGCACCCCCGCGCCATCGGGATCGACCTGCTCTTCGACCAACCGACGGAAATCGCCAAGGACGACCGCCTGCGCGCCACGCTCAGGGCGATGAAGACCCCGATCTTCGTGAGCTACTCCAACGACCCGGCGGTCGTCGACGAAGACCAGCGGGCCTATCTCGACGCCTTCGTGCCGCCGGAAATGCGGGCCGCCGCCACACTGCTCACCGACCCGTTCGACGGAACAGTCCGGTGGACCTACGGTGGAGAAAACCGGCTCGGCGAACCGATGGGCTTTCCACGGCGGGCCCTGAAGGCCATCGGGCGCAAGACGAACCGTGAAAACGTCGAACTGGCCTGGCGGCCACGCCCGGACGCGGAGACGCTGCCCTTTCCGATGTTCCCGGTCGATGCGCTTGCCCTGCTGCCCGACGCGTGGACGAAGGACAAGGTGGTGCTCATTGGCGCCGTGCTGTCGATCACTGACCGCCACAGAACGCCACTGGCGATCGTACGCGAGGGCGACGACGGGAACATGCCGGGAATCCTCGTCCAGGCTCAGGGGGTCTCGCAACTCCTGGAAGGCCGGCGGCACCCCCGGATGGGACTTTTCACCGGCCTGCTGATCGATCTGGCAGCGGCCGCAATCGGCGTCGGGATCGGCTTCATCGGGCGGGCCGTCCCGGTCAAGATTGGCCTTGGCGCCGCCGTCGTTGCGGCCATGTGGATTTGTGGCCTGGTCGGGTTCCGCTACGGGTTGCCCTTCGTTCCGCTGGTCGCGCCCACCTTCGCGCTGGCCGCCGCGCTATGGATGACGGATATCCTGGTCGGCCGCGCGGAACGCAAGCAACGCCAGTTTGTCCAAGGCGCCTTCGGACGCTACGTCTCGCCGGATGTCGTCAAACAACTCATGGATGATCCAAGCATCCTTCAGGTCACGGGATCGCGGCGGGAAGCGACCTTCATCTTCACGGACATCGCCGGCTTCACGACCTTGTCGGAAGCGCTTTCGCCGGAACGCCTGTCCGAAGTGCTGAACGATTACCTCGACGGCGCCTGCAAGATCGTCCTCGATCACGAAGGCACGATCGACAAATTCATCGGCGACGCAATAATGAGTATTTTCAACGCACCCCTGGATCAGCCCGACCACGTTGCACGCGCGGTTCGCTGCGCGCTGGAGTTGGATGCCTACGCCGAGGCCTTCCGGATTCGCTGCAACGCTGAGGGCGTGCCGATCGGCGTGACCCGGATCGGCGTGCACTGCGGCGATTCCATCATCGGCAATTTCGGCTCGACCCAGCGGATGGACTTCACGGCGCTTGGAGACACGGTGAACACGGCGGCGCGCACCGAGGGGGTGAACAAGTATTTCGGCACCCGAATATGCTGCACGCAATCGGTGGTCGACAAGGCGCCGAGCCAATCCTTCCGACCGGTCGGGGACGTTGTTCTCAAGGGTAAGATCGAGGCGGTGACGCTCTACAATCCCGTCTCGGCCGCTGAGGTAGATGCCGGACTTCTCGCCGACTACCTTGCCGCCTACGGGGTTATGGCTACGGGTGACCCTGGAGCCTTGAGCGCCTTCCGGGACTTCGAGACGGCGCATTCGCAGGACCCTCTCGCGCTCTTCCATATCACCAGGCTGGAATCCGGCATCGTCGGCCCGCGCATCGTTATGGACGACAAGTAGAGCGATGCGCGCTTCTCGTAGGAACCTCCTGGGCCTGACGGTGCTTGCGATCGGCGTCGCGCCCGCGCAAGCCGCCCTGGCGCAACCGCGGGTCAGCCCGCCGGCGGATGTCACTCGGCAGCTGGAAGAGCTGTCCCGTCAGAGGGTGCCCGGAGTGCCGTTGCGCAAATCGCCGCAGTTCGATCTGCGCCTTCTGGCGCCGGAAAAGAGTGGGGCGCCGAAGGCCGTCGATGACCTCACCTTTGACGTTGTTCGCGTCAGGGTCACCGGCAACTCGGTGTTCACCGATCCGGAGATCGACGCGATCTTTGCAGGCGCGGTGGGCTCGGGCATCACCCTTGAGGCGCTGCGCAGTCGTGCCGACGTCTTGCAGCAGGCGTTCCGCCAACGGGGCTACTTCCTCACCCGCGTGTTCATACCGCCGCAGCAGGTGCGCGACGGGATCTTCGAAGTCCAGGTGATCGAGGGCTTCATCAGCGCAGTTTACGTCGATGGCGAGGCGAGTGACGACCTCCGCCGTCGAGTCGAACACCTGACCCGTCGGCTTACAGCCAAGGGGCCGGTGCAGCTCTCGTCCATCGAGCGCAGCCTTCTGGCCTTGAACGACTTGCCAGGGGTCGGGGCCGTGAGCCTCCTGCGTCAAGGCGCCGAGCGCGGTGCGACCGAAATCATCGTCTCGCTCAGCGCACTGCCTGGCTCGAAGAGCCTCAGCGTCAACAATACCGGCTCGCTCTCGGTCGGCCCCGAGACCCTCGCTCTGAACGCCAACTACAACAGTCCCTTTGGGCGCGTCGGTGCGCTCTCGCTGGGTGCATCCGTCGGCGGCGACCCGGGCAACGTAAACGAGCTCAAGGGGGTCACCGCACGCTACGTGTTTCCGCTGGGCCCGACGGGCGCGCTTGCCAGCGTCGGCGGTCTGCTATTCTACGCCCAGCCTGGGGCATCACTCCAGGCACTGGAGATCGGTTCGCTCTCGGCCTCAGCCTCGCTCCGGGTGCACCAGCCCATCCAGCGTACGCGCGCGTCATCCGTCTATTTCGACCTCGGCGTTGCGTTGAACCGGTCCCGCACCACCCTGTCCGGCCAGCGGATCGGGCTCGACAAGTCCACCGTGGGGGAGGCAACCCTATCCTGGCAACGAGACGGCCCAGCGAGCGCCAGCACGAGCGCCAGCCTTTCCGCGTTCCGGGGGCTTCCCATTTTGGACCGATCCAAGGGCGCCGATCCCCTGGTTTCAACGCCGGGCTTCAATCCCGACTTCCTGAAGGTCGCGGTGACGGCCCAACGCACCCAACCGCTGCCGATGGAAGGTCTTAGCTTCCTCGCGGCGGTTCAGGGGCAGTGGTCGGACGATGTCCTCCCGGCCGCAGAGCAGGTTTCGTTCGGGGGACCGGGCATCGGCCGGGGGTATGACCCCGGCGCCCAGAGTGGCGCGCGTGGCCTCGGAGGGAGCCTTGAACTGCGCTGTGATTGCATTGCGAGCCTGGGGCAGGCCATCGGACCAGCTCAACTCTATGCGTTCGTCGACGGGGGTCTGGTTTGGAGCCGTAGTGGGCCGGATCAACCTTACGAGCGCCGTTCACTCGCGTCGGTCGGCGCCGGTGTCCGGGTGCCGTTGCTGGGTCTCAGTTTCCTGGATGTGCAGTTCGCAAAGGCGCTCACGCGGTTGGACGGCGACAATCAGCGCAGCGATCCGCGAGCCCTCTTCAGCCTCGCCGTCAGCCTTCCTTTCTGAACCCGAACCGACCAGATCCAATCCGCCAAGCTGGGCGGACAACCGGCCTCACCTCATCTCCCCGACCGCAAACTCCGATACAATAAGCAGTGAATATTTACGTTTCGACGGCCGGCACCAAAGGCAATTTGATCTCGAAGGCGGCGCCGGGGCCATCTTGGCTTCGGATGTTTATCAGGCCGCCGGCACGGTGCAGAATAGCCCGAGTGATAAACAAGCCAAGTCCAGAGCCTTGGGCTCTCTTCTTGGTGCTGTAAAACTGGGTGAAGACTTTGTCGGCCGTATCACGCAGGATCCCCGCACCATTGTCGGAGCAAACAATCGAAGCGTATTCAGATCCGGTGCATGTCAGAGTCACGGTGATCAGCCCGGGCGGAAGCGGCACATTGATCCGCCGATCTTGAATGGATTCGTAAGCGTTCTTGATCAAATTGGTTGCAACTTGCTGTAATTTCGTATGCGAAATACTCAGGAAGTAGCCCTTCGATCCAATTTGCTCGAACACCATGTTCACGTCGTCTCTCGCGAACGTGTGACCCCAAAACGCCAAGCAATCTTCGATCACTGCGACCGGATTGCATGTATTATCCCCATCAATTTCGGGTCGAGCGAAACGATTCTTTAACGAAACGATTTTTGTTACGGTATTCGCGCTCTTTTCGATCGCATCTACGTCTTTGAGCAGCTGGGCTTTGCTGGGTCTGACAGAATTTTGCAGCGTAATCCTCATACGTTCAGCGATCAGGCCCATGGTGAATATGGGTTGGCGAATTTCGTGGGCTGTTATGCTGGACTGCATCCCAATCAACGACATACGGTTCTCGTGAGCCAAGGTGTTGATCAACGCCGTGGGTTCAGTCATGCGATACATCAAGCCGCTAGAATATTTTCCATTAGGCTGCAGATTTTTGAGTACCAATTGGTACCAGGCATCATCGTTTTCACCAATTATTTGTAATTCGACGCTGACGTTCCTGCTCTCGGTGGTGTCGCTCATGGAATCGAGAGCCATCGGGCACCGGATATTCAGAGAAACTCGGCTCGTGACGTCCGAGAATATTTCGGTGAATTCGACGGAACCTTCACTTGGGCGGAAAATGACGTTCTCTAGCAGCTTCAAGCCTAGATCGGCCCGAACCATGTGCAGCGTGGCTATAGCTTGACGTCCGTCCTCCAGAATGGTGACGAGCCGGTTGTTGGTCTCCACAAACAGATTCGTGGGCTCCGCAAATTCCAAGAGCCCCGATGCGGGAATAGCTGACAGGTGCGCGGCGCCTATATCGCTGACGATAGCTCTCCAGCGGGAGACCGTGCGTTCGATTGCGCGCTGAAAGCCAAGCGCCAAAAGGGACAACGCGATCGCTGCCCCAAGGAAAAAGCTTACGTTCACCGAGATCCAGGCGTAAGCGGCCGCACTCGCCCGCCTGTAACTGATCAGCGCATAGGTTGGCGCTTCGGCGACCCTGACCCTGACGATGTCGCACTCACTGAGCGCCGCGTCGAACCGGAGCGTGGCGGGCTTGTTGAGCGTTCCAACGACACCACAGCCAAGCGCCTTGGCCCTCGGGCTAGCCGCCGCAAGATCGGCGGCCCTGGAGGAGAGCGCGAATTCAGTGGCGGGACGTTTTACTGCGGGCGCTGTCGCATAAGGCGCTAAGCCCATGTTCGGCAGTTCCGGGAGGCCAGCCGCGTAAGCCGCGACCTCCTCGCGGGCCAGGGCGCGTTCCAGACCCAGTCGTGTATTGAAATTGCGGGACGCCGCGAACGCCACCAAGATGAACATGACCATCAGGAGGAGATGAACCAGGGAGCGCAGATAGACGCCGATTTCAATGCGACCTGCGCGCACGAAGCGCCCCGTCAGACGGTCAAACGTCACTCTGATGACCAGAAAATCGACCACAGCCGCGCAGCACAGGTCGTTCAGCAGCTTGCGGATCAGCTCAAACGCGACGACCGGGTTGGGCGGATGGTAAAGGCCCGCCAGGACAAGCCAGCCCAAGGGAACCTGGACACCGACAACAAACAGCGCCGTCGCGTCGACATTGTTGAGATTTCTGCCGAGCCGGTTGACGACGAGGACGTGCGCCAGGGCGAAGAGGACGGTGAATGGATGGCCCCACCAGATGATGCTCGGCGCCATGACCAGGGCAGCGGCCGCGAGGCCGGCGCGCAGGCCGAAGAATCTCAGGACGGTCAGGTAGACAACCGGCCCAACGTAGAATTCGATACCGGGCGCCGCCGCCAGCCGGATCGAGCACAGAAAAATGACAAATGCCGCGAGTGCAACCCACATACAGCGCTCGGCGCTTATACGAATTCGCTGATAGCCGAATGCGTTCACCACGAACCCAGGCCTTCTGAGATGCAGCGCACTGCCAAAACCGGCTCGCCTTTTGTGTCGTCAGATGCCCGGCTCCGACCCACAGCCAGGTGAGTTGACGCGTCGCGTCGTCGAGGTTCAAACACCACCCGGAACGCGCACCAGATCAGTGCGCGCAACCGTAGTTCTGGTGGATTGATCGGGCTCCAGGCTACCTTGCAGTCGGAGCGGCGCCTGACACGCGATCCGTACATTCAGTCAGCCACTAGTTGGCCGTCGTAGCCATGAGCTTGGCTGACCGTAGGGCGATTTCGGTCCGGGTCCGTCCCCCCAGCTTTTGGCCTGCTGTTCGCAGCGAGCCTTTCACCGACGCTTCATCGAGGCCTAGCGCCAGCGCAATTCTCTTGTTGGTCCCACCGGCCTGCAGCTCCCGAAGAACCCTGGTTTCCCGTTCTGTAAATACGGCTGCCGTTTCGGCGCGTCGGCGACTCATTGACGCGGGGAAATACCTCTCGCCGCATTGAGCAAGCTGGATGGCCGCAACAAGGGCCCGTCCCGGTATCGACTTCAGTATGAAACCGTGAACGCCAGCATCATAACACGCAACAATGTCGCTTGGGCTCGCAGAACCTGAAATCACCAATATAATATGTTCCGGAAATTCACCTAACAACTGTATAGGTCCACTATAACCGTTCGTTCCCGGCATATATAGGTCAACCAACACTGTTGATATCTCGGGATGCGCTTTGAGCATCCCGGATATTTCACTGAACGTTCCGCAGGTGTGGACAACCGATGTCGGTTCGGACGCTTTTACAATTTCCGCGATCGCGTCTCGAAGAAGAACTTCATCATCTGCAATCAAAATATTCATCTGATGATCCTCCCCGTCGCAGTGTCGCGAGTTGGTGAAATTCCATTGCTACATCTGTAGAGTTAAGAGTTAGTGCAATTGACTAAGTAACAATACCTAGTATCAATACTTATAGTCGGGCCTCTAAATCGCAGCGGGTCGCTTGAGACTGAAAACTCTTTGCGGGTTCGCTGCCTCATTCGCCCTCCACGGGTTCCTAAAAGAAGTTATCGTTCGGGCCGATCTCTCCCGCGATCTTCTAAAAGAATTGCACGAATCTCCGGGGGCCGCGAAACGCGCATTGGCGACGCGCGGCGCGCGTATGCGCGCTCGTCTAGCCGTACGCGTTGCTAATGCGCGAGGAGAAAATCGGTAAAACGCGAACGCCCACAGGACTCTTTGAGTGATTTACGATCAGGTGAGCAGGGTCTCTGGGCCTGAAATCTACGTTTTGTGATCAGGCAATGAAGTCGAACGCATGATGAAATCTGAGATGCGATTTATCACCGACTATGATCGGCGCGAGAGCGTCAGGAAATGGCCCGTTGGTGTCGGCCTTCTCTTTGCTTTCGGCGTTTCGCTGTTGATGTGGTCAGGCATAATACTATTGGCCGGCGCCATATTTGGTTAAGGCCGGCAGGATCGCCAAGGATCACGTCCCCGGACATGGTGTAGCTGCGGCATCGTGATCACCGCGCTCTCCGGGTTCGTTCAGCCTGCTGGAACCGGCAGGTTGACCAAGGGATCATCGTTCAGGGGGGCGAGGGTTTCCCAAGGCCTGCGGGCTTGAACTCCCCTGCCACTGTGGCGCGCCATCGACGATGCCAGCGAGGTCCTGGGCCTGCTGATGGAACCGGGCCCAGAACATCTGATCCGCCGCCCCATGCTCCGCACGTTCCGGGCTGGGGACGAATCCATCTGTTCCTAACCGTTGATCTAGGTTCGGCTTCTCGGAGCTTCACGGGGACGCGATACAGGCTGTTGCGGTAAAGGCCGCGCAAGACCCGCACGCCAGGAACCCCAACCCCGCCATGGACAGCCAGACGTTCGAGACCCCCTACGGCCCCATCGTCCTGTGGGGCGAGGCTGACGTCTGGACGTCCGGCCGGCCGCTGGTGGTGGCGATCGCCGGGGCCTATGCGACCGAGAAGGGGGCGTTCTTTCATCTGGCGCCGCATATCGCCCCCGACGCGGACACGGTGATCGGGCACCTGCCGGGGAACCACTGCCCGCCCCTGGCGCACCAGAGCGTCGACACCTTCGCGGCGGCCTATTCCTATGTGATCTCGACGGCCTTCACGGGGCGGGTCGTCATCGCCTGCGGGGCGTCGATCGGCGGGCTCGTAGCCCTGGCGCTGGAGGCGCCGCAGATCCGCCGGCTGGTGGTCGCCGAGCCGCCGCTGGTGATGAGCAAGGTCTGGCCGCTGTGGCCCACGCTTCGCAGCAAGCTGGCCGAGGCTAGGGGCGACCCGAAGGCGCGGGCCTTCGTCACCAATGTGTTCGGCGTGACCGAGACCACGACCGACGAGCGGCGCTACGACCACCTGCTGGAGCAGTTGCGGACCCCGGCCGACGTCGCGGTCGGCGACCAGCCGCTGTATCCGGTCCGCGAGCTGGCAAAGCTGCCCAGCCTGGTGGACGCGCCGGAGCGCGCCCTGCTGGCCACCCACCCGCTGATCCGGGTGAGCATCATGGCCGGGGCGGGGCACAACGTCCTGCAGGAAGCCGCGCCCGCCTTCATCGGCGTCGTGCGCCAGGCGGTGCGCGACGCCGTCGGCTGAGCCGCGGCCCTACTTCCCGTCCACCGAGAACGCCAACAGCACGTTGACGCCGTTAGAGCCAACTCGCGCGGCGCCGTTGTTGCCGCTGGTCAGGAAGACCATGCCGTTCGCGATGGTCGGGCCCATGCCGTCGATGCCGCCGCCGGGCTGGCCCTTGATGCCGTTGACGGTGTCGTAGGTCTGGGCGGTGGTGGAATATTCCCAGGCAATCTTGCCGGTGTTCGCGTCATAGGCGCGGAACCAGCCGTCCATGCCGCCCTGGAAGACGAATCCGGGGATAATCGCCGGGGCCGCCGGCTGGGCGCGGACGCAGTTGCTGGGCTTGCCCTTGTCGGACGCATAGACGCAGGGGGCGATCGGGGCGGGCGTGTGCCAAAGGATCTTGCCGGTGGCGGGATCGAGCGCGTTCAGGCCGGGCTTGCCGGTGGCCGGGCCCATGCCGCCCATGGCGCGAGCCTGGGCGAAGGCGCCGGGCAGGTCGGAGACCGGCACGAACACCCGCTTGTCGTCAGCGCCGATACCCCATTCCACGCCGCCCAGGGCCGAGCCGACGCCGACCTGGGTGGTCCACAGGCGCTTGCCGGTGTCAGGATCGAAGCCATAGACCAGGCCGGATTTCTGGCCGGCCACGAGCACCTGCTTGCCACCCGCGATCTTCATCAGCACCGGGGTGGCGCCGAAATCGAAGTCCGGGCCGAGCGGGGTTGGGCAGTTGCCGGTGGCGGACGCCCGCCCGCAGCCCATCACGAAGTTGTCCTTCTCCGTCACCTGGTGCTGCCAGCGGATCTTGCCGGTAGCCAGTTCGATCGCCATCACCGAGTCGGCGCCAATGGTGTCCACGTCAGTGTAGCTGTCGCCGGTGACGACGTAGGCCAGGCCGCGTTTACGGTCGATAGAAGGGGCTGCCCAGATGGCCGCGCCGGCCGGACCGGTGACCTTCTGGCCGTCCTCCTTCTCGCGGATTGTCTTGCGAGGCTCGGAGATGGTGAAAGTCTTCCAGAGCAGCGCACCGGTCTTCAGGTCCAGCGCCGCCAGCGAGCCGCGGAAGGTGCAGCAGGCGTAGGCCTTGCTCATCGAGGAGGCCTCCTCGATCGAGGAGATCGGCACGATCAGACGGCCATCCACCACCACCGGCGTGCCGGTCATGACGGTGGAGGGATGCGCCTCCAGGATCGGGCTCTTCCAGATCTGCTTGCCGGTCTGGGCGTCGAAGGCGCGGACCGAGTGGTCGGCCACGGCCACGAAAACCGCCCAGCCGCTGGGCGAGATCGGGCTCTTGATGACCTCGGGCGTGGTGCGGGCGACCACGTCACTGAGCGCCCAGTGGACGCAGCCGGTTTTCGTATCCAGGGCGTAGAACTTGCCGGAGCGGTTGGTGACGAACAGCCAATCGCCGACCACGGTGGGTTGGCCGCCGCCGGTCATCGAGAAGGACCACTTCACCTTCAGCTTCGAGATGTCGGCGCCGTTCAGGCCGGGCTTGCGCTGGAAGCGGGTCGAGGCGTCGTCGATGCCCATGCTGGCCCAGTCGCTGGCGCCGGCCCTGATCGGTGGGTTGGTCGAGCACATCGGGTCGGTCCCGACCACACCACCGCGGATCGCGATCTGCGGCTGCTCGATGCCGGTGGGACGGGCGGCGGCGGCCGGCGCCGGGGCGCCGCGCGACTTGATGTAATCGGCGACGGCCGCGATCTCGGCGCCGCTCAGGCCCTCGGACATCGGCTTCATGATCCCGCTCGACATGGCGTTGATCAGGTCGGCGGCGGAGCGCTGGGCCAGGTCGGCCACGCTGGGGGCGCGGTCGAGGTTGGGCTCATGGCAGCTCTTGCAGCGCTCTTCGAACCGCGCCTGGCCGTTCGGCGTCGCGGGCTGAGCCTGGGCCGATACGCCAAACACACCCATCGCGGCCACCACCGCCAGGGCCACAGCTGCAAATCGGAACGCCATCGGACTTCCCCCTGATACGCCGGCCCTTGGACGTCGGGCCTTTTGCCAGCCGATACCAGAGCTTCGAGGCGATTGACAGGCTGCCGCAACGTCGCGACGTTTCGAAAAATGGGTAGGGAGAACGGGCGATGACGGTCGAAGCCAAAGGTCACGCGGGCTTGAACCGCCGGTGGGTGCTGGGCGCGGGCGGGGTCTGGCTGGCGGCGGCCGCGGGACCCGGTCGGGCCGCCGCCGGGCCGATCGTCGAGACCACCGCGGGCAAGGTCCGCGGCGCCGAGGACCAGGGCGTCCGCATCTTCAAGGCCATCCCCTATGGCGACGACACCTCGGGCGCCGGCCGCTTCATGCCGCCCCGGCCGCCGAAACCCTGGGCCGGCGTGCGCGACTGCCTGGACTACGGCCCAGCCACGCCGCAGGGGGACGGTCGGCGCGCGGCCGCGACGCCCGGCCAGTACCCCGGCCTCTACGCCGGGGCGGGCGAACCGCAGAGCGAGGACTGCCTGATCCTGAACGTCTGGACCCCGGCCCTGGACGGCGCCATGCGTCCGGTGATGTTCTGGATCCACGGCGGCGGGTTCTCCACCGGCTCGGGTTCGTCGCCCTGGTATGACGGGACCAATATCGCCCGGAAGCAGGACGTGGTGATCGTGACCATCAACCACCGCCTGAACGTGTTCGGATACGCCCACCTGGGCGCCTTCGACCCTAGGTACGCCGACAGCTCCAACGTCGGCACGCTGGACTGCATCGCGGCGCTCCGGTGGGTGCGGGACAACATCGCGCGGTTCGGGGGCGATCCGAAGCGGGTGCTGGTCCACGGCCAGAGCGGCGGCGGACGCAAGACCACCATGGTGTTGTCCACCACCCCGGCTCAAGGGCTGTATCAGCGCGCGGTCATCCAGAGCGGCGCGCAACTGCGGGTAGACACAATCGAGACCGCGACCGCCAAGGCGTCGCGGCTGCTGGCCGAGCTCGGCATCGCGCCGGGCGAGGTGGACAAGATCCAGTCCGTGCCGCTGCTGCCCCTGCAGCGCGCCCAGGCCAAGGCGGTGGGGCCCGGCGCCCAGTGGATGCCGGCGGCGGGCACACCCAGCCTCCCGAACCATCCCTTCGACGGCAAGGCGCCGGCGATGTCGCGCGACCTGCCGGTGATGATCGGCACCTGCCGAACCGAGCAGTCCGGGTTCATGGGCCGCGATCCGGCGCTGGACAGCCTGGACGAGGCTGGGCTGAAGGCGCGGCTGGCGGGCGTGCAGCCGGGGCAGGGCGAGGCGCTGCTGGCGACCTATCGCCGGCTCTATCCGAAGAGCTCCGCTGCCGAGATTCTCTACATGGCCGCCACCGACCGGGGCTATTTCCTGGACTCGACCATCGCCGCCGGCCTGCGCGCCGACGCCGGGGGCGGCAAGACCTGGATGTACAACTTCTACCGCGAGACCCCGGTGCAGGGCGGCCGCTACTTCGCCCCCCATGCCGAGGAAATCCCCTTCGTCTTCGACAGCCTGGCCAAGGGCGGGGTGATCGCCGGGCCGGTGACGCCGGCGGCGCAGAGGCTGGCCGACCAGGTCTCAGGGCTGTGGGCCAGCTTCGCCCGCGACGGGGTTCCGTCGGCGCCGGGAATCCCGAAGTGGACGCCCTACGACAGCGCCAAACGCCCGACCCTGATCATCGACACGGTCAGCCGCATGGAGAACGACCCGCGGGCGGAGCAGAGGAAGCTGATGCTGAGCTATGGGTCGCAGCAGGATCGCAACGGGCGCGCGTAACACCGCTCCCCATCCCCCTCTCCGCGTGCATCCCCGCTTTGATGGCGCCAAAGCCGGGATGACACCACGTTGGGGGTTACTGCGACGGCGCCGCGCCCTTCCGCCGGAACGGCGTGCGCTTGAGCTCCTTCTTTTCGCCCTTCGCCTTCGCCGCGATCTCTTTCAGCTTCACGGTCTGCATGGCCGACAGCGCCTGGCCGGGCGCGCCCTTCTCGGGATCGCCGAAGGCGCGGCCGTAGGTTTTCACCCGGTCGGCCACGCTGCCCAGGAATTCGCCCTCCCAGTCGGAGAGCGTGACGCCGGCCTTGTCGGCCATCCGCCGGGCGCGTTTCAGAGCATTCAGCGCGGCGCGCTTGGCCGCCGCCTTTTGCGCCTCGTAGGGCGAGAGGGGCGGCTTGCGGCTCAAATCTCTCCGATCGCCGCGAGGTAGAGGTCGAGGATCGCTTCTTCCTCCTGGCGCTTGGCGCGGTCCTGCTTGCGGATGCGCACCACCTTGTTGATGATCTTGACGTCAAAGCCGTTGCCCTTGGCCTCGGCCTTCACCTCCTTGATCTGCTCGGCGATCTCGCCCTTCTCCACCTCGAGGCGCTCGATGCGCTCGATGATGCTCTTGAGCTGGCCCTGCGCGGTGGCGTTCAGGACGTCGGGGTGGGCGGAAGCGTCGTCGGCCATGGCCAAGCCTCTAGGCTAAGATCGAAGGGTCGGAAAGCGGCGGACCCTAGTGTCGGGGCGCGCGACTGTCACCGCCCGCCGGCCATTCATCCAGAGAAATTTGGGCAAAGAAAAACCCCCTGCCGGGGAAGCAGGAGGTTGAAGCGCTTGCCCAGGGAGAGACTAGGCGTGCGTCAGAGAGGCTCGCCGCCGACGCAGGGTCGCGCCGACGGCGCCGAAGCCCAGGATCATCATGGCCCAGGTCGCCGGTTCGGGAACCGCGCCGCCGCGCAAAGCGCCGGCGATCGCGTCAAATTCGAAGGCATTACCGGCGGAGAAGAACTCCACCTTGTTCACGCTGTAGCTGCCGAAATCATAGTTCACCCGGCGGCCGAAGGACTGGTCGCCGTCGGCGGGCGCGAGGTTGTTGAAGATCTGCGCTCCGTTGAGGGTCCAGCTGAAGCTGCCCGCCCCGGAGAACCTGATGGCGTTGTAGCTGTCGGGCGAGCCCATATAGAGGCTGAGCGACTTCAGGCCCTGGAGCGAGGTCAGGACCGCGTGGCCGCCGGTGAGGATGGTCTCGTAGTTGGTCGTGTCGCCGGGCGGCGGGGCGCTGACCCCGGGGGCGAGGCCCAGTGCGCCCGAGCGAACAAAGGCGGCGCCGTCTTGCTGGAAGCTGAAGCCCGTCGCGATCGGGGTGTCGAAGTCCTCAATCATGAACTCGTCGGCGCCGATCGCCATACTGGCGCCGATGATGGCGATCGAGGGCGCCACGGGCGGCGGCGGCGGCAGGGTGTCCGTCAACTGGACATTGTCGATGAAGGCGGTCTCGTCGCCGCTGTTCACAAGGCCCTGGAAGGTCAGATCGTAGCTGAGGCCCGCCCTGAGGCCGCCCAGCGTGAGGGTATTGAGCGAGAAGGGATCGTCGCTGCCGGTGGAGAACAGCCCCCCGGCGGCCGCGCCGTTCAGCAGGATCTGGTAGCTCTGGTCGCCCATGCCCCAGGTCCGGCCGGCCTCGAGCCAGCTGAGATGGAGGGTGGACGCCGTGGCCATGAACGACTGGCTGAGAGTGGAGTTGTTCTGCAGGGCGACGAACTGCGCGCCGTCCATGCCGGATGGCGCGGAGCCGCCGTACCAGGCGTTGCCGCCCGAGCCGTTGACCAGGGCCGACCCCGAGAAGGTCCAGCCGCCCTGGGTCGCGCCGATCGGCGCGATGGTCCCATAGGACAGGCCCGGATAGGTGTAGTTGCCGGTCCCGATATTGGGCGCCTCGAAGCTGCCGTTGGTCAGCAGCTGGGCGGCGCCGGCGTGGCTGGATAGCGCCAGGCTGGCCAGGGCGGTGGCGGCGAGGAGGGTGCGTAGGGCGGCGCGCGATCGCATCGTCAGGGTTCGTCCAAAGCTATGGCGAACCCCCCAGGGGCGTTCGACCGTTCTGGTACACAGCGCAGTTGCGCCGACCCTCTCTTGCAGGGCGCGGACCAGAGCTAACCGGCGTTACGTTAAAATCCTGCTTGCGCAGGCCGGCTCGGCCGTGGCGCGACGTCGCAGGCGGCCCGCCTAGAGCAGCCCGTGGGCCACAAGAGCTGGGTGCAAGGCCGTCGGGTCGGTGAAGTGATGGGCGTGGAGACCGAAGGCGCGGGCGGCCTCGACGTTGCCGGCGCTGTCGTCCACGAACAGGATGTCGGCGGGGGCCAGACCGAACCGTTCGCAGGTCAGACGATAGATCGCCGGGTCCGGTTTCATCACGCCCTCGACGCCCGAGGCGATGACCCCGGCAAGCCGTCCGAACGCCGGGCTCATGGCCAGCGTGGAGTCCAGGGTCTCGTGGCTGATGTTGGACAGACCGAACTGCGGCACGCCCCGGGCGTGCAGCGCCTCAATGGCGGCTTCCGTCTCGGCGATGGGGCCGGAGAACATCTCGTCCCAACGCGCGCGCCAGGCCAGGATTGCGGCCTCGTGGTGCGGGTGGCGCCGGATGAGCTGGGCGCAATTTTCGGTAAAGCTGACGCCGCAGTCCGTCGGCGCGTGCCAGGCCAGCGTGCACACGTCAGCCAGGAACCGGTCGCATTCGACCGGGTCGGGGAAAATCTTGGAATAGAGGGTGCGCGGGTTCCACCGCACGATCACATTGCCGAAGTCCCAGACAACCGCCTTGGGGCTCGGCATTGCGACGCGATCTTAGCCCTGTTTGGCCTTGAAGCGCGGATTGGTCTTGTTGATGACATAGACCACGCCCTTGCGGCGCACGAGCTTGCAGTCGCGGTGACGCGTCTTCAGCGACTTAAGCGAGCTTCTGACCTTCATGGACCTAATCTTCAATCGGGCCGCAGGCCGGCCGGGTGGCAACGAGAGCGGGCGCATATACGGGCCGGGTGTGCGCGAGTCAACCAAACGCCAAAAACCGGCAAACGCCAAAAACCGGCAAACGCCAAAAACCGGCAAACGCCGATTTGCTTGGGTCCGGCGCCGACGCGCCCTAAAGTTGGCTCCCCATGCGTTTGCGTTTCCTGCTCCTGTTCCTGGCCCTGGCCGGCTGTGCGACCTCCCGGACGCCGCGGCCTGCCGCACCGGCTCCTGCCGTGAGCCCGGCCCCGGCGCCCGAACCACCACCGCCACAGCCACCGCCGACCTCGATCGCGCCGCCGACCGCCTCGGGCGACATGGTGTTCGATGCCTGGGCCGCTGAGTTCCAGATCCGGGCGCTGGCGGCCGGTATCGCGCCGGAGGTGCTCAGACGCGAGATGGCGGGCCTGTCGCCCAACCCCCGGGTGGCCAACCTCGACACGGTGCAGCCGGAGTTCTCCAAGCCGGTCAGCGACTATGTGAAGGGTGTCATCGGTCCGGACCGCGTCGTGGCCGGCCAGCGCCGGCGCGCAGAGATGGCGGATCTCGGCCCCATCGAGGACCGGTTCGGCGTGCCACGCGAGATTCTGCTGGCCGTCTGGGCGATGGAGAGCGGTTTCGGCGCCCTCCAGGGCGACTTCGACGTGGTCCGCGCCTTCGCCACCCTGGCCGCCCAGGGCCGGCGCCGCGCCTTCGCCGAGAGTGAGCTGATCGCGACGCTCCGGATCATTCAGTCCGGCGAGCAACCCCGCGCGCGGCTGAAGGGCTCGTGGGCGGGCGCGATGGGCCAGACCCAGTTCATCCCGTCGATGTACCTCTCCACCGCTGTCGACATCGACGGCGACGGCCGGCGCGACATCTGGGAGTCCAGCGCCGACAGCCTGGGCTCGGCGGCGAACCTGCTGATGCAGGCGGGCTGGGTGCGGGGACAGAGCTGGGCCCGGGAGGTGACCGCGCCACCGGGATTCGACTACGGCCTGACCGAGGGCCCGAAGGAAACGCCAATCGGGTGGGCGGAGTTGGGCGTCGTGCGCGCGGACGGCCTGCCGTGGTCAGGCGCCGACTCCACGGGCCAGGCTCAACTGATCGCTCCCGCCGGGTCAGGAGGTCCGCTGTTCCTGCTGTTCCCCAATCACTTCGTCGTCCGCCAGTACAACAACAGCCTGGCCTATGCCCTGGGGGTCGGCCTGCTGGCGGACCGCTTCGGCGGGGCGGCGGGACTGGTGCGGCCCTGGCCGCAGGAGACGCCGATCGCCCTGGTTGACCGGATGACCGCACAGCGGGCCCTGATCGCCCTGGGTTTCGACACCGGCGGCGCCGACGGGGTGGTGGGCCTGAAGACGCGGTCCGCGCTGCGGGCCTGGCAGAAGGCCCACGCGCTGGTTGCCGACGGCTACCTCTCGGTCGATATGGTGCGCCGGCTTCGTGCCGAGGCTGAGGGCGCATCGCCCACGAACTGAGCGAGGGATCGGATCATGAAGCTTCGGGTGTGGCTGGCGGGCGCAGCGGCCGCGATGGCCCTGGGATCGGCGCCGGCGGAAGGCCAGCAGGCGGCCGTCACCGGCTACCTTGCCAGCGCGGAACTCCCCAATAGCCTGACCTTGCTACCCCCGCCGCCAGCCAAGGGCTCGGCGGCGGAGAAGCGCGACAAGGAAGCCGCGAAGGCGGCGCTGGCGCTGCACGGCGGTCCGCGTTGGGATCTGGCGACCGAGGATGCGGTGCTGGCCTTCCCGGCGGCGGCGGCAACCTTCTCCTGCGCGATCGGCGCGCCGGTGACCGAGGCCGGAACGCCCACCCTGGTTCGGCTGCTTCGGCGCAGTTTCAGCGACTTGGGCCGATCGCCCTATCCCACCAAGAACAAGTACCAGCGCCCGCGCCCCTTCACGGTCAACGGCAAGCCGCAGTGCACCCCGGCGATGGACGCGGCCCTGCGCAAGGACGGCTCCTATCCCTCTGGCCACGCCGCGATCGGCTGGGGCTGGGCGCTGATCTTGGCGGAAGTGGCGCCCGATCGGACCGACCCGATCCTGGCCCGCGGCCGCGCCTTCTCCGACAGCCGCCGCATCTGCAACGTCCACTGGCTGAGCGACGTGGAGGAGGGGCGCATGGTGGGCTCCGCCGTCGTGGCGCGCCTGCACGACAGCGCCGCCTTCAAGGCCGACGTCGCCGCCGCCCGCAGCGAACTGGCCATTGTCCGCGCCCAGGGCCTGACCCCTGCCCGCGACTGCGCCCAGGAAGCCGCGCGGCTGGCCGCAGGTTAAGCGGTCCCCGCCTCGTCCGTCTTCTCGATCGTGGCCTGGGTGACCTCGTCGCGGGTCGCGGGTTTCGGGTCGGCGTTCCTGAGCGCGGTGCTGCGGAAGGCATAGACCAGCAGTCCGGCCAGCAGCGTGACGTTGATCAGGAATGGCGCGGGGCCGAAGTGCTCGTAGAGCAGCACGAACCCCGGGGCGAGGATCACGTTCACGCCGTTCACCGCCGCGATCGCCCCGGCGGCGCGGGCCTGTTCCTTGATGCCCACGGCGATCGAAGACCCGGCGGTGAAGCCCGGCCGGGCGAAGCCGAAGCCCAGGCTGGAGATCGCATAGCCCACGACCACCCCGTAGTAGCCCCCTGACAGCGCCACGATCAGATTGCCCAGCGCGGCGACGCCAACCCCCCATCGCAGCAGCTGCCGGGGCGTCATCTCGAACATCCGGATCAGGCCCCACTGCGCGAGCAGGCCGGCGACCGCGCCGAACATCATGGCGATGGCGATGAACGCCTGGGCCTCGGTCGGCGACCGGCCCAGCTTGTCGATGATCAGGAACCCCAGGCTCTGCTGCTGGCCCGTCTGGCAGGTGGCGACGATAAAGCCATAGATCAGGAAGGGCGTCATGCGCGGGTCGCGCCACATCGGCCGTTCCTTGGGCGCGCCTGACGCCTCTGAAGAGCGCGGTGGCTGCGGCTCCGGCTTGCTCTCCGGCAGGAAGCGCCAGACCACGAACAGCATGGCGAGCGCGATGGCGGCGAAGCTGAACAGCGGCCCGGCCAGCCCCACCCCCGGGAATACGAACAGCGGCGCCAGGAACGGCCCGATTACCGTGCCCAGGCCGAAGGCGCCGGCGAGGCTGGCCATGGCCTGGGTTCGGCCCTCGATGGGTGTCCGCTCGGCGATATAGGCCTGGGTCGCCGGATTGCTGGCGGCGCCGAACAGGCCAAACAGCGCCCGCGCCAGCAGGAAGAGCGTGAAGATCACCATCGGGGCCGCCAGGTGGCGCAGGCCGGCACTGACCACCAGGCCGCACAGGGTCATCGAGATCAGGAAGCCTGAGAGCCCCACCATCATCAGCGGTTTGCGCCCGTAGCGGTCGGAGGAGCGCGCCCAGAACGGCGAGGAAAAGGCCCACAGCAGCGCCGACAGCGAGAAGATCGCCGAGACCATCGCGTCCGGGATCCCGATAGATCGACCGATCGCCGGCAGCACCGAGATCAGGCCGGTGTTGCCCATGGCCGTCGCCGCCGAGACGCCGAAGATGATGAGGAAGGCCTGCCTCGGAACACCGGTGGGCGCGGCCGCGGAGGCTGAACGACTCGGCATGGGGCTTGGCCATAGGCGGAATGTGCGGTCGCGGCAAATCGGCTTCGCGGCTCCCGTTCGGGGGCGACGACTCACGGGGCATTAAACATTAACGGCGATGTTCGGCGGCCGTCCCCGGGGGAGTCCATGTTCCAGATTATTGGTATCGTCCTGTTGTTCGCCCTGGTGTTCGGCAGCTACATCATGACCGGCGGCAACATGGGCGTGATCATGCACGCCTTGCCGCATGAGATGATGGCGATCGGTGGCGCCGGCGTGGCCGCCTTCCTGATCGCCAACTCCATGGGCGTGATCAAGGGCGTCGGCGGCGGTCTCGGCAAGGTATTCGGCGGGCCCAAGTGGAAGGCTGCCGACTATCGCGACCTGCTCTCCCTGCTGTTCCTGCTGACCAAAACCATGAAATCCAAGGGCGTGATCGCCCTGGAAAGCCACATCGAGAATCCGTCCGAGAGCTCGATCTTCACGCGCTTCCCCAAGATCGGGAAGGACCATTTCGCCATCGACTTCATCTGCGACACCCTGCGGATGATGACCATGAACCTGGAAGATCCTCACCAGGTCGAGGACGCGATGGAGAAGCAACTCGAGAAGCACCACCATGAGGCGCTGGGCCCAAGCCACGCCATCACCAACCTCGCCGACGCCCTGCCGGCCCTGGGTATCGTGGCCGCGGTGCTGGGGGTCATCAAGACGATGGGCGCCATCACCGAACCGCCCGAAATCCTGGGCGAGATGATCGGCTCGGCCCTGGTCGGCACCTTCCTGGGCGTGTTCCTGGCCTATGGACTGGTCGGCCCTATGGGCACGCGCATGAAGGACGTGGTCGAAGAGGAAGGCGCTTTCTACCGCATCATCCAGGCTGTCCTGGTCGCCCACCTGCACGGTAACGCCGCCCAGATCTCCGTCGAGATCGGCCGTGGCAATGTGCCAACCGCCTCCCAGCCCAGCTTCCTGGAGCTCGAAGAGGCTCTGGCGAACATCCCGGCCGAAGGCTGAGACCGCGCCGTCTGCATATCTTCTGCACGGCAATGGATCACGAACTCGTGATCACGGCGCTTGCCCATGGGGGATGCGCGGCGTAATCCTGTGCGACGTCGGGGAACGACCTGACCGATCCACGGGTCGGTGAGAGCGTACACCCGGCGATGCCAACGCCCCTCCAGAGGATAACCCCCCATGACCAACACCCTGTTCCGCACGGCGCTCGTCGCCGCCGCCAGCGTCGCCGCCCTGAGCCTGGCCGCCTGCCAGAAGAAGGAAGTTGAAGCCCCGGCCGCGCCGGTGGCCGACTCCGCCGCTCCGGCTGACGCGACCGCCGCCGCGGCTTCCGCCGCCACCGACGCCGCGGCCGCCCCGGCCGCCGCCATGCCGGCCGCTCCGGAAGCCGCCCCCGCCGCCGCGCCCGCCGCGCCCGCCGAGAAGCACTAAGCACCAACCACCGCTTCGTGTACGGAAGGGCCGTCCCTCGGGGCGGCCCTTCTTCGTTTCGGACCCGCTGATGACATCCGCGTCGCCCACAAATCCGGCAACGGGAAGCCCCCTGGTCTGGACGCCGGACGGCCAGCCGCGCTCGCGCCAGTTCGGCGATGTCTATTTCTCGGCGCAGGACGGGCTGGCGGAGAGCCGGGCGGTGTTCCTGGACGGTTGCGGCTTGCCGGACGCCTGGGCCGGCCGGCGCCGGTTCACCGTGGCGGAACTGGGGTTCGGGACCGGCCTCAACATCGCAGCGCTGCTCGACCTCTGGCGGCGCACGCGGCCGGCGGAGGGCCAACTGCATATCTTCTCGGTCGAGGCCTTCCCGGTGACCGCCCGGGAGGCCGCTCGGGCGCTGGCCAGCTGGCCTGAACTGGCGCCGATCGCGGGCCTGCTGACGCAGCGCTGGCCGGGCCGCGCGCGAGGCCGCCACCGGGTGGAGCTGCCGGAGCTGGGCGCAATCCTCGACGTCGCCGTGCTGGATGTCGGCGAGGCCCTGGACGGCTGGGCAGGCGCGGCCGATGCTTGGTTCCTCGACGGCTTCTCGCCGGCCTTGAACCCGGGGATGTGGTCCGACGCGGTGCTGGCACGCGTTGCCGCCCGCTCGCGGCCCGGCGCTCGGGCGGCCACCTTCACCGTGGCCGGCCAGGTGCGTCGAGGGCTGGCGGCGGTCGGCTTCGCGGTGGAGAAGCGTCCCGGCTTTGGCCACAAGCGCGAACGACTGGAGGCCCGGATGCCGGGCGCGGCGACCGACGGCCCGCCCCCCCGCCGGGTGGCGATCATCGGCGCGGGGATCGCCGGCGCCTCGGCGGCGCGCGCGGTCCGCGCCCTGGGCGGGGAGGTCGTGGTCGTCGAGGCCAAGCGCCCCGGCGCGGGCGGATCGGGCAATCCCGCGGCCCTGGTGACCCCGCGTCTCGACGCCGGGCTCGGTGAGGCGGCCCAGTTGTTCGCACAAGCCTTCTCCCGCGCGACCGGCCTCTACGCCACGATCGACGGCGCGGTGCTGGCTCACGGGGTGCTGCAGTTGGCGTCGGACGACCGCGACGCCCAGCGGTTCGCCCGCATCGCCGCGTCCGACCTGTTCGAGCCCGGCGCCCTGGAGGTGCTGGCGGCGGACGCCGTCACAGCGCGACTGGGCGAGCCGGCGCCGGGAGGCCTCGACCAGCGAACGGCCCTGGTGGTCGATCCGACCCCGATCCTTGACGCCTGGCTGGGATCGTCGCGGATCGAGCCCGCGGCCCGTCTCGAACGCGACGACCTCGGCTGGCGGGTGCTGGACGAGGTCGGCGTCGAAATCCTGCGCGCCGACGCGGTGATCGTGGCCGCCGCCCTGGGCTCCCGCGACCTGGCGGCGGCGCTGCCGCTCAGTCCGGTGCGCGGCCAAGCCAGCTGGCGCGACGGCGCGGGCCCCACCCCGGCCGCGGCCTGGGGCGGCTATGTGCTGCCGACGGCGACCGGGCTGCTGTTCGGCGCGACCCATGACCGGGACGACGACGCCTGTGAGGTGCGCGAGGCCGACCATCTCCGCAACCTCGATCTGGTGGCCGCGGTCCTGCCCGGCCTGGCCGAGCGCCTGGCCCCCAAGACACTGCCTGCTGAGATACTGGGCGGCCGCGCCTCCATACGCGCGGTGACGCCCGATCGGCTGCCGCTGGCCGGATCGGCGGGAGAGCCGGGGCTGTTCGCCCTGACCGGTTTCGGCTCGCGCGGCTTCTCGTTCGCGCCCCTGCTGGCCGAGCATGTGGCGGCCCTGGCGTTGGGCGCCCCGTCGCCAATCGGCCGCGCGGCGGCCGAGCTGGTCGATCCAGCCCGCTTTGCCCGCCGTGCGGCCCGTCGCCTACGTTCCTAAAGACCGCGCGGGGCCGTATACTTGAGCGTGGGGGACGGGCTCGAGGTCGAAGGATTTGTCGATATGACCTGGAACATCGCCCTGCCCATGGCCGCCTCCGCAGCCGTCCTGGCGGCCGTGAGCCTCAGCGCCGCGCCTGCGCCAGCCAAGTCACCACTGGAACCCGGCAAGGCCCCGGCCCGAAGCCAATGCTTCTGGACGCGGCAGGTGAACGGCTTCGCCGCCGCCGACGACCGGATCGTCAACGTCCGGGTCGGCGCCAGCGACGTCTATCAGTTCGAGATGCTGGGACGCTGCGAGGACGTGGACTGGAACAACAGCATCGCGCTGGTCTCGCGCGGCAGCAGCCACATCTGCGCCGGTATCGACGCGGAGATCATCTCACCGACGCCCATCGGTCCGCGCCGTTGTGCGGTGAAGACGATCCGCAAGCTGACCCCGGAAGAGATCAAGGCGTTGTCCAGGCGCGGCCGGCCCTGATCCCGGACATGGAAAAGGGGCGCTGGTCACCCAGCGCCCCTTACAGGTCGGTCGTCAGTGATCTCGGCTAGAGCGTTTCCCGGCTGACTTGGATCAAATCAGCCGAGCAGGAAGAGCGACCAAGCAAAGACTCTAGAGCCCCGTTTCGATTCATTCGAAACGGGAACCGCTCTAGAATTGCTTCTTGAAACCGACCTCGATGACCCGGCCCAGCGGATTTCCGTTGGTGTAGTCGTAGCTGAAGTTCGAGGTCAGATAGGGCGGGTCCTTGTCGAAGATGTTCTGGACGCTAAGCGTGATGACGCTGTCCCAGGGTGCCTCCCAGCGCACGACGAGGTCGTGCTGCCAGAAGTTGCCCGACTTGCCGACCGCGACCAGGTCGCGGCCCGCGCAGGACGGGGTCGCGGCCGTGGAGCAGGCCGCCGCCGTGGTGGTGGCGCTGGTGTTCTCAACTGTCCGGAACAGGCCTGCGCTGGCGAAAGCCGGCGCCGTCCCCTCGGTGAAGCGGGTGGTCCAGCGCGCGTTGATCGGGCCCTTGTGGAACGCCAGCCAGCCGTTGGCACGGGTTTCCGGGTACGAGAAGAAAGTGCCCAGGAGGTCGTGCTTGCCGGCCCGGTCAAGCGCCGCCTGAAAGACCGTGGTGGTGCCGTCCAGGACGAAATCGCCACGCTTGAACTCGAGCAGGTAGGTAGCTTCCACGCCGACCTGCCAGTTGGCGCCATCGACGAGGAAGTCTTCCCAGTCGTACTGCGCCCGGAAATCGAGGCCTGAGGTCTTGGTGGCGGGGCCGTTCACGTTGTTCACGTCGATCCGCAGCACGCCCGCGCCATTGGCGGTACAGCCGATCGTGGAGTCGAACTGGAAGCGCGCGATCAGGATGGCGTTCGCACAGGCGCCGGGCGTGGCGAGCGAGGTCAGCAGGCCGGATGCCGGCTCGCTGGTCAGCTCATCGGTGAAGTCGAAGCGGTAGTAGTCGAGCGTTGCCCTGAAGCCGCTGAACTCGACCACGACGCCGGCGTTGTAGGTATCCGACTTCTCAGGCCCGAGGTTCTGGTTGCCGCAGGTCCGGACCGCGCGATACTGGCCGCCCAGGTTGGCGACGCCCACCTGGCAGTTGCCGGTGGTGGTCGCGATGGCCGGCGCGCGGAACGTGGTGCCGGCCGACCCACGGACGGCGAACCAGTCCGTCACCTGCCACTTGCCGGAAAGGCGCGGGTTCGTGGTGGCGCCGACGCCGCCGGGATAGTCCTCGTGCCGGACCGCGAAGTTCAGCTCGACGTTGTCGAGGACCGGAATCTGGACCTCGCCGAACACCGCCCAGACCGCACGGTCGTTGTCGACGTTGGAGTTGGATCCGAAGAAGATCAGCGGGCCGTTGGGCGCGTTGCAGATCGGGGTGCCATCGACAACCGAGTCCACGCAAGGCGTGATCTGGTTGTTGAACAGGTCGCCATATTCGACCTTGTCGCGGTTGTAGCGCCACTGGTAGCCGGCCGCGAACGCCACGTCGCCGCCCGGGAGCGAAATCCCGGTTTTACCGCTGACAACCGCGTCCGCCACGAACAGTTCCGTCGAGCTGGTGTTCGTGTAGTTGCCGTAGAGCCATTCGCTCACCAGCGGATTGTTGGCCACGTTGGCCCGGTAGAAGGGGTTGGTGGCGCCGTTGGTGGCGCTGACCTGCACCGAGTTGGAGAACGGGTTGAAGAAGTAGCAGCCGGCGGCGTTGTTGCCGGCGTTGGCCGCAATCTGCCGTTCCGCCTGGTTGCAGGAGTTCGGATCGGCGCTCGTGCTGGCGAAGCCGTTCAGGCCCAACTGCGCGCGTGCGACGAGCAGGTCGTTGATGTTCGAGGTCTGCTCGGTCTTCATGTAGGTCAGGGCGGTTTCGTAGGTCAGGCCGAACCAGGGCAGGTCGCCCCGCACCGCCCCGGAAATCCGGTACTCGGTTTGCTCGATATCCTGGTGGTCGGCCTTGTCCGAATTGGTCGGGTGACCCGCATTGGCGATGAAGCGGAACGCCGTCTGCGAGATATCCACACCCTGCGTTCCCAGCCGGCTGCCGCCCAGCGGGTTGGTGGCCGGCCGCGCAGCGTTGGCCGCCGTCGAGATCGAGGCGCACTGGGCCGCCGACAACGGCGCGGCGCAGGTCGTGTAGAGATCGACCAGGCCGGGGTTGTTGGACGGCACATTGTAGGGAACGAAGAAGTTGATCAGCTGCGGGTTGCGCAGCGAGCCGGACTCCCCGCCAAGGCTGGTGGGGGTGGGGAACTGGGTGTTGCCGTTGGATGGTGAAATCCGCTGGTTAGGAACGGTGTTGCGGTTCCACGCCACTTCGCCGTGGAACTTCTGGTTCTCCATGAACTCGAAGTTGATCTCGCCATAGACCTGGAAGTGGTCCTCATGGTTGACGATGTCGTTGTAGGTCGAGAACTGGAACCGGCACTGCGACAGCGTCGGCCCACCCGTCTGGTTGACTGCGGGACTTAGGGCGTTCACCGGCACCGCAATTGAAGAGGTGGGGGTCGCGCCCGCAACGCCCGCGGTGTTGAACACGACCGTGTTGGTGAGAGTGCCGCCTAGCTCGGCGCAACCGTTGTCGCGGAACAGCGACGCCGCAGTCGTGGCGTTCTGATAGTTGCCGGGGTTGGAGTTGCCCGACCAGCCGCTGCCGCCGGCGTAGCCGCCGAAATCGAAGCCGCGCAAGGCGAAGGACCGGTCACGGATGTCTACCCGCGAGCGGTGGCGATAGCCGGCGGTGAGCAGAACGTTGCCGGCGTCGAACTTCTTGCCCCACGCGATGTTGCCATTGTAGTCGCCGCCGGAGTCCTGGATGGCGGCGTATTCGCCGCCGACTTCGAAGCCATCGAGGTCGGTGCGGGTGATGAAGTTGACGACCCCGCCCACGGCGTCCGAGCCATAGGTGGCCGCGGCGCCGTCCTTCAGGATCTCGATCCGGCCGACCGCGGCGGTCGGGATGAAGTTCAGGTCCGCGCCACCGCCCTGGAAGGCCGCGGCCGGGCTGTCGGCCATCCGGCGGCCGTTGAACAGCGACAGCGTGCGCGACGCGCCGAAGCCGCGAAGGTTGATCGAAGCCGTACCGGCCCCGCCGTTGTAGCGGTTGGATTCACCGATGCCGGACCCGGCGCCGGTGATGGTCTTGACCAGCTGGACCACGGTGGGAGAGCCCTGGCTCTCAAGATCCTTCGCGCTGAGCACATCGACGGGCTGGGCCGAGTCTTCCGGGGTGCCGGCGATATAGGAGCCGGTGATCACCACTTCGGCGACGTCGCTGGGCGCGGCCTTGTCGGCGGCGGCCTGGGCAAAGGCCGGAGCCGCCAGCCCAAGTGAGAGTGCGACGGCCAACACGGACGCGCCGCAAAGATAGGTGCGCTTCATCATCAAGGTTTTCCTCCCCCTGGGACCCGATCCGCATCTAGGCGTGCGGAGTTGACGAGCCTTTCAGAGAACCGATGATCTCTGGAAAAATGATTTCGCGCCAGCAAATTCCGTCACGGCAACATACCGGAAGTGAGACGCCGGACCGTGGCCATAGGAAGCTAGGGAAATCTCCGATTATACATAAATATCCGTGTGTTAGTCAGCCCCGTTTTGATCGGGGACGATTTTCCGGGGACAGAACAAGCGGTTCGCGATGGTGCGCGCGGTTGTCGCACACCGAGCGTCACTCGCTGACCGTTGAGCGTCGTCGATGTCCCGCGGCCTGCGTCCAGGCGGCGATTCGAGCATGGAAACGGGCCGCCGGCTGCCCGGCGCCCCTCCACTTCGCCCGGCGGACGAATCCTGTTGCGCCCGCCTGTCGGGCGCCGTCTGTTTGCGGGGCGCGGCGCCAGGGAGGACGGGTGGTCGCCGCGGCTGCGGGGGAAGCCCATGAAGTGGAGTGTCGAACAGCTGGGCGACAGGGTGGTCGGAAAGCCGGTCGGCCGGGTTGACGAGGCGACCTGGGAAACCTTTTCGGAGGCCCTGATCGCCGCCGTCCGGCAGGCCAAGGCGGGCGCGACACCGCTGGTGGTCGATCTCGCCGGTCTCGACTACATGTCTTCCCGGGGTCTCCGGGCTCTGACCTTGGCCAGCCGCGAAGCCGCGGGGGCGGTCGCCATCATCCTGGCCGCACCGAACGACCGGATGCGGGAAATCCTGGCGATCAGCCGCTATGACAAGATGTTCAAGGTCGTCGGCAGTGTCGCCGAAGCCGTCTGAGCCGGCGGGATGAAGGAGCCTTAGATCATGCAGGTGCGCTTCTGGGGGACACGGGGCTCGTTGCCGGTGGCGCAGCGGGCTGGCGCGATCCGGGGCAAAATCGCCCGCGCCCTGATGGCCGCGAACGGCCGCAGCTTCGCCGATGAGGCCGAGGCCGGCGCCTTCGCCGAGGCCGAGCTCGACTTCGCCACCTGGGGCGCCTACGGCGGCGCCACCTCCTGCGTGGAGATCGAGGGCGGGGATGGGTCGTTCATCATCTGCGACATGGGCTCGGGCCTGCGGGAATTCGGCCTCGACGCCTTCCGGCGGATTGCTCAGGAGGGCCACAGCCGCACCTACCACTTCTTCATGTCCCACCTGCACTGGGACCACATCATGGGCTTCCCGTTCTTCGGGCCGGCTTTCGATCCCGAGGCGACCATCATCATCCACTCCGGCCATGCCGACGCCGAGACGGCGCTGCGGCGACAGCAGGAGGAGATCTCCTTCCCGGTGCCGTTCGAATGGCTGAAGGCGAAGTTCGAGTTCATCGTCCACCCGGCGGACGAGACCTTCGAGGCTGCCGGCCTCAGCGTGACGCTGACCCCGCAGTATCACTCCCACGATTCCTACGGCTATCGCTTCGAGGCGGGCGGCCGATCGGTGGTCTATTCCACCGACTCCGAGCACCAGCCTGACAACATGGAGTCAGAGAAGGTCTTCGAGGCCTTCTTCAAGGGCGCCGACCTTGTGATCTGCGACACTATGTATTCCCTGGGCGACACGGTCAGCCTGAAGCGGGACTGGGGCCATTCCTCAAATGTCGTGGCGGTGGACCTGTGCCACGCGGCGGGCGCGCGGCGCCTGGCCCTCTTCCACCATGAACCGACCTATTCGGACGAGGACATCCAGCGCATGCACGTCGAGACCGTGCGCTATGAAGAGCTGGTGCGTGAAGGCCGCCGCCCGCTGGAGGTGATCTGCTCGTATGACGGACTCGTGGTCACGGTCTGACGCCCTCGGCGAACTCGACCCGGCCGCGCGCCGCCGGGTCCGGGTCGGCGCCCTGATCGCGGCCCTGGCGGCGGCGCTGGCCGTGGCCTCGCCCCTATTCCTGCCCCCGATGCTGGCCTTCCTGCACGACGACCGGGTCCAGGACCGCGGGGTGCTGGGGCTTTCGGTCACCCAGCCGCTGTTCGATTTCTTCCAGCGCACCTCGCCGGGCGACATCGCTGGCAATGTCGAGGTGGTCACCATCGACGAGCGCAGCCTGGCCCGCTATGGCGGCTGGCCCTGGTCGCGCTTCGACCTCGCCGGCCTGGTGAAGGCCATCGCCGACCAGAAGCCGGCGGCCATCGGCTTCGACCTGCTGTTTCCCGAGCCGGACCGGCTGACCCCGCAGGTGTTCGAGGAATACTACCCCGAGCTCTCGGCAGCCGGGCGCCAGGAGATCCAGACCCTGGAGGTCTCCGACAACCGCTTCGGCCGCGCCATCGGCGCCACACCCTCGGTGATCGCCCGGGTCGGCGTCGCGGACATGGGCACGGCGAACCCGCTGCCGCCGCCGGCGGTGTTCGAGGGCGTCACGCCCCGCGCCATCGTCAGCTTTCCCCACGCCATCGCCAACATCCCGGTGATCGACGGCGCCGCCCAGGGGATCGGTCTGGTCAACGGCACGCCCGACCGTGACGGCGTGGTCCGCACTGTCCCGCTGGTCGCCAGAGTGGCCGGGCGCCTGACCCCGAGCCTGGCCCTGGAACTGGTGCGCGTCGCCGAGGGCGAGCCGCCGATCCGGCTGGAGGGCGACGCGAACCGGATGCACAGCGTCCGCATCGGCTCGCACACGGTGCTGACCACGCCGGACGGGCGCATGCGCCTGCACTACCGGGGAATCTCCACCCGACAGCTGACCTCGCCGATCGACATCGCTGACGGCAAGATCGCGCCCAACCGTTTCACCGGCAAGATCGTGCTGATCGGCCTGACCAGCGCCGCGACCATCGACGTGATCAACACGCCGCGCGCGGCCCAGACCTTCGGGGTCTATGTGCAGGCCCAGGCGATCGACGCCATTCTGCAGTCACGCGCCCTGGCCAGGCCCGGCTGGGCGATCGCGGCGGAGTGGCTGGCGGGACTGGCGCTGGCCCTGGGCGCCATCGCCATCCTGCCGCGGCTGCGCCTGACGGTGATCGGGATCTCCGCGCTGGCCCTGCTGCTGCTGGCCATCGCCGGCAGCTGGGCGGCCTTCCAGGCGGGGCTGCTGATCGACCCCGCCCCGGTGGTGGCGCCCGGCGCGGTGGCGGCTGTGACCATGATCTCGCTGCTGTTCGTCGAGGGTGGACGTATCCGCACCCGGCTGCGCGCGACCCTGGATCAGGAGCGCCACGAGCGCGAGGCGGCCAGCAAGATCCAGATCGGCATGCTGATCCCCCGCGCCAGCCTCTGGAAGGTGACGCCGGACTTAGAGATCGACGCGGTGCTGCAGCCGGCCCGCACGGTGGGCGGCGACCTCTATGACGCCTTCATGCTGGACGGAGACCGACTGTGCTTCCTGGTCGGCGACGTGACCGGCAAGGGCCTGCCGGCCTCGCTGTTCATGGCCCTGGCCAAGGCGCTGTCGCGCAGCCTGCTGATGCAGCCGCACAAGGATCTGGCCACGGCGGTCGCGGGCATCAACAGCGAGCTGTCGGCCGACAACGGCCAGGACATGCAGCTGTCCCTGCTGGCCGGAGTGCTGCGGCTGTCGGACGGGCGGCTGGACCTATGCTGCGCGGGGCACGAAAATCCGCTGATCCTGGACGCTGCGGGCCACGTGCGGACGCTGCGGCTGGAGGGCGGGCCGCCGCTCTGCGCCATGGAGGGCTACCCCTACCCCGTGGAGACCTTCAGCCTGGGACCCGGCGAGACGCTGATCGCCTTCACCGATGGGGTGACCGAAGCTCAGGACCCCGGTCAGGACCTGTTCGGCGCCGACCGCACCATGGCGGCGGTCGCCGGCGCGGCCGGGCCGCTGGTGGCGCTGGTGGATCACCTGGTGGCGACCGTGCGCGGCTTCGAGGCCGGCGGCGAACCCAGCGATGATCTCACGGTCCTGGCGCTGCGCAGGCCGGCGGCGACGCAGGAACGCGCGACGACCACCTAGCGGATAACCACCGTCACCTTGCGGTATTCCGGGTCGGCGACGCCGGGGCCGTTCTTCTTCAGGGCCTCGATATCGCCGCGGCCGATGACCTCGCTGTTCTCGGCCGTGAACTCGAACCCTTCGTTGGCCAGGAAGTCGCGCACTGCGTCCGCACGCTGCTGGGCCAGAAGCTTGTTGGACTCCGGATCGCCAGTGGAGTCGGCATAGCCGATGATCTCGATGTCGGAGATGCTCCGGTCGCGCTTCCACAGGTCAAGGAGGTCGGCCAGCGATAGCTTCGACTCCTCGGTGATCGTCGTGGTGCCGGTGATAAACTCCAGGCTCCCCTCGAACGCCGGCTTCGGCATGAAGCCGAACAGCTCGGCGAAGCCGCCGCGCTTGGATTTGCGGGGCTTGATCTTGTGGCCCCCTGTCCTGGCTTCCAGGTCGGCGGCGCTGACCACGCCGCGTTCGCCCCCGGTCTTGGGGTCCAGCACCGCGACGGCGCCCACCGACTTGCCATCTTCATTGTTGAGCAGGGTCACCTTGGCGGTCTGGCAGCCGGAGACCAGGAAGCCCGCGGCGGCGGCGGCGGCATAGAGCGCGGCTCTCATGGCACTTGCACCACGAAGCGGGTGCCGCGTGCGGCCAGCACCGACACCGGCGTGCGCACCCGCATGGCGTCGGCCCCCTTCTCCTTGGCGATCTGGCCGGAGACGACCGCGATGGTCCCCTTGTTCAACTGACTCTCAAAGCGCCCGCGCTGGGTGGTCTTGTCGAATTCGAACTGGTTGAGCGCCAGATTGGTGTTCGGCCCCACGGCAAAGCGGCTGTTGTCGAGAAAGGTGATCCCCAGGCCGCCGTCCTTGCCGGTCTGGATCACGTCGCTGACGCGCAGCAGCTGGCCGCGTGCGAGCTGGGCGGGCTTGTCCTTGCCGCGGGTGACCGTCGCCACGCCGGTCACGGACTTTACACGCCCGATCTCGCCCGCGGCGAAACTCGGGGTCGACAGCGCCAAGGCCGCTAACAATCCAAAGGCGACCGCTACGCGCATCCCGAACCCCTCTGATATGCTACGGGTTGAGTCATAGCCCAGTCGAAAGCGGATTTCGACTCGCCTGCCGCCGGCCGGGCAACGCACGCAACCGACATCGACAGCGGGGCGGCCATCGGCGATCTTGTCTGGACACGCTTCGCACCCGTTCCCCAGCCACAGGCCCACGCCATAGCTCCAGTTCGCGGCCAGTCTGGTTCACACGCCGTCATCGCGCGCCTGCCCTGTGACAGTCGGGGCGTACGGCGCGGGCTGGCGGTGGCGATGCTGTTCGCCGGCGACGCGGCGATCGGCGACGCGGCGACCGACAAGCTGGCGATCGTGGTCGAGGAGTGGCTGATCAATGTCCTCGAGCACGGCGGGGCTGCGACCAACAGCCGCATCGTCCTGCGCCTGCAGCGGCTCGAGCGGACCATCCGCATCACCATCAGCGACGCTGGCGGCTACTTCGACCCCCGCGGGATTGAATACAAAGGTCCGAACATGGTGCGCGGGGGCGGGGCGGGCCTGGCGCTGATCAACGCCTGGAGCCAGATCGTCGCCTACACCCGCCGGGCGGGGCGCAACCGGCTGGTTCTGGAGATGCCCGCGCCATGAGGCCCGCATCGTGAGCCCCCTCCAATGAGTCCCCGCCCATGAGCCCCCCTCCCATCGGCCATTGGCGCTTCAACCTCGCGGTGATGGTGGCGCGGCCCCGGCTGCTGATCGCCGGGGCGGTGGGCGTGGCGGTGGGCGCGGTCATGCTGCTGGGCGTCCACTTCCGCCTGTCCACGGGCCTGATCCTGGGGTGGGACGCGTTCTGCGTCGTGTTCCTGGCTCTGGCGGCCGCGATGGTCGCCGGCCAGGATTCCGCGGCGATCGCCGCGCGGGCGGCCACCCAGGACGAAGGCCAGCACCTCATCCTGGTCCTGACGATCGGCGCTTCGGTCGCCAGCCTGGCGGCGGTGGGGGCGGAATTGACCCTGGTGAAGGACGCCACAGGCCTGGTCCAGGCGCTGCACGCGGGCCTGGCGGTGAGCGCCGTCGCCGGTTCCTGGCTGGTGGTGCAGGTGATCCTGGCCCTGCACTACGCCCACGAATACTACGCCCCCGGTCCGGGCGGGAAACCGGCCGGCGGCCTGGCGTTTCCCGGAGATCAGGCGCCGGACTACTGGGACTTCCTGCACTATGCCGTGGTCATCGGGGTCGCCTCGCAGACCGCCGACATCGCCATCACCGACCGCCGCATGCGCCGGCTGGGCACCGTCCACAGCCTGATCGCCTTCGTCTTCAACACCCTGATCATCGCGCTGACGATCAACCTGATCGCGGGGCTGTTCGGATAGCCTTCAGTCCCGCGACGGCTTCGGAACCTCGGCGTCACGCCATTCCGCGTCAGCGATCGACCAGGCCTCGCAGTCCAGCGCGGACCGGCGGGCCCGCTCGCGCCAGGCGTCCCGCTCACGCGGCGACAAATTGAGCCAGGAGGCAAAGCCGTAGAAGGCCCGGACCCGCGACAGCGTCGTGCGCCGCGCCATGTCGCCGGCCCGCTCCCGGCAGTCGCTCTCGTAGAGCGCGACGGCCAGCTGTTCGATCTGGTGGGCTTCAGTCATTGGCGGCTAACCCCACGAGGACGGATCTGGCCCCACGAGGACGGATCGGACGCCGTTTCCGGGAAGCCTGCTCAACCTGGCCACTCGCCCCGGTGGGGCAAATCTTTGAACAAGCTGAGGAAAGCGATGGTGGACGCGACTGGGATTGAACCAGTGACCCCCTCGATGTCAACGAGGTGCTCTCCCGCTGAGCTACGCATCCATGCCTTCGGGAAGGCGGGGATATACAGAGAGGGGCCGCCCTTAGCAAGACGGCGCGGCGACCCGCCTCAGGCGGCGATCATCCGCTCGACCTCGGTGACGATCTCGCGCAGGTGGATGGGCTTGGAGAGCACCTTGGCGCCGGCCGGGGTCTTGTCGCTGGCGGCGAGCGCCACCGCGGCGAAGCCGGTGATGAACATGATCCGCAGGCCCGGATGCCGGGCTGCGGCCTGGCGGGCCACCTCGATGCCGTCCATGCCGGGCATGACGATGTCGGTGAGCAGCAGGTCCCAGGTCTCGTCCAGAAAGGTGACCGCCTCTTCGCCATCGGCGCAGGAGGTCACCTCGTGGCCGGCGCGTTCAAGGGCCCGGGCCAGGAAGCCGCGGAGGGAGTCGTCGTCTTCAGCGAGCAGGATACGGGACATAGGGACTGGCTGGGGACCGGGCTGGAGCGACGGGAGGTCTGCGAGTGATCGTTCAACTTACCTACTGAAGAGTAAAGACCCCATGAACCCCTTTGACCGGAACCCCTTTGACGGCAGGGGCCGCCGCAGCGCTCTATGCGCGGCATGAACGCGGTCGATCCCCTGCCCGGCGCCGAGACGTCGCCGACCGTCGCCGCGTTCGAGATCCGCCGCGCGGGGCCGGTGGGTGCGCCCCCCACGCCGCTGGTGTACGCCTCGCCGCATTCGGGCCGGATCTACCCTGAGGATATGATGTCGGCGGCGGCCCTGGACGCGGTCTCGATCCGGCGGTCCGAGGACGCCTTCGTCGATGAGCTGATCGAAAGCGGCCCGTCGCACGGCGCGGCCCTGATTACCGCCTGCGTCGCCCGCGCCTACATCGACGTGAACCGGGAGCCGTTCGAACTGGACCCCGGCATGTTCGCCGACGAGCTGCCGGAATTCGCCCGCTCACGAACGGCGCGGGTGGCCGCGGGGCTCGGAACGATCGCCCGGGTGGTCTCGGAAGGCCAGGAGATCTACCGCCGCAAACTCACCTTCGCCGAGGCCACGGCGCGGATCGAGGGCGCCCACCAGCCCTACCACCTGGCGCTCCAGGGCCTGATCGCTGAGGCTCAGGCCGCCCACGGGTTCGCCATCCTGGTGGACTGGCACTCCATGCCAGCCGCCGCGGCCAGGATGGGCGGGCGCGAGCGCGCCTGCGACTTCGTGCTCGGCGACCGGTTCGGCGCGGCCTGCGCCGGGGTGCTGCCCACTCGGGTCGAGCGCGAGCTGGAGGCCCAGGGTTACCGGGTGGCGCGCAATGCCCCCTACGCCGGCGGCTACACCACCGAACACTACGGCCGACCGCAGCGCCGGGTCCACGCCCTGCAGGTCGAGATCAACCGCGGCCTCTACCTCGACGAGGCGACCATGACGCCGACCTCGGGGTTTGAGAGGCTGCGCGCCCACATCGAGCAGGTGACCGTGAAGCTTGCCGGCGCCGACTGGTCGGCGTTGCGGGCGAGCTGATCGTTCCGGCTCCATCGACGCGCCTTGACAACCATCGTTCTACGTTCTACTTTTGTTCCATGGCCAGCGACGCTGACATCATCGAGGACAACAGCCGCCTGCTGCGCAGCCTGGCCGAGCTCAGCCTGGCCATGGCCGGCGATCTTCAGGCCGCCCTCGCCAAGGCGGACAACGTCAGGGACGTCCTGGGTC
>CALQQB010000044.1 GCA_943332615.1 Phenylobacterium deserti
CGGACCTCGCGATCGCGGGCGAGGGCGAGGCCGGCGGCCTCTTCCAGCCGGGCCGCGGGCTGGCGCGCGGAACCGCGGCCCTCCCGGTCCGGATGGATCACCAGGGCGCCCTGAACGGGCGCCACACGGTCTACGGATTTTGAAGTGGTCAATCGGCCTCGTCGTCGGACGGCTCGTACAGCTGCACGGGCTGAGCCGGCATGATGGTGGAGATCGCGTGCTTGTAGACGAGCTGCGATTGCCCGTCCCTGCGAAGCAGAACGCAAAAGTTATCGAACCAGCTCACCACGCCCTGCAATTTAACCCCGTTCACCAGGAAAATCGTTAGCGGCGTCTTGGACTTCCGCACGCTGTTGAGAAAGGTGTCCTGCAGGTTCTGTTTCTTTTCACTCATTGGCTTTCCGCCTTTTGGTTTTGGATCGGGCGGCCGTCCGCCCACACACACAGCCACGCTATGCCGCAAACTGCGGCAGTTGCAATCGCGGCATCGCAACTCAGACCGCGGTCGCCTTGGCGCGTTCGATATAGAGGCGGCGGAGCCTCGCCGCCACCGGACCGGGCGCTCCGTTGCCCACGGGCTTGCCGTCCACCTTGACGACAGGAAGCACCAGCGTGCCCGCGCCGGTGATGAAGGCCTCGCGCGCCTCAAGGGCTTCCTGCGGCGTGAACGGCCGTTCCTCGACCGTCAGCCCCGCCTCTCGGGCCAGGTCCAACAGCGAAAGCCGGGTGACGCCGCGCAGGATATTGGCGTTGGTGTCGCGGGTCCGCAGGATGCCGTCGCAGTCCACGATCCAGGCGTTGGAGGACGCGCCTTCGGTAACCAGCCCCAGTTCATCCACGAACCAGGCCTCGACCGCGCCGACCTCGCGGGCCTTCTGCTTGGCGAGTGCGTTAGGCAGCAGGCCGACCGTCTTGATGTCGCAGCGGCCCCAGCGGTTTTCCGGCGTCGTCACCACGGCCACGCCCTTGGCGGCGCGGGCCTCGCTGGCGGCGCGATCGACGCGGCTGACGGTGATGACGACCGACGGTGGGACCGGCTGGCTGGGGAAGGCGTGGTCTCGCGTGGCGACGCCGCGGCTGACCTGCAAATAGACCAGCCCCTCGCGGACCCGGTTGCGGCGCACCGTTTCCTTCAGCACCGTGGTCAGCGCCCGCTCGCTCATCGGCATGTCGATGCGGAGTTCAGAGAGGCTGCGCTCCAGGCGTGCGAAGTGACCCTTGGGATCGGCCAGCTTGCCGTCGAACAGGGCCCAGACCTCATAGACCGCGTCGGCGAACTGGTAGCCCCGGTCCTCGATATGCACCACCGCGTCGCCCTTGGGCACGAAGCGGCCGTTGACGTAGGCAATGCGGCTCAACCCTAGGCCTCCTCGGCTTCCAGCGCCCGGGCGCCCGACAGGCCCAGGGATTTCAGCTTACGGTGCAGCGCTGAGCGCTCCATGCCGATGAAGGCCGCGGTCCGTGAAATATTGCCGGAGAACCGGAGCATCTGGGCGCTCAGGTATTCCCGCTCGAAGACCTCGCGCGCCTCGCGCAGCGGCAGCGCGATGATCCGCTCGGCGCCCAGCGAGGTGGCGCTGTCGTTCACCGAGGCTTCCGGCGGCAGCATATCGGCCGTGATCGGGTCTGAGATCGCGCCAGAGGCCAGGATCAGCATGCGCTCCACGTTATTGCGCAGCTGCCGCAGGTTGCCCGGCCAGGCGCGGACCTGCAGCATGGCCAGCGCGTCATCCGACAGCCGGCGACGGGGCATGCCCGAGGCCTCGCAGATCTTGACGATGAAGTCGTCGATCAGCTCAGGGATGTCTTCCCGGCGTTCCGCCAGGCCCGGCACGTTCACCGGCACCACATTCAGGCGGTGGAACAGGTCCTCGCGGAAGCGGCCGGCCGAAATCTCCTCGCGAAGGTCGCGGGACGTGGACGAGATCACCCGCACATCCACCTGAACGTCCTGGTCGCCGCCGACCCGGCGGAACCTCTGCTCGACCAGCACCCGCAGGATGCGTCCCTGAGTCTCGCGCGGCATGTCGGCCGCCTCGTCGAGATAGAGGGTGCCGCCGTGGGCGCGTTCGAAGACGCCGATCTTGGCCGGCCGGCCTCCGGCCCCCTCCTCGCCGAACAGCTCCACGTCCATCCGCTCCGGCGTCATCCCGGCTGCGCCGATTGGCACGAACTCGTTGCGCGACCGGTGGCTGGCGTCGTGGATCAGTCGCGCCACCGTCTCCTTGCCCGAACCGGCCGGTCCAGAAATCAACACCCGGCTATTGGCGCCAGCCAGCTTGGCGATCATCTGGCGCAGTTGCTGTGCGGCCATGGACCGGCCCAGAAGGCCCTCCGGTGTGATCGCCTGGGTCCGCAGCCGACGGTTTTCACGCCTCAGGCTCGCCGCCTCCAGCGCGCGTTCGACGCAAACGATCAGGCGATCCGACTTGAACGGTTTCTCCAGGAACTCGTAGGCGCCGCGCTTGATGGCGCTGACGGCGGTCTCGATGTTGCCGTGGCCACTGATCATGATCACCGGCAGGTCAGCATCCAAGGTCTTCACGAGGTCGAGCAGTTCCAGCCCGTCCATGCCGCCGCCCTGCATCCAGATGTCGAGGATCAGCAGGGCGGGCTTGCGCGCCCGCACCGCGGCCAGCGCACTCTCGCTGTCGTTCGCGGTGCGAACGTCATAGCCCTCGTCGGAGAGGATGCCCGCGACGAGCTCGCGGATATCCGCCTCGTCATCGACCACCAGAACGTCAGACGCCATTACCCAGGTCCTTTGATTCAAGTCGATACGGCCACGGCCGGGGCCGGGGCTTCGACGCTCGGAGCCGGGACGGCGGGTAGACGCAGGATCGCCAACGCCCCCTGCCCGCTCCGCGCGTCGGTCAGCTCAAGTTCTCCGCCGTGATCTTCCATGATGCGTTTTACGATTGCGAGACCCAGGCCGGTGCCCTTCTCCCGCGTCGTCACATAGGGTTCGGTCAGCCGGTCGCGATCCTTCGCGGGGAGGCCCACGCCATTGTCCTCGACCTCGATGGTGACGCTCGAGGCCTCACGCAGCAGCCGCGCCTGAATCCGGCCCCTGACCTTGGGCGCCGAGGCACGGCGGGCCTCAATGGCCTCCGACGCATTCTTGAGGACATTCGTCAGGGCCTGGCCGATCATCCTGCTGTCGGCGAACAGGGTCGTGGGCGGGGGCTCGGCGAGTTCAATTTCGATGTCCGGACTGGCCACACGCTGGGCGAAGACCGCCGCGCGTAACAGCTCATCGGCCGACAGCTGCGAGAACTTAGGCGCAGGCATTCGGGCGAAGGACGAGAACTCATCCACCATCCGGCCGATGTCGCCGACCTGACGCACGATGGTGTCGGTGCAGCGGTCGAAGGTCTCCAACTCGCCAGGCGGGATGTCCTTGCGGTACTTGCGCCGCAAGCGCTCGGCCGACAATTGGATGGGGGTCAGTGGGTTCTTGATTTCATGGGCGATGCGGCGGGCCACGTCGCGCCAGGCGGCATTGCGCTGGGCGGCGACCAGGCGGGTCACGTCGTCAAAAGTCAGCACCAGCCCCCCCTCGCTCTGACTGGCCCGGACGCGTAGCCGGCGCTGGTCGCGGCCCCGCGACACATCGAGCTCCTCCTCGGCCTCGCCCGAGCGGCCAGCGGCAGCCAGTTCGGCGAACTCCGGCGCCACCTCGGCCAGTTTGCGGCCGCGGCCGTGGTCGCCCGGCAGGTCCAACAGGATCGCAGCCTGGCGGTTGGCCACCTCGATGCGGCCCTCGGGATCAAGGCCGATGACGCCGGCGGACACCTCCGCCAGCACGGTCTCGATGAACTGGCGCCGCTCCTCGGCCTCCTCGCCGGCGCGGCGCAGGGCCTCCTGCTGGGCCTGCAGGTCGTGGGTCATGCTATTGAAAGCCCGCGAGAGAACCGCGATCTCGTCAGGGTCGGCGTCGGCATCGACTCGGGCGCTCAGGTCCCCGCTTGCGACCCGGCCCGCCGCCTGCACCAGGCGCGCGATCGGCGCCGAGATGGTGTTGGCCGCGCCCATACCCACCCAGACCGCGCCGACCAGAACGAGCAGCGCTGTCTCGATGTAGCTGAGAGCGAAAATCGTCTGCACCCGCGCCCGGTTGTCGGACACATCGTTGAACGAGGTCAGCGCCCCCTCGGCCTCACGCAGCCGGGCCACGATTCCCAGCTGCAGGGGATGGGACACGTAGAGATATCTGTCCGGGAACGCGCGCAGCCGGTAGAGGCCGCGCCACACGTCGGCGTTGGGCGGGTTGATGATGTAGACCTCGCCGCTGTCGGCGGCCGCGAACGCAGTCTTGGTTGGCGGCAGGTAGGGCGGCGCGCCCTGGGCCTGGGCCTTGGCCAGCACCACGCCCTTCGAATTGACCAGATAGGCCGCTGGGAACGCGTGATAGGAGGCCAGGGCGGCGAGATAGTTGTTGGCCCCTTGCGGTCGGGCCAGCAGGCCGCCAGCCTCACGATTGAGGTCGGAACCCATGCTGGTCACGTGGTCGCCGATGTAGCTGGTCTGTTCCTCGACATAGGACCGGAACACCGTTGCTGAGTTCTCCACGACGGTCTGGACCCGATCGCTGAACCATTTCTCCATGCCCTGGGTGACCAGCAGGCCATAGAAGCTGAACACGACCAGGGCCGGGATCATGGCCGCGCCGGCGAAAAGCAGCACGAATCGCATGTGCAGACGCGCGCCGGCGTCGCGGCGACGGGCATCGAGCAATTCGGCGATTCGCAGCCCGACGGAGGCAATCAAGCCAAAGACCAGGATCAAGTTCAGGCCCAGCAGAGTCAGGATCGTCCGGCCGGGCGGTCCCAGCGGGCCCTCGGCCGGCGGAAACGCCGCCAGGGCGATCGACACCACCGTCAGCGTCGCCGCGATCCCGAATCCGACGCCGAGCACCAGACGCGATTGAAGCGTCCGCGCTATTCGGCCCAGAACCGGATGATGGAACGCCGAATTGGCAAGCCACGACATTGCGACCGGAACCTAGGGACCTGTGCTCTAAAATCAACAGCTATGTTGCAGCCAAGCTTCAGCAGGCTAACGGCTGCGCTTGGCCTCTTCCGTCGCCTTGTCCTTGTTTGCCTGGCTGATCACGTAGTTGAAGATGTTCTCGGACTCTTCCCGCGACCCCATCAGAGACCGGAACGAGGCCATACCCTTGTTGGCGCGGGTTCCTTCCAGGACCACGTTGTTCCATTCGGGCAGGCTGCGCAGGAGGGTGGAATAGCGCAGGTCCGGGATGGACTTGTCGGCGATCGCGGCCGCGCCGTGGCAACCCGCGCAAAGCCGCGAATATGACCCCTGCCCGTCGATCACCTGCTCATTGGTGCCGGTGAACAGCGGCGGGTTGAGCGTGGCGCTGATCGTCGAGGCGCCGCTTGAAGGCGTCGTTGGCAACTTGGCCGTCCCGCCCAGCTTGAACACTAGCAGGCGCGAGTTGTTGGCGCTGAGCGCGTTGGTCCGCACCTGGCCCTTCGGCAAACCGCGGGCCCCGACCAGGATGGCCACATACTGCTCGCCGCCGATCACATAGGTGGACGGCGCGGCGACGACGTTGGCCTGGGTGGGCGCCGACCACAGCTTCGCTCCCGACTTCGCGTCAAAGGCCAGGAACTCGCCGCTCCAGTTACCCGAGAAGACAATGTCGCTGGCGGTCACCATGGTGCCTGAGGGCCCGAACTCCGGGTTGGGCGCGCGCCAGACTTCCTTGCCGGCGACGGGATCCCAGGCCTGGAGATAGCTTTTCACATTGCCGCGCGGCGGGGCGCCGGGCTCGGCATACAGCTTGGTGATCCCGGCCGAGGTCGAGATGGTGCCGGTGTTGTAGGTCCGGGCGTTGATCTTGAACTTGTCGGGTGGCGTCTGTTCGAAGCCGGTATTGTTCTCCGTGACCGGGATGTACACGAGCCCGGTGCGGGGGCTGTAAGACATCGGGTGCCAGTTGTGGGCGCCCAGTGGAGCCGGGTAGACGATGGCGGCCTTGTTCACCCCGTAGCGGGCCGCGGGATTCTCAACCGGCCGTCCGGTCTTGAGATCGATCTTCGTCGCCCAATTGGCCGGCGCGAACTGTTCCGCCGAGATCAACGCGCCGGTTTTCGCGTCCCACACGTAATAGAATCCGGTCTTCGGAGCCTGCATCAGCACGTGGCGCATGCGCCCGCCGATCTTCAGGTCGGCCGTCATCAGCGGGTTGGTGACGTCGTAGTCCCAGGCGTCTCTGGGCACGAGCTGGCGGTGCCAAACGTACTTGCCGGTGTCGACGTTGAGCGCGATCACCGAGGCGGTGAAGAGGTTGTCCCCGCCGCCCGGGCTGCGGATATCCGGCGCCCAGCTCAGACCGTTGCCCGTGCCGAAGTACACCAGGTTGGTCTTCGGGTCGTAGAGGATCGAGTCCCAGGCCGTGGCGCCGCCCCCGAACTTCCAGAACTCTCCATTCCAGGTCTTCCGGGCCTTCTCCAGCTCCGGGGTGGTCGGTTCGCCCGGGGCCGCGGGGACGGTATAGAACCGCCACTTCATCTTGCCACTTTCGGCGTCATAGGCCGAGACGTAGCCACGGCAGGTGTATTCGGCGCCGGCGTTGCCGATGATCACCATACCCTTCACCAGGCGCGGGACCTGGGTGATCGTGTAGGGCTGCTTTGGGTCCGTGGTCTGGATCGACCAGACGACCTTGCCGCTCTTGCCGTCGAGCGCGATCAGGCGGCCATCAAGCACGCCCAGATAGATTTTTCCCTTCCAGGCCGCGACGCCGCGGTTGACCACGTCGCAGCAAGCGACCTGGCCGACGGCGCGATCGACCTTGGGATCATATTCCCACAGCTTCTCGCCGGTCCGGGCGTCATAGGCCTTCACCATGCTCCACGCTGTGGTGATGTACATGACACCGTCCACCACGACGGGCGTCGATTCCTGGCCGCGCTCGGTGTCGATGTCGCCGTACCAGGCTAGGCCCAGCTTGCTGACATTGCCCTTGTCGATCGCGGTGAGCGGGCTGTAGCGCTGCTCGTCGTAGGTCCGCCCGGCGGACATCCAGGTCCCCGGCTCCTTGTCAGCGGCGAGCTGGCGGGCCGCATCGACCGCCGCGGCGCCCTTGGCGTGCGGACCGTTCTGGGCGCTGGCGAAGAAGGCTCCGCCCAGCGCCAGCGGCACAGCGATCGCCAGGGCGATGATGCTGACGTTTCGACGATTCGGTTTGTTCATTGGCTCGCCTCCCCGCGGCTGTTTCCCATCCAGCCGGATGGGAAACAAGGGCAGGCGTAGCAGCCGGAAACGGTTCCGTTAGGTCAGCGGCGTCCGCGGGCCATTTCCACGCCCAGGTCCTGGATCTTCTTGCGGAGCGTGTTGCGGTTCAGGCCCAGAATTTCGGCGGCGCGCACTTGGTTGCCCCGGGTGGCGGCCAGCGTCAGCTGGATCAGCGGCCGTTCCACTTCCTCCAGCACCCGATCGTACAGGCCGGCCGGCGGTATGCCGTCGGGTTGATCGGCGAAGTAGCCGGCGAGCTTCTGTTCGACCAGCTGAGACAGGGTCGCCGGACCCTCCTGGCCCTGGATGACCGGCTGTTGGTCGGCCAGCTCCTTCTCGATGATCCGGGCGCTGATCAGGTCCTCGCCGTAGAGGGCGCAGACCCGGCGGACCAGATTCTCAAGCTCACGGACATTGCCCGGCCAGGCGTGCCGCTTCAGCCGCTCCAGGGCCCCGGAATCGATGGTCTTGGCCGGCAGGCCCTCGCGGTTGGCGCGCAGCAGGAAGGCGCGGGCCAGGTCCGGGATATCCTCCGATCGGTCGCGCAGCGGCGGGATGCGCAAGGGCGCGACGTTCAGGCGGAAGAACAGGTCCTCACGGAACAGTCCCTGCTGGATCAGGGCTCGCAGGTCGCGGTTGGTGGCGGCGATAATCCGCACGTTCGGACGGCGGTTGGTCTTCGGGTTCAGCGTCGGCTCGGAGCCGTCGATCACCCGCAGCAGGCGGGTCTGGGCGTCCAGCGGCATGTCGCCGATCTCGTCCAGGAAAAGGGTGCCGCCGTCGGCGTCCACCAGCTTGCCGTGGTCGGTGTCGTCCTTGCCGAACAGCTCGGTCTCCACCCGCTCGCGCGGCGTGGCGGCCAGGTTGATGACCACGAACTTGCCGTCGCGGCGGCGGCCCATGTCGTGCAGGGCGCGGGCGACCAGCTCCTTGCCGGTGCCGCTCTCGCCGGTGATCAGCACCGTCAGGTCCGCGCCGACCAGCCGGGCGACGGTGCGGTAGACGTCCTGCATCGGCGCCGAGCGGCCGATCAGCGGGAGACGGTCGTCGCGCACCGCGCGGGCCTGAGCCTTGGAGGCCTCGGCGTCGGCGGGTCGAGACAGGGCGCGGCGGGCCGCCGAAGTCATATCGTCCAGGTCGAACGGCTTGGGGATGTATTCGAAGGCGCCGACCTCGGCCGCATTCACGGCGGTGATGAGGTTGTTCTGTGCGCTCATCACAATCACCGGCAGCTTGGGGCGGTGCTTCTTGATCCGCGGCAGGACGTCGAAGACGTTCTCATCCGGCATGACCACGTCGGTGACCACCAGGTCGCCCTCCCCGTCCATGACCCATTTCAGCAGCGTGGTGGCGTTGCCCGTGGCGCGCACCTGGTAACCCAGCCGGGTGAAGGCCTGGGACAGCACCAGCCGGATCGAGGAGTCATCGTCCGCGATCAGGATTTTCTTGGAAGACGCGTTCATTCGGGCAGGTCCCCAGCCACTCGGGCGTCGTCGTGGGTCGCGATGGGAAGCAACACGCGGAATACCGTGCGGCCGGGTTCGGATTCGAAGTCGATCAGGCCCCCGTGCCCGGCGACCAGCTTGGCGACCAGGGCCAGACCCAGGCCGGCGCCGTTGGTCTTGGAGGTGACGAAGGGCTGGAACAGGCTCTCGCGAATGTGGTCGGGAACGCCCGGCCCGTTGTCGATGACGCGAATCTCGATCGGCGCGCCGCGCAGTGTCTGGCCCTTGGCCGAGCGGACGCGGACGCCGTGGCGGTACGCGGTGTGAATCGAGACCTCGCCGCGGCCATCGTTGCGTGAATGGGCGGCCTCGGAGGCGTTCTTCACCAGGTTCAGGAAAATCTGGATCAGTTGGTCCTCATCGCCGGACACAGATGGCAGCGATGGATCATAGCTCTCCTTCAGTCCCAGCCCGTCGGCGAAGCCATTGACGGCGAGCGCGCGAATCCGGTCCAGCACCTGATGGATGTTGATCGGCGCCAGGGAGGGGAGAGCGTCGTCGGAGAACGCCTCCATACGGTCCACCAGGCGGCGGACACGGTCAGTCTCGTCGACGATCAGCTGGGCCAGCGGCGCGTCCTCGGCCTTGGCGCCGGATTTCAGCAACTGGGCGGCGCCGCGGATGCCGGCCAGGGGGTTCTTGATCTCGTGCGCCAGCATCCGGCCCAGGCCCACCAGCGAGCGCAAGCCCGCCGCTTCATGGGCGCTGCGTTCATTGCCGAGGCCGTTCTTCACGCTCAGGGTCAGCAGCACCGAGCCGTCGCCCAATGGCGCCGCGGCGCCGTCCGCCTCGAACGGCGGCAGGCCGAAGAGGCTGATCTGCACGCCGCGCTCACGGACCCGCGCCCCCTCCTGGAGCGCCCGGTCCAGCAGCGAGACCATCGCCGAGCCGTGCGGCAGGGCGGCGCGGAAACGGCCACGGGCCAGTAGGCCCAACCCCTGCCCGAACAGCGTCTCGGCCGCTTCGTTCACGGCCACCAGCGAGCCGCTCGCGTCCACCACAAGGGATGGATCTGGACTGAGCTCGAAGGCGGCCGCCTTCAGAGCGTCCAGAGCGACGCCTTGCACCTGTATCTTGGTTTGTCCGGTCATGCCGCCAGCCTGTGGTCTGGAATTGCCCAAAGGGCGGTGAGCCCCCGTTCGACCGATTGAGCGTCCTCCAGGCGGCACAAGGCCGCTCTCGCTTCTCTCCGGGCCAGCGGATCGGCTGGCCAGGGGGCGTTTTCGATATAGGCGGCCAGGTGCTTGCGGAAGATCCGCAGTCCCAGGCGTTCGCCGTAGAATTCGAGACTGTCCCGGAAGTGGTCGAGCGCGATCGCCAGCCGCTGCTCCGCGTTGGGGACTTCAAAGGGCCGGCCATCCAGCTCGGCTTCGATCTGGGCGGCGATCCAGGGCCTGCCGTAGACGCCGCGCCCAACCATGACGGCATCCGCGCCCGAGGCGTCGAGCGCCGCCCGGGCGCTCGCGCCGTCCACGATGTCGCCGTTGACGATCACCGGGATGCGCACCGCATCCTTCACGGCCCGAACGGCGGCCCAGTCGGCCTGCCCCTTGTAGAACTGGCAGCGGGTTCGGCCGTGGACCGTGACAGCCTGCACGCCGATTGCCTCGGCACGTTGGGCCAGTTCGACGGCATTTCTGGAGGCCTGGTCCCAACCGAGGCGCATCTTCACGGTGATGGGGACCTGCACGGCCTGGACCGCCGCCGCCATCAGCTCGACCGCCAGCTCAGGCTCGCGCATCAGGGCTGAGCCGCCATGGCCGCCGGTGACTTCCTTGGCGGGGCAGCCGAAGTTGAGGTCGATGACCTGGGCTCCCGCCTCGGCCGCCAGCCGCGCGCCGGCGGCGATGTGGTCGGGATCGCGGCCGACCAATTGCACGACCATCAGCGGCAGACCTTCGCCCACCGCGGCGCGGCGCAACACATCCGGCCGGCCCTTGGCGAATTCGGCGCAAGCCACCATCTCGGTGGCGACGTACGGCGCGCCCAGTCGGCTCGCGGCCCGCCGGAATGGCAGGTCGGAAACGCCGGTCATCGGCGCAATCCAGACCCGTCCCCCGACCATCAACCGGCCCAGTTCGAGCGATTTGCTCATTTTATAGCCAACCACATCGCCGACTTTTTAGGCACATGTTGCGGCGCCGTAAAGCTCGAAAGCTGGATCAACACGTCGCAGGCGCCTTAAGACACCGTCATGAGTTTTTCGGCAGTGATCGTGGCGGCGGGCGAAGGCCTGCGAGCCGGCCCGGGCGAGCCCAAGGCGTGGCGCGCGCTCGCAGGGCGGCCTATCGTTCGCTGGTCGGTGGAAGGCCTGCTGGCCGCTGGCGCGGGCGAGGTGGTGGTCGTCGTGGCGTCCGACCGACTGGGCAGCGCCGACGACGCGCTGGCGGGCCTGAGCGGTTGGAAAGCCGTCGCCGGCGGCGGGACAAGGGCCGAATCAGTCCTGGCGGGACTGGCCGCCCTGAGGACTGGGCCGGACCAGGCGGTGCTGATCCATGACGCCGCTCGCCCCTTTGTCGGCAAAGCCCATGTGGATCGCCTGCTGGCCGCCCTCGACCTGGCGGATGGCGCTATCCCCACCCTGCCCGTGCCCGACACCCTCAAACGCGGCGACGGCGTCGTGGGCGAAACCGTGTCCCGCGACGGGCTGTGGCGCGCCCAGACGCCTCAGGCGTTCAGGCTCGGCCGGCTCAGGGCCGCCTACGGCGCATGGCCCGCGGGTGAGGAGCCGACCGACGACGCCTCGGTCATGGAGCGCGCCGGCGGCCGTGTCGCCATGGTGGCCGGCGACCCGATGCTGATGAAACTCACCTATCCGGAGGATTTCATGCTGGCCGAGCAGTTGTCCGCAGGTCGAAGGATCGTGCGCATGGGCCAGGGGATCGACGCCCACCGGTTCGGCCCCGGCGACGCGGTCTGGCTGGGCGGCGTCCGCATCCCGCACGACATGGGCCTGATCGGCCACTCCGACGCCGACTGCGGCCTGCACGCCCTGACCGACGCCGTGCTTGGCGCGATCGCCGACGGGGATATCGGCGAGCACTTCCCCCCGTCCGACCCACAGTGGAAGGGCGTCTCGTCCGACCGGTTCCTGCTGCATGCGGTCAGCCGGGTCGCCGCCAAGGGCGGCCGCATCCTCAACGCCGACCTGACCTTGATCTGCGAACGGCCGAAAATCCGTCCCCATCGCGACGCCATGCGCGCCCGGATCGCTGAACTGCTGGGCCTGCCAATCGACCGGATGTCGGTGAAGGCCACCACGACCGAGGGCATGGGTTTCACCGGCCGCGAGGAAGGCCTGATGGCCCAGGCCGTGGTGGCGGTGGAAACGCCGTTCTAGTGGATAGACTCTGACGCTTGGCGCCCACGCGGCCATGGAACGGCAGGACCGTGGATTGCGATCGCCGCATCGCCATGAGCGGACATTTCCAACGGTTAGGGTGGGGGGGGGGGGAGCGGAAAACCGGTTCCGGCTAGGACAGCGTCCGTGGTTCCGGCGCAGCGCCTTCCAGTCCCTCGGCGAGCGGTCTCCAGAGGGCCTCGTGCGGATGCCCGGCGAACCAGGCGGCATAGAGTGCCGACTGGCAGAAGCTCCAGGCCAGCAGGCGTTCTCGGTCTACTCCGGCGACGCTCGAAGCCGCGGAAACGCGGGCTATGACCCCCGGCGCGTCGCCTATGCCGCCGTCCACGGCGACATCGACGAACAGCATCATCGCAAATTCAAGGGTGCGATCCCCCAGAATACCCTTGGGATCGATGGCGGCCCAGGTTCCATCGGCGCGGCGCATCACATTCCCATGGTGCAGGTCTCCGTGCAGGTGGACCCGAGATGCGGTCGAGGCGCCGAGCGCCTCGAAGGTCGCCGCCGCCTTGACGAAGACCCCTCCCGCGCTTGCCGCGACCGGGGCGAGCGCCGCGAACCACTGTTCCATCGGGATTATGTTGGCGAAGCGCGGTTCGGCAGGCGCCGAATGGATGGCGTCCGCGACATTACGCAGGACGGTGAAGGCAGCTGCGTCACCCTGATCTTTGGTTAGATCCGCCAGAGCCGTCGGCCCGAAGAGCCGCTCCATCAGGACAGCATCATCCTGGCGCTCGTGGACATGGGCTGCGCCCCGCCCCTGAAGCCAGGCGAGGAAGGCTGAGCCGGCGACCTCCTGCTCGGCCATCGCGGCTTTTAGCATGAGCAACTGGTCGCCCCGGCGCACCGGCAGGAGTTGGCTCCAGCTGGATGCGAAGGGTTCGCCGTCCGGCGTGAGATCCCAGGCTTCGAGCCAGCGCTGAGGGGGTTGGATTTCCATCACCGAAGACTGTCCAGTAGCGCAAAGGTCCGCAAGGGGTCGATTCTCACCGCTGACCTCCGGCCCCGAACCGTACGTTCGGTCGACAGCCACGCCGCAGGACCGCCGGGACTCAAGTGTTAGATTTTGACCACTAGGGCCGCCCGTCTGAATTGATCTTCAGCTTGCTGTAGAGAGCGCCGGCTAGGTTCGTGTAGTCGTCGGTCCAGGGCCGCGCCTTGAACGGGTCGGCCGTCCGCCACCGGCCGGTGGCCAGGAAGGGCGCCAGCGCCGCGTGGTTGCGCGCCACGATCACCGCGTCCTCCGGTGAGCTCCACATCTTCTCCTCCGCCGGCGTCGGCCGATAGTTCTGCACCAGCGCCCAGCCGCCGGCGGCGCGCGAGACCGCCTGGGCCGGGTTCATCAGGTCGAGGTTGCGATTGGACAGGTGCAGGATCAGCACCCCGTCGGGCTTCAGCTTGGTCAGGTAGCCGCGCACGGCCTCGACCGTCAGCAGGTGGGCCGGCACGGCGTCCGAGGAGAAGGCGTCGATCAGCAGGATGTCGAACTGGTCGGGCGCCTGCTTTGCGAGCGTCAGCCGCGCGTCACCGATGACATAGTCGATCGGCCCCTTCGCGCACTCAGTCGTGTAGCTGAAGTTGGCCGGGTCGGTGGCGATTCGCTGCACCAGCGGGTCGATCTCGAAGAAGGTCAGCCGGTCGCCAGCGCGGACATAGGCCGAGACCGAGCCGGTCCCCAGGCCCACCGCGCCGACCCGCAAGCCCGGGCTCTGGGCCTGCTTTTCGCGGAACACCTGCCCGATCGGCGTGCTCGGCGCGTAATAGACCAGCGGGCGGCAGCGAAAGGCGGGGCTCTGCGCCTGGGCCCCGTGCAGGGTGGTGCCGTGAGCCAGCATCCGCACCTCGCCGCCGAGGCTCGAGATGGGGGTCTGCGAGCGCTTCATCACGCCAAAGAAACTGCGCCAGCTCTCCCGCGTGTCGGTGCGGTCCGCGGTAGCCGGCGCCGCGTAGGACAGCATGCCGATGATGGCCAGATAGAAGATCGCCCGGTCGCGCACGATGAAGGCCGCGATTACCGATAGAGCCAGCAGCGTTTTCATCGCCATGTCGAAGAGCTCAGCTTGGTCGAGGTCGCCGACCACCGGCGCCGTGTGCAGGTGCGGCGACACGAAAGTCTCGACGACCGGCGTCAGCATGGCCGCCGCGACACCGACGATGAACATCGTCCAGATCCAGATCGGCACCCGCCGCAGGTCGCCCCACGGCCTCGCAAGGCAGGCCAGCACCAGGATGATCGGGTACTCGTAGACATCGTTGAAGATCACCGGCGCCACAAAGGCGTTGAAGCCTCCGCCGACCACGCCGCCAATCGACAGGCACAGGTAGAACTCCGTCAGCCGGCCCGGCTCCGGTCGCTGCGCGACCAGCCGCTGGTGGCACATGAGCGCGGTAAGGAAGAACGCCGCCAGGTGGATGAACAACTGCAGGCCGAACAACACCGTCCGGAATGGCAGCAGGGCCACGCAGGCGGCCAGGGCGGCGGCCTGCAAGGCCAGGGTGATGTCGGCCGGGATCAGGGGCTTGTCCTGGAACGCCACGATGAAGGTCGCCAGGTAGAGCGCCAGCGGCAGCACCCACAGGAACGGCGCCGAGGCCACGTCTGTCGTCAGGTAGGCCGTCACCCCCAGCATCAGGCTGGACGGGATCGCCGCCAGAGCGATCCAGGCGGCCCGCTCGCGCCAGGGCGAAATCGGCGTGGCGGCGCGCGGCGCAGCTGTCGGCGCGGCCGCCTGGGCGCGGGAGACGGTGAACGCCAGCGCCCCGATGATCAGCACGAACACGCCATACCCCGTGCTCCACCCGTACCGCTGATGGATCAGGGACAGGGTCGGTTCGACGATCAGCGGGTAGGCCAGCAGCGCCAGCAGACTGCCCAGGTTGCTGGCCGCGTACAGCACATAGGGCTCCTTGCCCTCCGCGGCCCCGATGGTGCGCGCATACCACGCCTGAACCAGCGGTGCGGTGGCCGACAACACCGCGAACGGCGCGCCGATCGACAGTCCCAGCACGCTGAGCAGCCACAGGTTCGGATGGTCGGACGACGGGGTCCCGGCCAGGGCGTTTACCCGCAGCGGCAGCGCCATCGCAGCCAACAGCAGGACGCCGATGTGGACCAGGGCCTGGCCCCGCACCGTGCGGAGTCTCTGCAGAGCGTGGGCGTAGGCGTAGCCGGCCAGCAGGGCGATCTGGAAGAACGCCATGGAGGTGTTCCAAACCGAGGGGCTGCCTCCCAGCAGGGGCAGCACCAGCTTGGCCACCATCGGCTGGACTAGAAACACCAGGCTGGCGCTGGCGAACACCGTCACGACGAACAGCGCCGGCGGGACGCTACGGGTCGAAGTCTGTGGGCCGGCGTCGGTCATGGGTCGAATCGCCTTGATCAGAGGGGAGCGCCGATGCTCTGTGGTCCCGTCCCACCGGTAAAGAGACCCTTAGCCCATGTTCAACCTGGAGATCGTCACCCTCGCCCGGCTGCTGATCGACGAGGCGCGCGAACGCTCGCTCCGGATCGTGACCGCCGAGAGCTGTACTGGGGGGTTGGTGGCGGGCGCGATCTGCTCGATCTCCGGCTCGTCGGATGTGTTCGAGCGCGGTTTCGTCACCTATTCCAACCGCGCCAAACAGGAGTTGCTGGGGGTGCCCGGCGACCTGATCGCCGACCTGGGCGCGGTGTCCGAACCCGTGGCGCGGATGATGGCCGAGGGGGCGCTGGAAGCCTCCAACGCCCACCTCGCCGTCTCGATCACCGGCGTGGCCGGCCCGGGCGGCGGCACCAAGATGAAGCCGGTCGGCACGGTCCACATCGCCACCGCGCGCACCAACCAGCGGATCGTCCACGAGGAATTCTTCTTCGAGGAGGACACCCGCGAGGGCGTCCAGCTGGCCGCCGTGCAGGCGGCGCTGCAGATGCTGCGCGACCGGATGGCCTGACGCCGTGGCCGCCGTCGAGCCGGGCCACCTGCTACGGGTCCTGCGACGGCGCGACCTGATCGGCATCCTGCTGAACGCCATGATCGGCGCCGGCATGCTGGCGGCGCCCGCCAAGGTGTTCGCCCTGGCCGGCGACTGGAGCTTCGCCGTCCTGGCGGCGGCGGCGATCGTGCTGATCCCGCTGATTCTCTGCTTCGCCGACCTGGGCAGCCGGTTCTCCGGCACCGGCGGGCCCTATCTGTATGCGCGGGAAGCCCTGCCCCCGGTGCTGGCCTTCGCCGTGGGTTGGCTCCTGTGGTTCAGCCAGGCACTGTCGGCGGCGACCCTGGCCAATCTGTTCGTCACCTACCTCGGCGGATTCTTCCCCGTGCTTGAGAGCGGCTGGCCGCGCGTGGCGGTGATCCTGAGCTTGGGCGTCTTCCTGACCATCATCGTCTTGGGCGGCATCCGCCAGTCCGCGCGGGCCAGCAACCTGCTGGTCACCATCAAGATCGGCTTCGTACTCTGCTTCCTGTTCGCCGGCGTCGCTTTCGTCCAGGCCGACCATCTCGCGGTGACCAGCCCCAGCCCGGACCCGGTCACCTTCGCCCAGGCGGTGCTGATCTACCTGTTCGCCTATTCCGGATTCGAGCGCGGTGCGGTCGTCGCCGGCGAGGCGCGAGACCCGCAGCACGATGTACCGCTGGCCCTGGTGATGAGCGTGGTCGCTGTCACCTTCGCCTACGCCGCCGTGATGCTGGTCTGCGTGGGGGTCCTCGACCACCCGGCGGCGACCGACCGTCCCCTGGCCGAGGCCGGCCGGCAGATGTTCGGCGAGACAGGCGCGATCGCCGTATCGGCCGGGGCCATCGCGGTGATCACCGGCACGATCCTGGTGATCCTGGTCTCCATGCCGCGGATGATGCTGGCGCTCTCCGAACAGGGCCAGTTGCCGGCTGCGCTGGGCGCGGTTCACCCGGTCTGGCGGACCCCGCACGTCGCCATCGTGATCGCCGCGGTGCTGTCGTTCGGCTTTGCGCTCTCCAGCACGGTGATCAGCGCGCTGACCTTCGCCACCGCCACGCGGCTCGTAGGTTACATCCTGTGCTGCATCGCGCTCTTCCGGATCTCACGCAGACCGGAGGCGCCCCAGCCACGCTTCCGCCTGCGAGCACCGGGAGTGGTTTCACTTGGCACGGCGGCGATCTTCAGCGGCGTCCTGTTGCTGGGCGCGCTGAAGGAATTGCGGGCGTTGCTGGTGGTCCTCGCCGTCGGTCTCGTCGTCTTCGCGTTGACGCGCTGGCGGGCCAGAGCTCAGCCATAGAGCGCCTTCGCCCGGTCCTCGAAACAGGTCATCAGCCGCTCCACCGCAGAGTGGAAGTTGGCCGCCAGGAGGCGGTCCAGCAGGCGCGACTTGAACTGGAAGTCGATGTCGAACTCGACCCGCGTCTGATCGCCCTCGGCGGTGAAGCGCCAGCGGTTGGCGAGCTTGCGGAACGGTCCCGAGAGCAGCGCCACATCGATCTGGTGGTTCGTCGCGTCCCGGCGCACCCGGGTGGCGAACGTTTCCTTCAGGAACGAGAACCCGACCCCGGCCTCCGCGTCGAGCTGGTCGATCCCGTCGCCCACGGTGCGCGCGTTCCAGGTCCGCATCGAGGTGATCCAGGGCACGAAGTCCGGATACCGCTCCACGTCGCCGATCAGCGCTGTGAGCTGCTCCGGCGTATAGGGCAGCAGCCGGGTGACGTGGTGTTGCAGGGCGCCTACGCCGCCGCGTCGCGCTCGCGCCGCGCCGCCTGCAGCCGGGCGAAATCCTCGCCGGCATGGTGAGACGAACGCGTCAGCGGACTGGCCGACACCATCAGGAAGCCCTTCGCCCGGGCGATTTCCTCATAGGCCTTAAACTCATCGGGATGCACAAAGCGGTCGATCGGCGCATGTTTCCGCGTGGGCTGGAGATACTGGCCGATGGTGATGAAGTCGACGCCGGCGGAGCGCATGTCGTCCATGACCTGCATCACCTCCTCCTTGGCCTCCCCCAGGCCCACCATGATCCCGCTCTTGGTGAACTGCTGCGGGTCGCGCTCCTTCACCCGCTCCAGCAGGCGCAGCGAATTGTAGTAGCGCGCACCGGGCCGGATCGAGAGATAGAGTCGCGGCACGGTCTCCAGGTTGTGGTTGAACACGTCCGGTCGCGCGTCGATCAGGCTGAACACGTCGGCCACGGGCTTGCGCAGGAAGTCCGGGGTCAGGATCTCGATCGTCGTTCCCGGCGCCTCCGCGCGGATCGCCCGCACCACGGCGGCGAAGTGCGCCGCCCCGCCGTCGGCCAGATCGTCCCGGTCGACCGAGGTGATTACCACGTGCTTCAGGCCCATCTTGGCCACCGCATCGGCGACGCGGGTGGGCTCGGTGGGGTCCAGCGGGTCCGGCTTGCCGGTCGCCACGTTGCAGAAGGCGCAGGCCCGCGTGCAGGTCTCGCCCATGATCATCATGGTGGCGTGGCTCTTGGACCAGCACTCGCCGATGTTCGGGCAGGCCGCTTCCTCACAGACCGTGACCAGCCCGTGGCTCTTCACGATCTCGCGGGTGGCGTTGTAGCCGGGCGACCCCGGCGCGCGGACCCGCAGCCACTCCGGCTTGCGCAGGATCGGCGTATCCGGCCGCGCCTGTTTCTCAGGGTGGCGCGGGCGCGGCTTGTTCACAGTGTCGATGACGACGGCCATGCCCCTAGATCGTCTCTCGGGGCCTTGGGATCAAGCCGCCTTTCCTCCCCGCTCCCCGCCGGATAGGCTCGCCCCTGGGGACGAAACAAAAAAGGGAGACGCGGCTCTTGCCTGGGTTCGATAGCGGCGCGACGCAAATCTCCCTTTTCGACGCCCTGGTGGCGGCGAGCCGCAAGCATGGGGCCAGGAAGCCGATCCTGGAAGACCAGGAGCGCAATCCGCTCAGCTACCTCGACCTGATCCGGGCCGCCTTCGCGCTGGGGCGCAAGATCGCCGGCTTCACCCGCAAGGGCGAGCGCGTCGGCGTCATGCTGCCATCCAGTGTCGGCGGGATGGTGACCTTCTTCGCGCTGCACGCCTATGCCCGCACGCCGACGATGCTGAACTTCACGGCTGGCATCCGCAACCTCAAGGCCGCCTGCGAGCTGGCCGGGGTGAAGACGGTGCTGACCTCCCATCGGTTCGTCGAGCAGGGCAAGCTGCACGATCTCGTCGATGCCCTCGAGACCCTGACCAAGGTGGTCTACCTTGAGGATGTGCGCCGCACCGTAGGACTGGCCGATCGCCTCTACGCCGCGGCCGCCGGCGCGATGCCCAAACGGTTCCGGGTTGCGACCAAACCCTCCGATCCTGGCGTGATCCTGTTCACCTCCGGCAGCTTCGGCTCGCCCAAGGGCGTGGTGCTGAGCCAGGCCAACCTCGTGGCCAACACCCGGCAGATCGCCATCCACATCACGATGGATCCGGCCTGGGTGTTCTTCAATCCGCTGCCGATCTTCCACTGCTTCGGCCTCACCGGCGGCGCGCTGCTGCCGATCTTCGAGGGGATGAAGGCGTTCCAGTACCCCTCGCCCCTGCACATCAAGCAGATTCCGGCGCTGGTGAAGGACACCGGGGCCGCGGTGCTGTTCGCCACCGACACCTTCCTGAACCAGTACGCCCGGTCCGCCGATCCCGACGAACTCTCGGGCCTCACCTTCGTGGTCTGCGGCGCCGAGAAGGTGCGCGAGGAGACCCACAACCTGATCCACGAGAAGTTCGGCCCGATCCCGATCCTGGAAGGCTATGGCGCGACCGAAGCCTCGCCGGTGATCGCCGTGAACAAGCCGGCGGACAACCGCCGTGGCACCGTCGGCGGCCTGCTGCCCGGCATGGAGACGCGGCTGGAACCGGTGGAGGGCATCCCCGGCGGCGGCAAGCTGCTGGTGCGCGGGCCCAACATCATGTCGGGCTACCTGAACGCCCAGGGCGGGGTCGATGCGCTGCCCGGCGGCTGGCACGACACCGGCGACGTGGTGGCGCTCAGCGACGACAACTGGATCCGGATCCTCGGCCGGGTGAAGCGGTTCGCCAAGATCGGGGGCGAGATGGTCTCCCTGACCGCCGCCGAGGACCTGGCCGCCGCCGTCTGGCCCGACTGCCGCCACGCCGTCGTCTCCCTGCCCGATCCGAAGAAGGGCGAGCGCCTGATCCTGGTGACGGACCGCCGGGACGCCGATGCCGGCCCGCTGATCGCGCACGCCAGAACCATCGGCGCGCCGGAACTGGCCGTACCGCGCAAGATCATTCGCGTGCAGGAGATCCCCGTCCTCGGCACTGGCAAGACCGACTACGTGGCGCTGCAGCGGATCGTGGATTCGGAGATCAAATAGGCGGCGTGATGTCCCTCCCATTAAGGGAGGGAAGTCAGATGTGCAGGACCTTCCCATACGCATCCAGCGTGCTCTCGTGCATCGCCTCGCTCATGGTCGGGTGCGGGAACACCGTGGCCATCAGGTCCTCCTCGGTGGCCTCCAGCGTCATGGCGATCACGAAGCCCTGGACCATCTCCGTCACTTCGTGGCCGATCAGGTGGGCGCCGATCAGGGCGCCGGTCTTGCCGTCGAACACCGTCTTGATGAAGCCCTCGGTGTCGCTCGCGGCGATCGCCTTACCGTTCACCCGGAACGGGAACCGGCCCACCTTCGGCTCGCGGCCCTGCTCCTTGGCCAGCGCCTCGGTGAGGCCGACGGAGGCGACCTGCGGGTTGGTGTAGGTACAGCCCGGGATCGGCGAGGTGAGGTTCGCGGGCTTCAGGCCGGCGATGTGCTCGATGCAGTGGACACCCTCGTGGCTGGCCTTGTGCGCCAGCCAGGGCGGGCCGGCCACATCGCCGATGGCGTAGAGGCCGGGCACGCCCGTGCCCCCATGGCTGTCGGTAACCACATGGGTGCGGTCGATCTTCACGCCCAGGCCTTCGAGGCCCATGTCCTCGACGTTCCCCACGATGCCAACCGCCACGATACAGACGTCCGCTTCCAGGGTTTCGGACTTGCCGGCGACGTCGATCTCCAGGGCCACGCCCTTGGCGGTCTTGCCGAGCTTCTTCACCGCCGCGGGCACGCGGAACTTGATGCCCCGCTTCTCGAAGGCCTTGTGGGCAGTCTTGGAGACTTCCTCATCCTCGACGGCCAGGATGCGCGGCAGCATCTCGACGACTGTAACTTCTGAACCCAAAGCCCGGTAGAAGCTGGCGAATTCCATGCCGATGGCGCCGGATCCGATCACCACCATGGTCTTCGGCAAGGCCTTCGGAACCAGCGCCTCGCGATAGGTCCAGATGCGCTCGCCGTCCGGTTCCAGGCCGATGGCGGGGATCGTCCGCGCCCGCGCGCCAGTGGCCAGGATCACGTGCTTGGCGGTGAGTTTGCGCGAGCCAACCACCACGGTCGGAGCTCCGGCTCCCTTCTCCAGCTTGGCGAAGCCCTCGACCACCTCGATCTTGTGCTTCTTCATCAGGAAGGTGACGCCGGCGTTCAGCTGGGCGGCGACCTTGCGCGACCGCTGGATCACCGCGCCAAAGTCGAAGGAGGCCTTCTCGACCGAGATTCCGTAGTCCTTCATGTGGCTGAGATACTCGTACATCTCGCCGGACTTCAGCAGCGCCTTGGTGGGGATGCAGCCCCAGTTCAGGCAGATCCCGCCCAGCTCGGTCCGCTCCACGATGGCGGTCTTCATGCCCAGCTGCGCGGCCCGGATGGCGGTCACATAGCCGCCCGGCCCCGAGCCGATGACAATGACGTCGAAGGCGTCGGCCATCAGAGTAACCTTTCGATCGCGCCTTGCAGCGCCTTGGGTTCAGTCGTGGGAGCGAAGCGGCCGCGCACCTCGCCGGCGCGGTCCACCAGGAACTTGGTGAAGTTCCACTTGATGCCTTCGGAGCCCAGCAAGCCCTTCTTGGAGGCTTTGAGATAGGCGTAGAGCGGGTGGGCCTTGGGGCCGTTAACCTCGATCTTCCGCATCATCGGGAAGTCCACGTCGTAGGTCAGCGAGCAGAACGACTTGATCTCGTCGTCGTCGCCCGGCTCCTGCGATCCGAACTGGTTGCAGGGGAATCCCAGCACCACCAGGCCACGCTCGCGGTACTTGCGATAAAGCGCCTCCAGCCCGGCATATTGGCGGGTGAAGCCGCACTGGCTGGCGGTGTTGACGATCAGGACCACCTTGTCGCGGTAGTCCTTCAACGGCGCCGGCGCGCCGTCGATGGTCTCGGCGGTGAAGTCGTAGATGCTCATGGTCGCGCCCCTGCCCGCCGGATCAGACGATCATCCGCAGCGGCTCTTCCAGCAGTTCCTTGAACGCCGAGAGCCAGCGCGCCCCAACCGCGCCGTCCACGACGCGGTGATCGCAGGTCAGCGTCACCGTCATCACGTTGGCGATCACCATCTCGTCGCCCTTCACCACCACTCGCTTCTCGCCGGCGCCGACCGAGAGGATCGCCCCCTGCGGCTCGTTGATGATCGAGGCGAAGGTCTTGATGCCGAACATGCCGAGGTTGGAGACCGAGAAGGTGCCGCCCTGGAATTCGTCGGGCTTCAGCTTCTTGGACCGCGCCCGTTCGGCCAGGTCCTTGGCCTCGGTGGCGATCTGGGCCAGGCCCTTGGTCTCCGCCGCCCGGATGATCGGGGTGATCAGGCCGCCAGGGATGGCGACCGCCATGGCGATATCGGCGTGGTGGTGCATCGCGATGCCTTCGGGCGAGTAGGAGGCGTTGGCCTCCGGCACCTTCTTGAGCGCGATCGCCGCGGCCTTCAGGACGAAGTCGTTGACGCTGACCTTGACGCCGGACTTCTCCAGCAGGCCGTTGATCCGCACACGGGCGGCCAGCAGGGCATCGATCTCGATGTCGAGGCTGAGCGGGAAGTGCGGCACGTCGCGGAAGCTGTCGACCATCCGCCGCGCCACGGTCTTGCGCATGCCGTCCAGCGGAATGAGGTCATAGCTGCCGGGGACGATGCCCATCTGCTCCAGGCTCTGGGCCTGACGGGCGGCGGCGGCAGCGGCGGGGACGGCATGCGCCGCCGGAGCCGGGGCCTTGGCCTGGGTAGCCGCTTGGGGCGAAGCAGGCTGGCCGGGCTGGGCCTTATCAATATCGGCCTTGATGATCCGGCCGTGCGGGCCGGATCCGGCGACATTGGCCAGGTCCACGCCCTTCTGTTCCGCCAGGCGCTTCGCCAGGGGCGACGCGAAGATGCGGGCGCCGTCGGTGGTCTTCGGCGCGGGAGCGGTCGCAGCCGCGGCCATTGGCGCGGGAGCCGCCACCGGCGCTGGCGCAGCGGCCTTCGGCGCGGCCACCGGGGTCGGCGCCGGGGCGCTATCGCCGCCGCTAAGTCGCGCGATGGTCGCGTTGACCTTCACGCCCTCGGTGCCTTCAGCCACCAGCAGGGCTTCCACGACGCCTTCATCGACGGCCTCCACTTCCATGGTGGCCTTGTCGGTCTCGATCTCGGCGATCACGTCACCAGACGATACGGTGTCGCCGACCTTCACGTGCCACTTGGCGAGCGTTCCCTCCTCCATCGTGGGGGAGAGGGCGGGCATGAGGATGTCCGTCATGCGTGTTCCTTGGAGAGATGCGCCAGGGCGTGGGCGTTGGCTTCCCAGTTCCGGCCGTCAAAAGCTTCGATTTCGATGATCAGGTCGTCGGCGTCGTCGAGGCAGCGGCCGTTGACGCTCCACCCGTCCGGGTTGGAGCGCGGCCGGTAGAAGGGTTTCACGCCGCACTCAGAACAGAACAGGTGCTTCGCGACGCGGGTGTTGAACGTGTACTCGGCCAGCCGATCCATGCCCTGGGTGATCCTGAACCGGCTCTCCGGCACGATGACGTGCATGAAGCCTGTCATCGAGCACATGGAGCAGGTGCAGGCCTGCGCCTCGACGCGATCCGGCAGCGCCGCCTCGAAACGGACCCCGCCGCAGTGGCATCCGCCCGCACGCCAGGTGAAGGCCGCGCTCACAACAAAAGTCCGCTCGTCCCGGCGAAAGCCGGGATCCAGATCGCAAGGCTCCAGGTCTGACTGGAGCAGCGCTGTCGAAAACGAGCCCGCATCTGAGTCATTCCATCTGGGTCCCGGCCTTCGTCGGGATGAGCGGAACCGAGGTCATCGATAGGTGACCGCTTTCACCGCCGCCACGATCCGGTCAATCGATGGCATGGACAGCAGTTCCAGGTTGGCCGCGTAAGGCAGCGGCACGTCTTCCTGGTGGACCCGGGCTGGCGGCGCGTCGAGATAGTCGAAGGCCAGTTCCACCGCCTTGGCCGAAATCTCGGCGCCGACGCCCATCGGGCCCCAGCCTTCCTCGACCGTGACCACGCGGTTGGTCTTCTTGATGCTCTCGATGACCGTGCCGATGTCCATCGGCCTCAGCGTCCGCAGATCGACGACCTCGGCCTCGATGCCCTCCTCGGCCAGCTTCTCCGCCGCCTGCAGGCAGAAGCCCACCATGCGGGAATAGGCCACCAGGGTGACGTCGGTCCCGACCCGGCGGATCTTGGCCTTGCCGATCGGCACGACCCAGTCGATGCCTTCCGGGACTTCGAACTCCTGGCCGTAGAGCATCTCGTGCTCCAGGAAGACCACGGGGTTCGGGTCGCGGATGGCGGCCTTCAACATCCCCTTGGCGTCGGCGCTGTCGTAGGGCGCCAGCACCTTCAGGCCAGGAACGTGAGCGTACCAGGCACCGTAATCCTGGCTGTGCTGCGCGCCAACCCGCGCCGCGGCGCCGTTCGGACCGCGGAACACGATCGAACACTTGATCTGGCCGCCGGACATGTACAGCGTCTTCGCGGCCGAATTGATAATGTGATCAATCGCTTGCATGGCGAAGTTGAACGTCATGAATTCGACGATCGGCTTCAGCCCGGCCATCGCCGCGCCCACCGCGATGCCGGCGAAACCGTGCTCGGTGATCGGCGTGTCGATGACCCGCTTCGGCCCAAACTCGTCCAGCAGGCCGCGGGAGACCTTGTAGGCGCCCTGGTACTGGGCGACTTCCTCGCCCATCAGGAACACGTCCGGATCGCGGCGCATCTCCTCGGCCATGGCGTCGCGAAGCGCGTCGCGAAGGGTGACCTTCACCAGGTTGACGCCCTCGGGGAGGTCCGGGTCCTTCAAGGTCGAAGCCGCCGAGGTCGCGGCCGCCGCAGCGCGGACGGGGTCGCCCTTGGCTTCGGCCCGCGAGGCAGGCTGCGGGTTCGGGTCGGCGGCCGCCGCCGGCTGCGGCGCGGCGGGAGCCACCGCCCCACCCTCGCCTGCAAGGCGCGCGATGACGGAATTGACCTTCACCTCTTCGGTGCCCTCGGCGACCAGCAGGGCTTCGATCACGCCCTCATCGACCGCCTCGACCTCCATGGTGGCCTTGTCGGTCTCGATCTCGGCGATGATGTCGCCGGAGCTGACCTTGTCGCCGACCTTCACATGCCACTTGGCGAGGGTGCCCTCTTCCATCGTCGGAGAGAGCGCCGGCATCAGGATATCGGTCACGCCGGGACCCCCTCTACGGCCACAGTGTAGACATCGGTGTAGAGCTCGGCCGGATCGGGCTCCGGCGACGTGCGGGCGAATTCCGCAGCTTCCGCCACGATTTTCTTCACCTCGGCGTCGATCGCCTTCAAGGCGCCCTCGTCGGCCCAGCCGTTCTTCTCGAGCAGTTCCTCGACGAAATCGATCGGGTCGCGGGTCTTGCGGACCTCATCGACTTCTTCCCGGGTCCGGTACTTCGCCGGATCGCTCATGGAATGGCCACGGTACCGGTAGGTCTTGAGTTCCAGGATGTAGGGGCCATTGCCGGCCCGGCAGTGCGCGCAGGCGCGCTCGGCCGCTTCCTTCACCGCCAGCACGTCCATCCCATCGACTTCCTCGCCGGGAATGTTGAACGAAATGCCGCGCTTGTAGAGCTTGGTCTCGGACGACGAGCGATCGATGGCGGTGCCCATCGCGTACTCGTTGTTCTCGATGCAATAGATGACCGGCAGGTTCCAGACCTGGGCCATGTTGAAGCTCTCGTAGACCTGACCCTGGTTGGCCGCACCGTCGCCATAATAGGCGAAGGCGACCTTGCCATCGCCGCGATAGGCATTGGCGAACGCCAGGCCGGTGCCCAGCGAGACCTGGGCGCCCACGATCCCGTGGCCGCCGTAGAAGGCCGCCTCGGTGGAGAACATGTGCATCGACCCGCCCTTACCGCGCGACGAGCCGCCTGAGCGCCCCGTCAGCTCGGCCATGACTTCCTTGGGGTCCATACCGCAGACCAGCATGTGGCCGTGATCACGATAGCTGGTGATCATCTGGTCACCGGGGCGCTTGGCCGCCTGGCAGCCGACCGCGATGGCTTCCTGTCCGATGTACAGGTGGCAGAAGCCGCCGATCAGCCCCATGCCATACAGCTGCCCCGCCCGCTCCTCGAAGCGGCGGATCAGCAGCATCTCCCGGTAGTATTTCAGCAGTTCGTCCTTGGTGGTCGACGGTCCTGCTTTTTTCACGGTCGCCTCTGCGCCGTTAGCTTTTCGCCGACCAGCCGTACCGGTCGTCCCACGCGCCATGCGTCGCTCCCGTGATGTTTTCCGCCGCCCCCCACCAGAACCGGCGAACCGATCCTAGGGCTTCAGTCGAATGACATAGTCCCTTGGGTCGGCGAAGCCTAGCAGGGAGCGCGCCCTTTCCTCCAGCAGATCTGCGGAAAGACTTTCATCGCGCAGGAGTTGGGCGCGAATCTCCAGATCGCGGCCCTCGCGCGTCACCTGTGCAAGCTCCCGGGTTTTGGCGATCAGGGCGGCGCTGCGCTGGTCCCGACGCAGCAGTCCGCCCTCGCCCGTGAAGCCCTGGACGGTGAAATAGATCAGCAACAACGCCAGGAAGGCGGTGGGCGTGAACGGACGCAGACGAGCAAGCACGGCGAATCCCAACGGTGATGGGGTCAATTTCCGGCCCAGATAGTTAACAGAACCTTCCTGCCCTCCTCGGAACGGGGAGGGATCAAAGATTCCTCAGCGCACCCTTGCCCGCATAGACCGCCTGGTCGCCCAGTTCTTCCTCGATGCGCAGCAGCTGGTTGTACTTGGCTGTCCGGTCGGAGCGGGCCAGCGAGCCGGTCTTGATCTGCCCGCAGTTGGTGGCGACGGCCAGGTCGGCGATCGTGGAGTCCTCGGTCTCGCCGGACCGGTGGCTCATCACCGCCGTGTAGCTGTTGCGATGCGCCAGATCGACGGCGTCCAGGGTCTCCGACAGCGTGCCGATCTGATTGACCTTCACCAGGATCGAATTGGCCAGGCCCTTGCCGATGCCCATGCCGAGGCGCGCGGGGTTGGTGACGAACAGGTCGTCGCCCACCAGCTGGATTTTGGCTCCGAGCCGGTCGGTCAGCAGCTTCCAGCCCTCGAAATCGTCCTCGCCGCAGCCGTCTTCGATGCTGACGATCGGGAACTTGGCGGCCAGGTCGGCCAGATAATCGACCATGCCGGCCGGATCGAGTGTCTTGCCCTCACCGGCCAACACGTACTTGCCGTGCGCGAAGAACTCGGTGGAGGCCACGTCCAGGCCCAGGTGGAAGTCGCGGCCCGCCTTATAGCCGGCGCTCTCGCCCGCCTTGACGATGAAGGCCAGGGCCTCCTCGGCCGAGCCGATGTTGGGGGCGAAGCCGCCCTCGTCGCCGACGTTGGTGTTGTGGCCGGCTACCTTCAGCTGGGCCTTCAGGGCGTGGAAGATCTCAGCGCCGGTGCGCAGGGCCTCGGCGAAGGTCGCCGCCCCAGTCGGCAGGATCATGAACTCCTGGATGTCGATCGGATTGTCGGCGTGGGCCCCGCCGTTGATGATGTTCATCATCGGCACCGGCAGCACGCGGGCCGAGACGCCGCCGACGTACTTGTAGAGCGGCAGGGCCGCCGAACTCGCCGCCGCCTTGGCCGTGGCCAGGCTGACGCCCAGGATGGCGTTGGCGCCCAGGCGGGCCTTGTTCGGGGTGCCGTCCAGGTCGATCAGGATGCGGTCGATCCGCCGCTGGTCTTCGGCGTCGGACCCGGAGAGCGCGTCGTAGATCTCGCCGTTCACCGCCTCGACAGCGGCCAGCACGCCCTTGCCGCCGTACCGGCTCTTGTCGCCATCGCGCTTCTCGACCGCCTCGTGGGCGCCGGTGGAGGCGCCGGAGGGCACGGCCGCGCGGCCCATCGAGCCGTCGTCCAGGATCACGTCCACTTCGACGGTCGGGTTGCCCCGGCTGTCGAGGATTTCGCGGGCGGTGATATCGACGATCTCGGTCATAACGGACGGGCTCCCACAGCTTGGCGGCGAGCCTTAGCCCATGCCGCCGCCGCGGAGCAACGGTTCGACGTCAGGGCTGCACTTCGAACCAGGCCATCTCGAAGCGCCATGCCCCTGCCCGCGCCAGATCGCCGAAACGCTTGCGGTCAGCCTCGACCTGGAGGGATTTCTCGACAAGGCCATCGGGCGCAGGCGCCGCGGTTTCCATGAACACGATGCCGTTCCAGCCGGTGCGGTCGATGTCCATGTTGAGGGTATGCCGGCCGCGCTTGTCCACCACCAGGGCCGGCGGGCCCAGGGACGCAAGCTGCCTGCGCCCGACGATCCGCTCGACACGACCTGATGGCTCGATGCCGTACAGCGCGCCAGCTGCGCCGAGGGCTTGAGGATCGAACGTCAGCTGGGCGCGCGTAACACCCCGTCCCTTGCGGACGAGACGCAGTTCGAAGCGCGGCACCCCAGCGTACCGGAACGCCTTCAGCGTATCGACCCAGGCGCAGCGGTCGGGATCGAGCGGCGCCACATCGCTCATGATGATCCGATCGATGTCCATTCTGGCGGCCTTGGCCTGCCCGACCAGCGCTTGCGCAAAGGCGTCGCGGCCCGCGTTGGTGGCGCCGCTGAGTTTGTAGATCTCCAGGCCGTCCTCGCCGGAGTGGTCCGAGACCCGCAGCCACGAACATGGCGCTTTACTGATCTTGGCCTGCACGAACGCGTAGGGGTCCAGCGGCGGCGGCTTTGCGGGGCGCAGGCCAACTACGGCCATGGCGACCACGGCCACGGTCGCCAAACCAGCCCCCGCGATCAACGGCCAGCGCCGGCTCTTAGCAGGCGCTGAGACGGATGCCGGGACGGTCGGGTCCGCCGCTGCGGGTGTCTCCATCGAGTCCGGATTCGGCGGAGGCGCAAGCTCGGCGACCGGCTCAGCGGTCGGCGGGCGATAGGCATAGATCCGGATCGGCCGGGAGATGTTCTTGAGTTTCTGTTCGCCGAGATCGTCGAAGTCGGCCTTCAGCTTGTGCAGATCTTCCCACGCCCGGTGCGAGACGTTGATCCCGCCCGGCTTCGCAAGGGACTCAAGGCGCGCGGCGATGTTCACACCGTCGCCGAACACATCGCCATCGTCGATGATGATATCGCCGACGTTGATGCCGATGCGCAGAACGATCTGCTCGGCCGGCGCCACCCCGACGGCGCGTGCGACCGCCGCATCCTGCAGGCGCAGCGCGCAGTTGAACCCCTCTACGACGCTGGCGAACTCGGCCAGGAAGCCGTCGCCCATGGTCTTGACCAAGCGGCCGCGATGCTCGTCCAGCGCCGGGCGCACGACATCCTGGATCAGCGACTTGATCTTGCGGACCGTGCCTTCCTCATCGTTGCCCATGAGCCGGCTGTAGCCAACCACGTCAGCCGCCATGATCGCGGCGAGCCGACGCTCCGCGCGCATTATGATCTCCCGCCCGTGTCCCAAGGTGCAGCTTAGGGGATAATATCGCTGGCCGGAATGCGCGGCGAGCAGATCAGCGCGGACAGGTCTCGACGGGAATCCGGCGGATAAGCGCGTCCAGGCCCAGGACGGCATTGCTGGTCTCGTTCGCCTTCGCCGCGACCGGTGCGAACTGCTCGAACTGGGTCTTGATCCGGAAGACGAAACCGCTCTGCCGGCTGGAATATTCCTGACCCAGTCCGTTCAGGGCCGACAGGTACGCGATGGCGACCTCGTTGTTGCGGTAGGCGATGTTGTAGGCTGGCTTGAAGACCGTGTTCAGGTAGGCGATCTCCTCCTCGACCGAGCAGAACCTGGCGGGCAGCTTCAGATCGGGGACGGCCTCCAGCGGCGGCGGCGGCGGCATCACATTCTCGCCGAGACTGGCGATCGTGAACCGCATCTCAGTCGGCGACGGGGCCACGGCTCTGGGCGCCGCCGCCACGGCCGCTGGCGGCGGGGATACCGTCAGGGCGGCGACCTTAACCGGCTCGGCAGGCGGCGGCTCAGGCTCAGCCTTGGGCGGTGCGACCGCTTCCGGGGTCGCCGCCGCGGCCGGCAGGCTCGTCACGGGTGCCAGCGCGGGGTCCAATCGCGGCGACGGGGCCATCGGCGCCGGCTCCGGCGCCGGCAATGAGCGGAGGACCATCCCGGGCGGGCCCGCTGTGTTCGCCGCGAGCCGAGTCTCGACCGCTGGCTCCGGAGCCGGAGCCGGAGCCAGAGCCAGAGCCAGAGCCAGAGCCGGAGGGGCGGCGGCCTGATAGGTGCGCGGGATCCCGCCCGATGCGTTGAAGACGAAGTCGTCCGCCAGGTCGCCGAAGCGCTGGGGGGCCTGCCGGTTCGAGGTCTGGCCCCGAACCTCGCGCAGGATGCCCTGGTAGATGCGCTGGATCGAGGCGTCGGGCACCGACAGGGCATTGTTGAACGCCGAGGCGAACACACTGGTCTTGCGGGCCGCGCCGTTCCCATCGACACCGCCGTCCTCGGCGACGTCCCCGGACGAGGCGGAGAACAGCACCAGCGCCCCCACCGGCGGGCTCAGCGCATGGGTGCCCGCCACCGCGCCCTTGACCCGCCGCAGGAAGGGATTGTCCCGGCAGGCGTCGAACACGATGATAACGCCGAAGGTCTGCTTGTCGGAGTAGAGCATATCCAGCGGGATGCCCTGGAACTGCACCGACGTCGGCGTCTCCAGCTTCACGTCCACCGGCAGCATGTAGTCGCGGCCATCGGCCTCGATCCCGTGGCCGGCGTAGTAGATCAGCACCAGATCGCCATCCCGCACTCGGCTCATAAAGGCGCCGATAAGGTCGCGCATGCCGCTCTGGCCGAGGTTCTTGTCGCTGGTGACCTGGAACCCAAGGGTGGTCAGCTTCGCGGCGACGACTTCGGCGTCAGCCTCAGGATTATCCAGAACCCCGCCGTTCGTGTAGGTTGCGTTGCCGATCACCAGGGCGATCCGTCGGCCGGGCTGCGCCTGAGCATGAGCCGACTGAACCGTGAGCACGGCCAGTATCAGGGCAAGCAAAAGCGCAAGGGCGGACTTGCAGCCCCGCATGTCGCTCGACCTTGCGCCTCGTCCCCGAAGCATTGTGTGGGAAATCCTGCTGAATGCACCCCGTCACGATCTGTACCTTATCCTGCGACGGGAGCAGTATGAAGGGCCAAGCGTACCGGTCGTCCTGGCGGAGGGCCCAAGTCCGGGCCATCCGGCCAGCACTCGCCTATGTGGCGTGAACTGTTGAGGATACGCACACCCGAACGCTAGGGTTGCTGCGGACTGCTCGGGGGAGCATCGATATGCGCAATATTGCACTGTTAGCATCGATCGCATGTGTGCTGCTGGTGGGACCAGCGGGTGCGCAGGGGGTGACGCCCGACTATTCCGCCGATGAATTCGTGAAGGCGATTCTCAAGGGTCCCCAGGCGTGCCCGAAGGGCATGAGCGCGGAAGGCTGCGAAGCTAATCCCAAGACCCGCCGCTTCACTCTGGCCAGGCCTGCCGCGCCCCGCCCACCCCGCGCCGCTTCGGCGGCGGGCAGCACTTCTCAGGCACGACCGGTCATGTTGATGGCCGCCATCGCCAGGCCCAAGTCGCTCTCCTCCGCCGATGTCCTGGTCACATTCGCCACCGCGTCGGCCGAAATCACCCCGCAGGGCCAGGCGAATTTGCGGAGCATCGCCGCCGGCCTGAACCGCCCTGCCCTGTCGCCGATCGCCTTCGAGGTCGCGGGGTTCACGGACGCCACCGGCGCGATTGCCTACAACAAGAGCCTCTCGCTTCGTCGCGCTGAAACGGTCCGGGCGTTCCTTATCTCCCTGGCGGTCGATCCGGCGCGGCTGACAGCCGTTGGATACGGCCCGGACCACCTCATGGATCCCGAGGATCCCGCCTCCGAGGTAAATCGACGCGTCGAGTTGCACCGCGCCAATTGAGACCGGACGCGCCGTGCCGGCCGACCCTGCGTGACGCCCAGGACCCAAAGGCCGCCCCGCCGCACGTATTGGCCTGATGCGGCTTGACCGCACCGCCAAACTCGCCGCGTCCTGGCCGGGTGACCCAGGCCCACATCCTGCTGACGGACGGCGCCATCACCGCTGAGGCGGGCGATTTTCTGACGGTTCCGTGGTGGAGCTTCAGCAAGACCGTGATCGCCGCAATTGCCCTGCGTCTCGTCGACCAGGGCCGGCTGTCGCTGGATGAGCCGCGCGACGGCGCCACCCTGCGCCAGCTGCTGCGCCATGAGGCGGGCCTGCGCGACTACGGCGCGATCCCGGCCTATCATCAGGCCGTGGCGGCCGACGAGGCGCCCTGGCCGCGGCGAGAGATGCTGGATCGCGCCCGGGCCGACGACCTGCTCTTTCCGCCCGGCCAGGGCTGGTCCTACTCCAACATCGGCTACCTCAAGGTCCGCGAGCGGATCGAGCAGGCGCATGGCGATCTCGGGGCGGCGGCCGCCGAGCTTGTCTTCGCCCCGGCCGGGGTCATCGGCGCCTGGCTCGCCGAGTGGCCCGACGAACTCTCGGGCGTCGAGACGGGGGACGAACAGAACTACGATCCGGGCTGGGTCTATCATGGCCTGTTCGTCGGCCCGCTGATCGGCGCCGCACACCTGCTGAACGTGCTGCTGGACGAAAACTCGCTGCTCTCGGCTGCGGCGCGCGCCGAGATGCTGCAGGTCCATGACCTCCCGCAACTCGCACGGCCGCCCTGGACCGGCGCCGCCTACGGCCTGGGCCTGATGTGTCCCACGGCGCCGGCGGGCTGGAGCGCGGCCGGCCACACCGGCGGCGGCCCCGGAAGCGCCGTGGCCGTCTATCGCCGCATGGACGGTGTCGCACGAACCGCCGCGGTGTTCGTTTCCACCGAGGACGAGAGGCCGGTGGAAACCCTTGCCTGGCGGCTGCTGGACACCGGCGCCGCTTGACGGGCCGGGCGCGGCGGCTCCATGCGTCGCCGCGCAACAAGGAACATCAGAATGCTGCTGGTCGAAAAGCCGCTGGACGGCGTCGCCGTCGTCACCCTGAACCGGCCAGAGGCGATGAATGCGCTGTCCAAGGCGCTGCGCGCGGCCTTGCAGCAGGCGATCGTCGAGCTGGACGCCGATCCGGCCGTGCGGGTGATCGTGCTCACCGGCGCCGGCGAGCGGGCCTTCACCGCGGGCCTGGACCTGAAGGAGCTCTCCACCGACCCGCTGGGCATGGCCGCCGCCAACGCCACCGACCCGGCCGAGAACCCCGCCCGCGCGGTGCTGGCCTGCTCCAAGCCGATCATCGGGGCCATCAACGGCGTGGCGATCACCGGCGGGTTCGAGGTGGCGCTGGCCTGCGATGTGCTGATCTGTTCGACCAACGCCCGCTTCGCCGACACCCACGCCCGGGTCGGCATCACCCCCGGCTGGGGCCTGTCACAGAAACTCAGCCGCGCCATCGGCCCCTATCGCGCCAAGGAACTGTCGCTGACCGGCAACTTCCTGGACGCCGCCAAGGCTTACGAATGGGGCCTGATCAACCGCGTCGTCGAACCCGCCGAGCTGATGCCGGCGGCCCTGCAGCTCGCCGCCCAGATGGCCGACATCGAGGGCGACATGCTGGTGACCTACAAGGCGATGATCGACGACGGTTACGATCTGGCCATGGGCGAAGGGCTGCAGCTCGAGCACCAGCGCTCCCTGGCCCACAACGCCCTGGTCACCCCGGAGATGGTCGCGGAGCGGCGTGCGGCGGTCCAGGCGCGGGGGCGGAACCAGTAGACCCACATGCGAACGGCCCCGCCTGTCGCCAGACGGGGCCGCGCGAATTCAGTCGAAATGGAAAAGTCTAGTCGGCCTTCGGCGTCAGGACCTGGCGGCCCTTGTACATGCCGGTCTTCAGATCGACGTGGTGCGGGCGCTTCAGCTCGCCGGTTTCCTTGTCCTCGTGGAAGGAGTTCGGGCCGAGCGCGTGGTGCGAGCGGCGCATGTTCCGCCGCGACGGCGAAGTTTTGCGTTTAGGAACAGCCATCGGAGATCTCTTCGGCGGTAGAAATGGATGCGGCGGCCGCCAGGGACAAAACCCCCGGGCCGCCGGTGAGCGCGGGCTTATGCATGAAACCCCGCGCGCGATCAAGTCGCCTGGATTAGGCTTTACGTCGTCAAGTCAACGGGGAGCCGTCATGCCGCAGGATCTCATCTTCGCGCCGATGGGGGCGATGGCCCTTCTCACCTTCACGGTCCTGGGCTTCATCCCCTTGCGCCGGTTCCGCGCGGTCTTCGCCAAACAGGTTACGGCAGACGATTTCAAACTGGGCGAATCGGCAGCGGTCCCGCCGAACGTGGCGCTGGCCAACCGCAACTATATGAACCTGCTGGAGTTGCCGGTCCTCTTCTACGTGGCCTGCCTGATGTACTTCGTGGCCGGCCGCCTGGATCAGACGGCGCTGACCGTGGCCTGGGTCTATGTGGCGCTTCGGGCCGTCCACTCCCTGATCCACGTCACCTACAACAACGTCATCCACCGACTTACCGCGTTTGCGGTCTCGAACTTCGTGCTGATGGCGTTCTGGGTGTTGTTCTTCGTCTAGGCGATTTCCCTCCCTTGATGGGGAGGGAAGCCTAAACCAGCCGGCTGCGGCTTCGCGCGGCGCCGATGAAGCTGGCGAACAGGGGGTGTGGGTCGAAGGGGCGGCTCTTCAACTCCGGATGGAACTGGACGCCGACGAACCACGGGTGATCGCTGCGCTCGCACAGCTCCGGCAGCAAGCCATCCGGCGACAGGCCGGTGAACTTCAACCCGGTCTTCTCGATGGCCTCACGATAGGCGAGGTTGACCTCGTAGCGGTGCCGGTGGCGCTCGGAGATGGCGGGGGTTCCATAGATCTCCGCCACCCGGCTGCCCGGCGTCAGCACCGCCTCATAGGCGCCGCGGCGCATGGTGCCGCCCAGCTCGCCGCCCTCGGCCCGGGTCTCCTTGTCGTTGCCCCGCACCCATTCGGTCATCAGCCCGACGATCGGCTCCGAGGTCGGGCCGAACTCGGTCGATGACGCCTGCTTGATCCCGGCCAGGTTCCGCGCCGCCTCGATCATCGCCATCTGCATGCCGAAGCAGATGCCGAAATAGGGGATCGCGTGTTCGCGGGCGAACCGCACCGACTGGATCATCCCCTCCGAGCCGCGCTCGCCGAACGCGCCGGGCACCAGCACGCCGTGGACGTTGGTGAGACGCTCGCTGATCAGCGCTTCCTCGCGCTCGAAGACCTCGCCCTCGATCCAGTCGAACTTCACCCGGACGTTGTTGGCCACGCCGCCGTGGATCAGCGCCTCGATCAGGGATTTATAGGCGTCGGTCAGCGCCGTGTACTTGCCGACAATGGCGATGTTAACCTCGCCGTCCGGGTGGCTGAGGGTGTGGGAGATCTCCTCCCAGCGGGTCAGGTCCGGCGCCGGCGCCTCGCCGATCATGCCGAACACATCCAGCACCTCGGCGTCCAGGCCCTGCTGATGGTAGTCGAGCGGGACGGCGTAGATGTTGTCGCTATCCATCGCCTGGATGACGGCGCTGGGCCGCACGTTGCAGAACTGGCCGATCTTCCTCCGCTCCCCCTCGGGGATTTCCATCTCGCAGCGGCAGAGCAGGATGTCCGGCTGGATGCCGATGGACCGCAACTCCTTCACCGAGTGCTGGGTCGGCTTGGTCTTCATCTCGCCGGCGGTCTTGATGTAGGGCAGCAGCGTCAGGTGGATGAAACAGGCGTGGCCGCGCGGCAGCTCCTGGCCCAACTGGCGGATGGCCTCGAAGAACGGCAGGCCCTCGATGTCGCCGACCGTGCCGCCCACCTCGACCAGCACGAAGTCAACGCCCTCGCCTGGGTCACTGAGGACGAACGCCTTGATCTCGCCGGTCACGTGCGGGATCACCTGCACGGTGGCGCCGAGGTAGTCGCCGCGCCGCTCCTTCTCGATGATGGTCTTGTAGATCTGGCCGGTGGTGATGTTGTCGGCGCGGGTGGCGTTCACCCCGGTGAACCGCTCGTAGTGGCCCAGGTCCAGGTCGGTCTCGGCACCATCCTCGGTGACGAACACCTCGCCGTGCTGCGTCGGGCTCATCGTGCCCGGATCGACGTTGAGATAGGGGTCCAGCTTACGAAGGCGAACCTTGTAGCCGCGCGCCTGCAACAGCGCGCCAAGGGCGGCGGACGCCAGACCTTTACCCAAGGACGAGACCACGCCGCCGGTGATGAAAATGTACCGGGCCATGGGCGTCCAGAGTAGCTGCGATTCGCCTCCCGTGATCGGGGAAAGCGATTGAGGGCGATCGGTTGCGGGGCGAAATCCGTGGACGGATTCCGGGAACCTCGGCGCGATCCGCCGCTTACTTCTTCGCCGGAGCGGCCGGGACCGGGACGGTCAGGGTCGGCGCCGGGGTCGGCGCCGTTGCCGGGATCGAGCCAAACGGGCTGTTGAGGGTCGGCGTCGGCGCCTGCAGCGGCGCGCCGTCGGCCGGTAGCGCGGTGCCGGCCGGAGGCTGCGGCGCCGTCTTGGTCAGGTCCGCCGGGTTCACAGCGTTCACCTTCAGCCGATCGACGACCGAGGCGGCCGAACGACCACGACCGGCCAGGATCGCCAGGGTGAGCGCCAGCGCGAAGAAGATTGCGCCCAGAATCCAGGTCGTCCGCGTCAACAGGTCACCTGCGCCGCGCACCGAGACCAGGGAACTGGTGCCACCGCTGACCAGGCCGCCGCCTTCGGAACGCTGGAGCAGCACCATCACCACCAGGAACACGGCGACGATGCACTCGATCACCAGCAAAAGGTTCAGCAGCATATCGGCATGTTCCCGGGCGCGGGGCGGCTTAACCCCGCCGAAATTAAGCGCGCGCTCTATCACCGAGACCGGCGCAAGACCATAGCTAGTGCGTCGCACCCAGGCGGCAAGACCCCTATGATTCTCGATCTAGACCCTGACCGACTGCCGATCCTGGAGACGGGCCGGCTACGACTTGAACCGCTCGGGATCGGTGATGAGGTCAACCTCTACCCCATCATGGGCGACCCCGAGGTCATGGCCTTCTGGGACGTTGCCGAAATCGACGACCCTGAGGTGGTCGCCCGGATCGTCGCCGCCGAGGTCGAGGCGATGGGCCACGGCCGCGCGCTCTACTGGGCCATGCGCACCCTCACCGATGGCGCCTTCCTGGGAAGTTGCGACCTGTCCGACATCGACCGCTGGCGCCGCCGCGCCGAGGTGGGGTTCATGCTGGGTCAAGAGGCCTGGGGTCAGGGCTATGCTCTGGAAGCCATGCAGGGCGTGATCGCCTTCGCCGGCGTCGGCGGGGTCCGCAAGCTCACGGCCCGCACCCATCTGGGCAACCGCCGTTCCGAGGTGCTGCTGCAAAAGCTGGGCTTCTCCGAGCAAGGCCTGCTGCGCGGCCACATCCTGAAGGATGGCGAGCGACGCGACTGCCGGGTGTTCGGTCTCCTGCTCTAACAGGCTGTTGAAGAAGTTTCGCGGCGAGCGATGAAGTTGGCTTCATCGCCGCCGTGGAAGCAGATTTGACCCTTGAGGGAACCGTCGGGCTGGAGTTCGGCCGATCCGTCGCCCTGAGCTTCGTCCATCTCATCGTTGCCGGTCC
>CALQQB010000045.1 GCA_943332615.1 Phenylobacterium deserti
CGACGTCCTGGCCCGCATCGCCGATCACCCCGCTCAGAAGCTGGACGAGCTGCTGCCGTGGAACTGGCGGCCACAGTCCGCCATCAGCCGCGCCGCCTGATCAGCGCCGCCGATCCGCCGTCTCCGCGGTGCTCACCGGATGCACACCCTAACCCTGCAATCAACCGGCCAGAAATGCGTGCGTGTCCCGCTTTCCTGTCCCGCTTTCCTGTCCCGCTTTCCCGGAGCTAGCTGTCGTAAGGGCCGAGGAACCGGACCCCGTTGAAGTGCACCAGATGGGTCGGCGCGTCAGCAACCCAGACTTCGGTCTCCCAGGCGACCTCGCTAAGATACTTCGCCATGACGCGCCGCGTCGGGAAGGCGGTTACATAGACGAGCCCTGCGCTGGCGCCGCCGAACAGGTGTTTCAGTTCGTCTCGCCGCTTTCCGTCGACCGGGCCATGGCTCGTCACCGCTTCTGCCAGCACAAGCCAGTTTCGCTTCGTGTCGTAGATGATCGCGTCGGGCATCTTGCCGTGGCGATCCACAGTGACACCGAGCCTCCGCAGCAGCGCTTCGTCGAAGTAGCCGACCTTGTCTCCGGTATCACCCACGTAGACCAGCTGGCCGCCGGGGACGAACCGCGACGAGAAGCCCTCCACGATCGCCTTGATAAGCTCGCTATGCTCACCCGCGCTCAACAAGATTTCCCTTCCGTCGAGGAGTTTGACGGGCAGGCGCGCCAAGGCGCGTTCGTTGGCGTAGCGGGCCGCCAGGGTTTCACGTTCGCCCAGATAGACCTCTGGGTTGGCAGCCCACGCGTCCGTGCTGAAGGTCCTCAACAAGGCCAGGGCTTCCGGCGCTAGTTGATAGGCGGCCAACTGGCTGTTCACCGCGCGACCCGGATCATCCGGATTGTAGAGCGCAAGGCCTGCATCACGGAATTGATGGAGCGACCTCCGCCTAACCGCCTCGCGGCTATTGGGCTTATACACCTTGCCGAAATGCTCGCGCATGAAGTCCATGATCGGCGTGGTTCCGATCAGAATATCCTGCGCGTCATGCCAGTCCTGGCCAGGGCGAAGCCCGGCGAGAGCCAAGAGACACAGCGCCGAACGTTCATTTAGCTGGCCCCTTGGAAACCCGAGGCTCGTCAGGATCTGTAGCGCCGTCGCTTTCAGTTCCTCCCCGGTCACGACAGCTTCTCCACGCACCGATCAATCGCTTCCTGCGTCACTTGATTTTGCTGCTCGGACCAACGACCCATTGCGGTCAAGACGTCGGCGTCCGGGTAGGGCAGCATCCGGAGGTCCGTGGCGTTGACCTGGGTATGGCCGTTGAAGGTTCTGAAGTGGGCATCGACGATGGTCGAGTTCAGGTAGACGCCGAGCCCGAGAGCGATCAGTCGAGGCAATCCCCTTCGCCCCGCGTGGAAGACGTTCAGGTGATTTTCGAGGGCTATGAAGTCAGAAGCGAAGGAGTCCTCCGCGATGAAGCTCGCGACCACCCGGCGACGTTCCTCCTTCGATGAAAACCTGCGTACGACAGCGTAGTTTCCCGCCGGGTAGAGCCATCGCTGGGTCTCCGGGTTCAGGGCGATAGCGTTGGGCTTCTTGATCCCTGCCTTCGGCCACTGAAGATCGCCGCTCACAAAGTGGGTCGGGTAGAGCAGCAGAACGGTGTCGGGCTCCGGCTGCGCACGCAAGTGATCCCTCAGGCGAAAATCCACCACAGGTCCAGTCGAGACCTTGAGCCCAAGCTGGGCCAGCGTGGAACTGAACTTCGGCGGGATGATCCCGTCGGCCTCGCCTGATGTCGGAAGGTGGATAACCAGATCGGCATCGCCGCCTTTCACGACCGCCTCGGGTGGAAGCGTCCACGTTTCCAAGTCAGCAAAGGTCGCATCCGAGGAGGTCGACAAGGTCACCTCACCAGGGCTGCCTCCCCGCTCGATCACGATGATGACGTTCTCTTGGAGAACATCATCGTCCGAAAATGCGTGTGTGCGGGAGGCGAACAGATGGACTCGGCGGATAGCGCCCTTCGTCAAAATGAGTTCACGGAAGGGCTTGTAGTAGGGGCCGTTACAGAAGCTGCGTGGGATGATTGCGCACAACGAGCCGCCCTGTTCCATCAACAGCAATGATAGGCCGACAAAGCCAGAGTAGAGGTTGACTGTCTCAAGGCCGACCTTCTTCAAGAGCTCCCGATGGATCGAGTGGGAGGTTATCTTTTTGTAGGGCGGATTGAGGATGGCGTGGGTGAAGGAGCCCAAATTCCCGAGCTTGAACCCAATGACTCCCGCCTGGAGGAAATCGCTGGCCACGATGTCGAACGTGACCTCCTTCCGAGCCTTGGCGTAGTGCTGCAACGTGTCGGTGAGGTGCGGCACAAGGAATGGGTCAAGCTCGAACGCGGTTACGTGGATCGAACTTGCCCCCAGGCTCCCCTCGACCTGCCGGTCCAGGACAGCGCTCGTGAGCGACCCGATCCCGGCTCCGGCGTCCAGCAGCCTCATAGGCTCGCCAACTAGCGGCGGAAGCAACGACGCCATGAAGCGGGCAACCGCCGCTGGCGTCATGAACTGCCCGAGCGCGGCCTTCCTTTGCCGATCGGTCGCGTTGCCGATCCGCCTGCGTTTCGCGTCCACTTGAACGGAGTGTTGGGCATCCGGCGGCGCGGTGATTTGCGGTTGGCTCATGGTTCCTATCTGGCGCAGAAACCGCCGACTTCAAAGCGCGCAGCAACTCCGCCGATGATCCGCTTCATCGACAACCGCCAGGTTGTTTTCCGACAACCTAGTCGCAACGCTCGACAACCCGTCGGTTGTCTCAGGAGAGCCTTGCACTTGCAAAACCTCGTGGTCGTCCTCGATGAGGGGTGACGGCTAGCATCTGCGCCAGGAGGACAGCCATGACCGACGACGATGAAAAGGTAACGGTCAACGTGAACGTCGCGAAGGCCAGCAGCGCGAGGCATCGCCGCAAGCGACCCTCCCCATCGATCGCAATGATCTCACCCTACGTCCGCTTCTGACGCACCCCCGTGCTCTACTCCCCTCCAACATGCTCGACGCCCTCAACATTACCGAGGAAGACGCCCTCGGCCTGGCCGAACTGGCGCAGCACGATCTGGCGCTGGCGCGGGATTTTGCGCGCCGGGCGCTGGCGGCGGCGGAGTCCGAGGAAGCCAGCGGGCTGGCGCGCAGCTATCAGCGCGCGGCGCGGTCCTATCGCCAAAGCCTGGCGCTGAAGGTGCGGCTGCGGCGTGAGCTGGCGGCCGCCGACCAGGTCCAGGCCAATACGCCCAAGGCAAAGCCCGGCGGCGCGGCGGTGGCCCGGCGCATCGGCGAGGTGCGCGAGGCCCTGCTGCGGCTGGCCTGGAACGAGGCCGAGCGGCCCGAAGACGAGCGCGAAAGCGCCGAATGGGATGAACCCGCTGCCGAGACGTTCGCCTTCCATCGCCAGGGCGTCGAAGAGACCATCGCCGAGGATTGCCTGAAGGACAGCTTCTGCGACGAGCCGCTGGACGACCACGTGGCGCGGCTTGCGATGGACGTGGGCTTCCCGCCCGACGCCATCGCCGGCTGGCGCGACCTGGCCGACCCGCCGCAGGCCGCGCTCGATTTCGAGCCGGAAGAGGATGCGTGGCTCAGCTCGGCGTGATGTCCCTCCACATTCAGGGAGGGAAGCTACGCCTGCGCCAATTCCCCCACCACGAACGCATCCTCGCCCGCCCGCACCAGACCCTCCAGCACCTCGGGCAGCTCGTCCGGGCCCACGATCAGCATCAGGCCCAGGCCGCAGTTAAAGGTGCGGTGCATCTCGGCTTCGTCGACGCCGCCGGTCCGGGCCAGCCAGCCAAACACCGGCGGCGGGGTCCAGGCGGTCCAGTCGAACCGCGCCACCAGGCCCTCGGCCACCGCGCGGGGCGGGTTCTCCACCAGGCCGCCGCCGGTGATGTGGGCCAGGCCCTTGATGCGGCCGGCCTTCAGGTGCGGCAGGACGGTCTTGATATAGATGCGGGTGGGCGTCAGCAGCGCCTGCGCCAGGGTCTGGTCCTGGCTGAACGGGGAGGGGGCGTCCCATGCCAGCCCCGAGCGCTCGACGATGCGGCGGATCAGGGAATAGCCGTTGGAGTGCGGGCCGGACGAGCCCAGGCCGATCAGGATGTCGCCGGCCTTCTGGTCGCCCAGGCGGGGGATCACCTTGTCGCGGTCCACCGCGCCCACGCAGAAGCCCGCCATGTCATAGTCGCCGTCGGAATACATGCCCGGCATCTCGGCGGTCTCGCCGCCCACCAGGGCGCAGCCGGCCTGTCGGCAGCCCTCGGCGATACCGGCCACCACGGACGCCGCGGCGTCCACGTCCAGCTTGCCGGTGGCGTAGTAGTCCAGGAACATCAGCGGCTCGGCGCCCTGGGCCAGCAGGTCGTTGACGCACATGGCCACTAGGTCGATGCCGACCGTGTCATGGATGCCGGTCTCGATGGCCAGCTTCAGCTTGGTGCCGACCCCGTCCGTGGTGGTGACCAGCAGCGGATCGTCATATCCGGCGGCCTTCAGGTCGAAGAGGGCGCCGAACCCGCCCAGCGACGGCTCGGAGCCGGCCCGCCGGGTGGACTTCGCCAGGGGCTTGATGCGTTCCACCAAAGCCGCACCCGCATCGATATCGACGCCGGCTTGGGCGTAGGTGAGACCGTTTGGCCGTTCGGACATTTACGAACCCGGGCTTGGAGTGCAGAGAAACGCCTTGGTGGCCCTTGCAGAGTCGGCCGCGCGCGGGGCTATAGCTGATTTATGACGCCTATCACCACTACCGCAGCACTTGCGGCGTTTTGCGACAAGATCAAGGACCAGCCGTTCGTCGCCGTGGACACCGAGTTCATGCGCGAAACGACGTACTGGCCGAAGCTGTGTCTGATCCAGGCGGCGGCGCCGTCGGCCGAGGCCTGTATCGACCCGCTCTCGGAGGAGATGGACCTCGAGCCGTTCCTGGCGATCATGCGCGACGAGAAGATCCTCAAGGTCTTCCACGCCGCCCGGCAGGACGTGGAAATCTTCAACAACCTGCACGCCATGCCCAAGCCGCTGTTCGACACCCAGGTTGCCGGCATGGCCGCCGGGTTCGGCGAGCAGATCGCCTATGACGCCCTGGTCCGCCAGATGCTGAAGATCGACCTCGACAAGAGCTCTCGGTTCACCGACTGGGCGCGGCGGCCGCTGTCGGAGAACCAGCTGACCTATGCGCTGGCCGACGTCACCCACCTGGCCGCCCTCTACCCCATGCTGCACGAGCGGCTGGAAAAGGAAGGCCGCCTGGGCTGGGTGACGGACGAGATGAACGACCTCACGTCGCCGGCCAACTACGACATGGAGCCGGAGAACGCCTGGAAGCGGCTGCGGCCGCGCCGGCACACGGCGAAATACCTGGCGGTCTACAAGGCCGTCGCCGCCTGGCGCGAGCGCACGGCCCAGCTGCGCGACCAGCCGCGCGGCCGGATTCTCAAGGACGAGGCGATCGACGAGATCGCCACCCAGGGCCCGACCGACTCCGACGGCCTGGACCGGCTGCGCTCGGTGCCCAAGGGTTTCTCGGGCTCCCGCTTCGGACCCGACCTGGTGGCCGCCATCAAGGAGGCGCTACGCGACCCCGAGGCCTACGCCCCGGTGATCGAGCGCAGTCGCACCCCGGCCTCGCCGGCCGCCGGCGCCGTGGTGGAACTGCTGAAGGTGCTGCTGAAGGCGCGGGCCGAGGAGGCCGGCGTGGCCTCCAAGCTGATCGCCACGGTCTCCGACCTGGAGCAGATCGCCAATGACGACGAGGCCGATGTCGCCGCCCTCAAGGGCTGGCGACACGAGGCCTTCGGCGAGGACGCGCTGAGGCTGAAGCACGGCGAACTGGCCCTGGTGCTGGACGGCGCGCGCGTCCGCGTCGTCGAGGTCCGCCGGGCCCCGAAAGCGGCAGCGGAGCCAGCGTGACGGCGAACCTGCGGATAACTCTTCGCGATTGATTTTGTGGGGGTTATCGGCGCCGCCCTCCGATTGTCCACAGCCCGTCCACCCTCGGAGCCACAGAACGTTCACAGCCCCGCCGCCGACCCCCGTTGCGCCGCCCCCGGGGTTGGAGGAGCCTGTCCTTGCCGAGAGGAACTGCGGCGCGGCGGACCGGCCAACCAGGCAACTGGGCGACCGAAAAGCGGAGCGGGCAGGCGGCTCTCCAGATCGAGACGCGCCGGGGCAACCCGGAGGCGGATCGGCCCGGAGCAGCACCGGAGGCCAGGTCGGAGCCGAACTGAGCGATCAGTGGAGCCGAGAACAGCCTTCGACCTTGAACGCTCAGGTCCCCCAACGGATCTGGATCAGAGGGCGGTGTTGCGGGCGACCGTGGCGCCGCCCTCTTGCATTCGAGCCCTGCGGTCCCATCTCATCTGAGGTGCGGCCGAAGGCTTCTGCGGGTGAGGGCCGGTGTCAAAACCGGCCCTTCATTCGTTCAGGCGCTCAGGCCATCTCAAGCAGGCGCTCAGGCCATCTCAAGCTTCAGCTTCAGCGCCTGGGCCACCGTCGCCGCGCGGCGCGCGGTCTGCTCGCCCAGCAGCATGTCGTCCCAGCCGGCCAGGGCGCTGAGAACGAGGCGGTCGCCTTTGATCATGAGGCTGGACTTCTCCAGCAGGCGCGGGTTGCGGCCAGACAGGTCGCAGCCCAGCCGGATCGCCGAGCCCAGGGCCCGCGCGCGCTGGCGGCGCTCCGGGGTCAGGACGCGGCTGACCGCCGTGCCCTCCGCCGACTGCACCGCCGCGGCGTGCCGGGCGAAGGCGACATAGGCCAGGAACGCGCGCTCGGCGTGGTTCATGCCGGCCAGCGGCGCGCGCAGCACCTGCTCGAACGCGAGGTCGGCGCGGTGATCGGGGTGCAGGCGCGTGCCCAGGTCCGCCAACCGGCAGGCGGCGGCCAGCAGCACCGCGTCCCGACCGGGGAACATCGGCGGCAGCGCCTCGAACAGCGGCGATACCCACGCCTCCAGGGCATGGCCCAGTTCGGGGCCGGAGCCGCGGTACGCCGTCAGCGCCTCGCAGCCCTCGATCAGCGGGTCCAGGTCGCGGACCTCCGGCGCCATGGCCTCCAGCAGCAGGCCCTCGCGCACGCCATAGGCCGAGACCACCACCCGCTCGACGCCCAGCCGCTCGATCAGCCTGTCCAGGACCAGGGCGGCGTAGGGCAGGGTGTCGAAGCGCTTCTTGGACAGCCCCTGGATACGCTCCAGGGACGATCGCGACTGGCGCTGGACGAACCGGGTCAGCACCAGGGCGTCGCCGCGGGTCATCTCGTACTGGTGGGCCACATGCAGCGGATAGTCGGCCATCTGCATGTGCAGGAGCGCCAGATTGCGCCAGGCGCCGCCGACGGCATGGAATTCTGTCGTCGCATAGCGGTTGGCCAGCGGCTGCAGGCGGTCGTCGATGGTGCGCAGCGCGCGCTCCGGGTCCAGCGGCTTGGGCGCGCCCAGGGCGAAGGGGCCGAGCGGCAGCGTCGCGCCCACGACCGGGCCGTGGCCGTTCAGGCGCACCAGTTCCAGGCTGGAACCGCCGAGGTCTCCGACCACGCCCTGCGCGTCCGGCTGGCCGCAGATCACGCCCAGGGCGGCGTACCGGGCCTCCTCCTCGCCGCTGAGGACGCGGATCTCGAGCCCGGTCTCGTCCTTGACCCGTTTCAGGAAGGCTTTGCCGTCGGCGGCGTCACGCACCGCGGCCGTCGCGGCCACCATCACCTCTTCGGCCCGCCAGCCCTCCAGCACCGCACGGAACCGGCGCAGCGCCAGGATCGCGGCCTCCGCACCCTCGGGGGACAGCCGGCCGGAGGCGTTCAGGTCCTTGCCCAGGCCCGCGACCACCTTCTCGTTGTAGACGGTCCACAGCGCACGCCCGTCGATCCGGTAGATGACCAGGCGCACCGAGTTCGACCCGACGTCGATGACCGCCGCCTGACGGCCCTCAGGGCGGCCCGCGCTATCCCCGCGAGGCCACATGGTCGATCGCGCGCGGCATGTCTTTCACCCTCTGCCCGCGACCGGAAAGGCTCGGATTGGTCATGAAATACTCGTGCGCCGAAAAGGCGTTCGGGTGGTCCCAGGCAGGATCACGCCTATAGCGGCCGTCGGCGTCGAGGGTCCAGCTTTGTGCTTCGTCCTTCAGGTTGGCCAGCATGATCTGTTGCAGAACCTGCTGGTGCACGGTGGGATTCTCGATGGGCGTCATCACCTCGACCCGGCGGTCGAGGTTGCGCGGCATCCAGTCGGCCGACGACATGTAGAGCCGCGCATGGCTGGACGGCATGGGGTGGCCATTTGCGAACGCCACGATGCGACAGTGCTCCAGGTAGCGGCCGACGATCGACTTCACCCGGATATTGTCCGACAGGCCCGCCACCCCGGGCCGCAGGCAGCAGATCCCGCGAATCACCAGGTCGATCGGCACGCCAGCCTGGCCAGCGGCGTAGAGGCAATCGATGATCTCCGGATCGACCAGGGAGTTCATCTTGGCCCAGATACCGGCCGGCTGGCCGGCTCGGGCACTTTCAGCTTCCTGTCTGATCATGCGCAGCAGGTCGGGTTTCATGGTGATCGGGGAATAGGACAGTCGCTCCAGCCCGACGGGCTGGGCGTAGCCGGTGATGAAGTTGAACAGCTTGGCCGAGTCGCGGCCGAACGGCGCCTCGGTCGTGAACAGCGAGAGGTCGGTGTAGATGCGCGCCGTGACCGGGTGGTAGTTGCCCGTACCGAAGTGGCAGTAGGTGCGCAGCGTCTCACCCTCCTTGCGAACCACCATCGAGAGCTTGGCGTGGGTCTTGTACTCGATGAAGCCGTAGACCACGTGGACGCCCGCACGCTCCAGGTCGCGGGCCCACTTGAGGTTGGCCTCTTCGTCGAACCGCGCCTTGATCTCGATCAGGGCGGTGACGTTCTTGCCGTTTTCCGCCGCCTCGATCAGGGCCGCCACGATCGGGCTGTCCTTGGAGGTGCGGTAGAGGGTCTGCTTGATCGCCAGCACGTTGGGGTCGCGGGCGGCCTGGCGCAGGAACTGCACCACCACGTCGAAGCTCTCGAACGGATGGTGGACCAGGATGTCCTTCTCGCGGATCGCGGCGAAGCAGTCACCGCCATGGTCGCGGATGCGCTCCGGGAAGCGGGCCTCGAACGGCTTGAACTTCAGTTCGGAGCGATCGGGCGGGATCAACTGGGTCAGTTCGTCGAGGCCCAGCAGGCCGTCGATCAGGATGATGTCCTCGGGCTTGGCGTGCAGGCTTTCGGAGATGAAGCTGCGCAGCTCCTCGGGCGTGCGGGTCTCCAGTTCTACCCGGACGACGGATCCCAGCCGGCGCTGCTTCAAACGCAGTTCAAACTCGCGGACCAGATCCTCGGCTTCTTCCTCCATCTCCACGTCGCTGTCGCGGATCAGGCGGAACACGCCCTGTTCCTCGATCTCGCAGCCGGGGAACAGGTGGTCCAGGAACAGGAGGACCATGGCTTCCAGCGAGATCACCCGCCTCTGCGGCTTCCGGCGCCCGCCCTTGGGGGGCGCAAGCTGCCAGAACCGCGCCACCTGGGCCGGCAGCGGGGCCAGGGCGTACAGCTGGCGGCCATCCGCGATCCGGCGGATCTTCAAGACCAATGAGAAGGCCAGGTTGGGGATGAACGGGAAGGGATGGGCCGGGTCGATAGCGAGTGGCGTCAGGACCGGGAACAGTTCCGCCAGGAATCTCGCCTCCAGGGCGATCCGTTCGCTGGGCGTCACCTCGTCGGCGGAGACGTAACGCAGGCCTTCGCCGGCCAGTTCGCCGCAGAGTTCGCGCCAGCGGGTCTGCTGGTCGTTCATCAGGTCGGCGGCGGCCTCGTTGACCCGGATCAGCTGCTCGCTCGGCGTCAGGCCGTCCTGGCTCAGGCTTCGCACACCCTCGCGGACCTGCGCCTTCAGGCCGGCCACGCGGACCATGTAGAATTCGTCGAGATTGTTGGCGCTGATCGCCAGAAACCGCAGCCGCTCCAGCAGAGGGTGGCGCGGATTCATGCTCTCGGCCAGCACACGGCGATTGAACGCCAGCCACGAGAGCTCGCGATTAAAGAACCGCGTGGGCTGGCCGACCAGGTCGCTCACAGCCGGACCGGGTTTCGCCACGCCAAGGCCGGAGACGGGCGCTGGGGCAACCATGGGGGAGACATCGTTCGGCGGCGGCATTCCTGACTCTCGGACGTCCTCACACGTTGCGCAAGCGTGGCCGGGAAACGTTAAGGTCGTCGTTCCGAGGCGCCGCCCAGAAGGGCGCCACCTTGCGGAACGCTTTGAGGGCGTCATTTACCGCTTTCACTGTGACGCCTTCATCACGGCCCATCCGCGCCACCTCCAACCCCGCGGCGAAGGCGATCTCGCCGGAGCGGCGCCCGACCGCCTGCATCGCGACCGCGCCGGCCACGGCCATGTCGTTCAATTCGCCCAGCTGATCCTGAAGGGTCCGCAACAGCGTGGTGAACTGCTGGCGGCGCTTGGGGTGGTTCGGGAACGCCTCACCTAGGAAGGCAGCGGCGTAGCGCAGTTTCTTGGCCTGTTTGCGCAGGTCGTGCCGGGCCTCGGCATCGCTGTGCAGGAAGCGGCGCGAGCGCTTGCGCAGCCGGCGGTTCAGCTTGTCGAGAATGGGGCCGGCGAGGGCGGTCGCGGGGCCTTCGCGAAGGGTGCGCTGGTGGTCGTTGGCCAGCCGCAACCAGGCGCCGATCTCGATCCACTCGCCCAGGGTCAGCAGCAGGGTGCGGAACCGGTGCGAGCCCACCGCAGCCAGGGCGCGTTCATAGGCCTTGGCCTGGCTGATGCGAAGGGCGCGGAAGAAGGCGGCCCGGCCCAGGCTCTCTTCGATCTCGTCGGTCGCGGCGGCCCTCTGCAGGAACACATCGATGTCGCGGGCGGCGGCGAGTTCGCCCGCCAGCCACCGGGTTTCGCGTTTCGCGGCGTCCAGGCCCTCGGCGTCCAGCATGCCGCGGAACACCGACAGTCCGGCCCGCAGCCGACGCAGACCGACGCGCAGCTGGTGCAGAACGTCGGGGCTCGGGCTGCGCTGCAACAACCCCGCGTTGCCGGCGATCTGGACCAGGGCGTCGCGGGCCACCAGCTGGAAGGCGTCGGCGCCGGGCGTATCCGGCCCGATGACGGTCCACTGGCCCTTCAGGGCGGCGACCCGGTCGTGTCCGGCCAGGCGGTAACCCCGCTCGGCCTTGCTCTCGAACGACAGCGTCAGCGCGGCCGCGGCTTGCAGGTCGCGCGCCAGGGCGAACAGGTCGTTCGGCGCGCCGTCAAGCAGCTCCAGTTCCATCTCCGCGATGGCCTCCCGGCGCTCGCCGGCGGCGATCACGCCGGTATCAAAGCTGACCTCGATCTGGCTGTGGCCCTGGGTCACCAGATGGGTGCGGCGCTCGACCTCCACGGTGAAGGCAGGCGCCAGGGTCGCGACGCCGATCGCCGCCTGGGCGGGCGAGCCCTCCAGGGCCGTCAGGTCCAGGTCCAGGCCATCGACCTCCGTTTCCCACTCGTCGCGCTCGAACAGCCCGCCGCCGGCGCGGTGCTTCAGGGTCTGGATATAGGTCTCGCCGTTGCGCCGAACCCGCAGGCTGAATCCGCCATCGCGCAGGGTGTGGCCAGGGGTGTCGAAATAGACAGCATGGAGCTGAGATATGGAGGACTTATCGAGAGGAAACGTCCTCGCCCGCAGCGCCTCGACGGCGCCTGCGCTCAGCTGGAACTTCAGTTCCAGCTCCGGAGCGGCCTTGGGCGGGCTGCTACCCAGCATCCCCTGTGTCTCGTCGCATGTGACCGGTGCGCCACGAGGACAATCAGCGCGGGAAAAACAGAGGTTCGTCAATGCCGACCGCAACGATATCTTCGATCAATCCAAGCTGGTCCGCCTAGAGATCGAGCTCGGAGCGATGGTCCAGGATCTGCCGCGCCAGCACGCGAGTCACGGGTCGAAAGCCCGCGTCGCCGGCCTCGTCCAGACGCCGCACGATCTCCTCGGCGTCCGGGATCGAGCGGTTCATCCGGGCCAGCAGGTAGGGATAGACCTCTTCCGGCGGGCGGATGTTGCTGTCGCGGAAGAATTTCCGCAGCACGCCCTCCAGCACCATGTCGTCCGGGGCGCCGATCTCGACCACGGGCAGGGCGTTCAGCCGCGAGCGCAGGTCAGGCAGGGCCGAGGGCCAAGTCGCTGGCGCGGTCCGCGCGGTCAGCAGCAGGCCGCCCCCACTTCGCGTGGCGAGGTTGATGAGATGGAACAGGCCCTCCGCCGGGATCGCGCGGTCGGCATCCTCCACCAGCACCGGGCGACCGGTCGCCGCGGTGGCCTCGGCCGCGTCGGCGGTAAGGACCCGTGCGCCGCTGGTGGCCGCCCAGGCGAGCGCGAGATGGCTCTTGCCCGAGCCCTGCGGCCCGACCAGCGTGAGGCAGCCGCCGCGCCACGCGGGCCACGCCTCGATCGCGGCGGCTGCGTCGGCGTTCGAGGGTCCGCGCACGAAGGCGTCGAGGGAGGGCGGCGCCTGGCGGGCCAGGTTCAGCCGAAGCTGCCGCGCCATCAATTTTCCGGGTTTGCTGGGGTCACCGGCCGGTTCTAGGCCCGCGCGCGCCGCTCCGCCAGCCGTGCGCACCGGTTACACCCGGGTTCCACAGTCAGGGCCGGCCGGGCAGGTCCCGCGCCGCCGCCAGCGTCCAGCCGCCGGGCCTTAACAGTTCGATGGGCGAGAACCTGACCTTGTAATCCATCTTCTCAGAACCCCGGACCCAGTAGCCCAGGTAGACATAGGGCAGACTGGTCAGGCCGGCCTGGGCCACGTGATCCAGGATCATGAACGAGCCCAGGCTGCGACGGCTCAGGGTGGGATCGTAGAAGCTGTAGACCAGCGAGAGCCCGTCGCTCATCAGATCGACCAGGGCACACGCGATCAGGTCGCCTGGACCACCGTCCTTGGGACGGATGCGGTACTCGATGAGGTGGGTGCGGACGGCCGTGTCCTCGACCATGGCGACATAGTCGGGCCAGGTCATTTCGGCCATGCCGCCGTCGGCGTGACGCACCAGCAGGTAGCGGCGCAGCAGGTCGAACTGCTCCATCGTCGCCTCGGCCTCGACCAGGCAGCGCTGGATGTCCCCGTTACGGGCCAGAGCCTTGCGCTCGGACCGCGAGAACACGTAGTCGGCCGCCGGGATCCGCGCCGAGACGCAGGCCGAGCAGGCCTCGCAAGCTGGTCGATAGGCGATGTTCTGCGAGCGTCGGAATCCGACCTGGGTGAGGCTGTCGTTGACGTTCGCCCCATCCGACAGCGGCAGGTGCGCGAACACCTTTCGCTCATATCGCTCAGGCAGGTACGGGCACGGCGAGGGCGCGGTCAGAAAGAACCGGAGCTGACGGGACGGGAAGTGCTGCGTCACGGACCTGGGGTCGCCTTCGGGATGCGCCTGCAGGGATTAGGGGTCATGCCGGCCCTCAGCGCAAGGCCATCCCTACAGTGCGGGGTTCGGTGGCAGGACCGGCGCCTCGCGCAGCAGCACGATGGCGATGCGGCGGTTGCCCGGCAGGGCGGGGTCGTCTGGGTAGAGCGGCTCTGAACTGGCCTTACCGGAGACCTGATAGATCCGGTCGGTATCCACACCCGCGGCCTGGAGGACTTGACGCGACGCGTTGGCGCGTCCGGACGAGAGCTGCCAGTCGCTCTCGGGCTTGGCGCCGTTCGCGCTGGCCGAGGTGTGGCCGTAGAGGCTGATCCTGTTAGGCAGCTGGTTGATGATCTTGGTGATCGCCCGCAGCAGCACCTTCGCCCGGTCGTTGGGCTGCGCTGTGCCCTCGTTAAACATCGAGCGGCCTTCCTGATCGACCAGCTGGATGCGCAGGCCCTCGGGAGTCTCGTCGATGATGATGTTCTTCGACAGTTCCGCCAGTTCCGGCATCTGCTGCAACGCCTGGCGGAGCGACTGAGCGGCGGAGGCAAACGCGGCCTCCTCGGCCACCTGCTGTGCTTCCGCCGCGGCCTGTTCGGGCATCTTGCCCTTCGCGCCGTCCTTGGCGTCGCCGTTGTCGGGGTTCTTCGAACTCGGCGCCAGTTCCTCGATCAGATCGGCCGAACCGGCGCTCTTGGAGCCGTCCTTGCCCAGGGCTGACCCGCCCAGGATGCCACCGGCGCCGGACGTGGTTTCCGATACGCTGGCCGGTGCGAAATAGTCGGCGACGCCCCGCTTCTGCTCGGGGCTGGTGGTGTTGATGAGCCACATCAGCAGGAAGAAGGCCATCATGGCGGTCACGAAGTCGGCGTAGGCGACCTTCCAGGCGCCGCCGTGGTGCCCCGCGCCGCCGCCCTTCTTGATCTTCTTGATGATGATTGGCCGGTCGCCGCTCACCGCCATGGTTCACCTGGGTTAACGCTGTTTCGGCGGGTAACCTGCGCTGGACGCATTAAGATGCGGTTTCAGGCGCTGTTGGGGGCTGGCGGTGATCATTCTGGAAACCGAGCGGCTGGTGCTGCGTGAGGTCACGGTGCAGGACGCCGCCTTCGTGCTCGACCTGCTGAACTCACCTGGGTTCCTCGAGAACATCGGCGACCGAGGCGTGCGCACTCCGGACCAGGCGCGGACCTATATCGAAGAGCGCGTGCTGGGCAGCTATCGCGACCACGGCTTCGGCATGTGGCTGACGGCCCAGAAATCCGACGGCGCGGCGGTAGGCCTGGCGGGTCTGGTCCGTCGTGACGGCCTGGACGTCCCGGACGTGGGCTATGCCTTCATCCAGCGCGCCTGGGGCCGCGGCTACGCTCAGGAGGCCGCCGCCGCTGTCCTGGCCCACGCCCGAGGGCCGATGGGCATTCCGCAATTGGCCGCGATCACCACGCCGCAGAACCTGGCCTCCATGGCCGTCCTGCGGAAGGTCGGTTTTAGGTTTCAGGGCATGATCACCCTGCCGGGCGCGGAGCGCGAGAGTACGTATTTTTCTACCTGAAATAGCATAAGCTACACCTTAAAGTAGCGACACCTTGTCGCAGGCGAGGGAAATTCCCTTGTCAGGCGAACACGCAAATCGTCAATAACGCTGCTTCTGGGTGTCTTAGTGGCCTCAATATTTCGGATCTCAATGCGCCAGAGCACAGGGTTATCCTGAAACGATACAGAATAGGGGCATGATACATGGCTCAAACGCTGACGCTGAACGTCAATGGCGTGAACCAGACCGTCACCATCAACTCTTCTGAGATGCCATTGCTCTGGGTCCTGCGAGATCTGCTGGGCCTCACCGGTACAAAGTATGGCTGCGGCATCGAGGTATGCGGGGCGTGCACGGTGCTGGTGAACGGCCAGCGTGAACGATCCTGTGTCTTCGATGTGACCTCCGCCGTCGGCAAGAAGATCGTCACGGTCGAAGGGCTGTCCACGGATGCGGACGGCAAGAAGGCGCAGGACGCCTGGGTGACAAATCAGGTTCCCCAGTGTGGCTACTGCCAGCCGGGCATGCTGATGGCCACCGTCGGCGCGATGAAGGCCGGCCATCACGGCAAGGAAATCGCCTCGGAGCTGCAACACATCTGTGTCTGCGGCACCTACCAGCGGATCAGCAAGGCGATCCAGACTCTTTAGGGGTCACCCCAACATTCCACGCCAAGGGTTCGGGAGAGTCTCATGACGACCGTTGATCGACGCGCAATCCTGGTGGGCGGGGGCGCCGTTCTGGTGGTTCCGGTCACCCTCGCGGCCAGTGGGTCGCTCAAGTCCCTCAGCGGAGCGACCGCGTCCGCCGGCTCCGTCGCCGCGCCAGTCCCGGCGACCACACTGGGCGCCTATCTGCAGATCGATGGCCAGAACAAGGTGACGCTCTTCGTCGGGCCTTCCGAGATGGGTCAGGGTATCATGACCGGCCTCGCACAACTGGCCGCCGAGGAGCTCATGCTGGACTGGAGCCAGGTCAGCGTCGAACACGCCGTACCGAAGTTCCCAACCAACCCGTATTCGAACCCCCTGTTCGGCCTGCAGCTCACCGGCGGAAGCACCAGCATGCGCGGCTGGTACCTGCCGATGCGCAAGGCCGCGGCCACGGCGCGGGAGATGTTGCTGGCGGCCGCCGCCCAGATGTCGCCGAACATCGCCTGGCGCCTGGCGCAGGGCGGCAAGGTGACCGATGGCGCCAACAGCTTGCTGTTCAGCCAGCTGGTCGAGACCGCGGCCCAGCTCACGCCGCCGGCCTCGGTGACCCTGGCCGCCACCCGGAACGCCATCGGCCAGCGCCTGCCGCGCACCGACATCCCTGCCAAGGTGAACGGCTCGGCAATCTTCGGGATCGACGTCAGAGTCCCGGGCATGGTCTACGCGGCCGTCGTGCATTGCCCGACCCTGGGCGGAACGGTGGCCAGCATGCCCGCGACCGCCAGCGGCGCGACCGCCCTGGTCAATCTCGGCAATGGCGTTGGCGTCGTGGCCTCCGACACCTGGACCGCACAGCGCATCGCCGATTCCCTGGCGTCGAAGATCAAGTGGACACTGCCGGCCAATACCGGCTCGCGAGACAGCGCGACCATCCGCGCGGCCGGTCTCGCCCTGCTGGCGTCCACGACGACGGTCCCCCATGTCTATGAGACGACGGGCGCCGTCGATGCCGCGGTGGCGCTGGCCAACGCCCCCACCAAAATCGACGCCACCTACGAGCTTCCCTATCTGGCGCACGCCTGCATGGAGGTGCTGAACTGCACCGCGTCGGTCACCTCGACGTCGTGCGAGATCTGGGCTCCCACCCAGGGCCAGGCGCTCAACATCTTCACGGCCTCGGCCATCACCGGGCTGCCACCCACCGCCATCACGGTGCACACGACGTTTCTGGGCGGCGGCCTCGGTCGCAAGTTCGACCAGGACTTCATCGGCGAGGCGGTGAAGATCTCCAAGGCGGTCGGCAAGCCCGTCAAGCTGACGTGGTCGCGAAAGCAGGACTTCCAGAACGACATGTATCGGCCGTGCGCCGCGATCCGGGTCCAGGCGGGGCTGGACGCCGACAAATCGCTGTCGGCGATGCTCTACCGCAACGTATCGCCCTCGATAAACATCCAGCGCAACACCAAGCCCGGAAACAACCCGGAGGACACCGGCGCCGTCGCGGGGGCCACGGACATGCCGTACGCGATCCCGAACCGGCGGATCGAATTCGTGCCCAATCCGGCCGACATTCCCCTGGGCTACTGGCGATCGGTGGGTGAATCCTACAACACCTTCGCGGTCGAGAGCGCCATGGACGAACTGGCCCTGGCGGCCGGCAAGGATCCGATGGCCTGGCGCCGGAGCCTGCTGGCCGGCAATTCCCGCGCCCTGGGCGTGCTCGACGCGGTGGACGCGCTCAGCGGCTGGTCGGTGTCGGCGGCGCCCGCCGGCAGCGCGCGTGGCCTGGCCTTCCTGAAGGGCTTTGGCAGCTACATCGCCCTCGTGGCGCAGATCTCGCTCAGCAGCGGCAAGATCAAGGTCGGCAAGATGTTCTGCGCCATCGACTGCGGTGTCGCCGTGAACCCGGACCAGATCGAGGCCCAGGTGCAGGGCGGCATCGTCCATGGTCTGTCGGCGACCCTGTGGGGGCAGGTGCTGTTCAACGCCGGAGTGCCCAACGTCAGCAACTTCAACAACTACCGGGTCCTGAAACTCAATGAGATGCCGGCGGTGAGCGTCGCCATCGTGCCCAGCACCGAAGCGCCCGGCGGGGTCGGGGAGACCGGCGTGCCCTGTGTCGCGCCCGCGATCGCCAACGCCTATGCCAGGCTGACCGGCCAGCGCGTTCGCACCTTGCCCTTCTATCCCGGCGCGACCATGGGAGGTCTGTGACGCCCGGCGAGTCCGGTCGCCGAAGGGGGACCGCCCATGACCATTACCACCCGCACCGTCGAGGCCAACGGCTTCCGTTTTGCCGTCGATGAGGCCGGGGAGGGCGACCACCTCGCGCTCTGTCTGCATGGATTTCCGGAGAGCCGGTTCTCCTGGCGACATCAGCTGCCGTTGCTGGCGGAGATGGGCTATCGCGTCTGGGCGCCGGACCTGCGCGGCTATGGCGAGACGGAACCGAAGCCCAAGGCGGTGTCGGCCTATCTGATCGACCGGCTGATGGAGGACGTGGCCGCCCTGATCGACGCCAGCGGCACCAAGACGGTCACCCTGATCGGCCATGACTGGGGCGCGGGCCTGGCCTGGACCTTCGCGGCCAATGCGCCGCGGCCGCTGGAGCGGCTGGTGATCATGAACGTGCCGCACCCGGCGGTGATGAGCGCGCAGCTGGGCAAGTCGTGGGCCCAGCTGAAGAAGTCCTGGTACATGTTCTTCTTCCAGCTGCCCGGCATCCCCGAGGCGGCGATGACCGCCAACGACGCCCGCGCCATCCGCCAGGCCTTCCACGGCATGGCCATCGACAAGACCCACTTCACGCCGGACGTGCTGGACCGCTACGCCCGCGACGCCCAGCGGCCGGGCGCGATCCGCGGCATGATCAACTGGTACCGCGCGGCGTTCCAGATCGGCGGCAAGATGCGGGGACCCTGGCCGACGATCGAGACACCGACCCTGATCGTCTGGGGCGAGGAGGACGCCGCCCTGGGCGTCGAACTGCTGGAGGGTACGGATCAGTACGTCCGAGACCTGACCATCCGCCGTCTGCCCGGCGTCTCGCACTGGGTGCAGCAGGAAGCGCCGGAGAAGGTGAATGCGATCCTCAGGGCGTGGCTGCCGCGTGCCTGAGGGTTGGGCAAGCGCCGCCTGGACTACGCCCCGAGCAGCCGCGCCGCCCGCGGCGCGAAATAGGTGATCACCCCCGACGCGCCGGCCCGCTTGAACCCGCCCAGGCTCTCCAGGATCGAGCGGTCCTCGTCCAGCCAGCCATTCTGGGCGGCGGCCATGATCATGGCGTACTCGCCGGAGACCTGGAACGCGAAGGTCGGCATGCCGAAGGCGTCCACCACCTGGCGCACGATGTCGAGGTAGGGCATCCCCGGCTTCACCATCACCATGTCCGCGCCCTCGGCGATGTCGAGGGCCACCTCGCGCAGCGCCTCGGCGTGGTTGGCGTTGTCCATCTGGTAGGTCTTCTTGTCGGCGGGATTGTCCACCGAGCCCGTGCCCAGCTTTCCCGACCCGATCGCCTCGCGGTAGGGGCCGTAGAAGGCCGAGGCGTACTTGGCGGCATAGGACATGATCATCACGTCCTGCAGGCCTTCGGCCTCGAGGGCCGATCGGATCGCGCCGCAACGGCCGTCCATCATGTCCGACGGCGCCAGGATGTCACAACCGGCCTTGGCCTGCATCAGCGCCTGGGCCACCAGCGTCTCCACAGTGGCGTCGTTCACGATCCGACCGTTCTCCAGCAGCCCGTCGTGGCCGTGGTCGGTGAAGGGGTCCAGCGCCACGTCGCACATGATCCCGACTTCGGGGGCGGCGTCTTTCATGGCTTTCACCGCCGTGGCCACGATGCCATTGGGGTCATGCGCCAGCCTGCCGGTGGCGTCCTTCTTGGCCCCGTCGATGTGCGGGAAGACGGCAATCGCCGGGATGCCCAGCGACCGGGCCTCTTTCGCCGCCGCCGCGCAGTCCTTCACCGAGAACCGGCTGATCCCGGGCATCGACCCGACCGGGATCTGACCCTCGCCCTCGTGCACCACCATCGACCAGATCAGGTCGGCCGGCGTCAGCACGGTTTCGCGCACCAGGCGGCGGATCCAGTCGGCCTGGCGCAGGCGGCGCATGCGAAGCGCGGGATAGGCGGCGAGCGGGGCTTTCGTCATGGGCCGGCGTTTGCACCCGCAGGCGCCATTTGCGCAAGCCTTCCGCGTTGACAGCCGCTGCGGCAGGCGCTCAACCGCAGACCATGGATTTCGACCTCACCGAGGATCAGCGGGCGATCGAGGACGCGGCGCGCGCCTTCGCCTTAGCCGAACTGGCGCCCCATTCCGCGCGCTGGGACGAGGACCGGCACTTCCCCGTCGAGGTGATGCGCAAGGCCGCCGAGCTGGGCTTCGCGGGCCTCTATGTGCAGGAGGATGTCGGCGGCTCGGCGCTTTCGCGGCTCGACGCCTCCATCGTGTTCGAACAGCTGAGCTATGGCGACGTGGCGACGGCGGCCTTCATCTCGATTCACAACATGGCGTCGTGGATGATCGACCGGTTCGGGGCCGAGGACCTGCGCCGCCGCTACCTGCCGCGCCTGACCACCATGGACCTGATCGCCTCCTACTGCCTGACCGAGCCGGGCTCCGGCTCCGACGCGGTGGCGATGAAGACCTCGGCGAAGCGGGAGCGCGATGGTTACGTGCTGAACGGCGCCAAGGCGTTCATTTCCGGCGCGGGTGTCTCAGACATCTATGTCGTGATGGCCCGCACGGGGGAGGGCGGCGCCAAGGGCGTCTCGGCCTTCGTGGTGGAGAAGGGCACACCGGGCCTGAGCTTCGGCGCGCCGGAGCGGAAGATGGGCTGGAATTCCCAGCCGACGGCGGCGGTGAACTTCGACGATTGTCGCGTGCCGGCCGAGAACCGCATCGGCCAGGAGGGCGAGGGGTTCAAGATCGCCATGGCCGGGCTGGACGGTGGGCGCATCAATATCGCCTCCTGCTCGCTCGGCGGGGCCGGCCTGGCGCTCGACATCGCCAAGACCTATCTGGAGACCCGCAAGCAGTTCGGACAGGCGCTGAAGGAATTCCAGGGCCTGCAGTGGCGCCTGGCCGACATGGCCACCGACCTGGACGCCGCCCGCCTGATGGTGCGCCGCGCCGCCCATGCGCTGGACAACAAGCACCCCAAGGCCACCCAGTACTGCGCCATGGCCAAGCGCTTCGCCACCGACGCAGGGTTCGAGGTCGCCAACCAGGCGCTGCAATTGCACGGCGGCTACGGCTACCTGCAGGACTATCCGCTGGAGCGCATCGTGCGCGACCTGCGTGTCCACCAGATCCTCGAAGGCACCAACGAGATCATGCGCGTGATCACGGCGCGGGAACTGTTCCGACAATAGTGACCGTGCTATTCTGACCTGACTGGTCAGAAATGGAGCGGGCCGTGCGCGAAGTCGGAGTCCTGGAGGCGAAGACCAACCTGTCGGCCTTGATCGATGCGGTCGAACGAGGCGGGGAGGGTGTGATCATCACCCGGCATGGCAAGCCGGTCGCGCGGCTCGTCGCGACGCCGCCCCAGCGGCTGTCCGGGGAGGCGTTGCTCGCCCGATTTGACGCCTCGCACGAGCGCCTGCGGGCCGAGAACCCCGACATCGACAAGGTGACCTGGGAAGAGATTCTCGACTGGCGGGACGGTTGAGCGAAATCGTCGTCGATGCATCCGCGGCCCTTGGATGGGTCCTGGCGACGCAACAGACAGGGGCGGCACGGGCGTTTATCGTCCAGCGCCGCGCGGATCGGTTCATCGCGCCCCACGTATTCCCCTGGGAGATCGCCAACGTGTTGAACCGCTTCCAAAGGCGAGGTCTTCTCACAAGCGATGGGTACGATCAGGCGGTCGATGATTTGAAGGCCTTGGAGATCGAAGTGATCGCACCCCAATCTGTCGATGAGGTCTTCGGGCTAGGTCGCCGCGCCGGGCCACTGGGACTCCGGCCTTTTGACATGGCCTATCTGGCGCTTGCGGTCGCTCGGGGTTGCAACCTCGCGTCTCGCGACGCCGGATTGCTCGGTGTGGCGAGCCGTTACGTGGACTGCTTCGACCTCCGGGGAGATCAATTGGCGTGACGACCGAACCCGAAGTCCTCTGCCGCATCGAAGGCCGCGTGGGGCGCATCACGCTGAACCGGCCGCAGGCGCTCCATGCCCTGACCACCAACATGTGCCGCCTGATGACCGACGCCCTGCTCGCCTGGCGGGACGATCCCGGCGTCGAGCTGGTGATGTTCGACCACTCCGGTGAGCGCGGCTTCTGCGCCGGCGGCGACATCCGGATGCTGGCCGAGAGCGGGGCGGGCGACGGGCGGCTGGCGCGGGAGTTCTTCTTCACCGAGTACCGGCTGAATGACCTGATATTCAGATACGCCAAGCCGCGCATCGTCTTCATGGACGGGATCACCATGGGCGGCGGCGTCGGCCTGGCGCGGCCGTGCCGGTTCCGGGTGGCCACCGAGCGGACCACCTTCGCCATGCCCGAGAGCGGGATCGGCCTGTTCCCGGACGTGGGCGGGGGTTGGTACCTCAGCCGCATGCCCGACCATATCGGCCTGTGGCTGGCGTTGACCGGGGCGCGCATCAAGGCGGCGGACTGCGAGCTGCTGCAGATCGCCACCGACTATGTGGACAGCAGCAGACTGCCGGAATTGAAGGCCGCGATCCTGGCCGCGCCGCAGCGGACCGAGGCGCTGCTGACGGAGTTCGAGGGCGACGCCGGCCGGCCCACGATCGCCCAGCATCAGGACGAGATCGCCCGCCTGTTCGCCGACGAGTCCCTCGAAGGCATCGTGGCGGCTCTGCTGGCCGCGGGCACCGACTGGGCGGGCGAGCAGCTAAAGATCCTGGCGACCAAATCACCGCAGACGATGAAAGTCAGCCTACGCCAGCTGAAGCTGGGCGCGCGCTGCGTGGCCTTCGCCGAGAACATGGCGATGGAGTACCGGATCGGGGCGCGGATCGTGCAGTCGGCCGACTTCATCGAAGGTGTCCGCGCGGTCATCGTCGAGAAGGACAACGCGCCCAAATGGAGCCCGGCGACGCTGGAACAGGTCACCGAATCTCATCTCGACGCGATTTTTTCGCCTCTCTCTTCCGAAGAGGAATGGTCGCCTCTACCTTGAAGCGCGGGCGGCTTGAACGAAGCCCCCTGAGCATCACCCGTTGAGGGTTATGCTCAGCTGATTTTCAAAGAATCGAGCGTTGCCTGTGGGCAACGCCACGGGAGGATTTCGACAATGAAGACGACGTTCCTCATGGCTGCCGCGGCGGCCATGGTCCTGAGCGCAGGCGTGGCCGGCGCCGCGCCAACGAAGGATCAGCTCGCCGCGGTGGCCGACAAGGGCCGCCCGGAGGCCGACAGCAAGCGAGACGCCGACCGCAAGCCGGCCGAGATGCTGGAATTCGCCGGCGTGAAAGCCGGGTCGAAGGTCGCCGATTTCATTCCCGGCGGCGGCTATTTCACCCGCATCTTCGCCAAGGCTGTCGGGCCGAAGGGCAAGGTGTTCGTCATCACCAATCCGCCGCCGGCCAACGCGCCGACGCCCCCGGCCATCTTCGGCATCGCGGCGGACCCGCAGTACGGCAACATCACCGTCGTCCAGACCGGGATCGCCAGCTTCGCCCTGCCGGAGCAGGTGGACGTGTTCTGGACCTCCCAGAACTATCACGACCTCTTCGCTCGCGCCCGGAACGTCGACATCTCCAAGGTCGACAAGCTGATCTACGACGCGATCAAGCCCGGCGGTGTCTTCATCGTCCTGGATCACGCCGCTGCGCCAGGTACGCCCATCGACCCGGATGACAAGCTGCACCGGATCGATCCGGCCCATGTGAAGAAGCAACTCGAGAGCTCTGGCTTCAAGTTTGAAAGCGAGAGCAAGGTGCTGGCCAATCCCGCCGACGATCACACCAAGACCGTGTTCGACCCTGCGATTCGCGGCCATACGGACCAGTTCATCCTGAAGTTCCGCAAGCCCAAGTAGGGCAGCGACTTACACGAGGCATCCATGACCCGCATCGCGTTCATCGGCCTGGGCAACATGGGCGGCGGAATGGCCGCCAACCAGGCGAAGGCGGGGCGCGAGGTCATGGCCTTCGATCTCAGCGCGGCGGCCCTCGACAGGGCCGCCGCGGCGGGCTGTTCCACGGCGGGCTCGGTGGCGGAGGCGGTGAGGACCGCCGACGCCGTCGTCACCATGCTGCCCGCAGGCCCGCACGTGCGGCAGGTCTACGCCGAGCACATCCTGCCCCACGCGCCGAAGACCGCGCTGCTGGTCGATTCATCGACCATCGACGTGGAGAGCGCCCGCGCCGTGGCGGCGCAGGCCAAGGCGGCTGGGTTCCGATTCGCTGACGCCCCGGTCTCGGGCGGCACGGCGGCGGCTGACGCGGGGACGCTGGCCTTCATGGTCGGCTGCGACGAGGCTGATTTCGCCGCGGTCGAAGGCGTCATCGCGCCGATGTCGCGGGTGACCTTGCGCGCTGGCGACCACGGGGCAGGGCAGGCGGCCAAGATCTGCAACAACATGGTCCTGGGCATTTCGATGATCGGGGTCTGCGAAGCCTTCGCGCTGGCCGAGAAGCTGGGCCTGGACGGCGAGCGGTTCTTCGATATCGCGTCAAGGTCCTCGGGCCAGTGCTGGAGCCTCACCAGCTACTGCCCTTGGCCAGGTCCGGTGCCGACCGCGCCGTCGAATCGCGACTACGAGGGCGGCTTCTCGACCGCCATGATGTTGAAGGACCTGAAGTTGGCCCAGGAAGCCGCCGCCAAGTCGGGCGCCGCCACGCCCCTGGGATCCACCGCCGAGGGGCTCTACGCCCTGTTCGATCGCCTCGGCGGCGGGAGCAAGGACTTCTCCGCCATCCTGGAAATGCTGCGCGGTAAGGCGCCCCAGACGAATTGATTCACATCACATCCGCGGCGCTTCGGAGGCGCTAGATGGGTCGGGCTTTGCTTCGGCAAGGAACCACTCGGGGCCCCGTTCACGAATTCTAACCGCGAATTTGTGAAAGATGGCTGCGATAGACGTGTCGATTTGATGGACAACGTGAAATCACGGCGCCAAAAGGCAATCATATTTCGGGGGCCGGAACATCGCGCTCAATTTGGTCGAGCGCGACACCGGGATTGAAGTTGATGAATTACAGACAAGCTTTTTCGACCGCGCTGGAGCGGATTCATTCCGAAGGGCGCTATCGCGTCTTCGCGGACCTGAAGCGTCATCGCGGCCAGTTCCCGAAAGCGACCTGGACGCGGGGCGACGGCGCGACCGCCGACGTGACCGTCTGGTGCTCGAACGACTATCTGGGCCAGGGCCAGAACCCGCTCGTGCTTGACGCCATGCATAAGGCGATCGAGGAAGCCGGCGCCGGGTCTGGCGGCACCCGCAACATCTCCGGCACCACGCACTATCATGTGGAGCTGGAGCAGGAGTTGGCCGACCTTCACGAGAAGGAAGCCGCGCTGCTGTTCACCTCGGGCTACGTCTCGAACGAAGCCTCGCTGTCGACCCTGTACAAGATCCTTCCCGGCCTGCTGATCTTCTCTGACGAGCTGAACCACAACTCGATGATCAGCGGCATTCGCGCCGGCAAGCGCGAGCAGCGTATCGTATTCCGCCACAATGATCTGGAGCACCTGGAACAGCTGCTGCTGGCGGCCGATCCGCATGTTCCGAAGGTGATCGCCTTCGAGAGCGTCTATTCCATGGACGGCGACATCGCCGACATGCGCGGCACGGTCGCGCTGGCCAAGAAGTACGGCTGCATGACCTACCTCGACGAGGTCCACGCGGTCGGCATGTATGGCTCCCGCGGCGCCGGCGTCGCTGAGCGTGACGGCGTCATGGCTGACATCGACATCGTCGAAGGCACGCTGGGCAAAGCATTCGGCGTCATGGGCGGCTACATCGCCGCCGATGCCGTGATTGTGGACGCGATCCGCAGCTACGCTGACGGTTTTATCTTCACCACCTCGCTGCCGCCGGCGCTGGCCGCGGGCGCGGTCGCCTCGATCCGTTACCTCAAGGCCCACAACGAGGTCCGTATCGCGCACCAGCAGCGCGCCGCGGCTCTTAAGGCCAAGATGCGTAAGGCCGGATTGCCGGTGATGCCGTCGGTGAGCCACATCGTGCCGCTGCTGGTGGGCGATCCCATCCACTGCAAGATGATCTCAGACATCCTGCTGGAAGAACACGGCATCTACGTCCAGCCCATCAACTATCCAACCGTGCCGCGTGGCACGGAGCGCCTGCGCTTCACGCCGTCGCCGGCCCACGACGACAAGATGATGGATGAGTTGGTCGAGGTGCTCGAAAAGCTCTGGATTCACTGCAACATTCAGCGTGTCGGCGGCGTCGCCGCCTGACGGCGACGGTTTTACGCGGTACCCACCGCCAAGCGCTCCGCGATCGGGGGCGGCGAAGCGGTGTTTCTCATCGAAAACCAGCGCTTGGACCAGAAACACCTGCCCGAACGTCACCGTGCCTGTTTGCCGCACTGTACACGCAACTAAACCATGATCAACGTGAAGTCGGGGCGCGGTCTGATCACAACCCGACACCAGCCGCATCCCGGACGCCCCCGCTTGCCGGGGGCGTTCTTTTTTAACACCGCCTGATGCCGGGGGCATTCTTGCGCCTGGGGCCTACTTCCGGCGACGCACGCCGAGACCCAGGCCGATCTTCTTGGCGAATTCAGAGCGGCGGGCGGCGTACGCTGGGGCAACCATCGGGTAGTCAGGCTGCAGGCCCCAGCGGCGACGGTAGTCGTCGGGACTCAGGTCGTATCGCGACCGCAGGTAGCGCTTCAGCATCTTTAGCCGCCTGCCGTCCTCCAGGCAGACGATGTAGTCGTGCTGCACAGAGCGACCGATCGGCACGGCGGGGTTGGGGCGTTCCACGGGCCCCGCCGGCGGGGCTGGGCCATCGCCGCTGACGGTCCAAAGCGCCTGATGGACTGACAGGATGATGTCGGGCGCCGCGTCCTTGGACACGCTGTTGCGACTGACATAGGCCGAGACAATGCCCGCCCCCAGCCGCAGCAGCTCCTCGGCCCTGAGCCTTTCGGAATCGGGTCCAACGCTCATGATCACCTCTTCTCAACGACTGTCTTCGGTCACGGATAAGGCGCGGACACGTCCCAGCCTTTGCCCGTCAACGCGCGGTCGGGAAGAATAGTTCCGGTGGTTGGAGCGAGCTGCTTTCGGGAGTAAAGGGGGCGCCTTCGCCGCCCCAAAGACTCATCGCGAGAGGTCCACCCTTGAACCTGCACGTGCCCGCCCAACCCTCTATCGACCAATTCTTCAGCCAGGGGGTTGGCCAGTCCGATCCGGACGTCGCGAGGATTCTCGGCGCCGAGCTGACGCGCCAGCAAGAGCAGATCGAGTTGATCGCCTCGGAGAACATCGTCTCCAAGGCCGTCCTGGAGGCCCAGGGCTCTGTCCTGACCAACAAGTACGCCGAGGGCTATCCGGGCAAGCGCTACTACGGTGGCTGCGACGTGGTCGATGAGGTCGAGCGGCTGGCGATCGAGCGGGCCAAGCAGCTGTTCGGCTGCGAATACGCCAACGTCCAGCCACACTCCGGAAGCCAGGCCAACCAGGCGGTGTTCATGGTCACCATGACGCCTGGCGACACGTTCATGGGCATGAACCTGGACCACGGCGGCCACCTGACCCACGGCAAGTCGGTGAACCAGTCGGGCAAGTGGTTCAACCCCGTGGCCTATGGCGTCCGCGCTCAGGACCACCTGATCGATTACGACGAGGCCGCTGAGGTGGCGCGCGCCAACAATCCCAAGGTGATCATCGCCGGCGGCTCGGCCTATTCGCGCCACATCGACTTCGCTAAGTTCCGCGAGATCGCCGACGAGGTTGGCGCGGTGCTGATGTGCGACGTGGCCCACTACGCCGGCCTGATCGTGGCGGGCGAGTACCCGAACCCGTTTCCGCACGCCCACATCGTGACGACGACAACCCACAAGACCCTGCGCGGTCCGCGGGGCGGTCTGATCCTGACCAATTCGAAGAAGCTGAACTCCAAGATCAACTCCGCGGTATTCCCCGGTCTCCAGGGTGGCCCGTTGATGCATGTGATCGCCGGCAAGGCCGTAGCCTTCGGCGAGGCGCTGCGTCCCGAGTTCAAAACCTACGCCAAACAGGTGATCGAGAACGCCCGCGCCTTGGCCGACAGCCTGCAGAGCGTCGGCCTCAAGATCGTTTCCAACGGCACCGACAGCCACCTTATGCTGGTCGACCTGACGCCCAAGAACGTCAACGGAGCCCAGGCCGAGATCGCCCTGGAGAGAGCCGGCATCACCACGAACAAGAACTCGATCCCCGGCGATCCGCTGCCGGCCATGCAGACTTCGGGCCTCCGGGTCGGCACGCCGGCTGGCACAACCCGAGGCTTCGGCGTCGCGGAGTTCCGCCAGGTTGGCAAATGGATGGGCGAAGTGCTGGACGCGGTGTCCGCCGGAGAGGATTCGTCCGCGGTGGAGCAGAAGGTGCGCACCGAGGTGCTGGCGATGACGCAACGCTTCCCCATCTACAGCTAATAGCGTTAAGTGGCTGGAAAGGGGGCTAGATATGCGCTGCCCGTTCTGCGGCCACGATGAGACTCAGGTGAAGGACAGTCGCCCATCCGAGGATGGCGCGGCGATCCGTCGCCGTCGTCTGTGCCCCTCCTGCGAAGGCCGCTTCACAACCTTTGAGCGTGTCCAGCTGCGCGAGATCACCATTCTGAAGCGCTCGGGGCGTCGCACCCCGTTCGAGCGGGACAAGCTGGCGCGCTCGATCTCCATCGCCATCCGCAAGCGGCCGCTGGAGCCGGAGCGGGTGGAACGGATGATTTCGGCCATCACCCGCCAGCTCGAGAGCATGGGCGAGACGGAGCTGCCATCCTCCACCATCGGCGAGCTGGTGATGAAGCATCTGAAGCAACTCGATGACGTGGCCTACGTCCGCTACGCCTCGGTCTACCGCGACTTCAAGGAGACCGACGACTTCGCCCGGTTCCTGGGGGAAGAGGGACTGAGCGAGGCGGCTGACTGAGCCTTTCCCTGCGCCGCACTCTGAACCGCACTTCCCCACCCCGGCCGGCTAGCGCCGGCCTGCCCGTCCCCATAAAGGGGAGGGAATGACTGTGACCCTCAAACTTGCGACCTCGCTCGACGGTCGTATCGCCACGGCCTCGGGTGAGAGCCAGTGGATCACCGGCCCGGAGTCGCGCGAGCAGGTGCATCGGCTCCGCGCCGACCACCACGCCGTGGTGATCGGGATCGAGACCGCGCTGGCGGATGACCCTGAGCTCACCGTGCGCCTGCCCGGTTACCAAGGCCGCCAGCCAGCCCGGGTGGTGCTGGACAGCCGCCAGCGGCTTACGCCCGCGTGCAAGCTGGTCCAGACGGCGCGCAGTGTTCCGACCTATGTCGTCGCGACCGGCGAACCCGACGTGGCCCTGGTCGATGCCGGGGTCCGCGTCCTCACCGTCTCGGCCATCAGCGATGGTCGGTCCGACCTGAAGACCGTCGTCCAAGCCCTTCGCGTACAAGGCCTTATCAACCTCTTTGTCGAGGGTGGCGGGCAGGTGGCGGGCAGCTTTCTGCGATGCGGTCTGGTGGATACGCTGGAGTGGTTCCGCGCCCCGATCATCCTCGGCTTAGAGGGCCGACCGGCGATCGGATCGCTGGCGGTTGCGGCGCTGTCCGATGCGCCCCATTTCCGGCGGGTCGAGGTCAGCCAGCTGGGCGACGACCTCTGGGAACGCTATGCGCTGGTCGCAAAAGAGGGGGGCTGAATGTTCACCGGGATCGTCACCGACGTGGGGCGGGTGCGCAGCGTGCGCGACACCAACCGCGACCGCCGCTTCGAGATCGAGACGGGTTTCGACACCGCCACGATCGACCTGGGCGCCTCGGTCAGCCACGCCGGCTGTTGCCTGACCGTGGTGGACAAGGGGCCGGGCTGGTTCGCGGTGGAAGTCTCGGGCGAGACCCTGTCGCTGACCACCCTGTCCGACTGGACCGAGGGCCGGCCGGTCAACCTGGAACGCGCCGCCCGCGTCGGCGACGAACTGGGCGGCCACATCGTCTCGGGCCACGTGGACGGCGTGGGCGAGGTGCTGTCGATCGAGAGCGAGGGGGGGTCGCATCGGGTTCAGGTGCGCGTCCCCAGGCCTTTGCACCGCTACATCGCGCCCAAGGGCTCCATCACCATCGAGGGCGTCTCGCTGACGGTGAACGAGGTCGAGGACGACGTCTTCGGCGTGAACCTGATCCCACATACCTGGGACGTGACCACGCTGGGAACGCTGGCGCCGGGGTCCCGCGTCAATCTCGAGATCGACATGCTGGCGCGCTATCTCGCCCGCTGGCGAGAAACGGCCTAAGAGCGTCCTTCAGAGACCGAAGGACGTTCGATGCCCGAAGACCCGATCCGCATCCTCATCGTGGAAGCGCGCTTCTATGACGACCTGGCCGACGCGCTGCTGGAAGGCGCGACCCAGGCGCTGGCCGCCTTCGGAGCCGCCTACGACGTGGTGACCGTGCCGGGCGCCCTCGAGATTCCCGGCGCCATCGCCTTCGCCGAGGAGGCGGGGCATCGGCCAGCGGGCCAACGCTACGACGGCTATGTGGCTTTGGGCTGCGTGATCCGGGGCGAGACCTATCACTTCGAGATCGTCTCGAACGAGAGCGCCCGTGGGATATTGGACCTGACGATCGGCAAGCAGCTCTGCATCGGCAACGGCATCCTGACCACCGAGGACGACGAGCAGGCCTGGGCGCGGGCCCGGTTCAGCGAGGGCGACAAGGGCGGCGGCGCGGCGCGGGCGGCGCTGACGATGATCGCGCTGAAACAGCAGCTTCGCGGCGGCGTTCGATGAGCGCGCACGCCTCGCGCTCGGTGGCCCGGCTGGCCGCCGTGCAGGCGCTCTACCAGATGGAGGTGTCCGCCATCGGCGTGGAGAGCCTGATCCGCGAGTTCACCGAGCACCGCTTCGACCGCGACATTGATCCCGGAGAAGGGGACGGGATGACCCTGGCCGCCGCAGATGAAGCCTTCTTCGCGGAGCTGTTGCGGGGCGTGGTGGCCGAGCAGGCCAAGGTCGACGCCGCCATCGTCAAGCGCCTGGCCGCAGGCTGGCGGCTGGAGCGGCTGGACGCCACCGTGCGGGCCATCCTGCGGGCCGGCAGCTTTGAGCTGACGCACCGGCCCGACGTGCCCACCGAGGTGGTGATCGACGAATATGTCGAGGTGGCCAAAAGCTTCTTCGAGGGGACCGAGCCGGGGTTCGTGAATGGCGCGCTGGACGGCGTGGCCCGCGATGTCAGGGCTTGATGAGTTCGGCGAAATTGCCCGGCTCTTTCGCCCGCTGACCCGTGGCGCGCCCGGCGCCTTCGAGCTCAAGGACGACGCTGCCGTCGTGCCGCCCCGGCCGGGCCACGACCTGGTGGTGACCAAGGACGCGATCGTCGAGGGTGTCCACTTCCTGGTCGGCGAGCGCCCAGAGCTGATCGGGCGGCGGCTGGCCCGGGTGAACCTCTCCGACCTGGCGGCCAAGGGCGCCGAGCCGTTCGCCGCCTTCCTGGCGGTGGCCTGGCCGCCGGCCTTCACGCAGAGCGACCGCGCCGCCTTCGCCACGGGGCTGGGCTCGGACCTCAAGGAGGCCGGCGTCAGCCTGCTGGGCGGCGACACGGTGGCGACGCCGGGACCGTTCACGGCCAGCCTGACGGCGATGGGCTGGGTCCCGGAGGGCCGCATGGTCCGCCGGGCCGGCGCCCAGCCAGGCGACCGCCTGATGGTCAGCGGCCATATCGGCGACGGCTGGCTGGGTTTGCGGGCCGCGCGGGAGGAGATCCCCGACCCCGACGGCTACCTGTCCGGCCGCTATCGCCTGCCAACGCCCCGCCTCGACCTGCGCCGCACGGTGCTGGAACACGCCACCGCCGCGGCGGACGTCTCCGATGGCCTGATCGCCGACGCCGGCCATATCGCCGAGGCCAGCGCGGTGCGGCTCACGCTCGATCTCGGCCGGGTTCCGCTGTCGACCCCGGCGCGCGCCTGGCTGGCGGGTCAGCCGGACATCACCCAGGCCCTGCTGGCGCTGGCCAGCGGAGGCGACGACTACGAGATCGTCGCGACCTCACCCGTCGCCCTGCCGGGCTTCACCGTCATCGGTGAGGTGAGCGCGGGGCAGGGGATCGAGGTGATTTCGGCCGGCCGCAGACTCCAACCCGGGGCGGGCGGCTGGCGCCACGGGTGAACCGGCTCGATCGACGCGGGTCGCCCATCAGCCCGAACGAGCGTTCAGGTCGCCGGCGCGAACAGGTCGGCGATCTCGCGCACCACCTGCCGTCGCACCTCGGCGATGCCGAAGCGGGCGACCCTGTGGCCGCTGGCCGGCCGTAAACATCGTATCGTCCAGGTCGACGAGGATCGCGCGGGGCCGCTGACGCAACGTCGAACTCAAATGTACTCGAACCGCACCTGCGAGCGGCCGAAGTCGAGGGCGACCTGTTCGAACTGGGCCAGCAGGTCCATGCCGATCACCAGGGCCGGCGTATCCTTCAGGCCCCAGATGTCGAACACGTGCATGTCGGCGTAGGTGACTCCCACATTGCCCAGGTGCAGGCCGCCCAGGCGCAGGAAGGGCAGAAAGATGGATTCGCCGCTGAAACTCTCGCCGGCCAGGGTCTCCATCCGGACATAGCGGGCGGGCTGGGTGTCGCCGCGTCCAGCCTCCTGGGCGCGGACGATATCGCGCAGCTGGCGATTGCACAGACTGCCCTGGGCGCCGGAGTCGATGATCGCGCTGATGCGCTTGCCGCTGAGATCGGCGTCGACGATGGTCAGCTGGCCGTGACGGCGGCGTGCCGGCACCACGACAACCCGGCCGGGCTGATCGACATCGGCCCGCGAGCGCACGATCTCCATCTTCTTGCCCTTGAAGTCGAGCACCAGGCGCTGGCCTTTCAGCCAGTCGACGCCCAGGACGCCGTCGATCTCCGGTCCCCGCAGCGGCAGGGCGGGGGTGCGCACCTTGCGGCGGTTGCGCTGGCCCACCCGCAACTCGTCCAGCACCACGATAGGTCGGCTGCGCACGCCCACCACCGTGTGGACCTGGGCGTTTTCGGTGGACTTCAGGTCGAGCCGCTCCATCAGGCGGTTGGAGACACAGCTGATGTTGGCGCCGGTATCGAGCAGGAAGCTGAACGGGCCCTGGCCGTTGATCGTCACCGGAGCCAGCATGTGCTCGTTGCGATCGCGGCTGGTATCGACGGACGCGGGCTCGTGATCCTCGTCCGGCATCTCGGTCTGAGGCTGGGGTTCCTGGCCGAACGCAAGGGCTTGGGGCGCGGCGGAGGTGACCGCCCCGGCGGCCAGCAGCCCCAAGGTGGCGTTACGACGGGTCGGTGACATGCGCCGTCCCTCCTCTTATTTCAGTGTTGCGACCGTACCACCGTTCGCCGGGCGCCACCATGCGAGGGGTGTACGATCTGTCGCGGCAACCTTGCGGCAACCGATTCGGAGGATGGTGGCGCGATGAACCGCCGAATTCTCCTTACAACCAGCTTCGCAATGGCCGTGACCGCGGCAGCGACCGCCCACGCCTCCGAGGACAAGAAGGAGGGGAACAAGGACGGCAAGAGCGATGTCGGCCAATACGTGGACCTGCAGCCCGTCGGCCTGCCCATCGTCTTCAACCGCCAACTGGTGAACTACGTCTTCGTCTATGTGCGCATCAATCTGACGAGCGTGGCCAACGCCTCCAAGCTGCGGGAAAAGGAGCCGTTCTTCCGCGACGCCCTGGTCCGCCTGGGGCACCGGACGCCATTCACCCTGGAGTCCGACCTGTCGAAAATCGATGCTGAGCGGCTGACGGCGACCCTCCGAAGCGAGGTGATCCGCATCGTCGGTCCAGGCCAGATTCTGTCGGTGGTGGTCACCTCCCAGGCTCCCAGACGCCGCGTCAACAAGCCCCGCATCGCGGCCTGATCATTGCGCAAGGAACCAGTTGGCCGGCTGCGGTTGCGCCATGTGGCAAAACTTGAGTAGTTTCCGGCCCGTCTTTCGGGTGCGCAGTTCTGTGCGCCCGAGTTGGGGAAACATCAGGGACGGGACCTTCCGGCGAGGCCGCCACTGCGGTGGGCCAGCCGGCGCCTGCCCGCGCAACGACAAAGGGGTGCGCTACTCATGAGTTCAATGCTTACGCTGGTGATTGGCGCCGGTGTGCTCGCCGTCCTGTACGGCGTGCTCCAGACGCTGACACTATTGCGCGCCTCACCGGGCAACGCCCGGATGCAGGAAATCGCCGCTGCCATCCAGGAAGGCGCTCAGGCCTACCTGAGGCGCCAGTACACCGCGATCGCGATCGTGGGCGTGGTCGTGCTGATCTCGCTGTTCCTGCTGATTGGCCCCTATTCGGCGGCCGGCTTCCTGATCGGTTCCGTTCTATCCGGCGCCGCGGGCTTCGCGGGCATGCTGGTTTCGGTCCGCGCCAACGTGCGGACGGCTCAGGCCGCGTCGGAGAGTTTGGCCAAGGGCCTGAAGCTCGCCTTCACCTCCGGCGCCATCACCGGCATGCTGGTGGCCGGCTTCGCCCTGATCGGCGTCGCGGGCTATTACGCATTCCTGACTCAAGTGCAGGGCCTGGGCGGGTCCGATCGCCACGTGATCGACGGCCTGGTGTCGCTGGGCTTCGGCGCCTCGCTGATCTCCATCTTCGCCCGTCTGGGCGGCGGTATCTTCACTAAGGGCGCCGATGTGGGCGGGGACCTCGTCGGCAAGCTCGAAGCCGGGATCCCGGAAGACGACCCGCGCAACGCCGCAACCATCGCCGACAACGTGGGCGACAACGTCGGCGACTGCGCCGGCATGGCCGCCGACCTGTTCGAGACCTATGCGGTGACAACGGTCGCCACCATGGTCCTGGCGGCGATCTTCTTCGGCGGCTCGGCGATGCTGGGCAATCTGATGCTGCTGCCGCTGGCCATCTGCGGCGTCTGCATCATCACCTCGATCATCGGCACCTTCGCAGTTCGTCTGGGCAAGAACGGCTCGATCATGGGCGCGCTCTATCAGGGCCTGATCGTCACCGGGGTCCTCTCGGCCGCCGCGCTATACTTCCTGATCCCGGCGCTGGTTACCGAGGACCTGACGGTCGCGGGCAAGACTTTCAGCGCCATGGCGCTGTTCTGGTGCTCGATCGCCGGCCTCGCCATCACCGCTCTCATCGTGATGATCACCGAGTACTACACCGGCACCAACTTCCGCCCGGTGAAGTCGGTGGCCCAGGCCTCGGTCTCCGGCCACGGCACGAACGTCATCCAGGGCCTGGCCATGAGCCTGGAGTCCTGCGCGGCTCCGGCGCTGGTGATCATCGTCGGCATCCTCGTCACCTACAACCTGGCGGGCCTGTTCGGGATCGCCATCGCCACGACGGCCATGCTGTCGCTGGCGGGCTTCGTGGTCGCGCTGGACGCCTTCGGTCCGGTCACCGACAACGCCGGCGGCATCGCTGAAATGGCCGGCCTGCCCCCGGAAGTGCGCGTCACCACCGACGCGCTCGACGCGGTCGGCAACACCACCAAGGCGGTCACCAAGGGCTATGCGATCGGTTCCGCCGGCCTCGGCGCCCTGGTTCTGTTCGCGGCCTACACCGAGGACCTTAAGTTCTTCGCGGCCAACGCGCTGGAGGGCTCGTTCTTCTACCAGCTCGGCGAAGTGCGCTTCGATCTCTCCAACCCCTACGTCGTGGTGGGGCTCCTGTTCGGCGGCCTGTTGCCGTTCCTGTTCGGGGGTATGTCGATGACCGCCGTGGGCCGCGCCGCCCAGTCGGTCGTGGTCGAGGTCCGTCGCCAGTTCCGCGAGAACCCCGGCATCATGACCGGCGAGGTGAAGCCCGAATACGGCCGCGCCGTCGATATCCTGACCAAGGCCGCGATCCGGGAAATGATCATCCCCTCGCTGCTGCCGGTCGTGTCGCCCGTGGTGCTGTTCTTCGTGATCAACGCCATCGCCACCAAGGTGGACGCCTTCGCCTGCGTCGGCGCCATGCTGATGGGTGTGATCGTCACCGGCCTGTTCGTCGCCATCTCGATGACCAGCGGCGGCGGCGCCTGGGACAACGCCAAGAAGGTGATCGAAGAAGGCTTTACCGACGCTGACGGTGTCCTGCACGGCAAGGGCTCCGACGCTCACAAGGCGGCGGTCACCGGCGACACCGTCGGCGACCCCTACAAGGATACCTCCGGCCCGGCGGTGAACCCGATGATCAAGATCACGAACATCGTGGCCCTCCTCCTGCTGGCGGTCCTGGCCGCCCACTAGGCCTCGACGCAGACAACGAACCGCCCCGGAGAGCGATCTCCGGGGCGTTTTTCGTTTGGGGCGTGGTTTGCCCTCCCAGGGCGCAGGTCTAGGCGCGAAGATCGCAGAGAAGGCACAGCGCACGCAGCGCCCAGGGCCCGTCTTCCCTGCATCCTCAGCCATCCCTGCGGTGTCCTGAACGACCGCGCCTTGACAACCATCGCCCGGTGTTCTACGTTTGTTCCATGGCCAGCGACGCTGACATGATCGAGGACAACAGCCGCCTGCTGCGCAGCCTGGCCGAGCTCAGCCTGGCCATGGCCGGCGATCTTCAGGCCGCCCTCGCCAAGGCGGACAACGTCAGGGACGTCCTGGGTCTGGCCGGCGCCTTCGCCAAGATCGGCCGCTGCATGCG
>CALQQB010000046.1 GCA_943332615.1 Phenylobacterium deserti
AAAGCGGGATGGACCCGATCCGCGATCTCCATACAGGCCAGCGGCAGTGAACGGCCGCATCAAACAGGCCGGACACACGGAAGCACCTGAACCTGCGCGCTCAGCTCTCGAAAAACCCCTTGCATCCATCGGGGCGTCCACACACGGACGTTCCGAATGTCTCAGATGGGGGGCAGCGGACGTTGATTTCAGCCCCGCCGACCTCAACCGGCGATGGGGCGGCCGCAGACGCGGGACAGGTTCGCCTTGGAGTTTGGCGAAAAGTGGTCAGGCTCCACGCCCAGCGCCTTGGCTCCGTCCACCAGGCGGGTCGCGTTGGCTTTGCGCACGCGGCCCATAACGCGGGCTTGGCCAATTTCTTCGATAAGCCGCCGGGCCTCTTCGGGGCCCAAGGCGTCAAGTTGATGGAGACCGTTCAGGCGCGTGTAGATGTTTCGGGTGGTTTCGATGGCGTAACGGGCGTTTTCGACCGTGTCGTAGTAACTGGAATACGCAAGTCGCTCCTTTAGCTGCATATGCGGCACCGCGCCGGTCTTCACCACATCCCAGGCGCTAGAGGCATAGGTGGGAAGTTGAGTCCGTAGATCGCCGGGGCGGGTACCGCCTTTGGCCCAGGCATCAAAGGCGTCGAGTTGTTGGGCCAGACAGTCAACTTCCAGTAGGACGAAGTCGGCCGTTGAAGTGTCGACGGCCAACTCGGCGTGCAAGGCCTCGCGCGCCTCCCTGATTTCCGACCCTCTATGCGCTCGCTCCGCCAATTGTTCGCCTCCCAGCGCGGTCAGCACGCCGATGACGATGATCAGGTATTCCTTCAAGAACTCGCGGAAGCCATGCCACGGCTTGGGCTTGTGGATTTCCATGCGTGGGCCTTGCTCCATTACAGGAGGCACGGCGTCGCTGCTCTCGATCTTGTCCGCCAATCAGCCTTCCCCCCGCGCGATGGGAGGGCAACTTGAGCCGGGCGTCAACACACGGACGTTCCACCAACAGTCCCCACAGCGGACCGCCGGGACTCAAGTGTCAGATTTTGACCACTGGGGCCGTAGTTTCCGAAGGGCCTTAGCTTTCCCTGGCCAGAAGCTCGACGAGCACGCGGGCCAGGTCGCCCTCGCGGAACGGCTTCTGCAGCACCGGCGACCCGCGATCCACCTCGCGCAACCCCGCATCGCCATAGCCGGTCGCGAACGCGAACGGCGCGCCCTTGGCCCGGAGCAGGTCGGCCAGCGGGAAGATCGGCTGGCCGCCCAGGTTCACATCCAGCACCGCGCAGTCGAGCTCGGCCGTGCTGGCCAGTTCGATCGCCTCGTCCAGGCGTGAGGCCGGGCCCACGACCACGCACCCCAGGTCGCTGAGCATGTCCTCGATCAGCATGGAGACCATCATCTCGTCCTCGACCACGAGGACACGGAGGCCTTGCAGGCTCGCGGGGGCGCTCATTCCATGGACTCCATCGGCAGGCGCAGAAATCGGAGCCGGCATGCGTTCGTTTCGTCCTCAGCGTAGTTGAACATCGCTGTACTGTCGCGGGTTCGCAAATCCCATGGATGGTTGGTCGACCCCGCCCGATAGAGGCGGAACGCGACAAGCTTGGCTTTGGTTCCAAGCGCAGCCCGCGCCCTGCGCGCACGCGTCGCACGGTGCGACCACGGGCCTTCGTGATTGGGAAACCACCTCGCGCGACAATACGCGCAGGTTGAGGAATGATCCCCATGTTCGACTTCACCGTGCGCGCCAAGAGCGGCTTCTGGGTTCTGCAGGATGTCGAGTGCGGCGAACTGGGCGCCTATGAAACCCGCGATGAGGCCCTGGCCGCGGCCAGCGACTGGATGCGACTGATCGAACAGCCGTGGCCGGTGCTGGTCTGCGACGCCGACGGCGAATGGCACGAGACCATGGTCGAGCCCACCGTCGCCCACTGACGTCCCGCGCGCCCCCCCCGCGTCCCGCCAGGCCGGGCGCTCCGCATTACATCGCGTTAAAGTATTAAACGCCTGTAACTATCTTAAATCGTTGTCATTACTCCATATTCACGGGTGTTGGTCGGCCCGTCGAAGTATTCGATCCCTTGCCGCCGGACAACACCGTCGGACGCACAAACCGCTTTGAGGGACACGACAATGACCAAGACCCGCACCGACCTGACCGCCACGATTTCCGGCCTCGCCATGCTGGCGCTGGCCGCCCTGCCGATCGCCGCGCTGGCGACCGCCTCCCACGCCCAGACCGTGGTCAAGGTGGCGGACATCAACCTGCTCTCCCCCCAGGGCGTGTCCGAGTTCAACCAGCGCGCCGACGCCGCCGGCCGCAAGTTCTGCCTCCCCGAGCGGACCGTGGCCGGTCGCACCTCCTGCCGCGCCGCCGTGAAGGCCGAACTCAACGAGAAGATCACGGCGTTGCGCACCGCCCAGCTCGCGCAAGCCTCCACCACCCTCGCCGCCCGCTAAGCTCTCCCTTTGAAATAGCGGACGTGCGAACGGGTCCCTGGCCGCCCCCGCCAGGGACCCAATCGCATTTTGGGGCCAAGTTCAGCAGCGCCTTGGCGCTGTTACCAACCGATGCGGCCGGGCCATGCGAACCGCGTTCGCCACTTGAGGCTCGGGGATGCCGCCGGATCGCTCGTGGCGCCCGTCCCTTTAGCAACGTCTGGGCCTTCAGGAACGTCTGGGAACTCCGAACCCGGAATGAACGGATGTTCGCAAGGAAGCAGGTCGTCAGGAAATGCCCGCGGCGTGATTTCACCGGTGGCGAGGCCGGCCAGGAAATCCGTGAGGTCACAGTCGAACTCTTCGAACGCGTCGAGGTCCAGGCCGCCTCGATCCCAGACGACGACTCTCCAGTCCTCGGGGGTCGCGCCCATCGGCAACCAGAAGAGATGGTCTCCGTTGTCGGTCACGCCCAGGGGCACCAACCCGCCGGGCTCGGGCCAAAAGGGGTGGGGCGACTCCGCTGCCAGCTCGGCGAAGGATCGGCAGACCATGCCGATCTGATTTTCCAGCCGCGTGTAGCGGTTGGCTGTGTGCGGGATGAAGATGCCCATGAACTGCAGGAACGAACCGGAGCCATAGATCCGAACGAAATCCTTGTAGTCCTGCGGCAACGCCGACCCGAGCCAGTCCTCCATGACCTTCCACGGCCCCGCGAACGCCTCGAACGGACGGGGGTGCGGGGGAACGACCTTGAGCAGTGTCTCGATGGTCAACGGCGTTGCCCGGCCGGATTGAGATGACGCGCGCGGACCGGGCCCCCACGGGACCCTTGGTCTCAAGCGCGTTTCAAATGGTGTACGAGGAAGAGCAGGAGATCAATAACTCCAAGTCCGACTGATTGAGGAGCGGATGAAGAAGCTGACGGTGGCTCCGCCCGCGCCGAAGCCTGAGGCGTGTGAGGCAAAGAAGTGAAGGGCTTGCAGCGTCGTTCGGTTCACCAGACGCAGTGGGCAGCGCAATTCGCGGTCGCCAGCGAACTATGCAAACGGGGCCACGAAGTGGCGCTGACGATGGGCAACCATCCTAGCGTGGACCTGATGGTTTTTAGTCCGAGCGGCATCCAATTCGGCGTGGACGTGAAGGGGCTCTACACACGGAATTTCTGGACGGTGAAGAGCAAGCCTTTGCGGGATAACCTCTACTACGTGCTCGCCTTCGTGCCGACCGCCGCGGCCAATCGATACTTTATTCTGTCTCAGGCCGAGGCGGATGAAGAGATCGTTGCTGATACCGAGTACCGGCGCCAGCGCGCAGAGAATGAGGGGCGCATCGCGGGTGAGGGCTGGACCGGTCTAGCCTTCGCCACCGCCGAAAAATATCGCGACGCCTGGGGTAAGCTGCCCGCGTAGAGGCTCTGCTTGTAAAGCATCTAGACGCAGTAAGTTGTTGAGAAAAAAGGCAATAGAACTGGTCTAAAGTCCCAGGGTATCGCCGCCAAGCGTCGCGACCCCCGATCCCTCGCAAGCCAGGAATCGGGGACCGCCGGGCCTACGCCGCGTCCACCAGGACGACCTCCGCGTCTTCCAGAGCCGTGACCCTCAACACCGCCTCATCCTTCACCGCCGCGCCGTCGCGGGTTTCCAGGCGGACGCCGTTGACTTCGATCACGCCGACCGCCGGAACCAGGTAGGCATGGCGGCCCTTGCCCAGCACATATTCGGTGGTTTCGCCGGCCTTCAGCGTCGCGCCGGCCACCCGCGCATCGGTGCGGATCGGCAGGGCGTCGCCATCGCCCGGCCGGCCGCTGGCCAGGGTCACGAACTTGCCGGCCCGGTCGCCCCTGGGGAACGGCCGCGCACCCCAGTTGGGCGCCCCGCCCGTGGTGGAAGGCTCGATCCAGATTTGAAACAGCGTCGTGGTCCCGGGCTCGAGATTATACTCGGCATGACGGATGCCCGACCCGGCGCTCATCACCTGCACGTCGCCCGCTTCGGTGCGGCCTTCGTTGCCCAGGCTGTCCTTGTGGGTGATCGCGCCCTGACGGACGTAGGTGACGATCTCCATGTCCGCATGGGCGTGCGGCGGGAAGCCGGAGTTGGCGGCGATCTCGTCGTCGTTCCACACCCGGATCGGGCCCCAGCCCATCTTGGCGGCGTCATGGTAGTTGGCGAACGAGAAGTGGTGGCGGGCCTTCAGCCAGCCATGGTCGGCTCCACCGAGCCGGTCGAACGGTCTGCGCTCGATCATCGTCTTGCTCCCCAGAGGTCCTTTCATCGAAAGGACCTCCGAACTCTGGGTTTAGACGGACGGGATCCGCTGGATTCCGTCCGCGGGCGCATTGGGCGCCGCTTTCGGGAGGGAAGATAGGCGTTCTGTTTCGGCGACAAAGATGGACGGCGGCGCAAGATTATCTCCTGCCCGGAGATAATCCGCTTCAGCCAAGGTTCATGCGGGCCAAGCTTTCCTGGCGGCGACTTCAGGAGCCCCCCATGATCCGCACCCTCGCCCTGGCGGCCCTCGCCGCCCTCTCGCTTGTGGCCACTGCCGCCCATGCCCAGCGCGGCGGCGGCGCGGCTACGCTGTATGAACTGCCCAATTTCCAGGGCCGCTCGGTGACCATCACCGACTCCACGCCGGACCTCGGCCGCTGGCGGTTCAACGACCGCGCTCAGAGCGCCCGGTTCGAGGGCCGCTGGCGGGTGTGCGAACACGACCAGTTCAAGGGGCGCTGCCAGGAGATTTCCGGCCCGGTCGTCGACCTCACCACCTACGGCCTGTTCGGCCAGATCTCCTCGATGGAGCCGGCCTACCGCCCGGGCGGCGGCGGCGGCTTCCCCGGGCCCGGCGGCGGCTATCCCCCGCCCGGCCGCGACGCGCGAGGGATCGAGGGGGCCCGCACGGTGTTCTTCCCGCGCCCGACGATCGACGGGATCGATGTTGCGGCGGGCGACCGCGCCGCCGACGGCTACTGCCGCCGCCAGGGCCTGGGGCCGGCCGTCTGGTTCGACTCCTCGGAGCGCGCCAGCCAGGCTGTGACCCCGGATGGCCAGTTCGTCGGCCGCTCCACGGTCATTCGCGACCTGCTCTGCCGGAAGTCTTGACGACCCAGGGCGGCGCCTGTCCCTCTGAGCCTGGGTCAGGAGGGGCAGGATGCTTCGGAATGCTTCGCTCGCGGTCGCCGCGCTCGGGCTCATGGCGGCCGCGCCGGCGCCCGGCGACTGGCGGCCGCTGGACCCGGAGAACACCCTGGTCATCGAGACCACCAAGGGTCGCGTCGTGGTCGAACTGCGCCCGGAGTTCGCGCCCAAGGGTGTGGCGCGGATCAAGTTGTTGGCCCGCGAACACGTCTATGACGGCCTGCAGTTCCATCGGGTGATCGAGGGCTTCGTCGCCCAGACCGGCAACCCCAACAACCGCGACGGCGGCGTCTCCGCCCATCCCGACCTGGCGCCGGAGTTCAGCTTCCGCCTGCAGCCCGCGGCCGCCACGGTGATCGTCGCCCGCAGCGACGCGCAGGAAGGCTTCGTGGGCGCCACACCCTTCCAGGCGGTCTCGGCCGGCGAGCAGGCGCTGGGCGACGGGCGGCTGCGCGGGTGGGGCGCCTACTGTCCCGGCGTGATGGGGATGGGCCGCCAGGCCGCGCCTGGCAGCGCCAACAGCGAGGTGTTCTTCATGCGCGCGCCGGCCCGGCGGCTGGACCACGAGTACACGGTGGTCGGCCGGGCGGTGGTGGGGCTGGCGGCGATCCGCGGCGTGGCGGTGGGCGAACCCCCCGCCGTCCCGGACCTGATGCTGAAGGTGCGCGTGGCCGCCGACCTGCCGCCGGCCGAGCAGCCCAGGGTCGAGGTCCAGGACGAGCGCGGGCCGGCGTTCCGGGCCCGGGTCGAGGCGCTCAAACAGGCCAGGGGCGCGGCATTCTCCGTGTGCGACCTGGATGTGACCGTCAGGAATCGCTGACGTTTCGGGTAGGTCTCTGCGACCAATCGCGCCATTGTTGCATAACGATCCCCGTCATATCCCGGTTGCGAAGGGAAGCGTGACCGGATGCGCTACGAAGTCGTCGAGGAACGGGGCGAGTGGATCGTCCGCAGCGAGGGCTGCGAGCTTGCCCGCTTCCGCGACCAGGACACCGCCCTGGGCGATGTCGCCCAACGGCTGCGCGCCGCCGACACGGCGACATCCGCCAGCTTTTCCGTTCACTACGAGCGCCGCGGCGGCTCGCGCCAGGTTTAATCGACATTCAACCTGGCTTGCCCGCTTCGCACCCCTTCCTCCTCGATGGAGGAGGGCTGCCAGTCCTGAAACTTCAGCTGAGTGTCGATTCGTCCTAGGCGATGGAGCCGCGTGGGACCGCCCCGCCACCTATTCCCTTGCTGTCGCCCGTCGGCCCAGGCCACATCGTGGAACGTGGCATGGAGCGCCGGGCCTTGCAGTTCCTTCGATCCCTGAGCGTCCAGGTGCTGATCGGCCTCGCGCTCGGCCTCACCGTGGGCGCGGTCGTGGCGGCCCATGGCGGGCCGGGCGGCGCACGCGTCATCGAGGGCGTCGAGGCGGTGGGCGGCCTCTGGCTCAATGCTTTGCGGATGACCGTCGTGCCGCTGATCTTCGCGGTGCTGGTGAGCGGCATCGCCCAGGTATCGGACGCAGCGGCGACTGGGCGGATGGCGGTGCGCGCGGTGCTCTGGTTCCTGGTCCTGCTGCTGGTGTCGGGTGCTGTCTCTGTCGTGCTGATCAACGGCCTGCTCGGCGTCTGGCCGGTGGGCGAGGCAGCCTCTGCGGCCCTGCGGGCCGGCGCCCAGGCGCCGCCGGTCGGCACCCCGGTCGCCCCCGACTTCGCCGCCTGGGTGAGGACGCTGGCCCCCGCCAACCCGATCAAGGCCGCCGCCGAGGACGCGATCCTGCCGGTGGTGGTGTTCGCGGTGTTCACGGGCTTTGCGCTCACCCGCCTGCCGGACGGCCGGGGCCGGGTGCTGCTGGAGGTGTTTCAGGCGCTGGGCGACGCGATGATCGTCATCGTCCGCTGGGTGCTGCTGGCGGCGCCGCTGGGCGTGTTCGCCCTGGGCCTGGGCGTGGGCCTGCGCGCCGGGGCCAGCGCGGCCGGGGTGCTGGGCCACTACATCGTCGTCGCCTCGTCGGCCGGCATCGCGATGGCCGCGATCGCCTATGTGCTGGCGGTGACGGTCGGGCGGGCGCCGTTGGGCCGCTGGGCGCAGGCGACCTCGCCGGTGCTGGTGGCCGCCTTTGCCACCCAGTCGTCCCTGGCCTGCCTGCCGGCGATGATCGAGCGGTCGCGCGACGACCTGGGCGTCCCGGCACGGGTCGCCAACCTGGTGCTGCCCCTGGCGGTGGCGGTGTTCCGGATGACCAGCCCGGCGGTGAACCTGTCGGTCTGCATCTTCGTGGCCCACATCTACGGCCTGCACCCGTCCGTCCTGCAGTACGTGGGCGGAGTGTTCGTGGCCCTGGCGGTCAGCGTCGGCTCGGTGGGCCTGCCGGGCCAGGTCAGCTTCATCGTCAGCGTGGCCCCGATCTGCCTGGCGCTGGGTCTGCCGATCGACCTGCTGCCGATCCTGCTGGCGGTGGAGGTGGCGCCCGACATCTTCCGCACCCTGGGCAATGTCACCGGCGACATGGCGGTGACCCAGATCGTGGCCCGTAGCGAGCCGTCCGAACTCCCCCTCCAAACGGCGGCTAGCCAAGCTTGACCGACTCCGGCAGGTTCGCGCCCGCCATGACCAACGAACCCTTCTTTCGAAAAGACGGCGACCTGTTCGTCCCCACTCGCGCCGGCGTCGGCCCCTGGGACCCCAACTCCCTGCATGGGCGGGTGATCATCGGCCTGCTGGGCGCCGAGATCGAGCGCCAGCACGGCGGGCCCGACTACATGCCGGCCCGGCTCAGCGTCGATATGTACAAGCTGCCCGACCTGTCGCCGGTCGAGGTGGTGACCCGCGTGGTCAAGGACGGCTACCGGCTCAAGGTCATCGACGCGGAGTTCATCTCCGGCGGTGTCAGCGCCGGCCGCGCCACCTGCCAGCTGCTGCGCCGTACCGAGAACGCCGAGGGTACGGTCTGGCAGCGCGAACCCTGGGCCGCGCCGGCCCCCACCGACGTCCCGCCGCCGGCGCAACGTGCGCTAGGGGGCATGTGGGACCTGCGGCCGTTCCTCGGCGAATTCCGCGGCAAGGGCCCGCGCAAGGCGTGGATGGCCGAGGTGCGCGAGCTGGTCGAGGGGACGCCCTGGACCCCCTTCAGCCGCGTCGCCGTGGCCGCCGACTTTTGCAGCCCCTTCGCCAACGGCAGCGAGCAGGGCCTTGGCTACATCAACACCGACGTGACGGTGTACCTGCACCGTGAGCCGGTCACAGAGTGGATCGGCTTCGAGACCCTGACCCACGGGGCGACGGACGGCGTCGCAGTCGCCGACTGCCTGTTGCACGACGAGCGGGGATTCATCGGCATGGCCAGCTGCACGGCGCTGGCGCAAAAGCGAAAGCTGTAGGCAAGTTGTCCCGAAGGGCCGCGAAACAGGTCCAAAGGGAGGCGTGCATGATGATCCTCAAGCTGCTGAGCGCGGCGGCGGCGGCTTTGATCCTGGTCTCGGCTCCGGCCCAGGCGAAGGGCCCGAACGCGCTCGACGCCTACGTGGCCAAGCCCGATCCCAGCTATGGCTGGAAGGTGGTGGCGACCCAGAAGGGCGAAGGGTTTCGCAGCGCGGTGCTGGAGTTGACCAGCCAGACCTGGACGGCGCCGAAGGACGTCGACGCCACCGTCTGGAAGCACTGGTTGACGGTCATCATCCCCGACAACCTCAGCCACAAGGACGCCTTCCTCTATATCACCGGCGGCGAAAAGGGCGATCCTGCGCCCGCGAAGCCGGCCGAGCGTTTCGCGAAGCTGGCCACCGACACCGGCTCGGTGGTGGCCGAGCTGGACGACGTGCCGAACCAGCCCCTCACCTTCGGCGACGACCCCCTCCACAAGGCCCGCGTCGAAGACGAGATCATCGCCTACCTGCAGGCCCGCTACATCCGGACCCAAGACCCCAACCAGTTGCTGCGCCTTCCGATGGTGAAGAGCGGTACGGCGGCCATGACGGCCGTGCAGGAGTTCATGGCGTCGGAGGCCGGCGGCAAGACCCGCATCGACGGCTTCGTTGTCGCCGGCGGCTCCAAGCGCGGCTGGACCACGTGGCTGGTGGGCGCGGTCGACAAGCGTGTCATCGGCATCGTGCCGATCGTGATCAACGTCCTGAACGCCAACGCCACCACGATTCACCACTGGCGGGCCATGGGCTACTTCTCGCCGGCCTTGCAGGACTATATCGACGCCGGACTCATTCCCGGTCAGGTCGGCAAGCCCGGACTGGACGGCGTCAACCTCATTGAGGACCCGCTGAACTACCAGGACCGAGCCACGATGAAGATCCCGAAGTACGTGATCAACGCCGTCGGCGATGAGTATTTTCCGCCCGACAACACCCGCTACGGCTATGCCAGGGTCGCCGATCCAAAGCGGCTGCGGATGATCCCCAACTCCAAACATTCGACCGCCGGCACGGACATCATGGACAGCATCACCGCCTTCCATGACGCGGTGATCAATCACCGGCCGATCCCGACCTATTCGTGGCGCGTCCGCGATGACGGCTCGGTTGTGGTGAAGCCGGGCAGCCGGGCCGCCGAGGTGCGCCTGTGGCAGGCGACGAACCCGAAGGCTCGTGACTTCCGCGTCGACACCATCGGCAAGGCCTTCACGGCCGAAACGCTCTCCATGCGTCGGGACGGCAGCTACGTGGCCACTGCCCCAAAGCCCGCGAGCGGCTACACGGCCTGGTTCGTCGAGATCACCGAGCCGGGCGGCGGCAAGTATCCGTTCAAGTTCACCACCGAGGTCTATGTGACGCCCGACGTGCTCCCCTACCGCTGGGAAGACGCCAAACCGATCACCCGACCGGCGGAGTAGGCGCGCGGCCGGCTTTGTGGCGCGCGGCTGTTTCGCGAAGCGGCGGGCTCGCCTATGTCGAAGGCATGTCGTTCCCGCCGCTCGCCCGCCCGGAAGTTCTGGATCTCCGAAGATCCAAGATCCGCGAAGTGGCGAATGCCGGCCTGGGCCGGGATGACGTCCTGGCCTTCTGGTTCGGCGAATCCGACCAGCCGACGCCCGACTTCATCCGCGAGCCGGCGGCCCGGGCCCTGCTGGAGGGGCGCACCTACTACACCCACAATCTGGGCCGCGCCGATCTGCGCGATTCGCTCTCGGCCTATCTGACGCGCCTGCACGGGACGCCATTCGGCGCCGAAAGGCTGGCCATCGTCAGCGCCGGCATAAATGCGGTCCAGCTCGCCGCCCAGGCGGTGATCTCGCCGGGCGACCGCGCCGTGGTGGTCGGCCCGATCTGGCCCAACATGCCGGAGATCCCGAGGATCCTGTCGGCGCGGGTGGAGATGATCCCCCTGGAGTCCGCCCAGGGCCGATGGCACCTGGACCTTGATCGGCTGATGGACGCCCTGACCCCCGACACCCGGCTGCTGATCCTCAACTCACCCAACAACCCGACCGGCTGGATGCTGCCGGAGGCCGACCGGGCGGCGATCCTCGAGCGCTGTCGCAAACACGGGACCTGGCTGCTCTGCGACGACGTCTATGAACGCCTGACCTTCGACCGGCCGTCCGCCCCGTCGTTCCTGCCGCTGGCGACCGATGAGGACCGCGTCATCGGCATCAACAGCTTTTCCAAGGCCTGGCGCATGACCGGCTGGCGGCTGGGCTGGATGGTCGTGCCCCCGGCGCTGCTCGAGTCGATCGGGGTGCTGATCGAGTACAACACCTCCTGCGCCCCGGACTTCATCCAGGAAGGCGCCAAGGCGGCGCTCGACCATGGCGAGCCCTATGTGGCGACCGTCCGGGCGGAGTTGATCGCCGGGCGGGAACAGGTGCTGGCGGGACTGCGCGCTATCCCGGGCATCGACGCGCCCAGCCCGGACGGCGGATTCTACGCCTTCTTCCGGGTCGAGGGCTGCACGGACAGCGTCCAGCTCTGCAAGGACCTGATCGGAGATGTCGGCCTCGGCCTGGCCCCCGGCGCCGCCTTTGGTCCGGAAGGCGAGGGTTGGCTACGCTGGTGCTTCGCCGCGAAGCCGGAGAAGAACGCCGCCGGGCTGGCGCGCCTGGCCGCGTACCTGAAATAGCTAGCGCTGCGCGGGCGGCTCCACCTTCGCCGTGCTCTCGGCGGGCGGGGCCTCAGTCGCGGTCTCGTCGGTGGCCGAGGGCGGCGGCGCTTTCGGCGTGTTGGCGCGCAGCGTGGCGCCCATCAGCTTCGAGCGCGCCTCCAGGCTGGCCGCCACCGTGTCGCAGCGGGCCGGCAGCGCCCAGCTCATCCACTCCTGGGCCTTGCGCGCCTTGGAGACCTCCGGGCCGGTGTTCCAGGTGAGGCGGCCCTGGCGCACGGCGTTGCCGCCCACGGCGTTGATCGGCCGCACGGAGGCCTTCTCGGCGGCGGTCAGCGCGGCCTGGAACGTCTTCAGCTTGTCGCGCCCGTCCTTCTGCATGTCGGCATAGACCTTCAGGTCGTCCTCCAGGCGGGTGCCGGGCTTGCGGAACTGGCTCTCGATGCGGGTCACCTCCGGCATCACCTCGTCATGCAGGTCGAGGTAGCCGCGCAGGGACCCGTAGCACCAGGCCACGAACGGATAGTCCTGCGTGGGCGCGCCGTTGGGGATGCGGTCCTCTGCGGGCGCCGCGTCGGGCTGTTGGGCGAAGAGGGCGAGGGCGATCGCAAACGGGGTCATGGGCGCCTTGTGCGTGATGATTCTGGCCGCTTTGCGCCGGATCTAGACGACGGGGCCGAACCCGCCACCCCCGGGGGTCTCGATCTCGATCACGTCGCCAAGCTCCACCTTAACGGAGAAGCAGCCTGGAAGTTCACTAGCCGCGCCTGAAGCCGCGATCAAACCCTGCCGGCCGGGCTTTCCGGGGCCGCCGCCGGCCAGCCCCTGCGGCGCATGTTCGCGACGCGAGGACAGCAACGCGGCCTCCATCGGCGCCAGGAACCGGATGCGCCGGATAGCCCCGTCGCCGCCGCGATGCGCGCCCGCGCCGCCCGAGCCGTGGCGGACGCGGAACGCCTCGACCCGCACCGGGAACCGCCGCTCCAGGATCTCGGGATCGGTCAGCCGGGAGTTGGTCATGTGGATCTGGACGGCGCTGGCGCCGTCGGCGGTGGCGGTGGCGCCGGCCCCGCCGCAGATGGTCTCGTAATACTGCCGGTCCTCGTCGCCAAAGGTGAAGTTGTTCATCGTGCCCTGGCCGTTGGCCATGACGCCCAGCGCCGCATAGAGCGCGTCGACCACGTGCTGGCTGGTCTCGACATTACCCGCCACCACGGCGGCCGGCGGGTAGGGCGCCAGCATCGAGCCCGGCCGGGTAAGGATCTTCAGCGGTTCCAGGCAGCCGGCGTTCAGCGGGATGTCGTCGTCCACCAGGGTGCGGAACACATAGAGCGCCGCGGCATCGACGATGGCCGAGGGGCCGTTGAAGTTGCTGGCCAGCTGGTCGGCCGAGCTGGTGAAGTCCAGGGTCGCGGTCCGGGCGACAGCGTCCACCGAGGTCCGCACCACGATCTCCCCTCCGCCGTCGATCGGCGTGCGGTTGAAGCCGTCGCGGAGCCGTCCCACGGCGCGGCGCACCGCCTCGGCGGCGTTGGCCTGGACGAAACCCATGTAGCGGGCGACCGCCTGCGCGCCATAGGCCCGGATCATCTCCGAGACCGCCGCCGCCCCCGCCTGGCAAGACGCCACCTGGGCCTTCAGGTCCGCCAAATTCCGGTCCGGCGCGCGGGCCGGCCAGCGTCCCGCGCCCAGCGCCGCCCGCGTCTCCGCCTCCAGGAATCGCCCCTCGGCCATGATCGGCAGGGCGTCCAGCATCACGCCCTCCTCGTCGATCGTGTGCGAGAACGGCGGCATCGATCCGGGCTGGATTCCGCCCACGTCGGCGTGGTGACCCCGTGCGGCGACATAGAAGCTCGCGTTCGTGACGTCGGTTTCCATGAACACCGGCATCACCACGGTGATGTCGGGCAGGTGGGTGCCGCCGGCGTAGGGGTTGTTGAGCGCGAAGGCTTGGCCCGGCTTCAGGTCAGGATGGCGGTCGCGCACGGCGCGGACGCTGGCGCCCATGCTGCCCAGGTGCACCGGCATGTGTGGCGCGTTGGCCACCAGCCCGCCGTCGGCGTCGAACAGGGCGCAGGAGAAGTCGAGCCGTTCCTTGATGTTCACCGAGTGGGCGGTGCGTTCGAGCGCGGCGCCCATGGCTTCGGCGACGCCCATGAAGCGGCGGTTGAACAGCTCCAGGGTGACCGGGTCGGGTTTGTCCAGCGCGATGGACTTGTGGGCGGCGGCGGTTGTGCGGGTGAGGCGGATCAAGCCATCCGCCTCGGCGGTCGCGCGCCAGCCCGGCAGTAAAGCGATCTGGGTATCGGGTCGGACAATGAGGGCGGGGCCGTCGAGGGTGGTCAGCGCATCGGCCACGACGACTGGCGCGTCACGCCAGGCGCCGAGCGCGAACATCCGAACGCTTCCTTCCTCCTCGATGGAGGAAGGGTTGGGGATGGTGGTGTGAGCAGAGGGCCGCGGTGAAGGGCTCGGTTTGGCATCGACGCCTACCTGCGCAATCTGCGTCGCCTCCGTGGCCACACCACCACCCAACCCTCCTCCATCGAGGAGGAGGGCTTGCGCTTCCGCCTCCACCGCCGCGATCAGGATGGTCCGCTGCGGCTCGACGAACCCGAACAGCCGCTGGTGGGCCGTCTCGAAAGCGGTCTTTGCGGTCGCCGCGTCGGACAGCGGAACCGGCAGCTCTGCGTCGGCGCCGTCATAGCGCAGGCGCAACGTCCGCCGGACCTCGCCGGCTTCCGCGCCCTGGGTGGCCATGTCGATCCGGGCGAGCGCCTCGACGCCGGCCAGCACCGTCTCCGCCCGCGCCACCCCCGCCGCGTCCAGCGCCGCCTCCACACCTGCCTGCCGCAGCGCCGTCACCTGCGCCTGCCCGATGCCCCAGGCCGACAGCACGCTGCCGTATCGCGGGCACAGCACCGCCCAGACGCCCAGCGCCTCGGCCGTCTGGCATGCCACCTGGCCCGCGGCGCCGCCGAACGCCACCAGGCCGTGGTCACGGGGATCGAAGCCGCGTTCGGTGGAGATGCGGCGCACGGCCTGGGCCATCTGCTCGACGGCCACGGCGACGAAGCCCTCGGCGGCGGCCTCCACGCTCTCGGCGCCCATGGCCCGGGCCAGGACCTCAAGGCGCGCCCGGCTCGCCGCCGGGTCCAGAGCGGCGTCGCCCTCAGGCCCGAACACCGCCGGGAAGAACCGGGGGTCGAGCCGGCCCAGCACCAGGTTCGCGTCCGTCACCGCCGCCGGCCCGCCCCGGCCGTAGCAGGCCGGCCCCGGATCGGCCCCGGCGCTGGCCGGGCCGGCGCGGGCCCGCATGCCGTCGAACGCCAGGATCGAGCCGCCGCCGGCCGCTACCGTCTCCACGTCCAGCATCGGGCTGCGCAGCTTCACGCCGGCGACCTTCGCCATGTCCCGCCGCTCCAGGACGCCCGCGAACCGGCAGACGTCCGTCGATGTCCCGCCCATGTCGAAACCCAGAACGGCGGCCTCGCCCGCCTGTGCCGCCGTCCGCGCCACGCCGACCACCCCGCCGGCCGGGCCGGAGACCACCGCGTCGCGGCCCCGGAACGCCTCAGCCGCCACCAGTCCGCCCGCCGAGGTCATGAAGTAGAGCGGCGCACCGGCCACCGCGTCGGCCACCCGGCGCACATAGGCCCGCAGCACCGGCGTCAGGTAGGCGTCGGCCACCGTCGTCTCCGCCCGAGGGATGAAGCGTGGCAGGGGCGAGACTTCGGAACTCAGGGCCACGAATTCGAACCCAGCGGCGTGAGCAACCTCGCCGGCGGCCTGTTCATGCGCCGGGTTCAAGTCTGCGTGCAGGAACGCGATGGCCGCCGAGGTGAAGCCCTCGGCGACAGCGGCGGCCAGCTTCGCCCGCAGCGCCTCGACCTCGAGCGCGCGCACCACCGAGCCATCCGCCGCGAGCCGCTCTCCGACCTCCACGACGCCTGAGTACAGCGGCGGCGGCCGTTCGATGTTGAGCGCGAACAGGTCGGGGCGCGTCTGGTCGCCGATCCGCAGCGCGTCGGCGAATCCCTCGGTGGTCACGAACAGCGTCTTGGCGCCCCGCCGCTCCAGCAGCGCATTGGTGGCCACCGTCGTGCCCATCTTGATGGCCTCGACGCGCACGGCTGGGAACGACTCTCTCGGACCTGCGCCCAAGATCCGCCGCATCGCCTCAACCGCGGCGTCCTCATAGGCCCACGAGGCCGACAGCAGCTTGACTGACACCTCAACGCCATCGCCCGCGCGCCCGATCACGTCGGTGAACGTGCCGCCCCGGTCGATCCAGAAGGTGTAGCGGCCCAGGGGCGCAGGTCTGTCCAAAACTTAACCTCAAGGTGTGATTGTCACCGACCGGCGGCGGACGTAAGGCTTGCCCATAGCGAAATGAGCTTCTGGCGCAAAATAGCCGACCTCGCGGTTCGTGGGGTCGATGAGGCGGAATGCGATGTCTGCCCACCTGGCTTGCCGGGCGCGGATCCTGCGTTCTCCACGGCGGTCACGGCGCTCGGCGCCAAGCTGGCCCAGGCCGACGGCCACGCCCAGGCGGAGGAATACGAAGCCTTCGCCTTGGTGTTCCGCGCCGACGCCGGCAGCGAGGGCGCGATCCGCCGCCTCTACCAGCTGGCCCGCCAGACCACCCGCGGCTTCGAGGGCTACGCGCGTCGGCTGAAGAAACGCTATGGCGCTTGCCCGCGGCTGCTGGAAGACGTGCTGGACGGCCTGTTCTATATCGCCACGTCCGACGGCGTGGTGACCACCCAAGAGCTTGAATACCTGGAACGGGTCTGCGAGCTGTTCGGCCTGTCGCCGCTGACCTTCCTCCGCCTGAAGGCCACCCATCTCGGCGCGGCCAACGACGACCCCTATGTGATCCTGGGCGTGGCCCCGGACGTACCGGACGAGACGGTCCGCGCGGCTTGGCGAGCGCAGCTTTCCGAGGCGCACCCGGACCGCGCCCGCGCCCGGGGCCTGCCGCCCGAGTTCATCGAGGTGGCCGAGGCCAAGGCCGCCGCCATCAACGCCGCCTATGACGAGATCGTGCGCGACCGCCGCGCCATGACGCTCGAAGGCGCGGCGTGATCGCCTCATTTTGGCCTCCGGCCGCAAGCGTGGTTGACGCACAGCACCGCTGTGCTGAGATATGCGCTTACCCGGCGCCTGGCTGAGGAGCTTCGATGGTCAAGGACTTCGCCGCCCACGAGGGCTCTGCGCTGCGCAGCCTGGCTGGCCTGGCCGCCGGACTGGCGACCATCGCCGCATTGCTCGTCGGCGCCGTGCTGGCGGTGTTCGCTGCGGCTACTGTCACCGTTATCGCCCTGATGACGTCAGCGATCCTCGCCTTCGCCGCCATGGCCGCCCGCGCCCGCCGCACCGTCCGCGCGCGCCGCCGCCGCACCGAGAGCGACATCATCGAAGCCCGCCACCTGGGCGGTCACCATTGGGTCGCCACCGGGTGGAGCGAGCGGGGGTAGTTGCCCACGTCACGCTTGCTCCGCTTCGGCGACCCCTCTACCGTCCGTTCAAACAAGCGTTGGGAGAACGGGATGACCATCGGCATCGTCGCGACGATCAAGATTCAGGACGGCAAGGCGGAGGAGTTCGAAACCTTCTTCACTGAGCTTGCCAAGCAGGTGCGCGCCAACGAGCCGGGCAATCTGGCCTATCAGCTCACCAAGAGCCGTGCCGAGCCCAACACCTACAAGGTGCTCGAACTCTACACGGATCAGGACGCCGTCACCCATCACGGCGGCACCGCGTACTTCAAGGCCGCCGGGCCGAAGTTCGGCGCCGTGCTCGCGGGCCGTCCGGACGTCGAGTACCTGGACGGCGTCGGTTAGGAGACCCGCCCCATGGACCTCAACTTCGCCCCCGAGGACATCGCCTTTCGCGAGGAGGTCCGCGCCTTCATCGCCGAGGCGTTCGACGACGACATGCGGGCCAAGCTGGCCCAGTCCAAGAACAATCACCTCGACAAGGAAGCCCAGATCCGTTGGTTGAAGCGGCTAGGCGCCAAGGGTTGGATTGCGCCCGACTGGCCGCTGGAATACGGCGGCACCGGATGGGGCCTGGGCCAGAAGTACGTCTTCGACATGGAGATGGCGCTGGCCGGCGCGCCCTCCACCTCGAACATGGGGCTGCGCATGTGCGCACCGGTGGTGATGGCCTTCGGCACGCCGGAGCAGAAGGCCCAGCACCTACCGAAAATTCTGTCGTCTGACGTCTGGTGGTGCCAGGGCTATTCCGAGCCCGGCTCCGGCTCCGACCTCGCCTCCCTGGCCCTGAAAGCCGAGCGCGACGGCGATCACTATGTGCTCAACGGCTCGAAGACGTGGACGACCCTGGCGCAATGGGCTGACTGGATGTTCTGCCTGGTGCGGACCACCAACGAGGACATCCGCCAGAAGGGCATTTCGTTCCTGCTGATCGACATGCGCACGCCGGGCATCACCATCAGACCTATCCCGACACTCGATGGCCCCGCCGAGGGCGAGCAGGAGATCAACGAGACCTTCTTCGACAACGTCCGCGTGCCGATGAGCAACCGGATCGGCGAGGAGGGGCTGGGTTGGACCTATGCCAAGTACCTGCTGCAGTTCGAGCGCGGCAACGCCTACGCGCCGGGTCTGTCGACCCAGATGAAGAAGGTGCGCAAGATCGCCAACCTTGAGCGGTCCGACGGCGGCGGCGCGATGATCAGCGACCCGGACTTCCGCAAGAAGCTCTCCGAGGTCGAGATCAAGGTCGAGGCCCTGAACGCCACCGAGCTGCGCATTTTCGCCGGCCGCGGCAACGGCGACGCCATGGGCGCGGTCTCGTCGATGCTCAAGCTCGAAGGCAGCCAGATGCAGCAGGCGATCACCGAACTCGCCCTGGAGGCCGCCGGCCTCTACGCCCAGCCCTTCGTGCGCGATACCTGGGAGATGCTGCGCCCCGAGGGCAACACCTTCCGGGCCGGGCCGGACTATGCGGCTACCGTCGCGCCCAACTACTTCAACTACCGCAAAACCTCGATCTACGCGGGCTCCAACGAGATCCAGCACAACATCATGGCCAAGATGGTGCTGGGGCTGTAGCTCGCGGCTCGGTTCTACGGTTGGCCTGCGCCGCCTTCAGATGGTAAGTGAGACTTACAATTCCGAAGGGCAACGGAGAGGCTAAAAGTGTTCATCCGTAACTGCTGGTATGTGGCCGCCTGGGACAAGGAGGTCGGCCGCAAGCCTCTGGCCCGCACGATCTGCGGCGAGGCCATCGTGCTCTATCGCCGGACGGATGCCAGCGCGGTGGCCCTGGCCGACGCCTGTCCGCATCGCCTGCTGCCGCTGTCGCTGGGCACGGTGGAGGGCGACGCGATCCGCTGTGGCTACCATGGCCTGCTGGTAGGCGCCGACGGCGGTTGTCTGGAGATCCCGGGCCAGGGCGAGGCGCCGCGACGGCTCTCGGCCAAGGCCTACCCGCTGGTCGAACGTTATCGCTTCGTCTGGGTCTGGATCGGCGATCCCGCCCTGGCCGATCCGTCGCAGGTTCCCGACCTGTGGTTCTGCGAGGACCCGGCCTGGACCTTCGAGGGCGACCGCTACCGGGTGGCCTGCGACTACCGGCTGCTGGTCGACAACCTCATGGACCTGACCCATGAGACCTTCGTCCATCCCACCTCCATCGGGCAGCCCGAGATCGCCGAGGCCCCGATCGAGACGCGCCTGGAGGGCGACGCGGTGGTGGTTGAGCGCTGGATGCAGGGCATCGACGCGCCGCCGTTCTGGCGTACCTTTCTCAAACGGCCAGGCTTGGTAGACCGCTGGCAGGTCTGCCGCTTCAGTCTGCCCGCCAATGTGATGATCGAGGTCGGCGTCGCCCCGGCGGGGACCGGCGCGCCGCAGGGCGATCGTTCGCACGGGGTAGAGGGCGTCGTGGTGGGCTGCATGACCCCGGAGACCGAGGACACCTGCTCATATTACTGGGGCATGGCCAGGTCGTTCGAGATCGCCGACCTGGGCCTGAGCGAACGCATGAAGGCCAGCCAGGCGCAGGTGTTCAGTGAGGACACCGTGGTGCTGGAGGCCCAGCAGGCATCGATCCGCCGGCATCCCGACGCCCGGCTGGTCACCCTGGCCATCGACGCGGGCGGCGCGCACGCCCGGCGCCTGATGGCGCGCGCCGCGGGTGACCCAAGCGCCAGCTGACGTCTTGAGTGCGGCAAGCCGAACGGAAATGCGCTGCAACGCAAACAAACATTTCGCGGACTCTTCGAGACGGATATCCTCGGGCTTACATGAACGACACCACCGTGCTTCCGACCGAACCGACCTCCGCTACGGGTCGAAGCCTTGATCTCGGCTCGCTTCCCGAACTGCTGGGCTTTCACCTGCGGTTGGCCAACGTCGCGGTCTATCGCGATTTCACCGCCAGCCTGTCCGATCTGGACCTGACCCAGAAGCAATGCGCGACCCTGCAACTGATCGAGGCCAACAGCGGGGTTTCGCAGGTCGATCTGGCCAACACCCTGGGCACGGACCGCGCCACGATGATGGCGATGATCGACCGTCTGGAGCAGCGGGAGCTGCTGATCCGCCGACGCTCCGTCGAGGACCGGCGGCGGCAGGAACTGTACCTGACGGACATCGGTCGGGCGCTGCTGGCCAAGGCCAAGGCGGTGATCGCCGAGCACGAGGCGCGGTTCGTTTCGCGCTTCAAGCCGGCGGAGCTGAAGGTGCTGATCGAGGCCTTGCGCCGCATCCACCGCCAAGCCTGATCGCCCGCTCAGGAACCCGCGCTCTCAACTTCGATGCCCTGGCGCAGCACGTCCTTGCGCACCTTGCCTGATGCGGTGCGGGGCAGGGCGTCGATGAAGCGGACCAGGCGGGGCTTCTTGTAGCCGGCGAGCCTCTCGCCACACCAGGCGAGTACGGCCTGCGCGTCGATATCGGCGGCGCCGTCCAGGCACAGGAACGCGCAGCCTGACTCGCCCCATCGCGGATCGGCGAAGCCCACCACCGCGGCGTCGGCGACGCCCTTGAGGTCCAGCAGGACGGCCTCGACCTCGGCCGGATACACGTTCTCGCCGCCGGTAATGTACATGTCCTTCCAGCGGTCGACGATGAAGTAGAAGCCGTCTGTGTCGCGCCGCGCCGCATCGCCGGTGCGGAACCAGCCGTCGGAGAAGGCGGCGGCGTTGATCTCCGGCTGGTTCCAATAGCCGGGCGTCACGGCCGGGCTGCGCAGCCAGATTTCGCCGGTCTCGCCTTCGGCTACGTCGCGCCCGTCCGGCCCCACCAGGCGGACCTCCATGATCGGCGACGGCACGCCGACCGAGCCCAGCTTGCGTCGCGCGATCTCCGGGTCCAGCGGCACGCCGATCACCGTGCCGTTCTCGCTCATGCCGTAGCCGTTCGACGCCACCACGCCCCTGTCCAGCAGGGTGACGGACAGCGCCTGCGGCATTGGCGCGCCGCCGGTGAACAGCCTGAGTCCCGTCAGGTTGGTCGTCGCGAAATCCGGGTGCTGCGCCAGGGCCTGGGCCATCTGCGGCACGCAGAAATAGTGGCTGATCGCCAGCTGCGGGTCCGCGAAGCGGGCGAGGGTGTCACCAGGCATGAATCGGTCGGACAGGTGCACGGCGGCGCCGGCGATCATGCTGGCATGCAGGATCGCCAGCGTGCCCACCACATGGAACAGCGGCGTGTCGCAGAGCATGGCATGGCCGGCGGTCAGCTCGCCCACGAAGGTGAAGTTCAGCGCGCCGTAGAACGCGCTGCTGGTGGTGATCACCACCCCCTTGGGCCGACCGGTGGTGCCGGAGGTGTAGAGTATGAGGGCCGGCGCCTGCGGGTCCATCGGGCGCGGCGGCGTCGGGCGGGCCGCCGAGAGCGCCTCGGCCAGGTCGTCGCCGTCAGGGGCGATGCGCAGGACGCGCGGCGTCGGCGCGATGCTCAGCGCCAGCTCAGCTTCGGCCCCGAACTCGGCTTCGTAGATCAGCACATCAGGGCGGGCGTCCTCCAGCAGGCCGCCGAGTTCATGGCCCGAGAGTCGCCAGTTGAGCGGCAGGAAGACGGTGTCGGCGCGCGGGCAGCCGTAGAACAGCGCCGCATGGTGCAGGCCGTTGCGCGCCAGGATCGCCACCCGGGCGCCCGATGGAAGCCCGCAGCCGCGCAGCCAGCCGTCGGCCCGGCGCACCAGGTCGTCCAGCTCCGCGAAGTTCAGCCGCCGGCCGCTGGCCAGGTCGCTGATCGCCAGGGCGTCGGGGCGACGCTCCGCCTGGCGAGCGACCATGTCCCGCGTCAGCCAACCCAGCTCAACTGCCCGTTCCACCCCGCCTCCACCCGACATCTCTTGCGCCGTTCTTCGTGCGGCCAATCGTATGTGACACATACTACCAAAGGCATCCGTGTACAACGTGACGCTTGAGGGCCAACGACCCAGTCCGGTCTTGCCGCCCGGGTCGCTCGATCGTACGACTCGCTTACAAATCGGGCCCATCGAATGGCCCGCGAGGGGGAACCATGCCGGCTATCACCGAGCGACACGCCAAGGCCGGCCTGATCGTCACCCTATGCTTCCTGATCGCCGCGCTGGAAGGCTATGACATCCAGGCGTTCGGTGTCGCCGCGCCGCAGCTGGTGCCGCAACTGGGGCTGACCGCCGGCCAGCAGGGCTGGGCCGCCAGCGCCGCCATGATCGGCCTGGTGATGGGGGCCTTTACCGGTGGCTGGGCCGCCGACCGGGTCGGCCGCAAGCCGGTGCTGATCGCCTCGGTCATCCTGTTCGGGATCTTCTCGGTCGCCACGGGCCTGGTGCATGGCTACGGCGCGCTGCTGGCGGCGCGGATCGCCACGGGCCTGGGATTCGGCGGCGCCATGCCCAACCTGATCGCCATCGCCACCGAGATCAGCTCGCCAAAGCGGCGGGCCGGCACGGTGACCATGATGTTCTGCGGCATGCCGGCCGGCGGGGCGGTTGTGGCGCTGATGGCGCGGACGTTCGGCGCCGACCTCGACTGGCGGGTCATTTTCTTCATCGGCGGCGCCCTGCCGCTGCTGCTCGCGCCCGCCATCCTGATGTTCCTGCCCGAGACCCGGCCCGAGCCTTCCGCCAGCGACGATCGCAACCTGTTGCCGGCCCTGTTCGGCGGCGCGCGTCAGGCCGCCTCGACCCTGCTGCTGTGGGTCGTGTTCATGCTGACCCTGGTGGTGCTCTACCTGATGCTGAACTGGCTACCGACCCTGGTCGTGGACAAGGGGTTCACGCGCGCGGACGGGGCCACGGCGTCATTGGCCTTCAACCTCACCAGCATCGTCGGCGCCCTGCTGCTGGGCCTGGTGATCGACCGGTTCGGCTTCCGCTGGCCGCTGCTGGCCACCTATGTGGTCCTGGCCGTGGTGATGCAGGGCTTGAGCCAGGCGTCAGCCATCGGGCCGATCCTGGTGCTGTCCGGGCTCGCGGGCTTTCTGGTGATCGGTGCGCAATACGCGCTCTATGCCCTGGCGCCGGCCTACTATGGACCGGCGGTGCGCGCCGCTGGGGCCGGGGCGGCGGTGGCGGTGGGGCGGTTGGGCTCGATCGCCGGCCCGCTGATCGCCGGCGAGCTGCGCGCGGCCGGGTTCAGCGCCGACCAGGTGCTCGGGGCCATGCTGCCCGTCGTGCTGGCGGCCGGGGCCGCGGCGGTTCTGCTGACCTTCGTGGGTCGCCAGCAGGACGCCTGAAGCGGCTTCAGCGCTTGTAGGACGCGAGACCCGGCTTGTAGCTCTTGTCGTCGATGAACTGTTTGATCCCCTCGTTGCGGCCCTCGGTGGGGTCCAGGAAGTTGGCCGCCTCCGACGTGGCATTCCTGGCGCGGGCGCTGGAGGAGCACTATCGCGAGCACGCAGACGCCGGGATCGACGGCTATTCCGCCCGGGCCTTGGCGCGGGTCTGGAAGGCCGAGCGGTTCTCCTGGTGGTTCACCGGGATCACCCACCGCTTCCCGGAAACCGGACCGCTGGAACACCGCCTGCAGGTCGCCGAACTGGACTACATCCGAGACAGTCACGCCGCGCAGACAGTGCTGGCGGAAAACGACGTCGGCCTGCCAATCTCCTGATCGGCTAACCGAGTCCGCAACGAGGCACGACCGCAATGAACCTCTCCCGCATCGCCCTGATCGGTTTCGGCGAGGTCGGGCAGACCCTGGCTGAGGATCTGACCGGCAAGGCCGCGCTATCGGTTTGGGACATCGCCTTTGCCGACCCCGACAGCCTCCCGAGCCAGGCCCTGGCCCACCACCAGATCCGCGCTGGCCGCGATGCCCCGGACGCCGTGTACGAGGCCGAACTGGTGATCAGCGCGGTCACCGCCGACCAGGACCTGGTCGCGGCCGCATCGGTTGGCGCTGGCCTGCGGCAGGGCGCCTTCTTCCTCGACCTCAACTCCTGTTCCCCGGGCCAGAAGGCCGCGGCCGCGCAAGCCGTGGAAGCCGCCGGCGGTCGCTATGTCGAGGCCGCCGTCATGAGCCCGATCGGCCCGAAGCGCATCGCCTCGCCGATGCTGCTGGGCGGGCCGCACGCGAGCGCTTTCGTGGCCGCCGCCGAGGGCCTGGGGTTCACCCGCGCCAGCGCCTATTCCGAGGTGATTGGCCAGGCGGCCGCCACCAAGCTGTGCCGCTCGGTGATGATCAAGGGCGTCGAGGCGCTGCTGGCCGAGTCCCTGCTGGCCGCGCGCCACTACGGTGTGGAGCAGGTGGTGCTGGATTCCCTCTCCGACCTCCTGCCGCTGCCGGACTGGAACAAGACCGCCCAGTACATGATCTCGCGCTCCCTGGAGCACGGAACTCGCCGCGCCGAGGAGATGCGCGAGGCGGCGCGCACCGTCGAGGAGGCCGGCATCGCGGGCCTGATGAGCCGTGCCATCGCCGAGCGCCAGGACTGGGCGGCGGGCCACAAGGTCGCGCTGTCCGACGATCTCAAGGCGATGCTGGACACGATCCTGGCGAGCCGCGCCCAGTGAAATTTGTTCGCCAACTCTGGGTTCAGGTCCTGGCCGCCACCGTGGCCGGCGTGCTGCTGGGCTGGCTGGCCCCGGGCCTTGGCGCCCAGATGAAGCCGCTCGGCGACGGGTTCATCGCCCTGGTGCGGATGATCATCGCCCCGGTGGTGTTCCTGACCGTGGTGCATGGCGTGGCGGGCATGAACGACGCCGCGCGGGTCGGCCGCGTGGTCGGCAAGGCGCTGCTCTGGTTCCTGTCCATGACCGCGCTGGCCCTGGTCTTCGCGCTCGTGGCGGTGAACCTCTGGCGGCCCGGCGCGGGCATGAACATCGACGCCGCGGCGATGGATCCTGTTCCGGTGGCGGCCTACGCCACCCAAGCCCATGCGCAGGGGTTGGTCCCGTTCCTGCTGGGCATCATCCCCACCACCTTTCTGTCGGCCTTCACCCAGCCCAGCGTGCTGCAGGTGCTGCTGGTCAGCCTGCTGTTCGCCTTCGCGCTGAACGCATCCGGCGCGGCGGGTCGTCCGGTGCTGAGGCTGATCGCCGCCCTGTCCGGGGTCTTTTTCCGCATCGTCGGCTACATCATGTGGGCCGCGCCGATCGGCGCCTTCGGGGCCATCGCCTTCACGGTGGCGAAGTTCGGGGTGGGCTCGCTTGCGGCCCTGGGCGGGCTGATCCTCGAGTTCTACCTGGTCTCGGCGCTGTTCGTAGTGGTGGTGTTCGGCGGCGTGGCCTGGGCGCTGGGCGTCAACTTGATCCGCCTGCTGGGCGTGCTGAAGGATGAGATCGTGGTGGTCGCCGCCACCACCTCCACCGAAACCGTCCTGCCGCGCCTGATGCAGAAACTGCGCGACCTCGGCTGTGACGAGTCGGTGGTCGGGCTGGTGGTGCCGACGGGCTATTCCTTCAACCTGGACGGCACCTGCCTCTACCTGGCCACGGCGGCGGTCTTCCTCGCTCAGGCTACCAACACCCCGCTCGACCTCGGCGACCAGTTGGCCCTGCTCGCGGTGCTGCTGGTCACGTCCAAGGGCGCGGCCGCCGTGCCCGGAGCGGCCTTCATCGTATTGGCCGCGACCCTCACCACCGTTGGTACGATCCCAGTGGTGTCCATCGCCCTGATTCTCGGCGTCCACCGCCTGCTGGCCGAGGCCCTGACCTTCGTGAACCTGATCGGCAACGCGCTGGCCGCCATTGGCGTCTGCCGCTGGGAACGCGCCGTCGATCTCGAGATCCTGAAGGCCCGCGTGGGTTTCCGCCCCGCCCCGCGCTAGCCGTGAATCCGTGACACGCATCGTTCTTCTGGCGCCCTACAACACCCTGAGCCTGCCGTGGCACTCGGGCCTGAAGGCTGATGCGGCGCCGATGACGCCCGGCAAGGCGGAAGAGCTGGTGTTCGACCTGCTGCCAACCTCGATCATCTTCCAGCCCGGGGCCGCCTGCGGCTGACCTTGGCCGGCGCCGACAGCCGACAGCGCAATCTGGACGCCGTGACGTTCACGCCGGCGCCGGTGCTGACGCTGCGCCTCGGCGGCGCGGACGGCTCCAGCCTGAGCCTGCCGGTGGTGGGGGAGGGGCCCAGCTTTCGGTAAGTTAGGCGCTGGCCTGCATCGGCGGGGTGAGGGACGCGCGGTTGTTCAACGCCTCCCGGTCGAAGCCGGCGATCCGCTTGTAGTTGGCGGCGACCTCCTCCAGCTCCTCGCGGCTCAGCACCTCGTGGACGTGGGCGAATCCGTTCGGCGCGCGCTCCTCGGCCAGTTGCATCACCTGCTCGGGCCCGTTGCCACGGTTCAGCAGCACCAGCTTGCCGGTCGCCGGCCGCCGGGCCTCTTCGTAGCGGGCCAGCCCGGTGTCGGCATCGGGCGCTGTCGCCAGCTCATAAGCCAGGGTGCGGGCGTCCAGGATCGCCTGCGAGGCGCCGTTCGAGCCGATCGGATACATCGGGTGCGCCGCGTCGCCCAGCAGGGTGGTCCGGCCGAAGGTCCAGCGGTCCACCGGGTCGCGGTCCACCAGCGGATATTCATAGACCACGGAGGCGCCGCGGATGATCGCCGGGACGTCCAGCCAGGGGAACCGCCAGGCCTCGAACCGCGGCAGGAAATCCTCCAGTGCGCCCATCCGGTTCCAGTCCTCGCGCCGCCACTCGGTCTCGTCGGGAAAGCGCAACTCGGCGATCCAGTTGATCAGCGCCTTGCCACCCGCCTCGACCGCCGGGTCGATCGGGTAGCAGACGAACTTCACGTCCTGATAGCCGGCCATCACCATGGTGCGCCCGCCCAGGTACGGATCGGCCAGGGTCACGCCGCGCCACAGCACGCGGCGGTTCCAGATCGGCGCGCCTTCGTCCGGATAGAACTGGGCTCGCAGCGGCGAGTGGATGCCGTCGGCCGCGACCGCGACATCGCCTGAGAGCGGTTCCAACGCCTCGCCGGTCGTGCGCGACTTGAAGCGGACCGTGGCGCCGTCGGCCCGGCTATCGACCTCGGTCGCCTCGTGGTCCAACCGCACGCTGTCCGGCCCCAGCCGCGCCCGCACCGCCTCCAGCAGGATCGCCTGCAGGGTCCCGCGATGGATGGAATACTGCGGCCAGTTGTAGCCGGCGGCCTTGCCCCGGGGCTCGCGCCAGATCTCCTGGCCGAACCGGTTGGCGTACATCAGCGAGCCGGTGGGGATGCCGCGCGCCGCCAGTTCGCCGTCCAGCCCCAGCTCCGTCAATTCGCGCACGGCGTGCGGCAGGATGTTGATGCCGACGCCCAGGGGCTGGACCTCCGGCGCGGCCTCGCAGACCACCGCCTCGATCCCCACCGCATGCAGGCTGAGCGCCAGGGTGAGGCCTCCGATCCCCGCGCCGACTACGATGACCCGCATACCGTTAGCTTTCCCACGTTCGGAGATTGGCTTAGCCGCGCGGGGCGGCTGGTGTCCAGGCGCCGAGGCCGCGGTTAGTCCTGAGCGGCGTGCACCGAGGCCATCCGCATGGTAGTGGTGACCCGCCGCCGCGACGCCTCCGGGAGGCCGTTCGCGACCTCCGGTTTCGCATCTGGCGCCAGCTCGGTGCGGGTCACGATGCGCGCTTTCGGCAGGCCCACGCGGACCAGCGCCTCGGCCACATCGTCGGCGCGGGTGCGGGCGACGGCGGGGTCCTCGGCGACGGCGCGGCCGGACACGGTCACCGGGACCGTGGCGGCATGGCCGGTGACCACGATCTCCACAGGCTGGGCGGCCTTGGCCCAGGGCGCCACCCTCCGTCAGCACGCCAGCGTGGGTGTCGGCATAGTGGGCGGTATAGAGACCGCTGGTGAAGCGGATGATCCGGTCCACCTCGGCCGGCGGGAGACGTCGGCTGATCTCCAGGTGGCTGGCCAGGGCGTCATAGGCCTGGGCGCCATAGGCCTGGGCGTCCAGGGTGCGCAACCCGGCCGTCGGCGTCGCGGGGCGGCCAGGGCCAGCCCTCGAAGACGGAGGTTCATCAAGTGTTTCCTGCCCACGGCGGTTCTGCCGGTCCTTTGGGTTGAAATCGTACGTATGACATACAAATAAAGTCAGTCGGCTCGTTGAGCAGGACCGTGCGTCGGGCGCCGGGTCGTGGCGCGTTAAGCTTTTGCCGGTTAAGCATTGGGGATGCGTCTCACCAGCCGCGCCCGCGCCTGTCTGCCCGCCGTGCTCGTCGGCGCAGCCTTGTTCGCCTCGGTCGCCGAGGCGAAGTCCTTCTACCTCGCGCCGGCTGGCAAGGACTCCTGGCTGGTCATCGATCCGCTTGCCGTCGAAAGCCAGCCCGGCGGGGTGGTGCGCCGCATGTGGAGCGTCACCGTCCAGCGCAGCATCGTCTCCAGCGGTCCCCCGCAGCCCGGCTACGTGCGTACTCAGACCGACTACGACTGCCTGAACAAGCAGATCCGCTGGCGCACCTTCTCGGCCTATTCGCGCAGCGGCGCGCTGCTGGTGACCCGCGACAATCCGAATCCCGGTTGGACCGAGGCCACCTCGGCCGTCGATACCTACGCCGCGTTCAAGGTCGCCTGCGTCGGGGAAATGGCCTCGGCGGTCTCGGCGGAGAGCATCGGCCGGCTGGTGATCGGCTTGATGGCCTCATGGGATCCGCCTGAGGCGCCTGCGGGTGACCGCCAGCCGCTGCTCGCCGCGCCCGGCTCGAAGACGGCCGGCCCGACCAGGGCGACCGCAGCGACTGCCTTGCCGACGACGAAGCCCGCCCGGTCAAAGTCAGCGTCGGGCAAGGGGAAGCCGACCCCCTCGAAGCCGGTCCCCTTCGAAAGTCTCTGGCGCTGAGGCGCGAGTCCAGACCGGCTACCGCGTAACCGGCCTGGCCCTTGCGGTTTCTATTTCGTCAGCTGACCGCGGATCGCGCCGCCGCCAAACTCGGCGTTGTGGACGTTCACGTAGTAGCCGCCCGGATTGGCCAGGATGTCCTTGATGACATCGGCGCTGGCCGTGGCGCAGGCGGAGACCTTGCCGTCGGCGCCGGGCTTGGTCAGCGGCACAGCGACGGGGCCGGATGAGTCGGCGGCGGCCTTGTGGATATGGGCCATGCTGGCCGGGGCGATGCCCTCGACCATGATGTCGTAGCAGATCTGGTTTTTGGCGGCGTCGACCTTGAAGGTCGCGTGGCCCATGCCGTCCGGGTCCCCGACCGGCTTGGCGCCCATCATGTGGGCGGAGAGGCGGACCTCGTCGGCGGCGGCGGGCATGGCGCAGAGGCCGAACGCGGCCAGGGCGAGTACAAGCCGGATTTTCATGGGCGTCTCCTATTGATGAGCGGCCGGATGGAAGCGCCGAACCCGGGCCCGCGTCAATCGCCGTGTGGCCTGCTGGGCAGCTTGCGATCCTGGGTCGTCCCGCAAATCCGGCTGACGACGATTCGAGGGCCTGGGTGGCCCCAGCTCAGGCCGCCATCCCCAGCGACGGGTGTGAAAGGCCCGCCTCGAAGTCCTCCAGCAGGTCGAGCACCTCGTGAGGCGCGGCGCGCAACGCCGCCCCGGTCGGGAACCGGTAGCGCCAGAAACTGGCCACGTGGGAGATCGCCGCGATGCGCTCGCCCACCTGCTGGAACCGGTCTGGCGAACTCAGCAGGAACTCGCGGAACGCCAGCGCCTCGCCGCCCTGGGTGAGGCGCGCGAACGCGTCGTCATAGGCCGCGAGCGTCTGGCCGATCTCGATCAGGCGCCGCTGGATCAGACGCTGCAAGCGCGAGCGGCCGGTCTCGATCAACTCATTGACCTGGGGGTTGGACCGATCGGTGATTTCCAGCCGGCCGATCTCGGCGATCACGGGGCGCAGCTCGCCAAGCAGGGTCTCGGAGGCCCATTTGTAGTAGAGAAAACCCTTCCAGGCGAAGATTCCGGCGCGGTAGCTGTCGCCCTCCAGGCGCAGCACCAGCCGCAGTGGTTCCAGCCGCTCGTCGATGTCGGAGGCCAGCAGGATCTCCACCAGCTTGGCGCAGCTGCCCGGCGCGATCTTGCGGCCGGCATAGGCCATCTCGATCAGGCCGATGATCTCGATCTCGACGAAACGGCGCATCTTCTCACGGTCGCCCGCGCCGATGGCGAAGTAGCAGTCGGCCGGGAGCAGCTTCCCCTTGCGCAGGCATTCCCGCAGCAGGAACGGGTCGAACGAGGGCGCCTCGTCGAGACATTGCAGCATGGACCGGTCACGCAGAAAGCAGGCCTCACCGTCCGAAAACTCCCGCAGGATGTCCTGCCATCCCGCCTGACCCACCAGGAACGAGGCCCCGCCACAGTCCAGGTCGGAGGGATCGAAGGGGATGATCACCTTGGTCACCGAGCCTCGGTGGCCCTCGACGATCTTTGCGTCATCGGCGCGGACACGATGCTTCACCACCATGCTGCGGTTGAGCATGGGGGATTTGAAAAAGGGGTTCTGGGCGTGCTCGGGCAGGTCGCCGTGCTGGATTGCGATCGCAGCCAGGTTCAGCACGCGCGTCGTCGATCCGCTCTTCTCCAACGCGGTGAGGCTGCGGAATGTCTTGCTGGCCGACGGCGACTTCACGGGCTCGAGCTCAGGCCGTGGGCTTCTGCCCACGGCCGCAGACTGCGCCCGTCAGGGTTGTCGTTGCGTGAACGGATCAGCAGGCCCGTCCCGCGCCGATCGCGTCGCGCTGGCCCGGGCCGGCCTCGACCCAGGCCGCGCTCCGAGCGGTCTAGATTCGCGTCGGGATGATCACCGGGAGGTATTCGTAGCCCTTCACGAAGGGCGACGGCACGCGCCGCGGCGGACCCATCACTTCGATTTTCGGGAACCGGGCGAGGATTTCTTCCCAGATGATCTTCAGTTGCAACTCGGCCAGACGGTTGCCGACGCAGCGGTGGATGCCGAAGCCGAACGACAGATGCTGGCGCACCCGCGGCCGCTCGATCCAGTAGTCATTGGGCCGGTCGATGACCTCTTCGTCGCGGTTGCCCGAGACGTACCACATGGCCACCTTGTCGCCGGCCTTGATGGTCTTGCCGCCCAGTTCCACGTCCACCAGCGCCGTGCGGCGCATATAGGCCAGCGGCGTCTGCCAGCGGATGGTCTCGCTCACCATCGCGGGGATCAGGCTGTGGTCGGCCCGCAGCAGCTTCTCCTGGTCCGGGTTCTGGCTCAGCGCCAGGATCGAGCCGGTGATGGAGTTCCGCGTCGTGTCGTTGCCGCCCACGATCAGCAGGATCAGGTTCCCGAGGTACTCCATGCGGTCCATGTTCCGCGTGGACTCGCCGTGGGCCAGCATCGAGATCAGGTCCGGCTGCGGCGGGGCGTTCACCCGCTCATTCCAGAGCCGCATGAAGTAATCGACGCACTCGAACAGTTCCTGGCGCCGTTCCTGTTCGGCCAGCTCCGGATCGGTGGTGGTGAAGATGCCGCTGTCAGGCGCGGCGGTCGCCACGTCGGACCAGCGGGTCAGCTTGCGGCGGTCTTCCCAGGGGAAGTCGAACAGGGTCGCCAGCGTCATGGTGGTGAGTTCGATGGAGACCTTGTCCACCCAGTCGAACTGTTCGCCGATCGGCAGGCTGTCGAGGATCTCGCCGGCCCGCTGGCGGATGATCGGTTCCATCCGCATCAGGCTGTGCGGCGAGACGATCGGGCTGACGGTCTTGCGCTGCACGTCGTGCTTCGGCTGGTCCATGGCGATGAACATCGGCAGCGTGAAGTCTTCCGCCGGGTCGGGCAGCACGATCGCCGGCTGCGACGAAAAGCGAATGTGGTCGGTATCGACCGCCATGATGTCGTTGTACTTGGTGATCGACCAGTAGCCGCCGACGTCCTTCTCCGGCGAGATCGACCAGTGGACCGGGTCTTCCTTCCGCAGGCGTTCGAAGTAGGGCCACATGGTGTCGGTGCGGAACAGTTCCGCACTGGCGGGATCGATCTCCTCGATCGGCATCGAATAGGCCGCATCGCGGGCCGCACGCTTGAGGTCGATCGCGCCGTCGTCCATCGCACATCCTCTTTGGATCGCGGGTCGTCGGCGCCCGCAGTCTGCCAGAGGTCACCTTTGCCCCGCCGGGCGCGCGAGTCAAGAAAGATGACGGGTGCGTCAACTTCTAAGATTCACTTGACGCGTGTATGGGTTCGCGTTTTGTTTCATCCGGGTGTAGATGGAGACCATCTATGGGTGCGCTGACGCCGGGCGCAGATTTTCTGATCTGGCGTCGAACCTGATCGCCGATCACATTGCGCGCCACGCAACCCTGGGATTCCGCATGGCCTCCGACGTTCTCTTCTCGCCCTTCGCGTTCAAGGGCCTGACCCTGCCCAACCGCGTCGTCATGGCGCCGATGACCCGGTCCTTCTCGCCGGACGGCGTCGCCACCGAGGACGTGGCCGCCTACTACCGCCGCCGCGCCGAGAACCAGGTCGGCTTGATCATCACCGAGGGCACGGGCGTCGATCGCCCCGCCTCGCTGAACGACCCCAACATCCCCCGCTTCCACGGCGAGGCCGAACTCGCCGCCTGGAAGCGCGTGGTCGACGAGACCCACGCCGGCGGCGGCCTGATCGCGCCCCAGCTCTGGCACGTGGGCGCGGTGCGCAGCCGCAGCGAGACCTGGGCCCCTCCCGGCCCCTATGACAGCCCGTCCGGCCTCTCGCGGCCGGAGAGCAAGTTCGGCGAGGCGATGACCGACGAGGAAGTGGCCGACGCCATCCGCGCCTTCGCCGACGGCGCCGCGGCCGCCAAGGCTCTGGGCTTCGACGCTATCGAGCTGCACGGCGCCCACGGCTACCTGATCGACCAGTTCTTCTGGGACGGCACCAATATCCGCGAGGACGCGTACGGCTCGAAGGACCTGCCCGGCCGCGCCCGCTTCGCCGGCGACATCCTGCGCGCGGTGCGCAAGGCGGTCGGCCCCGACTATCCGGTGATCATCCGCATCAGCCAGTGGAAGCAGCAGGACTTCGACGTGAAGCTGGCCGCCGATCCCAAGGCGCTGGAGGCCTGGCTGGGCGTCCTGGTCGATGGCGGTGTGGACGTCATCCACTGCTCGCAGCGCCGGTTCTGGGAGCCGGAGTTCGAGGGCTCCGACCTCAACTTCGCCGGCTGGGCCAAGAAGCTGACCGGCAAGCCGACCATCACCGTCGGCAGCGTCGGCCTCTCCGGCGATTTCATCGCGGGTTACGCGGGCGAAAAGTCCGAGCCGGCTTCGCTGGATCGCCTGGAAGAGATGCTGGACCGCGGCGACTTCGACATGGTCGCCGTCGGCCGCGCCCTGCTGCAGGACCCCGCCTGGGTGGTGAAGATTCGCGAAGGCCGCCACGACGAACTGGCCGCCTTCGACCGCAGCGCCATGGCGACCCTGTATTAAAAGTTCCTCACCCGCTTCAGCGGGGGAGGAACGACGGCTAGGCGTTGAAGTTCAGCTTCAGCCCCGGCCTGGGCCACCGCGCCTTGAACAGCTTGCCCGTCGAGGACGCGGTGACCCACGCCGTCATCATGTCATCCCCACCGAAGCAGATGTTGGTGACCACCAGGTCGGGGACGGCGAAGTGCTCCGTCGTCCCGTCCAGGGCGAAGGCGGTGATCCCGCCGTTGATGATGGTGGCCACGCAGACCCTGCCGTCGGCCTCCACCGCCAGGCTGTCCAGCAACTGATAGCCCGGCAGGTTGCAGATCACCCGGCCCGGCGCGAATCCGTCCGGCGGGCCCAGCACGCCGACGCTGGCGACATCGAACGCCCACAGCCGGCCCAGGCTGGTGTCGGCCACATAGACCACGGCCTCGTCCGGCGACAGGCCGACGCCGTTGGGGCTGATCAGGTGGTCGCGCTGGCGACTGATGTGGCTGCCGTCGACCTTCGCATAGTAGACCGCGCCGTATTTCTTGCCCTCCGGGGTCGAGCAGCCGTGGTCGGTGAACCACATGCCCCCGGCCTTGTCGAACACCAGGTCGTTGGGCCCGATCAGCCGCTTGCCGTCGCAGCTGTCATAGACCGTGGTCAGCGCCCCGGTCTTCAGGTCGAACCGCTGGATCATCCCGCCGGTGTGCGACGGCGGCGTCGGCCCGGGGATCGTCAGGCCACCCGTATCCAGCCACTCGAACGAGCCGCCGTTGTTGGTGATGTAGATCGCCCCGTCCGGCCCCACCGCCGCGCCGTTCGGGCCGCCGCCGGTGTCCACCACCAGTTCCTTGGTCCCGTCCGGCTTCACCCGCGTCAGCCGCCGGCCCTTGATCTCGGTCAGGATCACCGAGCCGTCGTTCATGGCGATCGGCCCCTCGGGGAATTCCAGGCCGTCAGCGACGAGTTCGAATTCCATGCAGTGGTCTCCCAACTTCATTGTTGGGCGCACCTTAACGCGGGTTCGGAGGGGCGCCAGCGATGACGCTGCGTCAGATCCCGCGTTCCAGCACCCGCACCGTGAAGGCGTAGTCGTCGCCCTCGCCGGCCTCGTGCCGCTCGGATCGCACCTCGGTCCATCGGCTCTCGTCGAAGGGGGCCAGCGTCACGTCGCCCTCGACCTCGGCATCCACCTCGGTGAGGTAAATCCGCCGCGCCTTCGGCAGGGCCAGCTCGAACAGCGACGCCCCGCCGATCACGCACACTTCGCTCGCCCCATCCTCCTCCGCCTGCTCGCGGGCGATGGCGACGGCCTCGGCGAAGTCCTCGCAGACCACGCACCCCGGAGGCTCGAACGACCCGTCGCGGCTGAGCACGATGTTGGTCCGCCCCACCAGCGGCTTCTTCGGCAGGCTGTCCCAGGTCTTGCGGCCCATGATCACCGGCTTGCCCATGGTGATCGCCCGAAAGATCGCCAGGTCCGATTTCAGCCGCCACGGCAGTTCCCCGTCCGCGCCGATGACGCCGTTGCGGGAACGCGCGATAGGGCCGGCGGCGAGGAGAATCTGAGGCATGGGCGCGGTCTTACCCGTTCCGCCCCCACACGGGGAGGTGTCAGCGAAGCTGACGGAGGAGGTTTCTGCTCAGAAGGATGGGCCGGAGGCGGGCCCGTGCCGCCAAAGGGCCCGCCTGGAGTGTCCGCTTCCCGGTCAAGCACCGATGGTCGGTCCCGACCGAGGCGGACATTCACCTGTCCAGACTTCGAGGGCCGCGATGCGCCAGGACGGGACGTTGGGGTCTTGTCCAAAATCGGACCTTCATGTTCGCATCGAAAAGCGGATGGCCGACGCGACCCCGGCGGTCACAATCTACCAAGTGTGTGATTGCCGGTTTGGATATGCCGCGCGAGTATCGAGTTGTCCGAAGCGGCCTTCGCCCTGAATTTGTCCGCATCACTGCAGGTCAGCCCACCCTGAAACTCCCCCGTGTCAGACCCATCCTTCTCCTAGCGCTGCTGGTCCTGGGACTCGCCGCTACGGGTCTAACGCTGGGCTCGGCGACGCTCCAAATGGGTGACTTCTGGCACGGGGTTGGTGGCAATATGTTCGCCGATGCGATCGCCATCGGGCTCGGCGCGACGGTCATTGACCAGCTAGTGAAGGGGCGGGAAGCCGAACGCTTGAAGCCCACCCTGCGAGCCGCGTGGCGGTCCGCGTGGCGGGTCCAGGATCGCATGGCCGGGTTCATCGAAATGGGGGTCGAAGGCTGCTTCGCGATGCCGTACGCCGCCGACCTTAAGGCCGCCATTGAGGATCAGGACCGGCGCTTCTTCGCGCGGATGCTCCAAGACTTGGTGTTCGACCCCGATCAGCCTGAAGATAACAAGGCGAGAATTGGGGAAGGCAGAATGGCCGTCCAAGCGTACTTGGAGAAGGCCTTAGCCGAAGCGGGCCGATTCATGGAAAGGTTCGTCGGCGTCGCGCCGCCCGAGCTCGTTGGGCTGATCGAGAAGTTCGAAACGTCGCAGGTTGCCGAGTCCTCGACCCGCCGCGGGATTCGGTTGGGCCGAATCCATCGCACCCTGTGGGCCGACTTCTTGCAGATCGAGCACGAGCTGAAGGCAATGGTTATCGCAGCTCAAGGCGAGTTTGAGCTGAACCCTCCCTGGGATATGCGGCGGGTTGGTGCTGGCGCCGAGCGGTGGTTGAAGCCGAGCCCGGGCTGGACGGATGCCGCGCGTCGGCGGGTCGAGGTTATGCGGACGCCAAGATCGGAGCTGCCAACCCTACGAGATGACCCCGACCTTCAATGACCACTCGAAGGCCCTTCAAACGCATTGCGGGCTTTAGCAGGCTGTTGAAGAAGTCCGTAGCGGCGCAGGACTCGGCATGATTCACTCTGGGTGAGAGGTCGCCTGAGGTGGTTTGATGCGTGGTTCGGACGAGCGGACGGGATCGTTGTTCTCGTATGTGGACCTGGAGGCGCGGGTGCGGC
>CALQQB010000047.1 GCA_943332615.1 Phenylobacterium deserti
CTCTTAATCAGCGGGTCGTGGGTTCGAATCCCCCAGCACCCACCACTTCTTCTGGTGGTGCGTTCCCTTCCCAGACCCTCAAGCGACGCGTCTAGCCGCGGCCCTGGCGCGGCGCCGCCGTGCTGGCGCGCACGACCAGGTCGTGGGGCAGGGTGACGTTGCGGGTCACGTCGGGGCGACCGGACAGGATGTCCAGCAGCAGGCGCACGACCTCATGCCCGATCTGCGCGGTCGGCTGGCTCACGGTGGTGAGGGGCGGGTCCAGATAGCGGGCGAAGCGGATATCGTCGAAGCCAACCAGGGACACGTCCGCCGGGCAGGCCAGGCCTCGGCGGCGCAGGGCGTCGAGCGCGCCCATGGCCATCTCGTCGCTGAAGCAGAACAGGGCGGTGGGGCGGGTCGGCTGGTCCAGCAGGGCGCCCGCCTGGTCTGCGCCGGTCTCGATCGAGAAGTCGCCGGTAGCGATCGCCAGGTCCGCGGTCCGGCCATGGCGAGCCGCCGCCGCCGCCACGCCGGCCAGGCGGTCGCGGCTGATCGGGCTGACCAATGGCCCGGTGATCACGCCGACACGGACGTGGCCCAGGTCATAGAGGTGTTCCATCGCGTCGGCGGCGGCGCGCTCATTGTCGATGTGGGCGCTGGAGACGCCGAGTTCGGGACTGAACTCGCAGCCGTTCACGATCGGGGTGCGCGGGCCCAGGGCGGCGACCATCTCGGCCAGGGTCGCGGGCAGGCGGTGCCCCAGGAAGATCAGGCCGTCGGCCTCACGTCTCCGCAACATGCTGGCGTACTGCTCCTCGCGCGCCTCCTCGTGGCGGGTGTCGCCCAGCAGCACCGCGTAGCCGGCGGCGCTGGCGGCCTCTTCGACCCCGCGGATCACCTGGCTGAAGAACGGGTTGGAGATATCCGGCACCGTCACCAGGATCTTTTCGGTGCGCAGAGTGCGCAGCGTTTTGGCCGCCAGATTGGGCGTGTAGCCGAGGCTGGCCACGGCCGCATGCACCCGGGCGCGGGTCGGCTCGGCCACCCGCTCCGGCGCGCTCAGCACCCGCGACACCGTGGCGGCGGAGACCCCCGCCTTGCGCGCGACATCCTGAATCGTAGCCATGGCGCGGACACTGGCGACAGCGCCCGGGCAATACAAGGCGCAGCCATCGACATCCGAGGACGTGGACAGGGGTTGCCCGTCTTGACGACCTTTGCATTTGATGAAATCGATTACATCAAGCGAACGGAAGCCGATTCAACGAGCTTCGCGCCGCGTGAGATGGGGCGGGAGGAGCCTTAGGCATGACGGTTCAGGCGCGACTGTTCCTGATGATGGTGCTGCAGCTCGCCGTCTGGGGCGCCTGGGCGCCGAAGCTGTTCCCCTACATGGGCATGCTGGGCTTTGAGCCCTGGCAGCAGTCGCTGGTCGGCAGCTCGTGGGGCGTCGCCGCCCTGCTCGGTATCTTCTTCTCCAACCAGTTCGCCGACCGGAACTTTGCCGCCGAACGGTTCATGGCGCTCAGCCACGCCCTGGGCGGCCTGGCCCTGATCGGCTGCGCGTTCATGACCAGCTTCTGGCCGTTTTTCGGCTGCTACCTGGTGTTCAGCCTGCTCTATGTGCCGACCCTGTCGGTCTCCAACTCCATCGCCTTCGCCAACCTGAAAGCGCCGGCGCGCGACTTCGGCGCGGTGCGCATGGGCGGCACGGTGGGGTGGATCCTGGTCAGCTGGCCGTTCATCTTCCTGCTTGGCGCGCAGGCCACGGCGGATCAGATCCGCTGGATCTTCCTGGTCGCCGCGATCGTCTCGTTCGCGCTGGCCGGGTACAGCCTGACGCTGCCGCACACGCCGCCGAAAAAGGACGCGGCCGGCGCCGACCCTCTGGCCTGGCGTGAGGCGTTGAAGCTGCTGGGCGTGCCGTTCGTGGCGGTGCTGTTCCTGGTCACGTTCATCGATAGCGTCATCCACAACGGCTATTTCGTGATGGCCGACGCCTTCCTCACCGACCGCGTCGGCATCGCCGGCAACCTCTCGATGATCGTGCTGAGCCTGGGTCAGTTCGCTGAGATCGTGACCATGTTCGTGCTCGGTGGCGTGCTGATCCGGCTGGGCTGGAAGACCACCATGATCATCGGCGTCCTGGGTCACGCCGCCCGGTTCGCGGTGTTCGCCTTCTTCGCCGACAGCGTGCCGACGATCATCGCGGTGCAGCTGCTGCACGGCGTCTGCTACGCCTTCTTCTTCGCCACGGTTTATATCTTCGTCGATGCCGCCTTCCCGAAGGATGCTCGGTCTTCGGCCCAGGGCCTGTTCAACTTCCTGATCCTGGGGGTGGGCAATGTGGTGGCGAGCTTCCTGTTCCCCGCCCTGATCGGCCGCCTGAAGGACGCCACCTCCGGCGTGGTCGATTACCAGTCTCTTTTCCTGGTCCCCACCGGCATGGCGCTGGTCGCCGTGCTGGTGCTGGCCCTGCTGTTCCGTCCACCGACCCGCGCGCCTGATGCTGTGGCGGTCGCCACCTGATCGAAGGAAATTCCATGCCCTCGACCCCTTCCCTGCTCCACCGCCGCGGATTCCTGACGGCGGGCATCGCCGCCCTGGCCGCCCCGGCCGTGGGCGCGGCCCAGCCGTTCTTCAAGCGCCATGGTCTGCCGATCGGCATCCAGCTCTACACCGTGGGGCCGGACGCGGCGAAGGACCTGGACGGCACGCTGAAGGCGCTCTCGGCCATCGGCTACAGGTCGGTGGAGTCCGCCGGCTTCCTGGGCCGCACGCCCGCTCAGTTCCGGGCCGCCCTGGACGCCGCGGGCGTCGTCTGCACCAGCGCCCACATCCAGGGCCGTGGCGGCGCCGACAGCTTCAGCGGCGACCTGGGCAAGCTGGGCGAGGCCCTGCGAACCATCGGCGTCAAGAACGCCGTCCTCCCCAGCCCCTACATTCCCGACCGGTTGCTGGGGAAGGGCCTGCGGGAGGTGCTGACCCAGCTGACCGCCGACGACTTCAAGATGAACGCCGACTTCCTGAACGCCAAGGCGGCGGGGCTTAAGGCGGCCGGGATCAAGGTTGGCTACCACAACCACAACTTTGAGTTCGCGCCGCTGGGCGCCACCAACGGCCTGGAGATCCTGCTGAAGAATACCGACCCGGCGCTGGTCGGCTTCGAGATGGATATCGGCTGGGTGGCGGCGGCCGGGGCCGATCCGCTGGCCTTGCTGGCCAAGCACAAGGGCCGGTTCACCATGGCCCACATCAAGGACATCAAGGCCTCGACCAAGGCCAACTTCGCCCTGACCATGGACCCCACCGAGATCGGCTCGGGATCGCTGGATTGGAAGACGCTGCTGTCAAAGGCCTACGCGTCCGGCGTGCGCGGGTTCTATGTCGAGCAGGAGGCGCCCTTCGTCCTGCCGCGGCTCGAGGCGGCCAAGGTCAGCCACGACTACCTGGCCGGCGTCGTCGCTTGACACCCCGCGGGCCCATACGGCTCGCCATGGTGGGCGGCGGTCCGGGTGCGTTCATCGGGCCCGTGCATCGCATGGCCGCCGAGCTCGACGGCCATATCCGCCTGGTCGCCGGCGCCTTCAGTCGGGACGACGCGAAGAACAACGCGGCCGGACGAGCATGGGGCGTGGCGGACGACCGCATCTATGCCGACTACAGCCAGATGATCACCGCCGAGCGGGCGCGGGAGGAAGGGGCCGAGCTGGTGGCGGTGGTCACGCCCAATCATCTGCATTTCGAGGTCTCGGCGGCGGCGCTGCGGGCCGGGCTGCATGTGATGAGCGACAAGCCGGCGACGCTGGACCTCGCCGAGGCGCGGGCATTGGCCAAGGCGGTCGCCGCATCGGGAAAACTCTACGGCCTGACCTACACCTACACCGGCTATCCGATGGTGCGTGAAGCCCGCGAGATGGTGCGGCGGGGAGACCTGGGAAAGATCCGAAAAATCGTTGTCGAATATACCCAGGGCTGGCTCTCAAAACCGGTCGAAAGAGATGGCGATAAGCAGGCCGGCTGGCGGGCCGATCCGGCGCTGGCCGGGGTCGGCGGGTGCATCGGCGACATCGGGGTGCATGCCTTCAACATCGCCGAGTTCGTGGGCGGGGCGCTGGTCGAGCGGCTGTGTGCTGACCTGGCCAGCGTGGTGCCGGGGCGGATTCTGGATGACGACTGTAATATATTGTTGCGGTTCGCGGGCGGCGCGCGCGGCGTGCTGATCGCCTCGCAGATCTCGGCCGGCGCGCGCAATGGGCTGCGGCTCAGCGTCCATGGTGAGATCGGTGGGCTGACCTGGAGCCATGAGCGGCACACCGAGCTGACGGTGGACTGGCTGGACGCGCCGAGCCAGGTGCTGCACGCCGGTTCGGCCTATCTCAGCGCACCGGCGCGGGCGGGCTCACGCCTCCCGACGGGGCATCCGGAGGGTTTTATAGAAGCCTTCGCCAACCTCTATACAGACATGGCTGACGCCATCGCTGCCGGGCGGTCCGACGCGGGGCTGGTTCCGGGGATCGCGGACGGCGTGCGGGGAATGGCCTTCGTGGAAACCGCCGTCGCGGCGAACGGCCAGGGCTGGGTCGATCTGGAGTCGGCCGCATGAGGACGCTCAAGGGTCCCGGCATCTTCCTGGCCCAGTTCATCGGGACCGAGGCGCCGTTCGACAAGCTGGACAGCATCGCCAGGTGGGCGGCGGGCCTGGGCTATGTCGGCGTCCAGATGCCGACGGGCGGCGCGGACTCCTTCTTCGACCTGGCGCAGGCGGCGGCCAGCCAGGGCTACTGCGACGACATCGCCGGAACCCTGGCCGCCCACGGCTTGGTCATCACCGAGCTTTCGACCCACCTGCAGGGCCAACTTGTCGCCGTCCACCCGGCCTATGACGAACTGTTCGACGGCTTCGCGCCGGCGGCGGTGCGGGGCAAGCCGAAGGAACGGCAGGCCTGGGCGGTGGAACAGCTGAAGCTGGCGGCCAAAGCCAGCCAGCGCCTCGGCCTGACGGCCCATGCCACCTTCTCCGGCGCCCTGGCCTGGCCCTACCTCTACCCGTGGCCGCAGCGGCCGGCGGGGCTGATCGAGGCAGCGTTCGCCGAGCTTGGCCGGCGCTGGCGGCCGATCCTGGACGCCTTCGACGCGGCCGGCGTCGATCTTTGCTACGAAATCCACCCGGGTGAGGATCTGCACGACGGGGCGACCTTCGAGCGGTTCCTCGACGAGGTGGGCGGCCATCCCCGCGCCAATATCCTCTACGATCCCAGCCACTTCGTGCTGCAGCAGCTGGACTACCTGGACTTCATCGACCGCTATCACGACCGCATCCGCGCCTTCCATGTGAAGGACGCTGAGTTTCGGCCGAACGGGCGCTCGGGGGTCTACGGCGGCTACCAGGGTTGGGTGGACCGGCCGGGCCGGTTCCGCTCGCTGGGCGATGGGCAGGTGGACTTCAAGGCGATCTTCTCGAAGCTGGCCCAGTACGACTATCCCGGCTGGGCGGTGCTGGAATGGGAGTGCGCGCTGAAGCACCCCGAGGACGGCGCCCGCGAAGGCGCGCCCTTCATCCGCGACCACATCATCCGCGTCACCCCTCACGCCTTCGACGATTTCGCCGGGGTCGGGAGCGACGCGGCCCGCAACCGAAAACTGCTGGGGCTCTGAACCATGGCCAACGTCAATAACCGCGCAAAGGCGGAGAATACCTACGACGCCATCGTCGTCGGCAGCGGCATCACGGGCGGCTATGCCGCCATGGAGCTGACGCGCAAAGGGTTGAAGACCCTGGTGCTGGAGCGCGGTGGGCCCGTGCGCCACGTGCAGGACTATCCCACCGCGCTGATGGACCCTTGGGACGCCAAGTACCCGCGCGGCAAGCTCCCACAGGCGGAGATGGACGCGCACTATCCGCAGCAGCAGCGCACCGGCTATGCGGTGAACGAGTTCAGCAAGCACTTCTTCGTCAAGGACGACGAGCACCCCTACACCGAGACCCAGCGCTACGACTGGATCCGCGGCTATCATGTGGGCGGCCGGTCCATCACCTGGGGCCGGCAGTGCTATCGCCACTCGGACCTGGATTTCGAGGCCAACGCCAAGCAGGGCCTCGGCGTCGACTGGCCGATCCGCTACGCCGACTTGGCCCCCTGGTACGATCAGGTCGAGCGGTTCATCGGGGTCAGCGGTCGGGCGGAGGGGCTGGCGCACCTGCCGGACGGGGTGTTCCAGCCGCCGATGGAGTTCAATTGCGTCGAGGAGGCCTTCAAGGCGAAGTCCGAGGGCAGATTCCCGGATCGGCGGGTCACCATCGGCCGCGCCGCTCATCTGACCGAGCCCACCCAGGAGCAGCTCGCGCTGGGCCGGGGCAAGTGCCAGCATCGCAACCTCTGCGTCCGCGGTTGCCCGTTCGGCGCCTATTTCAGCTCCAACTCCGCGACCCTGATCGCCGCCGAGCGGACCGGCAACCTCGTGCTCCGCCCCAACTCCATCGTCACGTCGCTGATCCATGACGAGAAGGCCGGCAAGGCCACGGGCGTGAAGGTGCTGGACGCGGCGACCGGTGAGGAGATCGAGTTCTACGCTGGCGTGGTTTTCCTGTGCGCCTCGACCTTCAATTCGACCTGGATCCTGATGAACTCCACCAGCCGGCGGTTCCCGAACGGCCTCGGCAACGCGAGCGACCAGCTGGGCCGCAACATCATGGATCATCACCTGGGGGTCGGCGCCCAGGCCTTCGCGCCGGGCTTTGAGGATAAGTACTATTCGGGCCGCCGGCCGAACGGCATCTACATCCCGCGCTTCCGCAACCTTGGCGACAAGGCCTCGGCCCGGTCAGACTTCATCCGCGGCTACGGCTACCAGGGTGGGGCGGCGCGGCTGGGCTGGGATCGCGACCTGAACGGCGGCGGCGTCGGCGAGACGCGGAAGGCGGCGCTGAGCCAGCCGGGGCCCTGGGGCATCCGCCTGGGCGGCTTTGGCGAGATCCTGCCCAACCCCAAGAACCGCATCACCCTGAACCACAAGGTGAAGGACAAGTACGGCCAGCCGACGCTGACCTTCGACGTGGCCCTGGGCGACAACGAAAAAGCGATGCGCAAGGACATGAAGTCCGCCGCCGCCGAGATGCTGGAGGCCGCCGGCTTCCAGGGCGTCCGCGAACTGGACGGCGACTACGGCCCGGGCCTGGGCATCCACGAGATGGGCACGGCGCGGATGGGGCGTGATCCCAAGACCTCGGTGCTGAACGCCTTCAACCAGGTGCATGAGTGCAAGAACGTCTACGTCACCGACGGCTCGGCCATGGCGTCGGCGGCCTGTGTGAACCCCTCGCTGACCTACATGGCGCTGACCGCACGCGCGGTGGACCATGCGGTGGAAGCCCGGCGGCGGGGAGAGCTGTGATGGCGGGGCAGGGAGATCGTTCGATGTTGAACCGACGCGAAACCTTCGGCGGTCTGATGTTCGCGGCCGCTGGCCTGGCCGGTCTCACCCCGACCTACGCTGTGGCGCAGGACGCGCTGACGCCCCTGAGCTGGAAGCCCGTCGCGCTGACCACGGCGCAGGCGCAGACCCTGGATGCCGCGGCCGAGGCGATCATGCCGGCCACTGACACCCCCGGGGCTCGGGACGCGGGCGTGGCGCGCTCCATCGACAGTTGGGTGGGGAGCTTCTGCACCAAGGCCGACGCCGCGACGATCCGGGGTGCGCTGGATCGCCTCGACGCCGACGCGAAGGCCGCGGGGGCCGCATCGTTCGCGGCGGCCGCGCCGTCGCAGCGGGCGGCCGTGCTGGCCAAGAGTGACGCGGAGAAAGCGCCGGCTGGGGGCAAGAGCTCGTTCGGGCTGCTGAAGGAATATGTGACGGTGGCGTTCTTCACCTCGCGGCCGGGGGCGACGAAGACGCTGCGGTATGAGGCGAACCCGGGCGCCTATCACGGCTGTATCCCGGTCAGCCAGGTCGGCCGGACATGGGCGACGTCGTGAGGGGGCTCTCATCCCCACCCCCGGGGAGCGCAGCGAACCGAGAGGGAGGGGGCAGGGGGTGGGCCGGCTGGGCTTTCTCCGGATGGCGACCCGAGGGCCCGCCGATGGGCCCGCGACCTCAGGCCCTTGGGCTGCCATCCGGCGCGGCACGATCTCACGCGCCGGCCCACCCCTTTATCCCCTCCCTCTCTTCGCGCCTCCGGCGCTCGGGGGAGGGGAGGGTAGCTCTGATCGCGGTGGCGATCCTTGCGATCGCCCTCCCAGCCAGCGCCGCCGAGAAATGGAAGCCGATCTTCAACGGCCGGAACCTCGACGGCTGGGTCCCGAAGATCAACCACCACCCGCTGGGCGAGAACTGGCGCGACACCTTCCAGGCCAAGGATGGCGTGCTTAAGGTCGACTACAGCCAGTATCCCCAGTTCAAGGACGAGTTCGGGCACCTGATCTACAAGCGGCCCCTGTCGTCGTATCGGCTGCGGCTGGAGTACCGGTTCATGGGCCCGTCGCCCCCCGGAGCCCTGGCCTGGGCGGTGCGCAATTCCGGGGTGATGTTCCACGGCCAGGCGCCGGAGACCATGGGCCTGAACCAGCCCTATCCGATCGCCGTGGAGGCCCAGCTGCTGGGCGGCGACGCCACCGAGACCCGACCCACGGGCAACGTCTGTACGCCGGGCGTGACGGTCTCAATTGGCGGGGTGCCGCAGAAAGAGCACTGCATCAATTCCAAGTCGCCGACCTTCCGCGACGGGCAATGGGTGACGTTCGAGCTGGAGGTCCATGGCGGGCGGCTAGTGCGCCAGATCGTCAATGGCCAGCTGGTGATGGAATACACCGACCTGAAGCTGGACCCATCTGAGTTCAGGCGCTTCGCCAACATGGATCCAGGCGACGCCAAGGTGGGGCCGCTGACGAGCGGGTATATCTCCCTGCAGGCGGAGAGCGGGCCGATCGAGTTCCGCAAGATCGAGTTGATAGAGCTTAAGGAGTAGGGACGCCCCGCCTTTCGATCTTGATCTGCGATGTCAGGCTTCAGATCGCCGCGTCAGCTGGCGCCGCTCCGACGTGATGGTGTCTCCATCGCGCCCTGTTGACCGGGACACCATAACGTCCCTATGAATGATTATTCAGTTTTATGAATAACTGTTCAATTCGGATTGGCCGATGTCCCCGACCCTGCGGGAGAAAACGGCGATTGTTCGCCGCAGACATGTGCTCGACGCAGCGATCCGGGTGTTCGCTGCGCGGGGCTATCACGGCGCCACAATCCGCGACATTTCCAGTGAAGCCGGCGTCTCCGACGGCGCGATCTACACCCTGTTCGAGAACAAGGCGGCGCTGCTGCTGGGCATGCTCGACCCCTTGGACGAGCGCGGCGCGCCGGAACCGCTTCGCCCCATCGATGCGGACCTCGATGTGCAGGGCTTCGTCCGCGAGCTCTTCCGACAACGATGGCAGACCCTCACCCCGGAGACGCTGGACGTCCTGCGGGTCGTGCTGTCGGAAGCCCTTGTTGACCCTTCGCTGCGCGAAATCCTGATGGCGCGCGTGCTGACTCCGGCGCTGACCTTGCCCGAGGCGCAGTTCTCCCGCTTCGTGGCCGAGGGGCGGCTGCGGCCGGTCGATATTCCCACCCTGCTGCGTGGCGTCACCGGGGTTTTCCTCGGGCTGGTGATGCTGCGGCTGCTGGGTGACCCCCAGACCTGCCAGCACTGGGACGATGTCCCTGAGCAGATGAGCGCCCTGCTGCTCGGCGGATTGGTCCCGGACGGCGCTGGAGGCGAGACGCATGACCAGGATTGAGCCGGTTCAGATCGAGAGCCCGGGCTTCAAGTCCAATCCACATCCGTTCTACGCGCGTCTTCGGGAGGGTTCCCCGGTGGCGCGGGTGAAGCTGCTCAACGGCCGGCCCGCATGGGTGGTCGCGCGATATGCCGACGTGGCCGGCCTGCTCAAGGACGGGCGCTTCGCCAAGGATCGGGCGAATGCCGTGACCGGCGACCAGTTGGCTAAGCTGCCCCGCCCGCCGAAGGCGTTCGCTCCGCTGATGCGCAACATGCTGGATCGGGACGATCCGGATCACGCGCGCCTGCGCCGGCTGGTCCAGAAGGGCTTCACCTCGCAGCGCGTCGAGACCCTGGCGGAGCGCACCCAGGTGCTCAGCGACCAGCTGATCGATCGCGCGACGGCCCGTGGGGGCTTCGATCTCATCAACGACTTCGCCCTGCCGCTGCCGGTCACGGTGATTTCCGAGATGCTGGGCGTGCCGGAGCCGGACCGCGCCCGCTTCGCTCGCTGGTCGAAGACCATCATCACCAACACCATGACGCCCCTCAGTCTGCTGGTGTCGATGCCGCACATGCTGGCGTTCCTGCGTTACCTTCGATGGCTGATTGAAGAGAAGCGCAGGCGCCCCGCCGATGACCTCACGACCGCGCTTGTCGAGGCCGAGGAGTCCGGCGATGCACTCGACGCCGACGAACTTCTGGCGATGGTCGCCATCCTGCTGAGCGCGGGCCACGAGACCACCACCAACCTTATCGGCAACGGCATGCTGGCGCTCCTGCAGCATCCCGATCAATTCGAACGACTTGGCGCTCAGCCAGAGCTGATCGAGCCGGCCATCGAGGAGCTGCTGCGGTTCGGCAGCCCCGTCGAGATGTCGACCTTTCGCTACGCCCGCGAAGACCTTGAGATCGCCGGCCAACCAATCGCACGGGGGGACATGGTGCTGGCGCTCATCGCGTCGGCAAACCGCGACGAGACGCAGTTCCCGCAGGCTGAGCGGCTGGATCTCGGCCGCGAACCTAATCGGCACCTGACGTTCGGCCTGGGCGGTCACTTCTGCGTCGGCGCGCCCCTGGCCCGTATGGAAGGTCGCATCGCGGTCAACACCCTGGTGCGGCGCCTGCCCACCCTTCGTCTTTTGCGGCCTGACGCGCCGTTGAGGTGGCGACGCGGCCTCGTGCTGCGAGGCCTGGAGACCCTTCCCGTCATCATCAGCTGACCACCGGAAGAGTCCCGGTCGGAGTCGAAGGCGGAGGCCGATCCTGGACTTGGCTCTCGCCTACTTCAGCACCCGGATCTTGAGGTTCCGGAACGCCACGTCATTGCCATGGTTCTGCAGCGCAATGCCGCCGGTGACGCCTGTCGCGAACTGGGGCCAACGCTTGAACTTGCTCGCGGCGACCAGGGCGTTGAACGCCGGAGAGCCGATCTCGTACTGCGCCACCAGCATGCCGTTCAGCCAGTGCTGGACCTTGCCGTGGTCGACGATCAGGCGGGCCGAGTTCCAGTCGCCGACCGGCCTGGTCATATCCATCGACGGCGCGACCAGGGCGAACAGGCCGCCGGCGCGCTCCAGGGGCGGCTCGCCCCGGGCGTTGTCCAGGATCTGGTACTCGGGGCCGCTTTCGTAGGTTTCCTCGCCCACCGAGATCACGTGGAACATGACCCCGGAGTTGCCCTTGGCGCTGATCCGCCAGTCGAAGGTCATCTCGAAACTGGCGTAGTCGGCCTGCGTGACGATGTCCTTGGCGACCTTGGGGTCGGGGAACAGGACGCCGTGCTCAACCTTCCAGCCGGGCCCGATCTGCGCCTGCTTGAACCCGCGCCAGCCGACGGTGGTCTTGCCGTCGAACAGCAGGGTCCAGCCGGCCTTCTTCTCGGCGGGCGTGAGGGTGTTGTCGGCGGCCAGGGCGGGGATCGCGAAGGCCGAGATGGCCAGCACGACGGCGAGGGGTTTGATCATCACAGGCCTAGCCCCTTGAGACGCTGTTCCAGCACGGCTTTTACCTCGTCAGACGGACCAGGATCCGACGGGCGCGCCACGTTGCCGATGTAGCCGATGTCCGTGAAGCCGGCCTCGGTGGTGTAGTAGGCGCCGACGCTCAGCGCCCGGAAGCGCTTGAAGAAGTCCGAGCCGGGCAGGGTGGCCAGCTTCGCCGCGCGCTCGGTGGCGTCGGCCTTCAGGAACCGCCCGCCCAGGTCATCCAGCCCCTTCAGGATGATCGCCCGGTCCTTGAGCTGGTCGGGGTAGGGCGCGCTGACCCACTCGTCGATGAAGTCCGGCACGCCCAGGCTGCTGGCCGAGGGCGCGGCGCCGCTGGCGGGCAGGATGTGATCGGCGACCAGGGCGGCGACCTGCAGCTGCTTGTCGCTCATGATCCGCGGCCACGGCGCCTTGATCGGCGGGTTGAGCTTCGGGTCGGTCCCGTAGCCCTTGGCCTGCGCCTTGCCGCCGCCCTTCTGGTTATAGATCACCACGCCCGCGCCGGCCGCCGCGGTGGCCGCGCCGACCACGCCGATCCAGGTGAGCGTCGTGCGCCGGTCGATCTTCGAGACGTATTTGGGGGTCCCGTCTTGGGGCGTGGGGTGGCCCATCAGAGGCCTCCCGTCTTGGCGAGCGTGGCCAGGTGGTCGCTGGAGCGCCAGGCCAGGGCCAGGATCGACAGCGTCGGGTTCTTGTCGGGGCTTGAGACCAGCACCGCCCCGTCGGTGACGAACAGGTTGGGCACGGCCCAGGTCTGGCCGTACTGGTTGACCACCGAGTCCTTGTCCGACGCGCCCATGCGCACGGTGCCGACCTCGTGGATCATCTCGCCGCCCTTGGAGATGGCCTTGCGGCCGTCGGTCTCGATCTTGCCCAGCGGCTTGCCGCCCAGCTTGTCGATGGCTTCCAGGAAGGTCTGGACCATGTGGGCGGCCTGCTTCGTCTCGCTTTCCCCCCATTTCCAGTGGAAGCGCAGGACGGGCACGCCCCACTTGTCCTTCACGGTGGGGTCCAGCTCGCAATAGCAATCGTCGTTGGGGATCATCTCGCCGCGGCCGTTGAAGCCTATGGTGCTGCCGTAGCGCTGGCGCAGCTTGCCGCGCAGGTCGTCGCCGACGCTGTGGTCGTCGGCCGGCAGCAGGCCCGCCAGTCCCATGGACGGCATCTGCCTGCCGCCGCCGACCTCCACATGGTAGCCGCGGGGAAAGCCCAGCTCCTTCTGCTTCGCATAGCCCCACCAGGGGGCGTAGACGTGCTCCACGCTCATGCCGTCGTCGTTGGTCGGCGGCAGGCCCTCCAGGGCGGGGAACTGGCCGCGCACGCCCAGGCCGACGCTGTCCATCAGGTAGCGGCCGACCATGCCGTGGGTGTTGCAGAGGCCGTCGGGGTGGGCGCTCGACTTGGAGTTCAGCAGGATGCGCGCGGTCTCGCCGGAGCCCGCCGCCAGCACCACGGCCTTGGCGGTCACTGAGTGGTGGGCGCCGGTGATCCGGTCCACGTAGCTGACGCCCTTGGCCTTGCCGGCGGCGTCCAGGTCGACCTGGTAGACCAGGGCGTTGGTGACGATCGTCAGGTTCTTGGTCGCCATGGCCGGCGGCAGCAGCACCGTGGTGGACTGGAAGTTGGCCCCGATCGCGCAGCCGCGGCCGCAGGGCGTGGCGAAGACGCAGGTGTTGCGGCCCTCCATCGCCTGGCTGACCACCGCGCCATGCATCGGCACCACCGGAATGCCCATCGCCTCGAAGGCGCGGGCGTAGAAGATTTCGAAGGCGCGCGGGGGCGGCGATTCCATCAGGCAGCCGGGCGGCGAGTCCGGGGTGTTGAACAGGCCGCGCGCCGCGGCGGCGCCGGTGACGCCGACTAGCTTCTCGGTTTTGTCGTACCAGGGGGCCAGGTCGTCGTAAGTAATGGGCCAGTCCGCGCCCAGGCCGTCGCGGCTGCGGGGCTTGAAGTCCAGCGGCCCGAACCGCAGCGAGATGCGGCCCCAGTGGTTGGTGCGCCCGCCCAGCATCCGCGGCCGCCACCAGGTAAAGGGCTCCGAGCCCTCGGCCACCGTGTAGGGCTCATTGGGCACTTCCCAGCCGCCGTCCACCGTGGCGTCGTAGAAGCCGAACGGCTTGTCCGGCGTCGATGCCCCGCGCAGCGGCGCCTCGGCGTTGGTGTTGTACATCGGGGTCTCGACGCGCGGGTCGTAGTCGCGGCCGGCCTCCAGCATCAGCACCTTCAGGCCGGAGTGGGTGAGGTGGTAGGCGCTCATCCCGCCCCCGGCCCCGGAGCCGACGATGATCACGTCATAGGGCTCAGCTACAGCCACCCGCGTTCCCCCTTATGAAATCCATTTCATCGCAGGTTGGCGCCAACCGGGGGCGGGGCCAAGGGGCGATTGGCGGTCGACCAGCGTGGCGTTCAACCTGCCGGGCTTCGCCAACCAGACGGCCGCGACGAACGCCTTTGGCGCCGTGTTCCTTGACGTCGATCTGGAGGACAGGACGGCCATCGAATTCTTCGGCCTCGACGGCGCGTCCCTGGGCCGGTTCTTCGCGCCCACCGCCGACAATGGCCTGTCGTTCGTGGGCGTGCGCTTCGACAGCGCGGTCATCGCCGGGGCAAAGATCGTGACCGGCAAGCGGGCGCTGGGCCCCGATGATGGCGGCGATATCGACGTGGTGGCCATAGACGATTTCATCTTCGGCGAGCCTATCGCGGTTCCGGAGCCGGCCACCTGGGGCTTGATGATCCTGGGGTTCGGCGGCGTTGGCGCGATGCTCCGCAGCCGTCGGCGGCCCGCCTTCGCCTGACGGCCGCTTGATGGGCGCCGCCTTGACACGCGCCGGACGTGACCGGAGGTTCCCGGCCCATGACCGACGAGCCGATCTTCGACGCCGCCTATCTTGAGAGCTACGCCGGCGGTGACGCCCAGGTGATCGCCGAGGTGCTGGCGCTGTTCCAGCAGCAGGCGGAGGGCTGGCTGCGGCAGCTCGACACGCCCGGCGAGGGCTGGCGCGACCTGGCGCATCTGATCAAGGGGTCGGCCAAGGGGATCGGCGCGCAGGCGCTGGGCGAGGTGGCCGGCGCCGCGGAGCTTGCCGATGTGTCGCACGCGCCCGGTCTTCGCGCGGCGCTGCTCGACGCCCTGGCGGCGATCGAGGGGTATCTCAGCCGGGTCCGCGGCGGCTAATTGGCCAGCACGCGGTCGGTATAGGTCTCGACCACCAGGCTGAAGGGCCGTCCGTCCGGCGTGGCCAGCACGGCGCGGTGTTGCAGCACGTGCGGCGGCGGGCTGGCGGCTGCGTCGAAGTCCGCGCGGGGATGGTGTTCCCAGTCCTCGGGCAGGGGTTCGAACAGAAACGACGATGCCAGGGTGCGGCGGCGGAACTTCAGGGGGCCGACGACGACGCCGAAGGGGGTGCGAGTCTCGTCGAGCGCCCGGTTCATCTCTGACGTCAGGCGGGCGGGGACGTACCAGTTCTCGGCGCTGGAGAGCACTTCGTCACCGCAGGTCAGCTCGACCTGGCGATAGCGGATCGGTTCCTCGGGGCCGACGCCCAGGTCGGTGCGGGCGGTGTCCAGCGCGCCGCCTTCCGGCGCCCAGGACGACTTGCGGGCGACGATCTTCTGACCGGGTGCGCGGCGATCGCAGATTGTCTGGAGGACGGCGGTGGCGCTGTCGTGGCTGAGCAGTTCGGTGTTTAGCGCGCGCAAGTCACGGAACAGGCGCAGGCGCTGGTCGAAGTCGGAACCCTGAGCGAGGGCCGGAACGGCGACGGCCAGCAGGGCGGCCACGATCCAGGCCGCGCGGCGCACGGTCAGATCCCAGCCCCGTTGTCGATGGCGCGCAGCGCCGCTTCGTGGGCCTCGGCCTCGGCCTCGATCCAGGCGATGAAGGCCTTCACCTGCGGCAGGCGGCCCTTGGCCTTGGGGTGGACCAGATAGTAGGCGAAATCGACGGCGGTTTCGATCTGCAGCGGGGCGATCAGGCGGCCGGCGTCCAGGTCGGCCTGGGCGAGGGTGCGCTTGGCCAGGGCGACGCCGCGTCCATTGGCGGCGGCTTCGATCACCAGGCTGGACTGGTTGAAGCGCGGGCCGCGATGGCCGTCGATGCCGCGCAGGCCGCGCGCCGCCAGCCACATCGGCCAGTCTGGGCAGCTGTCGTCGATCTCGGGCGAGCCGTCATGCAGCAGGATGTGGTTGACCAGGTCCTCGGGGGTCTCCAGCGGCTGTTCGGCCAGCAGGCCGGGACTGACGACCGGCAGCACCATCTCCGAGACGATCCGCTTGACCTCCAGGCCCGGGTAGCGCCCGGCGCCGTAACGGATGGCCAGGTCCACCTCGCCGGCCGAGAGGTCCATCAGCTCCATGCCTGCCGAGAGCCAGACGTCAACCTGCGGATGGGCGCGTTCGAAGGCGCCGAGCCTGGGCACCAGCCACTTGGCGGCGAAGGAGGGCGGGGCGGTGATGGTCAGGCGGCGGCCGTCCACGGCGGCGGTCAGCAGGCTGGCGGCCTCGGCCAGGCGGTCAAAGGCTTCGCGGAGCGCGGGAAGGGCGGTCTGGGCCGCGTCGGTCAGCAACAGGCCCTTGGGCGTGCGCTTGAATAGGGCGGCGCCGACATAGTCTTCCAGGTTCTGGATCTGCTGGCTGACGGCGCCCGGCGTCACCGAAAGCTCGTCGGCCGCGCGGCTGAAATTCAGGTGGCGCGCCGCGGCCTCGAACGCCCGAAGGGCGTTGAGGGGCGGCAGCCGGCGGCGCTGGGTATTCCGATCCATCAAGAATTCCTGACAACCCCGGCAGAAGTCCTTGGGTTGCGAATTGGGCGTGCGCTGCCCTTATTGCAAGCGTCCGCTGGTGTATCGGCCCTTTTCATCGGTGGGCGGCAAACGGGGCGGGCGTGAGTCCGTCCCGGTGTGTTTTACGGGCCGGCATGTCGATAGAGAAGCTAATCATGGCCGTAGTTGGCGATAGAGGAAACCGGAGCGACCGCCTGGTCGTGCTGGGGGGCGAAGGCTCCACTGTGCGCGGTGAGGGGCGTGTGTGGCTGGTGGGTGCGGGCCCCGGCGATCCGGAGCTGCTGACGATCAAGGCGCTGAAGGCGCTGCGGGCCGCCCAGGTGGTGGTTCACGACGGGCTGGTCTCCGAAGACATCCTGGATCTGGCGCCAGCATCGGCCCGAAAAATCTCCGTCGCCAAGCGCAAGTCGCGGCACTCTTACAGCCAGGACGAGATCAACCGGATGCTGGTGGCGTTCGCTCTGGAAGGCTTGAACGTCGTGCGGCTGAAGGGCGGCGACCCCTTCATTTTCGGCCGTGGCGGCGAGGAGCTGGAGGCCTGCCGCGAGGCCGGCGTCGAATGCGTCATCATCCCCGGCGTCACCGCGGCCCTGGCGGCCGGCGCGGGCGCGAGTGCGCCGTTGACCCACCGTGGCGTGGCCCAGGCGGTTACTTTCGTTACCGGTCATGCGGCGAAAGGGGGCGAGCCCGACCTGGACTGGGAGAGCCTGGCCAAGGCCAACCAGACCGTCGTGATCTACATGGGCGTCTCGATGGCCGTCCCGATCGCCGCGCGATTGATGGAGGCCGGACGGGTGGGTTCGACGCCGGCCCTGATCGTCGAGAACGCCAGCCGCGCCGACGAGCGGCGTATCACCACCACCCTGGCCGGCCTGCCGGAGGCGGCGGCCACGGTCACCGGCCCTGCGCTGCTGATCGTCGGCGAGGCCATGGCATTGGCACAGGCCGGTGTCGGCTCAACTGATGTGGAAATCCTTGTTCAGAAGGCACGGGCATGAAGGCGCTCACCGCCAATCGGCTGATCGACGGCGACGTCGTGTTCTGGAAAGCTGGCCATTGGGTGGAGCGGTTCGCCGAAGCGCAGCTGTGGGCCGACGATGACCCTGCCGCCACCGCCGCCGAGGATGCCGGCAAGGGCCAGCCCAAGGTCGTGGTCGATGCCTATCTGATTGACCTGGTTGAATCCGAGGGCCTGTGGGCGCCGCTCAGCTACCGCGAGCGCATCCGTGCGCTGGGCCCTTCCAACCATCTGCATCATGGCAAGCAGGCCGAGGGCGGGGCGGTGATCGAGGCGTTGCAGCACGCCCATGGCGCGGCCCGCTCCACCGGCCGCGTAAACCTGATCAAGCGCAAGTAGGGCCCCAGAAGGTATCGGGATGTATCAGTACGACTCCATCGACAAGGCCATGCTGGCCGACCGTTCGGCCGAGTTCCGTGGCCAGGTAGCGCGGCGCCTGGCCGGCGAGCTCAACGAGGACCAGTTCAAGCCGCTGCGGCTGATGAACGGCCTCTATCTGCAGCTCCACGCCTACATGCTGCGGGTCGCCATTCCCTATGGCTCGCTGAATTCCACCCAGCTGCGCAAGCTGGCCTGGATCGGGCGCACCTACGACAAGGGCTATGGCCACTTCACCACACGCACCAACCTGCAGTTCCACTGGATCAAGCTGCGCGACACGCCCGATATCCTGGACGCCCTGGCCAGCGTGGACATGCACGCCATCCAGACCTCTGGAAACTGCATCCGCAACACCACGACCGACCCCTATGCCGGCGCGACGGCGGAGGAGGTCGATGATCCCCGCGTGTGGGCCGAGGCGATCCGCCAGTGGTCCACCCTGCACCCGGAATTCTCGTTCCTGCCGCGCAAGTTCAAGATCGCCATCACCGCGGCGGCCAAGGACCGCACGGCGGCCAAGGTCCATGACATCGGCCTGATGCTGAAGCGGGCCCGCGACGGGGCCCTGGGCTTCGAAGTGATCGTCGGCGGCGGCATGGGGCGCACGCCCTATGTGGGCCCGACCATCCGCGAGTTCCTGCCGGTGAACCGGCTGCTGAGCTACCTGGAAGCCATCCTGCGCGTCTACAACCGCCACGGCCGCCGGGACAATATCTACAAGGCGCGGATCAAGATCCTGGTCGCGGCCCTGGGCAAGGACGAGTTCGCCAGGCAGGTGGACGCCGAGTGGGCGAAGATCGGCGAGGACGCGGACTTGCCCGACACCGAACTGGCCCGAATCCGGGGCGCGTTCGCGGCCACCCGCTTCGAGGTGCTGCCGGCGCAGTCTGAAGCCTTCGAGGTCGCCAGGGCCGAGACCCCGGCCTTCGCCCGCTTCGTGCGCAACAACCTCAAGCCGCACAAGAAGAGCGGCTATGGCATCGTCGAGATCAGCCTGAAGGGCATCGGCGACACCCCCGGCGACGCCTCGTCCGACCAGATGGATGTGGTGGCCGACCTGGCCCAGCTGTACGGCCAGGACGATATCCGGGTGACGCACGAGCAGAACCTGGTGCTGCCGCACGTGAAGCTGGACGATGTGCCGAAGGTCTGGGCGGCGCTGGCCGAAGCCGGCATCGCCACACCGAACATCAACCTGGTCAGCGACATCATCGCCTGCCCGGGCCTGGACTATTGCGCGCTGGCCAACGCCCGCGCCATCTCGATCGCCCAGCATATCGCCGAGAAGTTCCGCGATCCGGACCGCGCCGAAAACGTGGGCGAGCTGAAGATCAAGATCAGCGGCTGCATCAACGCCTGTGGCCACCACCACGTCGGCCACATCGGCATCCTGGGCGTCGATAAGAAGGGCGAGGAATTCTACCAGCTCACCCTGGGCGGCTCCGGCGCCGAGGACGCGGCGGTGGGCTCGGCCCTGGGTCCGGCGCTGCCGTACGACAAGGTCGCCGAGGCGGTGGACACCCTGGTGGAGGTCTATCTGCGCCAGCGGCAGGACGGCGAGCGCTTCCTCGACACCTTCCGGCGCACCGGCGTCGCGCCCTTCAAGGAGGCCGTCTATGCCGACGCTCATTGAGCTGAAGGACGGCGTCTGCAAGGGCGTCGAGGACAGTTTTACCCATGTGGCGGACGACGCCGAGATTCCCGACGGCGACGTCATCCTGTCGCTGACCCGCTTCCAGACGGACGGCGACCGCTTGCTCTCCGCGGGCCGCCGCGTTGGCGTGCGGCTCGAGCCCCACGAGGAGGTCGAGGCGCTGGCCTACGATCTGCCGCGCCTGTCGGTGGTGGCGCCTGCCTTCCCAAAGTACCGCGACGGCCGGGCCTATTCCAATGCCCGCGTGCTGAGCGAGCGGTTCAAGTTCAAGGGCCAGATTCGCGCGGTCGGCGACGTGCTGCGCGAGCAGGCGGGCTTCATGGCTCGCTGTGGCTTCAACGCCTTCGAGCCGGCGGACGACGCCAGCGCCAACGAGTGGCAGGCGGCCACGCACCGCTTCCGCCATGTGTATCAGCGATCCTCCGACGCCCATGCGCCGGCCTTCGTGGAGCGTGCGTCATGAGCCTGGCCTACGATACCCCTGACCGCACCAGCGGCCTGGCCATCCGCCTGGACGCCGAACTGCGCCGCGCCCACCCGCGCACCATCCTGGAAGCCGCCGTCGAGAGTTTCGGCGACAAGCTGGCCCTGGTATCGTCCTTCGGTGCGGAGTCGGCGGTGCTGCTGGACATCGTCGCCAAGGTGAAGCCGGACATGCCCGTGCTGTTCCTGGACACCGGCATGTTGTTTGGCCAGACGCTGGACTATCGCCAGCAGCTGGCGGCGCGCCTGGGCCTGACCAACGTCCGCGACCTGCGCCCGCAGTATCAGGACCTGGCCACCGGCGATCCGCAGGCCAAGCTCTGGCAGACCGACACCGACGCCTGCTGCAACATCCGCAAGGTGCTGCCGCTGGACCGGGCGCTGGGCGAGTTCGACGCCTGGATCACCGGCCGCAAGCGCTTCCACGGCGGCGACCGCGCCAGCCTGCGGGTGGTTGAACAGGCCGACGGCCAGGTAAAGTTCAATCCGCTCGCTAACTGGGGCAAGGAAGACCTCGACGCCTATATCGCCCAGCACGAGCTTCCGGCCCATCCCCTGGTGGCCCAGGGCTTTCCGTCGATCGGCTGCTGGCCCTGCACCCAGCCGGCGGAAGAGGGAGAGGATGCCCGCGCCGGCCGCTGGAAGGGTCTGGACAAGTCCGAGTGCGGTATCCATGTGGCGCGTGCGCCGGGGATGCCGAACAACGTCGGCGGCGATATCTAGGTTTTCTCAGGATGAATGACGTGTCCGTGGCCCCGGCCGCTCCCACAAAGGCTGGCGGCGCCTTCTTCGTCGAGACGGTGACCTGGGTCCATCACTGGACCGACACCCTGTTCTCGTTCCGCACCACCCGCGACCCGGGCCTGCGCTTCGCCAGCGGCCAGTTCCTGATGGTCGGCCTGGTGAAGGAGGACGGCAAGCCTTTGGTGCGCGCCTATTCCGTCGCCTCGCCGTCATGGCACGAGGAGCTGGAGTTCTATTCGATCAAGGTCCCGGACGGCCCGCTGACCTCCCGCCTGCAGCACCTGAAGGTCGGCGACGAAGTGCTGATCGGCCGCAAGCCCACCGGCACCCTGGTGCTGGACGGCCTGAAGCCCGGCAAGCGGCTCTACATGCTGGGCACCGGCACTGGCCTGGCGCCCTGGCTCAGCCTGGCCGGCGACCCGGAGGTCTACGACCGCTTCGAGACCGTGGTGGTGACCCATACGGTGCGAAACGTGGCCGACCTCAACTACGTCGAGCTGTTCGAGCATGAGCTGGCGCAGGACGAGATCCTGTCGGAAGTGATCGGCGACAAGCTGAAGTACTATCCGACCGTCACCCGCGAGGACTTCCGCACCAAGGGCCGCATCACCGACCTGATCGCGTCGGGTCAGATGTTCGCAGACCTGGGCCTGCCGCCGTTCGACCGGGCGGAAGACCGCGTGATGCTCTGCGGCGGGCCGTCCGTGCTGGCGGACCTGAAGCAACAGCTGCTGGACCTGGGCTACGTCGAGGGCTCGCTGGCCGCGCCGGGCGACTTCGTGCTCGAGCGGGCGTTCGTCGAGACCTAGCCTGCGCGGGCCAGGACGAACGCGGCGCGTTCAGCGAGGCTGCCTATCGGAACCACGATCGGCTCGTAGCCGAGGGTCGGCAGCAGGGTGAGAATGACGTCAGACGTCCGCTCGGCCTCGGCCCAGTCCTGCCTCCGCTCTTGGTCGGTCTCGTAGATATCGCGCCAGGGCGGGAAGACGAAGACGTTGCGATTATAGCGGCGGGTCCGCACGGCCTCGATAATGTCCGTGGAGGGTGTGGTGCCGTTCGCGCCGTGCATATCCATCAGGCCGCGGTCGAAAAACACGCGGCGCGTCTCACCTGCCAGCCGGTCGAAGTCGGCGATGTCGCGAGCGTGGGTGAGGGCGATGAAGCGGTCATTGTCGAGCCAGGGCGCGCCGCGGCCGCCGCCCTTGACCTCGTCATGGATCACGGCGCGGGCGTTCTCGGGCACGACGCGTTCTCCCATGGTCTCGAGGCGGCGTAGCAGAGTGGTCTTGCCGACCCCGGGGCCTCCGGTGAAGACGTGGAAGTTGGGTCTTTCGATGATCATGGTTGCTCTGTCCCGCCCGCGAAACGCGGTGGGGAGGGCTGAGCCGTCAGTTCGGCGGGCAGCCCTGGAAGTTACCGACCTTTACCGCTGTCAGCTTGGACAGGTTCAGCGTCTGCATCGGCTTCATCGAGGCGGCGCCGTGGCCGGTGTAGAGGTCGATGCGCTGGCCCTTGATCGCGCTGCCGATATCGGTGGCGTACCAGTAGCCGTCATGGTCACGCCCGTCGGGCATCTTCAGGCCGACGGTTTCCTTGATGAAGATCACCGTGCGGCGCGGGATGACCAGCTTATCGACGGCGATCGTGCGCATCGGCACGACCTTGCATCCGAGGCTGTCCAGGCTGCCCACGCCCTTGGCGCCGGCATGGTAGAGCGTGGCTTTGAGATTGAAGACGCCGGAGCCCGGCAGACTGCCGGAGACGAGCGATGTCAGCAGGTCACCCACAGGATCATTGGGCGCGGCATGCGCGCTAGGGGTGAATGCGAGGGCGGCAACAGCTGCCAGGGCGGCGAGGCGGCGTCGCATGGACGGCGTCCTCCTTCGTCGTTAACTGGTCGAGCCGAGTCCTACCGGCTGAGGCGCCCCGGGGCAACCCCAGAAGGGTGTGGCGATAGAAGCTGTGAGTTTTTCTGCAGGCGCCCTCAAGGGTCCGAAGCTTGCTTAGCTTAGAGTTCAGCGTCAGATCGTAATGTTGGCACGGGGGATTTCGCGTGAAAATCTATGGCGATAGCAAGTCCGGAAACTGCCTGAAGGTGAAGTGGACGGCCGATTTCCTGGGCCGATCCTACGAATGGATCGAGATCGACATCCTCCAGGGTGAGTCCCGGACGGCCGCCTATCTGGCGATCAATCCGGCTGGCCAGGTCCCGACCGTGATCCTCGACGATGGCCGGCCGCTGTCGCAGTCCAACGCCATCATCACCTATCTGGCGGAGGGCTCGGCCCTGATCCCGGCAGACGCCTATGACCGGGCCCGGATGACCGAGTGGATGTACTGGGAGCAATACAGCCATGAGCCCTATGTCGCCGTCGCCCGCTTTCACGTGAAGTACCTGGGCAAGCCCGTCGCCGAGCTGGAACCGCGGCTGTTGGAGCGCGGCGGGGCGGCGCTGCAACGGATGGAGGACGGCCTGGCGGGCCAGCCGTTCCTAGTGGGCGGTGGGGTCACTTTGGCCGACGTGGCGCTGGTGGCCTACACGCGACTCGCCCACGAGGGCGGGTTCAGCCTCGACCTCTATCCGGCGGTGAAGGCCTGGGTGGCGCGGGTGGAAGCGGCGCTGAAGATCACCTGACGCCCTTGCGCTGGGGCGACCGGGCGGGGCACATCACAGGCATGAAACCCCTCCTCGCAGTGGGCCTCTGCGCCCTGGCCCTCGCCGCGCCCTCGACCCTGTTCGCCTGGGGCGGCACCGGCCACCGCATTCTGGGGACGGTGGCGATCCGCGCTTTGCCCGCCGAAGTCCCGGCCTTCCTGCGCACCCCGCAGGCGGCGGCGGACGTGGGCGAACTGTCGCGCGAGCCCGACCGCTCCAAGGGCGCGGGCAAGCTGCATGACCAGGACCGCGACCCCGGCCACTTCATCGACCTGGACGAGGACGGCAAGGTCCTGGGCGGCCCGCCGATGCTGCCGCTGGCCGCCACCCGCGCCGACTTCGCGACCCAGCTGCGCGCGGCGGGCCTGGACGAATGGAAGACCGGCTACCTGCCCTACTCGATCATCGACCGCTATCAGCAGCTCACGTCCGACTTCGCCTACTGGCGCGTGCTGAAGGCCGCCGAGGCGAACCCGGCGTGGAAGGCGCACAAGGCCTGGTTCACCCAGGACCGCATCCGCCGCGAGGCGCTGATCCTGAAGTCGGTCGGCGAGCTCTCCCACTTCGTCGGTGACGGCAGCCAGCCATTGCACGTGACCAGCCACTTCAACGGCTGGGGCGATGGGCCCAACCCGCAGGGCTATTCGAGGGCGCGGCTGCACGGGCCGTTCGAGAGCGACCTGGTGCAGGCGACGGTGAAGCCGGCGGCGGTGGCGGCGAAGATGGCGCCGCTGAGACTTTGCGGCTGCGCGATCGAGCAGCGGGTCTCGACCTACCTCGCCGCCACCGGCCAGACGGTGATCCCGTTCTACGAGATGGAGAAGGCCGGCGGCATGGCGCCGGGCGATCCGCGCGGCACGGCCATGGCGGTGGTGCGGATCGCCGTGGGCGCCTCGGAACTGCGCGATGTGATCGTGGAGGCCTGGCGGGCCAGCCTGAATTCCAAGGTCGGCTGGCGGCCGGTGGCGGTGCAAGATGTGCTGTCGGGCAAGGTCGATCCCTATCCCGCCCTCTATGGCATCGACTGATGCCAGTCCCACAGTTCGGCGAGCCGGGGCTTGAGGGGACCTATCCGGACCGGCCTGTCGCCTTCGCGGTTCTGGAGCGCGACGGGCTGGTCGCCGTGGTCGAGGTGGAGCGGTTCGACCGGGGGCTGGTTCTGGACCTTCCGGGCGGCGGGATCGATCCGGGCGAGACGCCGGCGGGGGCGGCGTTGCGCGAATGCGGCGAGGAGGCTGGCCTGGTGGCGATCCTCGACGCCGAGCCCTTCGTCCTGGCCGACCACTATTTCCTCCACGGCGACCTGACCGTGCGCAACTCCCGTGGATCGTTCTTCGCCGGCCGCGTGGCGGGCGAGGACCCGGCGCTGAAGATCGAAGACGACCACAAACTGCTGTGGATGGACCCCACCGCGGCGCTGCTGCGGCTGGACCGGGATTCGCACGCCTGGGCGCTGGCGACATGGCTGCGATTGCGCGCGCGGCCCTGAGCGGCTAGCAGGCCGCCATGACAGCGCAAATTATCGAGGGCCTGCCGGTCGCCGAACGGCTGCAGGCGGACGTGACGGTCGAAGTCGCGCGCCTGCGCACCGAGTACGGGTTGCAGCCGGGGCTGGCGGTGGTGCTGGTGGGCGAAGACCCGGCGTCCCAGGCCTATGTGAAGTCCAAGGGCGAGCGGTCGAAGGCCGCGGGCATGCATTCGGTGACCCACCTGCTGCCGGCCGACACCACCCAGGCCACGCTGGAGGCCCTGGTCGCGGAGCTGGCGGCGGATCCCAAGATCCACGGCATCCTGGTGCAACTGCCGCTGCCGAAGCACCTGGACGAGAAACCGGTGATCGAGCTGATCGGGCCCGACAAGGATGTGGACGGGTTGCATGTGGTCAACGCCGGACGGCTGGTCGCGGGGCTGCCGGCGCTGGTCGCCTGCACGCCGACCGGCTGTCTGGTCCTGCTGAAGGCGACCCTGGGTGACCTGACCGGCAAACATGCCGTGGTGGTGGGCCGCTCTCTGCTGGTGGGCAAGCCGATCGCCCAGCTGTTGTTGGCCGCCAACTGCACCGTGACCATGGCGCATTCGAAGACCGTGGACCTGCCGGGCGTCTGCCGCATGGCCGACATCCTGGTCGCCGCCGTGGGCCAGCCGCGGATGATCCGCGGCGATTGGATCAAGCCCGGCGCCTGCGTCATCGACGTCGGCATCAACCGCGTGCCCTTCGACAATCCCGAGCAGGCGGCGGCCGGCAAGACCAAGATCGTCGGTGACGTAAACTACAAGGAAGCCCTGCAGGTGGCCGGTTCGATCACACCGGTGCCGAAGGGCGTCGGGCCGATGACGGTCGCTGTGCTGCTGCACAACACGCTGCTGGCGGCGAAGCGGCAGGCGGGACTGCCGGACTAAACCGCCAGGCGCGCCTTGTAGGCCTCCCGGGCCGCCTTGAACTCCTCGAACGGGAACCTGATGGGCACGCCCTCCAGGGCTGCGGCCAGCATGGTCAGGTGCGCCTCCCATCCCGCGCAGCTGCGGGCGACGTCTTCGTCGGGCGGCAGGTGGAGGACCAGGGACAGCTGGCATCCGTCCAGTACGGCGGCCAGGGTCCAGGTGACGGGTCGCTCCGGCTGGCCCGGCCCGCTCCAGGAATATTCCAGCATATGGTCGGGGTCGCAAAGGCTGACGGTGGAATCGATGACGATCCCGCTGTCCACGAAGTCGAGGCGCGCCCGACCGCCGATCCGCAGATCGATGCTGCCGGGCGCCAGCCACGCGGCCAGTTGTTCCGGACGGGTCAGTGCTCCCCACACCTCCTGCGGGGCATATTCGAAGTCGCGGGTGAACTCCGCGCGGTAGCCGCCGCCTTCACGGGTTAAGTGCGCCAGCTCGTCGAGGGCGATTTCCACCATGCCATGGCCTCCTGCTTGGTCGGAGGCTGGCAGCGGGCTCAGCCGCCGTCCTTGATCCGGCTCAAGCTGGCTTCGCCTGTTCGGTTGTCCAGGCGATGACGTCCTTCAGCACCTCGGCCACGGCGCGATCGTAGGCCGGGACGATAGCGGAGACGCGGTTGTCAGCGGCCGTGACCTGCGTTTCGAAGATCTGCTCGCCGACCACCGCCCGATCGCTGCGGGTGATGACGGCCCGGACACGGACCAGCACGGTGGGTGGGGCCTTGGGACCCTTGTCGTAGCGGGCTTCGAAGTTCCGCACGTCGAGGCGCAGGATGTATTGCGCCGACGCCGGCTCGCCGCGGGAGATCAGCCGCACCGGACCCGGATCGGCGTCGAAGGCGGCCAGGACGGCCTGGTCCCAGAGGATCGCCGCGGGGGCGACCCAGCGGGTCTCGGCGACGTACTGCGCCTGCCCATTGGTCATCGTCAGCAGGCGATCGCCGGCGGACTCGCGCTGGAAGGTGGCGTTGGTGCGGAAGACGCCGATCTTGCCCGCCCCCGCGGCCATCGCTTCGCTGCCGGCGGGCTGGCCGAACCGGTAGAGGTGCGAGGGCTTGGTCTTCGGCAAGAGCGAGATGCAGCCGCTGAGCGCCAGCGCGGCGGTCGCGGCGAGGACAATTCGGAGGAAGGCGGGGCGGAGGAGGGGGTGGCGGACACGGGTCATTGGGGCAACTTCACCTCTTGGGCGCTGGCCTTGCCCAGCGCGCCGGTGGGGCTGGACTCGACCTCGTTGACCAGTCGCTCGAGCGACTCGGCGGCGGTCTGCAGCTGGATGACCGCCGCGGTGATCTGCGGCAGGCCATTGGTTGCGAAATCGCTGGCCGGGGCCTGCAAGCCGGTGATCATCGCGCGCACATCCTTGGCGGCGGCTTTGGTCTCGTCGGCCGCGTCCGCCAGGTTGCGGATCATCCGCTTGCCGTCGCCGCCGACCACGTCGGTGGTGGTGCGTGAGAGTTGGGCGATGGCGGCGGTGGCCTCATCGATCCGCTGGATGGCGCTCTGGGCGTCGGCGATGATCGCCTTGCGCTCGCGCAGTTCGGCGGTGACGGCCTGGGTGTCGGACAGCGCGGCGGAGAAGGTCTTGATGTTCTGGTCGCTCAGCACCTCGTTGACCCGGTGCAGGGCCTCGATGGTGCTGGTCAGCACCGTGCCCCCGCCTTCCAGCAGGTCGGAGATGGCGCTGCGCTGGCTCTTCATCAGCGGGATGCACTGGCGGCCCATGCCGACGTTCTTGCAGGCGACCTCTTCAAGCAGCGGCTTGGCGGGGGTCCCGGCGCTGATCTGAATGTAATTCAGGCCCGTGATGCCCTGCGGTTCCAGGGTGCCATAGCTGTCGATGCGGATCGGTACATTCGCGGTCACGCGCACCCGGGCGATGACGTTGGCCGGGTTGGTCTGGTCGAGCGCGATCTTCGTGACCTCGCCAACCTTGATGCCGTTGAAATGGACTTCGCCGCCCTCGTTCAACCCGCGCACCGGGCCGGCGAAGACGATGTCGTAAATGTCGTACTCGGCGTTCACGCGCAGGCGGGCCAGCCAGATGATGAACACCGCGAGGGCCACCGTCAGGATCAGGGTCGACAGGCCGACCAGGGCGTAGTTGGCGTTCTTTTCCATCAGCTTTTCGTCCCGCCAGCCCTTTGTTCGCTACGCGCCGCGCGCGCGGCGCGGCCGCGGGGTCCGAGGAAGTATTCCCGGATCCACGGATGGTCCGACGCTTCCAGTTCCGCCACCGGCGCTGTGGCCACCACCTTGCCGTCGGCCAGGACCGCGACGCGGTCGGTGATCTCGTAGAGAGAGTCGAGGTCGTGGGTGATCATGAAGACGGTCAGGTCCAGGCTGTCGGCGAGGTCGCGTATCAGTTCATCGAAGCCGGCCGCGCCGATCGGATCGAGGCCGGAGGTGGGTTCGTCAAGGAAAAGCAGCTCCGGGTCGAGGGCCAGCGCCCGGGCCAGGCCGGCGCGCTTGCGCATGCCGCCCGACAGCTCGGACGGCTTCAGCGCACCGGCTTCCGGCCGCAGGCCCACCATGGAGATCTTCAGGTCGGCGAGCTCGTTGGCGTCGCGACGCGAGAGTTTGGTGTGTTCGAACATCGGCGCCGTAACGTTTTCCCGCACCGTCAGGTTGGAAAACAGCGCGCCGCCCTGGAACAGCACGCCCCAGGCCCGCTCCAGTTCGTCCCAACGCTTCTTTGAGGCCCGCCGCAGCGACTGGCCGAACACCTTGACGGTTCCCGCGTCGGGTTGGCGCAGGCCGATGATGGTATTGAGCAGCACCGACTTGCCGGTGCCAGATCCGCCGACAACACCGAGAATCTCGCCGCGACTCACGGTCAGATCGAGATTCTCATGGACCATATGGTCGCCGAATGCGGACCGCAGCCCACGAACCTCGATCGCCGGACCATCACGATCCCGCAGAGCCGTCCTGCCAACGGCCATTTCCCCAGGTGGGTTGGAGGGCGCCTCGGTCATAGGTCGAGCTGCATGTAGATCAGGGCGAAGACGGCATCGAGCATGATGACCGAGAAGATGGAGTGGACGACGGCGGCGGTCACCCGCTGGCCCAGGCTCTGGACGTCTCCGCCCACCAGCATGCCCTGCCGGCAGCCGATGGCGGCGACCACGCCCGCCATGAAGGGCGCCTTGATCAGCGCCAGCAGGAAATGGGTGGCGCCGACATCATCGACAATCCGCTGCAGGAAGAAGGTTGGGCCCAGGCCCAGAATTGTCCAGGTGACCACCAGCCCGCCCAGCAGGCCCGCCAGGGTCGCCACGAACGTCAGCAGCGGGATGGTGATCAGGAGCGCCAGGAAGCGCGGCAGGACCAGGGCCTCGAACGGATCGACGCCCATCACCTGCATGGCGTCGATCTCCTGCTGCATCTTCATCGACCCGATCTCGGCGGCGAAGGCCGAGGCGGAGCGTCCGGAGAGCAGAACCGCCGTGATGACGATGTTGAACTCGCGCAGCACCGCGACGCCGATCAGCTCGACGGCGAACACCTCGGCCCCGAACTGTCGCAGCATGTTGACGCCCAGCAACCCGACGACCGCGCCGATGAAGAAGGTGGTGACCGCCACGATCGGGATGGCGTCGAGGCCCGCGCGCTCCATCTGGGTGAAGATCGGAGCCCAGCGGATCTTGCGCGGCGCAACGACCAGATTGATCGCGGCCTGCACGAACACCACCAGCAGGTGGCCGAAGAAGGCCATGGTATCGAGAAACTCGTCGGCCAGGTCGATTACACCCTTGCCGATGCGGATGGTGAGTTCGTGGAAGCCCTGCGGCTCGTTGCGGATCACCGGCTCGACGCGCGCGGCGTTGTCCACCAGTTCCAGCAGCCGCTTGGACTCCGGCCGGGCCACCACCTGCTCGAGTTTGAAGTCGCTGCCCACGGCGCGGATCAGGGCGAAGGCCCCGGCGGTATCCATGCGGCGCACGGCGGTGAGATCCAGCAGCACGTCGCGGCGGCCGCGGAGCTCCTTGCTGAGCGTGTCGCCGATCCCGTTCAGCAGATTGGTCGTCCAGTCGCCGCTCAGCAGCGCGCGTGGGCGCTCGGAGTTGGCCTGCATCTGGAATTCGGGAGGTTTCTCCATGCGGCCTGTTGTCCCGGTGTGTGGCGTGGCTGTCCAGCCTTCGCGCCCGAGCTTTGTTCTCCCTGATAAGGCGGCGCCCCTGGTCACCAACAGACGCAAACGTGCATATGGCGAAGGTTGTTCCACCACCCCTGCACGGTGCATGACAAGTCGGCTACAGTCGAGGCCGGCCAAGTTTTGGTCCAAGTCGGCTGAAAAGCATGCGAAAGGCCGGGGGGCGGCGACTCGCTTGTTTATGGACTGGAGCTAAGAGTGACCCGCCAGATCGATCTCGCCGGGGCCTCGGGGGCCCGCTACCGCTACACCGCCATGGAAGAGAACCGCTTCCTGCCGCCGGCGGGCGCTAACTATGTCATCGCCGAAGTGGGCGACGAGAACCTCAACGTGATCTTCGCCGGCGAGACCGACAACCTCGCCAGCCAGACGTGGCGGGCGGACCTGGAGAAGGCCAAGCGCAAGCATCCGGAGGTCACGGTGCTGACCCGGCTGAATGTCACGCGCGCCGTGCGCGAAGCCGAGCAGCGCGACCTGATCGAACACTATCACCCGCTGTTGAACGGCTGAGCGCCCCGCGCCTGATCGTCATCTTCGGCGCCGCCGTCCGGGCTGACGGACGGCCATCGGCGGCGCTGCTGCGACGGATCAGCTATGGGTTCGATGCGGCGCGGGCCTATCCGGAGGCGTCGGTGCTGTGCTCCGGCGGGGTCGGGCGGGCGGGGCCGTCGGAAGCCTCGGTGATGGTCGAGGTGCTGACCCGGCAGGGGCTGGCGGCCGAACGGCTGATTCTCGACGAGGCCAGTCTGGATACCCTGCAGAGCGTTGCGGTGGCCGCGCGAACGGTCCTGGCCCAAACCCTGGCCAGGGGCGACGGCGATGGGCACGTTGTGGCGGTCAGCGACGATTACCACCTGCCGCGCATCCGCCTGCTGCTGGCGATGCTGGGTGTGCCTAGCATCGCGGGGCCGCGGACGACCGGCTGGCTACGGGGGCCGGTGTCTCACCGGCTGGGCATGGGACTGCGGGAAGGCGCCGCCATCCCCTACGACCTGGCCATCGCCGCGGTGCGAAGGCGCCAGCTTCTGTCATAGTGCTGACCCACTCCCTGGCGAGTCTGGCGCAATGGCTTCCGAACCGGACGACAATCCCTTCATCCGCAGCAGTGTCTGGCCGAAGATGCCCCAGGCGCCCTTCCGCGTGGGGTCGCTGCCGAACGCCGTGGCCCCGCCGCTGCCGCCGGAGGGCGAGCCCCCGGCGGAGCCCGAGCCGGCGCCCCAGACTATCACCCCACTGTTCGTCCGTCCGTTGGACGCAGGCCTGCCGGGCGGGCTGGCCATCAGCGGCGCGCTCCCGCAATCCGGGTTCCTCGCGGCGTCGACGCCTGAGCCGTTCGCGGAGCCCCAGCCTGTCGCACAACCTGACCCGGCCGCGGAAGCCGAGCCCGAACTGCCACCCTTGGAACTCTCCGATGTGGTCGCCACGCCGATACGCCGGCCGCCGCCGCAGCGGTCGCGCCCGAAAGCCCGCCGACGGTCCCCGGCGCCGGCGATCGCCGCCTCGGTGGTCGGCCTGGGCGCGGCCGGGGGAGCGGTCTTCCTGCTGACCCGCGCACCGCCGTCGCCCACCCAGTCGGCCGCCACGGTCGCAATTCCGATCGCGCCGCCGGCCCCGGTCGCGGCGACCCTGGCGCCGCCCCTGACTGTGCCGCCCCAGACTGTGCCGCCTGTCGAGCTCGCCGCCGCGCCGCCCGCCAAGGTCGTGGCCCCAGTCGCACCGCGCGCGCGCGCGGTGCGACTCCCAAAGGTCTTGGCGCCACGACCCCTAACCCCACTGGGCCGCCTGCCGTCCGACGCGGCCGTCGCCACCGAAGAGGCGATCAACGGCCCGGCGCTGGTGCTGTCGCCCGCTGCAGCGCCGCAACCTGCAGCCGAGCCGGCCTACCGGCCGCCGTTGGCCACCGATCCCGGCGCGCCGATCCGCACCCAGCGGCCCTACTGAGCCGTCGGTCGGGTGCCGTCAGCTGACCGGCGCGGGTGGGGCGACGAAGAACGGCTGCGCCACCGCCTGGAAATCAGGCAGTGCTTCACAGGCCCGGGCATGCGCCGCCAGCGCCGGCCAGCGGACCGGGTCGAAGGCCTCGGGGTGCGCCTCGCCCACAAAGCGCAGGACGCAGCCGACGATGATATCGGTGTGGCCGGGTCGCGCGCCGAACCACCAGGGCGCGTGGCGGGCGCGGTCGGCCTCCAGGGCGTCCAGCACCCCGGCGATCTGGGCTTCGCAGCGAGCGATCCAGGCAGGGGTGGCGCGGGCGTGGACCGCCCGTTCATAGACCAGGCTCACCGCCTTGTCGGCGAGGCCGGAGGCCAGGGCGCAGATCTTCAGCGCGGCGCGACGCTCCGGACCTGAGGCGGCGATCAGGGCGCGGTCGGCTCCGGCCCGCTCGTCCAGCCAGTCCAGGATGGCTCCGCTCTCCACCATCGCCTCGCCGTCGTCGCAGACCAGGGCGGGCACGCGCAGCAGCGGGTTGAAGTCGGCGATTTTCTCGGCGTCGCCGAACACCGACCAGGGCCGATGCTCATAGGCCATGCCGTACATCCGCAGGGCTACGGCCACGCGGCGCACGAAAGGGCTATCGTACTGTCCGATCAGGATCATGGCGCGGTCCCCCTGGCGTCCCGTCAGATAGGGGAGACCCGGGCGGCGGCGCAATCCATGCCGTGGCGACCTGATGCCGTGGCGCCCTGGGGCCTTGACGTCCCTGGCGTCGGGGGTCTCTGGGTCGTGCAAGCCGAATGGAGGAGGGGACATGTCGCAACCTGATCTGGTTATCCGGGGCGGGCTGGTCTTCGACGGCCGCGGCGCCCCACCGGTGCGAGCCGACATCGCCATCACCGGAGAGCGCATCACGGCAGTGGGCGACGTGCCCGAGCGCGGCGCCGAGGAAATCGACGCGAGCGGCCTGATGGTCACCCCGGGCTGGGTGGATATCCACACGCACTACGACGGCCAGATCACCTGGGACTCGCGGATGACCCCATCCTCGACCCTGGGCGCGACCACGGTCGTGGCCGGCAACTGCGGGGTCGGCTTTGCGCCGGTGCGCCCGCAGGATCAGGACACCCTGATCCGCCTGATGGAGGGCGTGGAGGATATCCCCGGGGCGGCCCTGCACGCCGGCCTGTCGTGGGAATGGGAGAGCTTCGGCGAGTATCTCGACGCGGTGGAGCGGCTGCCGCACGATATCGACGTGGCCGTCCAGCTGCCGCACGGGGCGCTGCGCGTCTATGTGATGGGCGAGCGCGGGGCGAATCGCGACCCCGCCACGCCGGCCGAAAACGCGCAGATGCGCGAGATCACCCGCGACGCCATCCGGGCCGGCGCGCTGGGCTTTTCCACCACGCGGACCATGGTCCACCGCACCGCCGACGGCGACCTCACCCCCACCCTGGGCGCCGCGCGCGCCGAGCTGGAGGCGATCGCCCAGGGCTTGGCCGACGCCGGCTCGGGCGTGCTGCAGTGGGTCAGCGACTTCTCCGACATGGACGGCGAGTTCCAGCTGATCCGCGACCTGACGCAGATCGCCGGCCAGCCGCTCAGCTTTTCCATGGTCCAGGCCGACGTCGTTCCCGACCAGTGGCGCGAACTCACCCGCCGCCTGGACGAGGCTGCCGCCGAGGGCTTCCCAATCAAGGCGCAGGTGGCCGGCCGCCCGGTGGGCCTGATGCTGGGCCTGCAGGGCTCGGCGCACCCCTTCATCAGCCGGCCCGCCTACCAGGAGATTGCCGACCTGCCCCTGGCCGAGAAGGTCGCCGTCATGCGCGACCCGGCCTTCCGCGCCCGCCTGATCGCCGAGGCCCCGGCCAAGGGGCACCCGTTCATCAACTCGCTCGCCGGCGCCCACCACAAGATGTACGCGATCGAGGGCGAGCTCGACTATGAGCCAGACCTCGCCGACAGCCTGGGCGCCAAGGCCAAGGTGCTGGGCGTCAACCCCGACGAGCTGGTCTACGACGCCCTGCTGGCCGACGAGGGCCGGGCCTTCCTGTTCTTCCCGATGCACAACTATGTCGAGGGCAGCCTCGACAACGTCCACGCCATGCTGGCCAACCCCAACACCCTGTCGGGCCTGTCGGATGGCGGCGCGCACGTCGGCGCCATCTGCGACGTCAGCCTGCCCACCTTCATGCTCACCTACTGGTGCCGCGACCGCACCAAGGGCCCGCGCTTCGACCTAGCCGGCATGATCCGCGCCCAGACCCTCGACACCGCCGAGGCCGTGGGCCTGAACGATCGCGGCGTGGTCGCCCCCGGCTACCTGGCCGACCTCAACCTGATCGACTTCGATCGCCTGAAGCTGAATGTCCCCTACATGGTCTACGACCTGCCCACCGGCGCGCGGCACCTGATGCAGGATGCTAAGGGCTATGTGGCGACGGTGAAGTCCGGCCAGGTGATCTACCGCGAAGGCCAACCCACCGGCGCCCTGCCGGGCCGGCTGATCCGCGGGCGGCAGGCGGCGCCGCAGCGGATGGCGGCGGAGTAGGACCGAAGCGACGCCGATGGAGGACTGGCTGAGCGCGACACGGCCGTTCCATGGGGTCGCCCTGGCGCTGGCGCTGGGGCTGCTGATCGGGATCGAACGCGGCTGGTCCCAGCGGCTCGACGCCGATGGCGCGCGCGTCGCCGGGATCCGCACCTTCGCGCTGCTGGGCCTGACCGGCGGTCTCGCTGGGGAAGCCGCCCGCCTGGCCAACCCCGGTCTCGCCGCCGTCATCGTTGCGGCCGCCGCGACCGCCCTGCTCATCGGCTATCTCCGGACCTCAGGCCGAGGCGAGGTGAGCGCCACGACGACCATCGTCGGAATCATCGCTTTGGGCGCGGGGGTGTTCGCCGCGACGGGGCAGGGGGTGATGGCCTCGGCGGTGGCCGCGGTGACCACCCTGGTCCTGACGATGCGACGCCAGCTGCACAGGTGGATCGGCGAGATCAGCGAGGCCGAACTGCACGCGATCGCCCGCTTCGGCCTGATCTCCTTCGCGGTCCTGCCCCTGCTGCCGGACCAGGCCTATGGACCCTACGACGCGTGGAATCCGCGCCAGGTCTGGCTGGTGGTGGTGCTGGTGTCGGGGCTTTCGCTGGCGGGCTATGCGGCCGCCAAGCGGTTTGGGGCCTCGCGCGGCATCCTGATCGCGGCCGGCGTCGGGGCGATCGTGTCCTCGACCGCCGTGACGGCCGCCCTGGCGGCGCGGATCCGGAATGACGAAGGGGCCAGGCCCGTGCTGGCCGCCGGCATCGCCCTGGCGTCCACGGTGATGTTCCTGCGGGTCGTGATCCTGGTGGCGTTACTCGCGCCCTTCGCGCTCCCGGCTTTTGCGATCGCCGCTGGCCCGGCGACGCTGGTCAGCGCGCTTTGCACCGCCTGGAGCGCGCGGCCCACGGCGATGGCGGCCGAGCCCGCCGCGCCGAACCTGCGCAATCCCTTCGACCTCGCGCCCGCCCTGTTGCTGGCGGCCTTGGTCATGCTCCTGTCCCTGGTCGGGCGGTGGGCGCTGGACCGGTTCGGCGGCGCCGGCCTGGTCATGGTGCTGGCGATCTCCGGGATGGTCGACGTCGACTCAGCTGTCATCACCGCCAGCGGCCTGCCCGCCGGCGCGCTGGACAGCGTGACGGCGGGCCTGATCTTCGCCGCGCCGATGTTCGTGAACAGCCTGGTCAAGGCCGGCCTCATCGTCGCGATCGCCGGGGCGAAGGGATGGCGCGCGGCCGCGCCCCTCCTGCTCAGCGTCGCGGCCGGCCTCGGCGGCGCCCTGGCGCTCCCGCTGGTCTTGGCGGGGTAAGGGCCGGTGGCGGCGGGCTCGACTCACCTGCTGTCCGACACCCGCATCAGCAGGCTTATGTGCCGCCAGATGTGTTCGAAATTCGGAGATTTTTTAACGCGATGGGGCGGACATGTTAAATCCGCATTGGTTACGCGCCGCCGAGTCCAGTGACCGGACGGGGCTGGAAGCAAGGATTTCTGGGGCAACAATCCGGGCGCCAGACCAGCGACCACCCGCTCCAAGAGCCCGATAGCAGCGTCTACCAGCCGCTCAGCGACGAGGACCCCGCCATGGCCCTGTCGCATCCACCACTTTTCTCTAAGCCCTTCAAACGCTTACGGCTTCTCCCCATCGAGGGGCCGGAAGAGCGTGTTTGCTGCACCAACGTGGTTCACAATCGTGCCTCCGAGGATGTGGCAACAC
>CALQQB010000048.1 GCA_943332615.1 Phenylobacterium deserti
ACGTGCTGGATCACTTTCCAGGACCGGGGGACCACCTCCAGCGTCTCGGTGACGTCCTCGCCTAGCTTAGACAACCGCGTCCCGCCGCAGCAGGGGCACGATGAGGGTGCTGCGATCACCACCCGCTCGCGCGGCAGGTGCTCGGGGAAGGGTTTGCGCGAGGGCCGCTTGCGGGTGAACCCGGCCACCGTCGTGGTCCTGGCCGCGGCCGCCTCGGCCGCAAGCTCGTCCTCGGTGGCGCTGGCCTCCAGCTCCTCGAGCTGCAGCTCCATCTGGTCGAGCAGCCGGCGGCTGCGCTCGGAACTCGGACCGAAGCGATCGCGGTTTAGCTTCTGGATCTCCAGCTTGAGATGGGCGATCAGCGCCTGATCGTCGGAGGCCTTGGCGCGGGCCGCGGCGACCTCGGCGCGGACGGCGAGAAGGGCGGCCCCGGCCGTCCCCGCGATGCTCACCCGCGCGCCGTTGCCGAACTCCACGACCATCGCCGGCGCAGCCCTCGCCGCGCCCGCCTGTGCGCCGTCATCGACCACGACCGCCGGGGCAAATCCGGGCGGCGCGGCGACACTATAGGCCCGCCGCCAGCGGTAGATGACGCTCGTGCAGACATCCGCCTGACGAGCCACCTCCGCGACGCTCGCCCCCGGCGCAAACGCCGCCGACAGCACCGCCAGCTTCTGGTCCTCTGCGAACCGCCGCCGCCGCTCCGGACCCATCAACGTCGAGTACGTCATGCTGCGCTGCTAACACCGCTCCTAACCACGTCGTTAGCTGCGCGGCATCGTCGGCAAGCCCCGTCAGCGATAGGCGGCCCTCACCGGAGGGTTACATCGTGACGCGCGTCATCAGCGCCTAAGGCGCATTGCCTGAAATATGTGGAGCGGACTTGGACCAGGAACTGGCCCCATCCCACGGGGAGCGCCGCGACGCAGGATCGGCCGCCCTACCAGACGTCTATGAAGCTACGTCCTGAGCGGCGGATCGCGGCGCCGGTGGCATTGAGGCCCCGAGTCAACCAGTCGCGAGTGTCCGCCGGGTCGATCACCGCGGTAATCTCGCAGACCTGGGCCACGGAGATGGCCTTGCCCGTCTGATACATCCGCCCCACGAGCTTTTGGAATAGGGCCTCGCGCGCGACCGGGTCCAGCTCCGCCTCCAGTTCCTTGCGGTAGCCCAAGCGCACGGCTCCCTCCAGGCCCATGGGGCCGAACTCGGCGGTGGGCCAGGCGACGGTGAAGGCCGGGGCCGAGAAGTCGCCGCCGGTCATGGCCTGGGCGCCGAGGCCATAGCCCTTGCGCAGCACCACGGCGAACAGCGGCACGCTAAGCGCCGCCGAGGTGACGAACAGCCGCGAGCCCCGCCGCACGGCGGCCATCTTCTCGCTATCCGGCCCGACCATGAACCCAGGGGTGTCGCAGAGGGACAGGATCGGCACGCCGAAGGCGTCGCAGAGCTGCATGAACCGGGCGCCCTTCTCCGCGCCCTCGGCGTCGATGGCGCCGCCCAGGTGGCGGGGGTCGTTAGCGATGACGCCGAAAGGCCGGCCCTCGATGCGCAGGAATCCGGTGATCATGCCGGGGCCGTAGCCGGCGCGTAGTTCCAGGAAGCTGCCCTCGTCCGCCAGGCCCCGAATGAGCGCCCGCACGTCATAGGCGCGCACCCGGTTCTCGGGGATGGCGTGGCGCAGGATACGCTGGTCGGCGCAGGTCCAGTCCTTCACGCGGCCCTGAAACATGCCCAGCAGGTGACGCGCCGCCGCGGTCGCCTCAGCCTCGTCCTCGACCAGCAGATCCAGCGTCCCGTTGGCCCACTGGACATCGGAAGGGCCGATCTGGTCGGGGGTGAACACGCCCAGGCCGCCGCCCTCGATCATCGCCGGACCACCCAGGCCGATATTGCTGTCGCGGGTGGCGATGGTGATGTCCGCGCAGCCGAAGAACACCGCGTTGCCGGCAAAGCAGCGCCCGGAGTTGATGGCGATCCGCGGGGCGACCCCGGACATACGGGCGAAGGTGGTGAAGCTTGTGGTGTCGAGCGACGAGGCCGAAAGGCCACCCACGTCGACGTCCCCTGGCCGTCCGCCACCGCCCTCAGTGTACCAGACCACCGGCAGCTTCCAGTGCTCGGCGAATTCCAGGATCTGGTCGGTCTTTTTGTGCCCGAAATGGCCCTGGCTGCCGGCGAGCACGGTGTAGTCGTAAGCCAGCGCCGCGCAGCGCGAAGTCTCCGGCCCGAACAGAGCGCCATTGACGTCGCCAATGCCGGTGACGATGCCGTCGGCTGGGGTTGCGACCTGAAGGTCCTCGATGGTGCGGCGGCGGCGCTGGGCGGCGATGGCCAGGCCGGCGAATTCCCGGAAGCTCCCGTCATCGAACAGGTCGCCCAAGTTCTCCCGTGCGGTGCGCTGGCCCGTCTTGCGCCGGCGGGCGACCGCGTCGGGGCGGTTCTCGTCGAGGGTCAGGGCCTGGCGGGCGCGTACCTCGGCGAGGTCGGCGCGGATCAGCCCCAGATCGATGGTGTCGTCCGCGGCGGCGACGTCGTCCTGGACACCTTCCTGGATGAACACCAGGGGGTGGCCCTCGTCGACGATCAGGCCGATCTCGCCCACCAGGCCTGTGACCACACCGCCGGTCGGCGCAGCGGCGAGGTGCTGCATCTTCATGGCCTCGAGCACGACGACGGGCTGGCCGGCGCGCACGTGGTCGCCGACGGCGACCTCGAAGCCGACGATGGTGCCCCGCAGGGGCGCCGCCACCGTGAGGCTGCCCTCGGGCGCCTGGACCAGGGCCTGGGCGGCCTCGGCGGCGATGGCCTCGACCGGCGGCGCAAGCTCACTGGCGCGGGCGAGAAGCGTGGGGAGCCGGTCCTCGACAAAGCCTGTATCGGCCATCCCAGCCGGCACTTCGGGCGCCTCCAGGATCGCCCGCAGCAGGGCGAGGTTGTTATCGACGCCTTCCAGCCGGAACTCGGCCGCCGCCCGACTCGCGCGCGCCACAACGGCGCCGAGGTCGGCTGCGGGGCTGTGCACGATGACCTTGGCGATCATAGAGTCGAAGGCCGGGCTGGGCCGGTAGCCGGCGAAGCCCGCACCGTCCACCCGCACGCCCGGTCCGCTGGGCGGTTCGTAGCGGGCGATGACCCCGCCACCGCCAGAGACCGCGCCGTCAGCATCGATCCGCTCGAGATTGACCCGCAGCTGGACGGCGTTTCCGCGCGCCGGAGGCGGGCCGCCGGCCAGGCCGACATCGGCGAGCGATGCGCGCCCGGCCAGCTGGATCTGGATCTGCACCAGGTCGAGGCCGGTCACGGCTTCGGTGACGGTGTGCTCCACCTGCAGACGGGCGTTGGCCTCGATGAACACCGCGGTCTCGCCGTCGGCGACGTCGAGCAGGAACTCGAAGGTCGCCAGGCCTCGCAGGCCCGCCGCCTCGGCCATGCGCACCGACCAGGCCTGCAGCCGCGCCCGCAGGGTGGACGACAGTCCGATCGCCGGGGCGAACTCGATCATCTTCTGCCGCCGGCGCTGCAGCGAGCATTCACGGTCGTGGATCGCCACCGACCGCACGCCGTCGCCGGCCACCTGCACCTCGATGTGCCGGGCCGCGGCGATGAAGCGCTCGGCATAGAGCCGGCCGTCACCGAAGGCGGCCTGAGCCTCCTGGGCGCAGGCGGCAAAGGCCTCCGTGGCGTTCTCGCCCGCCTCGAGACGGCGCATGCCGCGCCCGCCGCCGCCGGCCACGGCCTTGATCATCACCGCCGCGCCATTGGGAAGTCCGGCCTGGAAAGCCCGGATGTCGTCCAGCGTCGCGCCGCCGGCCAGGCCGTCGATGACCGGAACATCGTGGGCGACGGCAAAGGCGCGGGCGCGAGCCTTGTCGCCGAACAGGTCCAGAGCCTCGGCGTCTGGGCCCACGAAGGTGAGTCCCCCCGCGACGCAGATCCTCTGGAAGGCCGCGCTTTCAGACAGGAAGCCATAACCCGGGTGGACGGCGTCGCATCCCGCCGCCACCGCGGCGTCGGCGATGGCCTGACCGTCGAGATAGGCCCGCGGCCCGACGCCCTTCAGCGCCAGGGCGGCATCGGCCCGCCCGCGGTGGAGCGCCGATGCGTCGTCCTCCGAGAACACGGCGACGGTATGAAGGCCCAGGTCCGCCGCGGCGCGGGCGATCCGGATGGCGATCTCACCGCGGTTGGCAATGAGCAAGGAACGGATCGTCAGGCCAGATCTCCGAATTACGAGGCTGAACGCGCGAAGGCCGGGATCAGATGGCGGCCCGCCAGCTCGATGCTCTTCAATACCGCGTCCGGGAGTATCGAGCCGTACTGCATCATGCACAACATGCGGTCGGCACCGATAGCCTCATAGCCCTTGAGCTTGCCGGCACAGTGGTCGGGGTCGCCGATCGCCACGCAGTCGAGGGGCTCCAGTACGTCGTGGGCTTCCTCGAACGAGATCATTTCGCCTTGAGCCATGCGTTTGAGCACGCGAAGGACGGGCGGATCGTCGTGGTGGATGACGGTCTCGTTGGGGTCTAGGAGCGCTTGGGCAGTCGTATCGCGCGCCGAGTTTGGGTGCAGGCCGCCCTTGATCATGTCGTACCAGACCCGACGGGGCACCTTGAACACCACAGGGGCGGCATTGACGTACCAGAGGGCAGACCAAGCGGCGCCGTTGGCGATGGCCTGTTCGCGGGTCTCGGCGAGGTGGACGAAGGTGAAGCACCCCTTCTGGGCATTCACCGTCTTGCCCGCCGGCGCCTTGCAGGCGGCCAGGCCGCGCTCATGCTCCCGCAGCATCTCGCCCAAGAAGGCCACGGGGCTAAGCAGGGTGGTGCCGAGCGCTCCCACGCCCATCTCGCCGGCCATGAAGAAGCTCTCGGGCGAACCGCACGTCTGCCACAGCGGCGGGTGTGGCTGCTGGAGCGGCTTGGGCACGATCTCGCGGGGCGGCACCTTGTAGGTCGGCGAGTCCCAGGAAAACTCCTTGTCGGTCCAGATCCGCGGGATCACATGCATGGCCTCGCGGACCTCGTCGCGCGCCGCATCCGGGTCGACGCCAAAGGTCTCCCACTCTTTGCCGCCACTCTTGGCCAGGCCCAGGTCGAACCGCCCGCCCGACAGGACGTCAATCGTCGCGGCCCGTTCCGCCACCCGCAGCGGCGCGTTGATCTTGAACGGGGCCAACACCCCCGCATGGCCAACGCGCAGACGCTCGGTCGCCATGGCGATGGCGGTCAGGACCACCTCGGGCGCCGAGGAATAGCTGAATTCTGGCGAGCCGTGGTGTTCGACCTGCCACCAGGTGGTGAAGCCGGCCTTATCTGCGGCGCGCGCCTGATCCAGGGTTTCGCGGAACAGGCTGGCTTCATCGGCCCCTCGCCAGGGAAACGCCCTCTGAATCTCGCAGAAGATATCGAACTTCACCGCGCCGCCTCCCCCATCGTTCTCTTACATAACGTTCGTTACGTAATGGCGTCTGGATTGGCGTGTCAAGAACCGCGCGGGCCGTTTGCGGATGGGTTTTGGCGGATCGTCCAGTCTGCCTTTGGCATAACGCACGATATGCTAGTCTGGGCCCGCGCGAGGGAGAGACGGCATGGCCGAAGAATGGGCTCTGGAGCAGTTCTACCACACCATCATCAACGCCCGGGATATCGACGAGACCGTCGCGTTCTACCAGGCCCTCGGCTTCGAGATCGTGCGCGACCGCCGCAACATGACCTGGCCGCCGGGGGGCGGTGTGGTCTTCGGGCTGATCCCCGACGTGAAGGGGCGCGGGGGCACCCTGATGGCCTTGCCTAGCGACCCGCCCCCGGCGGGGCCGATGCTGGACATCATCCAGTGGCTGGAACCTGAGGCGACGTTCAACGCGGTCTCACCCACCACCGTGCCAAGGGTGACCGCGTTCCGCACGCGCAATGTCGCGGGCGCGCTCAAGGCAATGCAGGCCAAGGGCTACCGCACCACGACCGCGGAGGCCTACACCGGCAACGCCGCCGCGGGTATTCTGGCCGTCGGCGGCGTCTACGATCCCAATGGCAACGTCGTCGAGCTGATCGAACTGGCGCCGGGACTGACCACCTCGCGCCTGCAGGAGGTCTACGGAACCGACGATCCCGGCTAGCCCTTCCCGATGCGATAGATCCGGGCCGCCACGTCGTGGAACATCACCGCCTTCTCGTCGGCGCTGAAGTCCCGGACCATCTTCTTGTGGGCGTTCCACAACACGCCGTAGCCGCAGGCGCGCTTGTCCATCGGGAAGTTGCTCTCGAAAAGGCAGCGGTCGGGTCCGAACAGGTCGATGGCGGCGCGATAGTAGGGGCCGTTGGCTGCGGCCAGCTCGTCCGAGGTCGGCGGCCGGGGCCGCTCGTTCCAGCCGAACCCGTTGAAGTGCATGTTCAGCCCGCCCAGCTTCACGACGACATTGGGACAGGCGGCGACCTGAGCCAGGCCAGACTGCCAGTCTACGAACACCTCGGCCCGGCGGTCGGTGTAGTAGCCCATGCCCAGCGGCGTGCCGATGTGGTCCAGGATGATTGTCAGTTCCGGGACCGCAGCCGCCAGCGCGGCCACCTCGGCGAGCTGGTGGTGGAAGACCCAGATGTCCAGGCTGAGGCTGCGCCGCGCCAGTTCGCGCGCGCCGTCACGAAACGCGGCGCTGGCCATCATGCCGTCCGCCGCGCTGGGCCAGGGATCGAGCACGCCATGCGGGTCGGCGGCCACAATGGGCCGCACGCCGCGGTATCGGTCGGGCGCGCGGGCGATATGGGCGTCAATCACCCGGCCCGCCTCGCGCCCCAGCAGCAGGTCCACCGAGCCGAAGATCGCCGCGCACGCCCGTACGGGTCCGAAGGCGCCGCTGGCCGCCTGGGCCGCGACGCCGTTGGCGAATTCCACCTCGCCGAGAGACTTCAGCTCCGGCGGACCGGAGGTGCGGTACATCGCGCCGCACTCGGCGAAGACGGTCGCGACGATGTTGTGGCCGCCGCCGTCCGGCCGGAGATCCGCCAGCAGCTCGGGCAGCAGGTAGGTCTCGTGCGGCAGCTTCCACAGGTGGTGGTGGGCGTCGATGATCGGCATGTCCGGTTCGAGAGGCGCTTCCGACACCTGCGCCAGCCATTCGGCCCGGACCGGCCACTCCATCGACATCGCGCGTACTCGTTGACTGCTTCAGGGACATGCGGTGACGGGACGGGCGGCCAGGGCACCCGTCCCGCGCCGGATCAGAAGTTCACGCCGACCCGCAGGCCATAGGTGCGGGGCGGGTAGTAGACGAAATTGTCGGGCTCCAGCACCTGTTGCCCCAGCGAAATGGACTGCAGCCCATCATTGGAGATGATGTCGTCATCCTCGATGTTCGCCACAAAGGCGTCGACCTTGTAGCGGCTGTCCGGGCTGTTCCATGTCAGGCGCAGATTGGTCGTATGGTAGGCCTTCTGCCGCGAGGTGACGAAGTTGTCCGGCAGGAAGTCCACCTTGCCCGAGAAGAAGGTGTCGACACGCGGCGTCAAAGTGCCGAAGCCCACATCAAAGGCATACTCGGCCCCCAGGTTCAGGGCGTAGGGCGGCGTCTGGTTGAGGCGGTTGCCCTTGAAGTTGCAGAGCTTGGTCGTGGCGTTGCAACCCGGACCGGGGCCACCAAAGCGCCCGTCCGTGGTGATGTAGCGACCATACTTGGCGTCGGTCACCGTCAGCGATGCATTCAGGCGCAAGTGGTCAACCGGAACCAGCGTGAACTCCGCCTCCAGGCCGTTCACGTCGGTGCTGCCGTTGACGTTGTTGATGCCGGACTGGGTCGAACTCTGGATGAACACCTGCAGGCCCTTGATGACCTGATGGTAGGCCGCCAGGTTGAGCTGGGCCCGACCGTCAAGGAACTGGGATTTCCAGCCCACATCGAACGAGGTGAGCGTCTCGGGATTATAGATGTTGGCCAGCCCCACGATGTTGCCGCCGGCCAGGTAGCCTCGGGAAATCGAGCCGTAGAGCAGCGAGTCCTCGCTCACCTGCCAGGCGGCGCCCAGCTTGCCGGTCACCTGATCCCAGCTCTTGCTGAAGGGCCCCTGGAACACCCCACAGCTGCCTCCGCAGGCCAGGGGCAGCTGGTAGTCGAGATAGTTTTGGCCATACTTCTTGTCGTGGGTGTAGCGGACGCCCAGCGTCAGGGTCAGCGGAATCCCGGCCGAGGTCTTCGACAGGTCGTAGTCGAACTGGGCGAAGGGCGCATACGACTTGGTCTTGCTCGTGCCCTGGCTGAAGAAGTTGAAAGCATTGAAGGGCGCCGTCGGGCCGAAGTCGTTGAAACCCAGGTCGCGGTAGGCGAAATCCTGGAAGTTCTTGCCGTAGAAGTAGATGCCGCCGACCACCCAGCGCAACGCCCCGTCCCCCTTGGACGCGAAGCGCACCTCCTCCGAGAACTGTTTGGCGTTCAGGGTCCAGGGCGCGCCGATCGCCATCGGCAGGTCAGAGCCGTCGCCGTCGCTGACCTGATTCACGTCGCTGGTCCCGTAGGCGGTCACCGAGGTGAAGTTGGCGAACGGGAGCTTCCAGTCGAAGGTCGCCGAATAGAGTTCCGTCTCGTTCTTGCCGGCGTCCCGCGCGTCATGACAGACCCGCCGGGGATTGAACTTCGCCTGGGTGCTGAAGTCGCAGGCTGAACCGATCGCGATGCCCAGCGGGGCGCGGGTATAGCGCGCCGGGGTCTGCCACCAGGCCGTCGCTGTGGCGGCCACGCCCTTGTTCTGACTCAGACTTGCGGCCAGCAGCAGGCTGGTGTCGGCATTGAAGTCGAGGGCCAGTTGAGCCCGCAGCATCTGGTAATCCTGGGCGTCGAGTTGGTCGGTCGCCGTGGCCTTCTTGGACAGGTTCTTCGTATAGGCGTCGTGCTCGGCCGACACCGCGGTGAGCCGGGCCATGGCGCGGAAATCCCCGTTCTCCGCCAAGGGCGCATTGAGGAAGGCACGGAACGTGCGCGCGTCGTAGTTGCCGAGCATGGCGTCTGCTCCGGCGTGGAACTCGCCGGTCGGCTTATTGGTGATGACGTTGATCGATCCGCCCACGGAATTGCGACCGTAAAGTGTGCCCTGCGGCCCGCGCAGCACCTCGACGCGGGCGATGTCATAGAACTCAGGGTCGATCGACGTGGTCCGCTGCACATAGACGCCGTCGATGTTGTAGGCGACGGGCGAGTCCCCGCCCGGCGTCGTGTTCTGGCTGCCCAAGCCACGCATGGTGATGACGTTCTCCCCACCGGTCACGCCCGAACCGAAGCGCAGGGACGGAACCCGCGTGCCCAGCTCCTTGAAGCCGATCACGCCCTGGGCCTGGAGGGCGTCGCCGCCGACCGCACTGATGGCGATAGCGACCTTCTGGACGTTTTCCTCGCGATACTGGGCGGTGACGACCACCTCACTGATCGTCGCCTCCCGCTCCTGTCCAGCGGCCGGGGCGGCGCTTGCCGAAAGGCAGACTGCGGCGACGCCGGTGAACAGTTTCAGCGCGCGTTGACTAATCATTCTCAATTCCTCCCCCTGTTCTAAATCCGGCGACCGGGAGGCCACCGGGTCGTGCGCCCTTCAGGGCTTCCCTTGATCCGCTAAGGCCTCGTTCGCCCGCGAGTGGCGGACGCCGGGTTCGAGTTCGATCATCTCGATGATGTTACCGTTGGGGTCGTAGCAGCACACCGTGCCGACGACGCCGAGGGCCTGTTCCGGCGTATGCACCGGCTGCGCGAACCGCACGCCCTGCCGGCTGAGGTCGTCGTAGGCCGCGTGGACGTTCTGGGTCCGGAACGCGAGGATTCGCGGCACCGTCTCGCCGACCTTCGCCGGATCCGGAAACTCGGCCTTTGGCTCAAGCCACTCCAGAAGGTCCAGCATCGGACCGTCGGGATCCGACGGCAACACCATGAGGACGCCGCGCCCCTGCGCGCGTTTAAGACCAAACAGGCCCGCTACGAATGGCGGCCACTTCACATGGCGGCGGTCGTTCAGAACGTCGAACCCGAGCTTGCGGTAGAATGCGACCGACTCGTCCAGATCCCGGCAGTTGATAACCGTGTGGTAGAACCGCGAAAGCGCCCAGCCAGGTTCGCTCATTCCGTCGCCTCCCTCAGGCGGCGTTGGGTGGGACGTCGCCGGCGCCGCATCTGATGCAACGGCCCGGCCCGTCGTTCAGCTCACCTGCAGGACAATTGTCCCACGGGCGGCTCACCTCCAACCGCATCATCTGAAAACATAACGCGTGTTCTTTCAGGATCGCAAAGGAATAATATAACGACCGTTCTGTCCGACGCGCGACAGAACATCCCGGGTTGCGCGCAGAACGGATGAATGGGCGTCAGGCCGGAGCGCGACTCGGTCGGCGTGGCGCGCGAGCGGGAAGCGGATGATCGCCACGGGCTGCGGACGGGCTCAGGCGGCCGTCGATCAGCGAATCGATGAACCGCCGTTGCGCGGGGGCCGCCAGCTTTCCGGCGATCAGCACCTGCACCCCGATCCCGTCGACCAACGCCACCAGTTCGCGAGCGGCAAGGTCCGCGTCCAGATCGGCGCGGGCCTCACCCTGTACCTGCGCGCGGCGGATCAGGCTGGCGATTCGGCCGGACCATTCGCGGTACCGCTCCTGCATCACCCGATTCACTTGCGGACTGTGTGCGGCGCGTTCCCAGAAGGCGACCCAGAAGCGCCAGCGCGCCTTCATTACCGTCGTGGTCGGCAGGGCGGCGTAGAGCAGATGCCGAAGGGCCTCACGCGCCGAGGATTCCAACGCGACCTCCTCCATCGGTGCGCGGACCTGGTCAGCGGCATGCTCCGACGCCGCAATCAGCACCTCGTCCTTGGACTGGAAGTAGTGGGTCAGCGCGCCTGTCGTAAATCCGGCCTCGCGCGCCACTTCCCGAAGGGTCAGCCCCTCGAGCCCGTCACGCGAGATGACGTTAAGCGCGGCGGCGGCGAACAGTCTTCGCCGTTCAACATAATCTGCCTGACGGGCCATTGCCCTGGTATTCTCCGCCGCTATGAGGAGCGCGCGTTAGCATACTGCCCCGCAGATATATACGCCCGCCCACACTCACCGGCCGCAGGGACAACGGACCGCCGTGCGTCTGGGCAGCGATGGCTCAACCCGCGAACACGCCCCCGTCGATCACCAGTTCAGACCCGGTGACGAAACGGGCCGCCTCAGAGCAGAGGTAGAGCACCCCCTCGGCGATATCCTCGGGCGATCCCGAGAACCCGAGAGGTGTTGCCGCGGCCGCGACCGCGCGGGTCTCGGTCATCATCTCTTCGATCGAGTTGGCCCCCGCGGGCATGTCGCCGCCGTGCTGCATCTTGACCCAGATCGGCGTCTCGATGCTTCCGGGGTGGATGGAGTTAACCCGGATCCCGTTGCGCGCTGCAGCGCATTCGAGCGCCACAGCCTTGGTGAAGAGCCGCACGCCGCCCTTGCTGGCGCAGTAGCCGGACAGACCCGCAATTCCCTTCAGCCCAGCCACCGAAGAGATATTGACGACAGATCCGCCTCCGGACCGGGTCATCGGATCCAGAGCCGCGCGCGTCCCAAGAAACACGCCGTCCAGATTGACCGCATTCTGCCGCTGCCAGGTGGCCAGGGTCATCTCGCTGAGTGGCGAATGGATGCAAAGGGCGGCGTTGTTGACCAGGATGTGCAGGCCCCGGCCGGCGGCCTGGATGGAGCCCATCACCCGGATCCAGTCCGCCTCCTCCGCGACATCCAGCCTCCGGCCCTCGACCTCGCCGCCCGCGCCCTGGATGCCCGAGCACGTCTCCGCCAGCCCGGCCTCGTCGATATCGGTGGCTACGACTGCCGCGCCCGCGCGCGCCAAAGCCTCTGCACAGGCCCGGCCGATCCCACTGGCCGCACCGGTCACCAGCGCAACCTTGCCCGCGAAGCTAGCCAACGGCCTCTCCCTCACACATAACGTTCGTTATATATGACGCCTGATTGACTTGCGGGGCAACCGATCGAACCGTAACGTTCGTTATACAACGGGTGCAGGAGGCGACCGATGTCCAAGGTTCCCGACTATGACGCCGTCGTCATCGGCGCGGGCTTCGCGGGCCTCTACGCCGTCCAGAAGCTGACCAGTCTTGGCTTCCGGGTCGCTGGCTTCGAACGCGGCGAGGGCGTGGGCGGCGTCTGGTATTGGAACCGCTATCCGGGCGCCCGCTGCGACTGCGAAAGCTACTACTACAGCTACGGGTTCTCCGAGGACTTGCAGCAGGACTGGACCTGGAGCCGGCGCTATGCCGAGCAACCCGAGATTCTGGACTACCTGGGCCACGTAGCCGACCGCTTCGACGTTCGCCGGCACTTCCGTTTTGGTGTAGCCGTGGAGGCACTGGTCTTCGACGAGGCGGCCGAAATCTGGCGGGTTCGCGCGCAGGGCGGCCATCCGGTCACCGCCCGGTTTGTGATCTCGGCCATGGGCTGCCTGTCGGCCGTCAACTGGCCGGACATCCCGGGCCTCAGATCCTTCCAGGGTCGACTGCTGCACACGGCCGACTGGCCGCATGACCGCGTGAACTTCACCGGCCGTCACGTGGGCGTGATCGGCACCGGCGCCTCAGCGGTCCAGGCGATCCCGCGCATCGCCCGCGAGGCGGCGCACCTCACGGTATTCCAGCGCACCGCCAACTGGGTCCTTCCGGCCTGGAACCGGGCGAGCGACCCAGACTTCGACACCTGGGTGAAGGCTAACTATGGCGAGATCCGCGAGCGCTGCGCAACTTCGCCCGGGGCGGTGCCATTCGACGCCCCGACCCAATCGGCGCTGGAAACGCCCGAGGCCGAGCGGCAGGCTATCTACCAGCGGTACTGGGACCTGGGCGGCATGAGGTTCTTCACAGCCTTCGCCGACCTGTTCAGCAACCTGGAGGCCAACGCCACGGCCCAGGCCTTCGTGCGTCAGCAGATCCTGAAGATCGTGAGCGATCCGGAAACCGCACACGCGCTGATCCCCACGACCCATCCGATCGGCGTGAAACGACCGCCTCTCGACGACGACTATTACGAGACCTTCAATCGCCCGAACGTGGATCTGATCGACATCCGCAACTTCCCGATCATCGAGGTCACCGGACAGACCGTGCGCACCGCGGACGCTGATTACGAACTCGACGACCTGGTGGTGGCCACCGGCTTCGACGCCATAACCGGCGCGCTGCTGGCGCTCGACGTGCGCGGGCGCGGCGGCGTCACGCTGCAATCGCGCTGGCGTGAGGGACCCAGCACCTACCTCGGCCTGGGGGTCGCGGGCTTTCCCAACCTGTTCACGATCACCGGCCCGCTCAGCCCGGCGGTGCTGGCCAACATGCCGACGGCGGTGGAGCAGCATGTGGACTGGATCGCCGATTGCCTGGACCACATGCGCCGCGAAGGAATCGGCGTCATCGAAACCACCGAGGCGGCGGAGGCCGACTGGGTCAGCCACGCAAACGAGATCGTCGGCCAGACCCTCTATCCGCACGCGGAGTCCTGGTACTTCGGGACCAATATACCGGGAAAGCCGCGTCGCTTCGGCGTCTATCTCGGCGGCTTCGGCGCCTACAGCGAACGCTGCGACGCCATCGCGCGAGCTGGATACGAGGGCTTCCGCTTCACCTCAGCTCCGAACTAGGCCGACCATGACCGAGGCCCCTTCTCCGATCGCGGGCATCCGCGCGATGCTCGTCGAACTCCTCGGCGGGCCAGATGCCTCGATCGCCCATCGACGAGCGCAGTCCCTGGCGTTTTCGGCCGCCCAGCCGCCGCTAGCTTCGGACATCAGGATCGCCGCCGACCTGCTCGGCGGCGTTCCAGTGGAGCGCGTGCAGGCCGACGGCTCACCCGCGGCCGGCGTGTTCCTGCACCTGCACGGCGGCGGCTATGTGATGGGCGACCCGGCGGGCAGCCGGAGCTTGACCACCACACTGGCCCGCGCCAGCGGGTGGGAGGTGATAAGCGTCGGCTACCGACTGGCGCCGGCCCATGCATTTCCCGCCGCCGTTGAAGACGTCGTCGATGCTTACACGGCTCTCCTGGCGGCCGGTGTTTCCGCCCGTTCCATCATTGTCGGAGGCGAGTCAGCGGGCGGCGGTCTGGCCGTTGCGGCCCTGCTGGCGGCCCGCGATCGCGGGCTGGACATGCCAGCCGGCGTCATTGCGCTGAGCCCCTGGGCGAACCTGACCTGCGAGGGCGAAAGCTACTTCACGCGCCATGGCCGCGACCCCCTGCTAACGGTGACTGTGCTCAAGGACATGGCGGCGGAGTACATGGCAGGCGCAGATGCGCGACATCCACTGGCCTCGCCGGCGCTGGCGGATCTGACGGGGCTGCCGCCACTGCTGATCCAGGTCGGCTCGGAAGAGGTGCTGCTGAGCGATGCCATCGCCCTTGCTGATCGGGCGCGCAGCGCCGGCGTAGAGGTCGAGCTCCAAGTCTGGCAGGACATGATTCACGTCTGGCAGATGTTTCCCGGCCTCCTCGAAGAGGCCGACAGGGCTATCGCGGCCATCGCAGCAAGGCTCAACGACAGCCTCCGCGCGAAATGAACCCTGAAAGCTCGGGCTGGACCGGGCGACAATGGGAGACCAGTTGCTCAGAGGCTGCCCCCACGACCATTCTTTCTCCCGCTAACGCGGAGTGATTTTCCCGAAACCCAATAGTCCCAGAAGTCCGCCCCTTAGGGGGACGGATGGCTCTCCAGGCGTCTGGAGACGCCCGGAACAGCGGCGAGCCTTCATCGGCTCTCTGGGGGCCGCAGCCGTCCATCAAGGCCGACCCGGCCGCGCGAATAGCCCCCGAAACCTCAATCAGACCGCAAATCCAGCGCCCTCCACCAGGTTTTTCCTCAGCCTGCTAGGGCCGTGGCCGACCGTGGCGCTGCGTTCTGTCCCGGCGCACCTGCCCATCCTGCCTCGCAGCGTCATCAAGATGGCGGCGCAGCCCCATGATCCTCCGATCCCGCCAGGCTTGCCGGCTTGGCAGGGTCTCGACCGGATGGCGCGCCGCCATTTCGGCGTGCAGCTTCGCCACCAGATCCTCGTTTGGCGGATAGTCGGTGCGCAGGCTGCCTTGGACCCGCGACATGGCTTCGGCCAGCCCGCCAAAGTAGCCGGCGAGCCCCGCGGCGGCGTTGAGGTGCCCCACTTCGAAGGGGCCGATGAAAGCCCAACGCAGGGCCAGCCCCTGGGTCAGAACCCGGTCGACATCCTCGGCCGTGCAGTACCCTTCGCCCACCAGATGCATCGCCTCGCCCAGGAGGGCCCACTGCAGGCGATTTAGGAGGAAGCCCGGCGCCTCCTTCTCCAGCACGACCGGCGCCTGGCCCACGGCCTCCATCAGCGCCCGCGTGCGCGCCACGCTCTCGGGCGCGGTCCAAGGCGCAGGGCAGATCTCCACCAGCGGGATCAGGTGCGGCGGATTCACCGGGTGGGCCACCAGGCAGCGGGCGCGGCCGGGAATATCCGCCAGGAAGGCGGAGCCGGGGATGGCGGAGGTGGAGCTGGCGATTACGGCGTCGGCCGGCGCCAGGGCGTCCATCCGAGCGAACAGAGCCTGCTTCACCGACAAGACCTCGATGGCGCTTTCCTGGACATATTCGGCGCTTTCCAGGGCCGCCTCGAGGCTGGGGGCGACGCCGATCAAACGCCGCGACGCCCCGGGGTCATCCAGCAGCCCCGCGGCGTGCAGGTCGGCAAACGAGACCTCGATCGCCGCGGTCGCCGCCGCCAGCGCCGCCGGAGCAGGATCCCACAGCAGCACACGCCGACCGGCGCGGGCGAACACCACAGCCCAGGAGCGTCCGACATTGCCGACACCGATGCAGGCGACGGTGTCCGGGTTCGTGGCCTCCCCGCTCATTCGGCCGCCTCCAGCGGCTCAGCCCGCCCAGCATAGGGCACGTTGCGGCCGCCGTAGCGGCGGACCCGCAGGTTGGCCTGTTCCCCGTGGCCGGCGAAGCCCTCCAGGGCGCAGAGTCTGGAGCAGTATTCGCCGATCATCGCCGATGCGGGGTCGGTCATCACCTCCTGATAGGTGCAGGTCTTCAGGAACTTTCCGACCCAAAGGCCGCCGGTGTAACGCGCTGCCTTCTTAGTCGGCAGGGTGTGGTTGGTGCCGATCACCTTGTCGCCGAAGCTGACGTTCGTGCGCGGGCCCAGGAAAAGCGCCCCATAGTTGGTCATGTCACGCAGGAAGCGCCGCGGATCGCGGGTCATGACCTGTACGTGCTCGGAGGCGATGTCGTCGGCGATGCGGACCATCTCGTCCTCGTCCTCGGCCACGATCACCTCGCCGAAGGTCTCCCAGGCGCGGCGAGCGATGTCGGCCGTGGGGAGGATGGTCAGGAGGCGTTCGACCTCGGCCATCGTCTCGCGCGCCAGGGCCTCAGAGGTAGTCAGGAGCACCGCCGGGCTGTCCGGGCCATGCTCCGCCTGGCCCAGCAGGTCGGTGGCGCACATCTCCCCATCCACGGTCTCGTCAGCGATGACCAGGGTCTCGGTTGGGCCGGCGAACAGGTCGATGCCTACGCGGCCGAACAGCTGGCGTTTGGCTTCCGCGACGAAGGCGTTGCCGGGTCCGACGAGCATGTCGACGCGGGACATCGACGCCGTGCCCAGCGCCATGGCTCCGATCGCCTGGATACCGCCCAGGCAATAGATTTCGTCCGCCCCGGCCATCTTCTGCGCCGCGACGATGGCTGGCGCCGGCTTGCCGTGGAAGGGCGGCGCACAGGTGATCACCCGCGCCACACCCGCCACCTTGGCGGTGATCACGCTCATGTGGGCCGAGGCCAGCAGCGGATACTTGCCGCCGGGCACATAGCAGCCAGCCGCGTTCACCGGCACGTGGCGGTGGCCCAGGAAGACGCCCGGCAGGGTCTCGACTTCGACGTCCTTCATGCTGTCGCGCTGGATCTGCGCGAAATTGCGCACCTGGGTCTGGGCGAACTCGATGTCCTTCAGGTCCTGGGCGGACAGCTGATCAACGCAGTCCTCGATCTCGCGGTCACTCAGCCGGTAGCTGTCGCGATCCCACTTGTCGAAACGCACCGACAGATCGCGCACCGCCGCGTCGCCGCGGGCTTCGATATCGGCCAGGATGGCTTCGACCGTATCGCGAACCTGGCGATCAGCAGTCGCCTTCTCGGCGGCGTCCGCGCCCCGCTTCAACCAGATCGCCATTGCTTTCTCCCAAGACTCCGCGGGCCCTGTCGGCTCCGCCTGCGTCCGCGCGCCTTCTGGTCGAAGGTGCGACGACAGCCTCAAATGATATAATCTAATATCAATTAAAATTGCATCCCACGATTTAAGGATCGCGGAACGCGCCGGGGCTAGGGGGCTACAACGTCGATGGAAGCTTCGGGCCTTGGGGGATGGGCGCGGCGCCGGCCCTGGCGAAATCCGGATAGCGGCCCAGAGTCAGCAGCAGGCCCGCGCCCACCAGCATCAGCCCGGCCGAGACGGTCAGCGGCAGGCTGTAGGTCCCCGTCCGATCGAAGGCCGCGCCGAACACCACGGGCCCGGAACCCGCGCCGAAGCAGAACAGGCTGTAGAGCGCGGCGAAAACGACGCTGTAGCTCCTCAGGCCGAAATAGCGCGCCACCAGGAAGGCCATCAAGTCGAACTCTACGCCGGCGGCGAACCCCACCATGAACACGGAAAGGGCGGTGGCGCCGTAACCGTGGGGTCCGTGCGCCAGCATCCAGCAGGCCGAGGCCGGCACGCCAAGCAGTCCCAGCGCGACCCCTGGGGCCCAGAATCGATCGATCAGCCAGCCGCCGCCCAGCCGCCCGACGATCACCGAAAGGCCGATCAACGACGCGAGGGACACCACCTGGGTGGGGTCGAAGCCGCCCACTTTGAGGATGTTCTCCACGTTGGGGATGATGCCGCCCACGGTGAAGGCCACGGGCACAACCGCCAGGGCGATGACCCAGAATCTCCAGTGGCTGAACGTCTGGCGAGCGGTCAGGCCGGGCGTCGTCGCGCGGTGGACTGCGAGCGCGGCTTTGCGCGTGGCGGCGCTCTCCTGGCGCGGGCCGACGTCACGGAAGCCGGCGATCGCCACCGGCAGGGCGATCAGCAGCGGCAGAGCGCCGATCGCGACATAGGCGGCCCGCCAGCCATATCCGGCGATCACCCAGGCGGAGAACGGTTTGACAAGGTAGCCGAAAATCCCGCTGCCCAGCAGTGACAGGCCGAGCGCCAGGCCCTTGCGCGCGTCGAACCAGTTGTTGACCGCCCGCGTCCAGGTGATCGGCAACGTGCCGGCGCCGAGCGCCGCCACCACCCCCCAGTTCACGTAGAACAGCAGCAGCGAGCCGTTGGAGAGTCCGAGCCCCATGAAGGTCAGGCCAAACAGCGCCAGCGAGACCAGGGCGACCCGACGCAGGCCCAGCCAATCGGCCAGCAGGCCGACGATCGGGCCGGCCACGATCGCTGAGACAGTGGTGATCGACAGGCTGGCGAAGATCTGGGCGAAGCTCCAGCCGAACTCCCCGTGCAACTGCGCGGCGAAAATCCCGATGGTGTAGCTGGGCAGGGGCGAGAGGCCGAGGCCAATCCCCAGCATGGACGACAGCACAACCGGCCAGCCGCGCCGGAACTCGCCGTAGCCGACGGTCCCGCCGCTCATGCGGTTCGCCCGAGGCGGAAGCCGCCGGCAGTTGGGCGCGGGGCGCGCGACGACGGGTCCATTCTCAAAACTATAAGGGGCCTGTTCCCAGACCGTCAATACGTTATAGATTAGATACAAATTGCGTAAGACTCGGCCGGTCGCCGTCAGCCGGCAGGTTTGACCCAAGATCCGATGCGACCGAGCTGGAGAGTTCGAATGATACGCCGCCGCTTTGCAGACCTCGCCGTACGGCAGGTGCACTATCGAGAAGCCGGCGAAGGCTCGCCCCTGCTGATGCTTCACCCTTCGCCGGGCTCGTCAAAGCAGCTGGAAGCCAAGATCGCAGCGTTGGCGCCGAACCACCGAGTGATCGCACCGGACACCCCTGGCAATGGCGACAGCCAGCCCTTGCCGCTTGAGGCGCCCGCGATCGGCGACTACGCCGTAGCCGTGGTGGAGTTCCTCGACGCCATCGGCCTGGAGCGATGCGACGTCTACGGCTCGCACACCGGCGCCAACATCGCGCTGAAGCTGGCCGTGCTCGCGCCAAGGCGGATCGGCAAGGTCGTGCTCGACGGCATCGGCCTGTATTCGGACGCGGAGCGTGCGAAATACCTTGCCAACTACGCGCCCCAGATCCGGCCGGACCTGATCGGGTCCCAGTTCCTCAAGGCCTTCATGTTCTGTCGCGACCAGTACATTTTCTGGCCTTGGTTCGAGTCGGCGGCCGCCAATCGGCGCGAGGGCGGCCTGCCGAGTCCGGAGGTCCTCCACGACTGGGTGATCGAGGTCTGCAAGTCGATCACCACCTACCACCTGGGCTATGCCGCCTCCTTCGCCGAGCGATTGGAAAACAATCTGGCCGAGGCGACCCAGCCGGTCCTGTTCCTGGTGGCCGAGAACGATCCGCTGCTGGCCGACACCAAGGATGCCGCCAAGTTGGCGCGGAACGGCCAACTCAGCTTGCTGGGCCACACCGCTTCATCCGGCTTCGCCGGGACGCTGGCGGAGGCGATCGAAGCCTTCCTCAAGTCGGCCTGACGGTCGAGGCCGCGACGCCCCGGAGCCAGGATGGCCTGCCCTGACGCCCTCGAAGCCTCCGACCTCCTGATCGTCGGCGGCGGAACCGCCGGTCTTTCCGCGGGCGTTGCCGCGGCGCAGGCCGGGGGACGGGTTACGATCCTGGAGGCCGGGGACAGCCTGGGTGGGACCCTCTTCCTGTCGGCCGGCCAGATGAGTGCGGCCGGAACGCGGCTGCAGCACGCCCTGGGCATCGATGACTCACCGGAGGCCCACGTCGAAGACATCATGCGGATCTCCGCCGATACGGCGAACCCGACGATCGTCGGACTGGCTGCGCGGCACGCCGCGGAGATGTATGACTGGCTGGAGTCGTGCGGATTTTCAGCGGCGCCGGCGTGCCCTGTGGTCGGCATCGATCACGAGCCCTATAGCCGGCGGCGCTTTGTCTGGGGAGAGGACGGCGGCCGCTCGATCCTGAAAGTCCTGATGGCGCAGCTGGGGCCGCATCTGAGGTCTCGCCGGGTGGCGACGTTCCTCGGGACGCGCGTGACGCGGCTGCTCACCGAAGGGCCGGCGGTTGTCGGCGCGGAGTGCGAAAGCGGCGGCGTAACGGTCCGGCATCTGGCGCGGGCTACCTTGCTGACCACCGGTGGCTATACCGCGAATGTCGCCATGACCGAGAAGCTGACCGGATACGAACAGCCCGCGGTAATGTCCTGGGCAGGCGCCCAGGGTGATGGACTGCGGATGGCCATGGACGTAGGCGGCCGGGCTCGCGGCCGCGAAAACGTGGTGACCCGGTTTGGGGCCATTCTGGAATCCGACGCCAAGCCGAGCCGGGCCATCGCCACTTTCGAATCATATCCGGAACGCAGGGCGCCGTGGGAAATCTACGTCAACGCCGCAGGGCGACGGTTCATGCGGGAGGATGAGCCCGGCATAGGATCTCGCAGCCGCGCCCTCCAGGATCAGCCGCGGCAGCGATGCTGGATCATCTTCGACCAGACAATCCTGGACACAGCGTCGCCCGGCATCCGGGGCTGGACCCGGGCGCAGATGATGGCGGCGTTCGACGGCCACGCCATGTTTGCCCGCGCCGACTCTCTCCAGGCATTGGCCCTGGCCTGCGGCCTGGACGGCGAGGCCCTGCAGTCGACGGTGGCGCGCTACAACGCCAGTCAGCAACGCGGCGCGGACGCGGCTTTCGGCCGCGTCCACATGCCGGCCCCGATCATGACGGGCCCGTTCTACGCGATCCGCCAGCAGGCGTTCGCCACCACTTCGTCGGTCGGCCTGGCGGTCGACGGCGAGCTTCGGGTCATCGACCTGGCGGATAGGCCGATCCCGGGGCTATACGCCGCGGGCGAGATTCTCGGCGCAGCCGCGCTGATGGGGCGATCGTTCTGCGGTGGCATGATGCTGACGCCGGCGCTCACCTTCGGCCGGCTGCTGGGCAGGACCCTCGCCCGGCCTGCGGCTTAGATCAGACCAGCTCGGCGACGCTGCGGCCGCGCGCGAGCTGGGAAATCAGTACAGCCAGGATGAGCGCCGCGCCGTTGAACACGTCCGTCGCCCAGAGTGGCACCCCCAGCATGGTCAGGCCGGTGATGCCCGTCGCCAGGAAATAGACCGCCGCCACCGAGCCGATCGGGTTGAAGCGCCCCGGAAAGATGGTCGTCGCGCCAAGGTAGGCGGCTGCGAACGCGGGCAGCAGCAGGTTCTGGCCGGACGAGGGATCCGATGATCCCAGCACGCCGGCATAGATCACCCCGGCGACCGCCGACAGCAGGCCCGCGCTGATCAGGGCGCCGGCGCGAACACGGCCGACGTCCACGCCGTTCAGCCGCGCCACCTCGCGACCCAAGCCGACGAACAGCAGCCGCCGGCCGAGCGGAGTGAACTCGAAGACGTAGAAGCCCAGTAGGCCGAGGGCGATGACGTCGTAGAACGCCAAGGGCACGCCAAACACCCTCGTCCCCACCACGGCGTTCACAAGGCCCGTCGATATGCCGCTGATGGTGGCCGAGTTGGTCAGCCATTGAACGATCCCCATCAGCAGCGAGCTTGTGCCAAGGGTGACGACTAGGGAGGGGATCGCGAAGCGCACGATGAACAGCGCGTTGAGCGTGCCCACCAGTGCGCCGGCGCACAGCGCCGCGGCGATGGCCAGTCCGATGGGGACCCCGTGCTGCGCGTTCAGCACGCCGATAACACAAGCCGACAGCGTCAGGTTGGCGCCCGCCGAAAGATCGAAGTCGCCGGCGGTGATCGGGATGATCAGCGCGATCGCCAGCACTGCCGCCGGCGCCGAGGACCCGAACATGGCGGTGAAATTGGGCCACGACAGGAAGGTATGCGGCATCGCGAGGCTGAACCCGGCGATAAGGACGGCCCACACACCGATCAGGGCGAACCGTTCCAGAAAGGCCAGGGCCTGGCGGCGGGAAGCTTGCGTCGCGTCGGTCATGTCGTGCCCTGATCGGTTCCCGGGGTCTCGGCGTAGCAGGCGCTGGCGATCGCATCCTTGGTGAGGCCGGGCGCGCGGAGGTTCTCTTGGATGCTGCCACGACGGAAGATCACGACCCGGTCGCAGATCGCCGCCAGTTGTTCGTAGTCGGTGCTGGCAACGATCACCGACATGCCCTTCGCCGCTTCGTCGCGCAGGGCGGTGAAGATCTGTTGCCGAGTGCCCACATCGACGCCCTGGGTCGGCTCGTCCAGCAGCAGCAGGCGGGGCGAGCGGCTCAGCCAGCGCGCGATCACCACCTTCTGGGCGTTGCCGCCCGAGAGGGCCCCGAAGTCCAGCTCCGGGCGGTTCGGCCGAACATCGAAGCGGGCGCCAAGCTCACGGGCGCGCTCGAACAGCCGACTTCGGTGCAGCAAGCCCCCCTGGAAAAACACGTCGAGGCTGGGGAGCATCATGTTGTCGGCCACTGAGAGCCGGCCGGCGCCGCCCGCCCGCGGCCGATCGGCGGGAACGAAGGCGATGCCACGCGCGATCGCAGCGCGCGGCGTCTGACGAGCCAGGTCAATATCTGCGGCGCCGTCGAAGTCCATATGCCCCGCCCGGGCCCGGCGCGCGCCGAATACGAAATCCGCCAGGTCGGCGTAGCCCGAGCCGATCAGTCCGGTCAGCCCCACGATCTCGCCAGGCGCCACCTCCAGATCGACGCGGTCCAACGCTCCCCCGCCAACGGCCTTCAGGCGCAGCCTCGACGCTTGAGCCGGCGCGTCCGGCCGTTGCGTCGGGGCGACGATCTCCACCCGCCGGCCGAGGATGAGCTGAACGATATCGTCGCGGCTGGACCCCGGCGTCGCCCGCGATCCGGCGACGCGGCCGTCGCGCAAGACGGTGACCTGATCGGTGATCTCGAGGATCTCATCGACATCATGGGAGATGAAGATCGCGCTGGACCCGTCCGCCACGATGCTGCGCATCAGGGCGAAGAGCTTGCGAACGCCCGCCGCGGGCAGGAAGGGCGTCGGCTCATCCAGTAGCAGCACGCCGCGGCCGCCGCCCGCCTTGAGATCCTCGAAGGCGCGCGCAATCGCCAGCAGGGCCCGGTCGACGGGCGACAGGCCCTCAACGGTACGGTCCAGATCGAGCCCCAGGTCAAAGCGCGCGATGGTCTCGGCCGCCGCCCGGCGCTGGGCCGACCAGTCGATGCCAATCGCCGCGCCACCCAGGATCGCCGACAACCGCAGGTTCTCGAGCACGCTCAGCGCTGGGATCAGGCCGAGATTCTGGTGCACGAAACTGAGGCCGAGCTTGCGGAAGTCGCCAGCGTGCAAGGGCAGTTGCACCTCCCGCCCCTTCAACATCAGACGAGCGCCCGGGTCCGGCGCGTGCACCCCTGCCAGCACTTTGATCAGCGTCGACTTGCCCGAGCCGTTAGTCCCCAGCAGACCGTGGATCTCGCCCGGCGCGACCGTCAGATCAACGCCGTCGAGCGCGTGAACGCCGCCGAAGGTCTTCGACAGGTTGCGTATCGCCAGCAGGGGCTCCGCGTCGGGCTGCATGCTCAGTCGAGCTTCCAAAGCTTGCGGAATCCGGCAACGTAGGCGTCCCCGTAGCCCTTGTCGTAGCTCGCCGGCGAACCGGCATCGGCCACGTTGGTCTTGTCGATCATGTAGAATGGCACGTTGAGCGCCGCCGGGCTCTTCAGGCCGCAGAGGTCGCGCAGGTGGCCGTCGATCGTGGCGTAAGCGATCCAGTCGATGCTCTCGCCTATATCCATATCCACGTCGCCGCGGGCGATGCCGTCGAGCACGAAGGGCGTGCCGTTGAACGTGCCGATCCGCACCTGTTCCTTTCGGCCGGCGGCGTTGACCGCCGGGATCACAAACTGGGACATGCTGTCATAGATCGGGATGATGACGTTGATGTCCGGATGGGCCAACAGCGCCGTCTGCACCGACGGCTGGATCTTGGTCGGCCAGTTGGCGAAGCCGACGTTGATCTGCTGGACGATCCGGCAGGCCGGACAGTTGGCCGCGAGTTCCTGGCGCAGGCCGTCGATCATCGGCCCGGTCGGAGGAACCTCGTCCGACTGGATGACCAGGATGTGGGCGGCGCCGGCGGTGCGGACCGTGGCCCAGTCGGCGAGAATGCGGCCGGCGGTCCCGAAGCCCACCGTCAGAGAGCTGGACAGGTTGGGGTTCTGCGCCTGGGACGGGTCGTAGAAGTGCGAGGTCATCACCTTCACTCCCGCGGCCTTTGCGCGCTGTATCTGCGGCTCGATGCTCTTGGGATCGATGCCGGAGATCAGGTCGACGATGTCGGCCTTGGTGCGGACCGCATAGTCGACGCCCTGCGCCCAGTCGTTGGGCTGGCCCTGGTTCTGCCATTCCCGGACCTTCAGCCCCAGCCCGCCACCGGCGACCGTCATGCGCTCGATAATCCCCTTGAGGAACGGGTTGGCGCTGTTGTTGGGGATCGAGACCATCGACTTGCCGGCAGCGCACGCCCGGGCGTCGAACGCCTCGCCTAGCGGCGTGAACACGGGCTTGGCGCGATACGGCGCCAGGAAGGCTTCGGCCCGTTTCACACCCGCTGCGTCCGGCTTCGCCGCGGCTCCATCCGTCGCCGCCTGGCGCTCGCCGCAACCTGACAGCATCACGGCGGCGCCGATCAGCAGGGTTCCGAGGTATCCGCGCATTTCCATCTTCTCCTGGACGTCCCGTCATCGACCGCGCGAAGCGCCGTCGCTGCCCGACGATCTCTGCTGGCGGCGCAGATCGCCACCCCTCCGACGCACACTCGGCCTCCCGCCTGCGAATTGCCCCGCCACGGGCGCCAAACGCGACGCCGGCCCAAAGACCATGCTATTTGTATAATACTATAACAATTGAGCTGTCTTTGCGAGGTGTTGTGAGGCAGGGTGCGGCCGGTCGGCCATTCTGGGATCGACCCCGGATGAATTGACCCCCTGGGCGCCGACGCCGGTGGACGGCGCGCGCCCGGATGCTTCGCGGAGATATATCGCCATGGGCTACAGATTGGGTGTCGATGTGGGTGGCACGTTCACCGACGTCCTGCTGTTCGACGACGCCAATGGCGCCGTCTGGCGCACCAAGACGCCCTCGACCCCCCACGACAGCTCCGAGGGCATCCTCAATGGCGTTGAGGAAATCTGCAAGATCTCGGGGGTCTCGGCGGAGGACATCGCCGTCTTCCTGCACGGAACGACGGTCGCTACCAATGCGGTGCTGGAAGGCAAGGGGGCCCGGGTCGGCCTGGTCACCACCGAGGGCTATCGGCAGATGATGCAGATCGCCCGCAGCTTCGTGCCCGGGGGCCTCGCCGGCTGGATCGTCTGGCCGAAGCCCGAGCCGCTGGCCAAGCTCGAGGACACGGTCGAGATCAAGGGACGGATGGACGCCCAGGGCCACGAGGTCCGTCCGATCGACGACGCCGACATTTGCGCGCAGCTCACCAAGCTGAAGGCGCGCGGGGTCGAAGCCCTGACCGTCTCGCTGATCAACGCCTACATCAATGGCGCGCATGAGCTGCGGGTGGCCGAACTCGCCGCCGAGATCATGCCCGACATTCCGATCTCTCTGGGCCACGTGGTGCTGCCGGAGATGCAGGAATACGAGCGCACCCTGACGACGGTGGCCAACGCTGCGGTGCGGCCGGTCGTCGGCCGCTATGTTCGCAGCCTGCGTGACAAGCTGACGAACATTGAATTCGGCGGTCGCCTGTCGCTGCTGCGCTCGGACGGCGGGCTCATGTCGTCGCAGAAGTCCGAAGAGCATCCGGTCTCCTTGTTGATGTCCGGCCCCGCCGGCGGGGTGACCGGGGCGCTCTGGGTGGCCAAGAACGCAGGCCTGAAGAACATCCTTACCCTCGATGTCGGCGGCACCTCCACCGACGTGGCGCTGATCGAGAACGGCGAGCCGCGGCGCACGCGGACAACCGAGGTGGGTCATCTGTCGGTACGCGCCTCCTCCCTCGACGTGAAGACGGTCGGCGCGGGCGGCGGCTCCATCGCCTTCGTGCCGGAACTGACCGGCGCCCTGCGGGTCGGTCCGCAATCGGCCGGCGCCGTTCCGGGTCCGGTCGCCTACGGCAAGGGTGGCGTCGAGCCGACGGTGACCGACGCCAATGTGGTGCTGGGCTACCTGCCGGAGAACTTGCTGGGCGGCGCCTTCAAATTGGACCGCGAGGGCGCCAAGGTCGCCGTGCAGACCATTGCCGACAAGCTGGGTATCGGCCTGATGGAAGCCGCCCGCGGCATCATCGACATCGTCAACGAGAACATGTTCGGCGCGCTGCGGATGATCTCGGTGCAGCAGGGCTACGATCCCCGCGACTTCGCGCTGATGGGCTTCGGCGGCGCGGGTCCGCTGCACGTCAATGCCGTGGCACGATTGATGGGCTCCTATCCGGCGGTGTCGCCGGTCTCGCCAGGGGTGCTCTGCGCCCTGGGCGACGCCACCACCCGCAGCCGCACCGAGACCGCGCGCTCGCTGTCCAAGCGGATCTCACAGACCAGCCTCGAAGACGTTCTGGCCACCCTCCATGAGATGGACGGCCAGGTCCGCGGCGAGTTGCTCCGCGACGGCATCCCGGAAGCCGAACTGGAAACCAGCTTCGAGATCGACGTCCGCTATGCGGGCCAGGCGTTTGAGGTGCCGATGACCGTCGACCTGGACACGCTAAAGGCTGAGGGGCTGGCCGCCCTGACCCGCCGCTTCGACGACGAGCACCACCGCCTCTTCACCTTCAACATGAAGGCCGAGCACGAACTGGTGAACCTGCGGGCGGTGGCCATGGGCCGGGCGTTGGAGCTGCCGGCGATCGAGTTGGCCGCCGGCGATGGCGACCCGGCCGCGGCGAAGATCCGCGACCACGAGATCTGGATGGACGGAGCCGCGCAGCAAGGAGCTATCTACGAACGCTCGAAACTGCGGGCCGGCGACCGCATTCCCGGTCCGGCCATCATCGTGGAGATGGACTCCACCACGCTCATCGAGACCCGACATGCCGGAACCATCGACCGGTTCGGCAACATCATGATCAATCCGGCCTGAGGACAGGAACATGAGCGCCACAATCATCCAGGCCAACGACACGCCGTTCAACAAGGTCGCCATCGACCCGGTGACCCTGGATATCATCGAGAATGCGCTGCGCAACGCGCGCATCGAGATGGACACCACCCTGGTCCGTACCGCGATGTCGCCGGGCATCCGGGAGCAAGGCGACGCCTTCCCCCTGATCGCCGACCCGCAGGGTCGCATGGTAGTGGGCCAGTTCGGCTCCTACATCGGCCCGTTCCTTAAGGGCTATGACGGCACCGTCGAGGACGGGGACATGATCTTCCTGTCCGACCCCTATTCGGTCGAGGGCGCGATCAGCCACAGCAACGACTGGCTGGTGCTGCTGCCGGTGTTCAAGGATGGCCGGCTGGTCGCCTACACCTCGATGTTCGGCCACCAGTCCGACATCGGCGGCAAGGTCGCGGGCTCGATGCCGATCGACGCCAAGACGATCTTCGAGGAAGGGGTGCGCATCCCGCCGGTGAAGATCTGGCGCAAGGGGGTCTACAACGAGGATCTGATCAAGCTCGTCATGCACCAGACACGGATTCCGGACTGGTGCACTGCCGACCTGAACGCCCTGATCGCCTCGTGCCGGGTCGCGGCGCGGCGCATCGTTGAGATGTGCGAGCGCTTCGGCGACGACGTCTTCGTCTCTGCGACGGAAGAGCTGCTGGCGCGCAACCACCGCGCCATGAAGAGCCTGATCGAAAGCTCCATCGGCGAGGCACCTGTAAGCTTCGAGGACTACATCTGCGACGACGGCCGCGGCTATGGTCCCTACAAGATCAAATGCACCATGTGGCGCGAGAACGGCAAGGTTGTGCTCGACTTCGCCGGCACCGATCCCCAGAGCACGGGGTCGATCAACTTCCTTCTGAACGAGAACATGATGCGCATGTTCTTCGGTATCTACATGATCATGGTGTTCGACCCGCACATCCTGTTCAACGACGGCTACTACGACCTGATCGACATCCGCATTCCGGCCGGATCGCTGCTGAAGCCGAAGTTCCCGGCGGCGCTCTCCGGACGCACCCATGCGCTGGGCCGGCTGTTCGACATCCTGGGCGGCCTGCTGGGGCAGAAGACGCCACAGTTCCTGAACGCCGCCGGTTTCTCGTCCAGCCCGCACCTCTTCTATTCCGGCACAGGTTCCGACGGGGAATGGTTCCAGCTCTTCCAGATCGGCTTCGGCGGCATCCCGGGCCGACCGCTGGGCGACGGGCCGGACGGCCATTCGCTGTGGCCCAATTTCACCAATGTGCCGAACGAGTTCCTGGAGCGGTATTTCCCGCTACGGATCGAGCGCTACGAGACCGTGCCGGACTCCGGCGGCGCCGGTCTGCACCGCGGCGGCAACGGCATCATCATGACCTACCGGTTCCTGGAGCCCGGGCTGATCGCCATCCATGACGACCGCTGGTTCACCTATCCCTGGGGCGTCAATGGCGGAGAACCCGGCGCACGGGCCCGCAAGGTGCTGCGCCGCGCCACCGGCGTCGAGGAAATGGTCGGCAACAAGCAGGAAGATATCCCCGTGGAAGCCGGCGACGAGCTCGACTTCATCACCTGGGGCGGCGGCGGATGGGGTGATCCCCTCGCCCGCGATCCGCGACTGGTCGGCAAGGAGATCATCCAGGGCCTGGTCACGCCCAAGGGCGCGTTGGCCTATGGAGTTGTCGCCAGTGCGGAAGGCGTGGTCAACCAGGCGGGCACGGAGGCCCTGCGCGCCCGGCTGATCGGCGGGCGTGTAGGGGAACTGCCGTTGTTCAACTACGGACCGTCCATCGAGACGCTGAGGGAGCGCGCCCTGATCGAGACCGGCCTGCCCGCGCCGCGCCAGCCGGTGTGGTCGAAACACGACACGCTGCGGCTCGCCGCCGAGTAGGCCACCCACGTTCTGATCGACGCCGGCCGCCGCAGCGACGTCTAAGCGTGCGCGTCTCCAGGAGTTCGAGACATGACGACGACCCTCATCAGCGGCGCCAATCGCGGGATCGGACTGGAGCACGCGCGCCAGGCGCTAGGTGTGGAGCCTCAATAGGTTGTCCGCATCTAGCCGCCGGCGGCGAGGTCATCGCCGGCTGCCGGGAGCTCAAGGCCGCGGACGGAGTGCATGCCCTGGCCAAGGTCTTCAGGTCGAACCTGCGGGTCGAGGCGCTGGACGTCGAGCCCGCTGAGTCCATGTCGGCGCTGGCCCGTCGCCTGGACGGCGTTCCGATCGACATTCTGATCAACAATGCGGGGATCTACGGCAACCCCGACGCGCCGAGCTTCCCCGGCAGCGTGCCCGCGCAGTCCCTGCTGGGCATGGACTACGACCTCTGAGAGCGGACCCAGCGGATCAATGTGGTGGGCCCCTTCCGCCTTACCGCCGCCCTGTTGCCCAACCTCCTGGCCGGCGCTTGCAAGCTGATGGTGATGATGTCTTCGGATCTGGGCTCGATCAGAAACAATACGCTGGGCACCTCGCACGCCTACCGGGCCAGCAAGGCGGCGCTGAACATGCTAACTTGGGCCTAGCCATTGATCTCAAGGATCAGGGTGTGACCTTCGTCTCGATGGTGCCGGGCTGGACGCGGACCGGGCTGGGCGGTGACGGCGGCCACTGGAGCGTAGAGGAGAGCGTGACCGGCCAGCGCGCGGTGCCGGCGACGGCGGGCCCGGCGGAGAGTGGCAAGTTCATCGACCTCACCGGCAAGATCGTCGCCTGGTAGGCGCGATCAGCCAGCCGCGCCGCCCGTCAGGCCGAGCACGCCGGGATTGAGCGCGCCGGTCGGATCGACGGCCGCCTTCACCGCTTCGATCAGCGCCCACGACGCCGCGTCGCGGCTCTCGCGATAGGGATAGTTGCGGCCGATCTGGAAGTGGCCGCAGCCGAAACTCTGGAAGATCGCGAGCACCTGCTTGCGGGCCCGGGTCACCAGTTCGGTCGCCGCGGGATTGTCCGGCTGCACCGGCAGGCGCGCCATCAGGGAAGGCTCGATCGCCACGCCGTGGATGTCGAAGCAGGAGTCCGGCCAGTAGAACACCGGCTCCAGGATCACCGCATTGGTCGACATGTGGGTGAACAGGAACCCGGTGCTGACGCCTTCGCGCTCGAACTCGAAGGCCAGTTCCGCATAAGCGGCCTGGATCGCGTCGAGCACCGCCGGGCCCTGCGACAGCGCAGTGACGCCATGGATCGGCGCCCAGCGCTCACCGGCCGGGCCGAGGATGCTGTTCAACGGCGGGAACGGGACCGCCCGGATCACCTTGGCGATGGTGTTCTCGATTTCCGCGCCGCCGAAACGCTGGGCGATCTGGCGGGTGCGCGCGAGGTCGTCGGCGAGGCCCGCCGCGGAGCGGCTCTCGCAGATGACATGCAGGGGATAGTCGTCCGCCCCGATGAAATCGCGCCCGGCCATCGCCACCTTGGCCGCCTCGGCCAGGCCCTTCAGCAGGGATTTCTGTTGCGCGACTACCGCGCCGAGCGTCTTGACGTCGCTGGTCAGCGACGCCCGCGCCATCCGCACCTTTGTCAGGCCAGGGTCGAAGCCGCAACTTTCACTGGCGACCCCGTCGCGGGCGATCTCGGCCAGAGCCGCCAGCAACTGCTGGCCGGTCCCGAACGAGAAGGAGGCGTAGGCTTCATGCTGGGGTGCGCGGATCAGGCGGAGCGTGATGTGCGCCTTGACGCCGAACACACCGTTGTCGCCGCAGAACAGGCCCGCGAGGTCCGGGCCATAGTGGCGGTAGAACGGGCTCTCGCCGTCGGCGCCCCGCGCGCCGGTGCGCAGCACGGCGCCGTCGGCCAGCACGACGCTGAGCGCGATCAGGCTCTCGCTGGAGGTGCCGTAGCGGCCGGCGCCCAGCATGGCGTTGAGCTGGGAGAGGCCGCCCCCGATGGTGGAGACCAGCCCTGACATCGGGCCCCAGAAGGGCGTACGCAGGCCAAGCGGCTTAAGCGCATCGTTAAGCGCCGACCAGCTGCAGCCCGCCTCGACGGTGACGGTCATGTCGTCGTGGCGGATCGCCAGGACCCGGTTCATCCGCGCCATGTCCAGCGACACGGTCGGGGTGGCGGACGGCAGATAGCCGCCCGTGTAGCTCATCCCCGCCCCGCGCGGCGCGACCGCAAAGCCTCGCCCGGTGACCGCGGCCATCAACGCCGAAAGCTCCTCGATCGAGGCCGGAGAGACGACGAGGGCCACCGTCTCCGCGCTTTTCGACCAGATATCCTGGCTGTGCAGGGCCCGCCGCGCCGGGTCGGCCACGACGTGTTCCGGGCCGACGATATTCGCCAGCGCCGCGGCGAGATCGGGGAATGCGATGTTGGTGGCGTCGTCCGGCATGGCTTTACCTCTCGGGTCTAGGTCCCGGCGGCGCGGGGGGTTACGCTGGACAAACCGGCCTGGATCGCGAAGGTCGTCACACGCGGTTCCCCGGCCCGCTCATCAGGGCGAGCGCCTCGGCTTCGGAAACCACCTCGGCGTACTTGGCCTGCAGGTCGAAGAGGCTGGCCTCGTGCGGCCGGGAATCGCGGTCGCCGCAGGCCTCGCGCACGACGTAGGGGATGAACCCGTGCTGCATGGCGTCCATGGCGCTGGCCCTGACGCAGCCGGAGGTCGAGAAGCCGCCCATCACCACGGTGTCCACGCCCATGGCCCGCAGGGTCGGGGCGATCGAGGTTCCGAAGAAGGCCGACGGATACTGCTTGGAGACCACCAGCTCGTCAGCTCGCGGCTGCAACCCGCCAGGGAAGGCGCCCAACGGCGAGCCTGGCAGGAACACCTTCAGCGACGGGACCTTGCGGAAGAAGACGCCGCCGTCCGCGCCGCCGGCGTTGTAGGTGACGTTGGTGAAGATGACGGGCACGCCCGCGCAGCGCGCGCCGTCCACCAGACGGATATTGCTGTCGCGGGCGTCCTCGACCCCGGCGTAGAGAGGAGAGTCTTTCCGCAGATAGGCCTCGACCACATCGATCACCAGCAGGGCGGGACGAAGGCCAAAAGCCAGCCGCCCGCCGAAGCCGGCGGCCTGATAGTCGGCGTTCAGGTCATCGGTCACGTCCAGCTCCGACCCCGATCATTCGCCACGCACGAGCGCGCGCTTGACCGCCTCGCGGCCGAGCATCCGTTCATAGTGCGCATTGACCGCCTCCGGCAGTGTGGTGCCCATGCTGTGGGCCATCCAGCGCTCGATGTAGAACAGGGCGGCGTCGGCGATGCTGAAGTCGCCCGTCACATAGTCGCGGCCGGCCAGCCGCTCACCCATCAACGCCAGGCCTTGGTCGACGATCTCGCGGCCTCTTGCCTTGACCTGGTCGAGGTCAGCCTCGTCGGGGGCGAACAGGGCCGGCCGCACCATGCGTGTGAAGCCCTGCATGTGCGTCGTGGCGACAAGGTACTCCACCGCCTCAAGGGTGCGCGCGAGCCCAAGCGCGTCCCGAGGCAACAGCCGCGGACCGGGCGCGGCCATGGCAAGATAGGCCCCGATCGCCGTCCATTCGCTGAGAAAGCCGCCGTCATCGAGTTCAAGCAGCGGCACCTTGCCCTTGGGACTGCGGGCCAGATATTCCGGGGAGGCCTGCTCGCGGTTTGCTAGGTCGACCGTGGCGACCTCATAGTCGAGGCCGAGCTCCTCCATGATGACGAGGATGCCGAGCGAACACGTGCCCTTGCCGTGGAAGATTTTCATCTGGATCCCTCTCTTGAGAACATGGCGCGGGGCGGGGCGTTCAACATGGGCTACAGTCCTTGCGGGTGAGCGCTTCGACGAACGCCTTGCGGCCGGGCAGCAGAACGATGGCGCTGACCAGGCCGCAGCCCACGTAGACGCAGGCGAGGCTCCAGCCGACGCCGGACGGCCCCTTGAACAGCAGGTCGTTCATCACCCCGATTGAGGCCGAGCCCAGAGAAGAGGCCACGAGGCCGGTCATGATCGACGAGATGCCGATGACTTGGCCGCGCAGCTCATTCGGCGTGATCTGGTTCAGCGCGGTCAGCGCCGCGGTCGTCGACCACATGGCAGTAAGGGCGGTGGGGACGTGGGCGATGAGCGCAAGCGTCGGGGTGGGCGCCAGGACCTTGAGCGGCCCGAAGACCGTCCAGATGAGCGCCTGCCCCAGCATGATCAGGACCGGACCGTCCGTACGTCCCCGCCGGGCGAACCAGCTCATGATCCAGCCCGCGCTGAGCGCGCTGGACAGGCCGCACGGAAAGCCCAAGAGGGCGAAGACCGTTCCGATATGCGTCGGCGTCCAGTGGTGGACCCGGGCGAACAACGAGGGGAACCAGCTGACCTGGGCGGCGATCACGGCCCCATTGCTGGCCGCGGCCAGGATCACCGTGGCATAGGCGCCGCGGTTGGCGTGGAGCCGGGTCCAGAGCGCGCCGGGCGGGGCGGGCTTGGCCGACATGCGTTCACGACGGACGGGCTCGCGGACCGTGAGCAGCAGGACGACGGATATGAGAACGCCGGGCGCACCGATCAGCAGGAAGGTGATCTGCCAGTCCGCCATCGCGCCGAAGATCGATCCGGCCATGGTGCGCATGGACTGCGCGGCGCCGACGGCCACGCCGCCGATCAGATAGGCCAGGGACTGGCCCAAGGCGCCGGCGACCATGAAGGCGCCCATGGCACGCGCCCGCTGGGCCGGCGAGAAGTAGTCGGCGATCAGCGAGGCCGAGGACGGGGTCCCCACCGACTCGCCGGCCCCCACGGTGATCCGCGTCAGGAAGAGCGCGACATAGGATTGCGCCAGGCCGCAGGCCATGGTCGCCGCGCTCCAGATCATGACGCCGGCGCTCAGCAGCCGGACCCGGCGCCAGCGATCCACGAGGAAGCCGACCGGCAGGCCGAACAGAGAGTAGAAGACGGCGAACGCCAGGCCCTGGAGCACGCCCATCTGGGTGTCGCTCATATGGAGGTCATGCTTGATCGGATCGACCATGAGGCCGATCGCGACCCGGTCGAGCATGGCGAAAGTCGAGGCCGCCGTGAGGATGGCGATGACGTACCAAGCATAGGCCGGACGTGGCCACGCGGCCTCGGGGTCCGCCAGCGCTGCGATGAGCCGAGGCGTCGTGGACTCAGTCACCGCCACGGTCGCGCCGCCGGCAGGTCGCGGGCAAGGCGGAGGACGCGCGGCGGGCTCATTGCGGGGTATATAAGGACCGCGCGGGGCGTCCGTCAATAAGTTATAGATTGTAGTCAAATGGTGCCAGCAGACCCTGAAACCGGTGGCTGCATTCATAGTCTAGATATATATCAAAACAGCATGGCAGACCGGAGATGGATATGCCCGACGAGACCCCGAATCCGCCTGGGCCGCTGCTGGGCGCCATCCGCGCGGTGACCTTCGCGGTCCCGGACCTGGAGGCCGTGGAGGCGGCCTGGACCGGACCGATGGGCTACAGGGCGCTGCGGCGTGACGTGGTCTCCGCGGCGACGGCGACCGCCTGGGGGGCGCCGGCCCTGGCGGGCCGCCCGGTCCTGATCCTCGGGCCGGCGAGCGGCGAGCCGACGGTGCTGCGTTTCGTCGCACAGCCCCACGCCGGCGAGGCGCCCGACCGCCACGCGATCGGCTGGAGCGTCGCCGAACTGACGGTTCAGGACTCCGACGCCCTGCATGCGCGGCTGCAGGGGTCGACCTTCACTATCCATTCGCCGCCGCGCACGGTGCCCACCTATGAATACCTGCGGGCGATGACGGCGACCGGCCCGGGTGGAGAGCATCTCAACCTGACCTGGATCACCGAACGCCGACCGGACCTGGCCGTCGCCACCGCATTCGTCGGCCGCTGCTTCATCGCGGTGATGGGCGCCCCGGACCTCCAGGCAGCCCTGGACTTCTACCACGAGACCTTCGGCAACGCGGCCAGCCCGATCCGCCAACTGCCTGGCGTAAGACTGGCCGTCGTGGTGCTGAACGACGGCTCGAAGATCGAGATCGATGACCTTCCGGACCTGGCCCCGCGCAACCGAACGCCGGGCTTCCTACCGTCAGGCCTGGCCATGGTCAGCTTCGAATGCCGCGACATCGGCCGGTTTGCCGATCGATTCATCGCGCCGCCCGCGCCGGGCCCCTTCGAGCCTATGCCGGGTCGTCTGGCGGGCGTCATGACTGGCGTCGCCGGCGAACTACTGGAACTGATCGACGTCAATGACCCCCGCTGAAGACACCATGAACGCCGTCAACGCCAAGCGCTGGGAGGACGGCGCGACGCACTGGGCCGCGACCGCCGACGAGCGCTACCCCGCACGCCACGCGTTCTGGGACCTGTTCACCACAGAACTGGTCGGGGGGTTCGGCCGCCGCATCCGGATCCTGGAACTGGGCTCCGGCCCGGGCTTCCTGGCGCAGCGGATCCTCCGCGCGGGGGTCGCGAGCACCTACACCCTGGTGGATATTTCGCCCGCCATGCACGGCCTCGCGCGGGCGCGGCTGTCCGACCAGGCCGACAAGCTCGTGTTCGTGACCGCCAACTACGGCCTGCCCGGCTGGAACGAAGGGCTTGGCCCATTCGACGCGATCGTCAGCCTGCAGGCCGTCCACGAGGTGCGCCAGAAGGAACGGGTCGGCCCGCTCTACGCCGCGCTGCGGCGGCGCATGACATCCGGCGGGCTGGCGCTGATCTGCGATCGCTACCTCACGCCTGAGCATCCGGGCGACACGGAGATGCACATGACGCGGGCCGAGCACGAAGCCGCCCTGGTGCAGGGCGGCTTCGGCGACGTTCGCCTGCTGCACGCCGCCGCCGAACTGGCGATGTTCCGAGGTGTCGCCTGAGGTCTAGAGCATCCGACGGCTGAGATGAATCGAATGTGATCGCGGGTGGGATTCCCGGGCGCTTGGAATGGTGAGTCCATGGGACCTCTGAGTCGGGAGGGATCATGGGCGCGGCGCATTCGGACGACCTTCGTGAGCGAGTGGTGTCGAGGG
>CALQQB010000049.1 GCA_943332615.1 Phenylobacterium deserti
CCGTGCCACCACCGCACTCGTCGATGGCGCGCGTGCAGGCCAACGTATTCGTGCCATCGATGTTCATCGCGCACGAACCGCAGATGCCTTCACGGCACGAACGGCGCAACGAGAGCGTCGGGTCCACGGTGCTTTTGATGTGGATCAGGATGTCGAGGACCATCGGCCCGCACTGGGTCGTGTCGACGTCATAGGTGTCCCAGCTCGGATTGACGCCCTTGTCGGGGTCGTACCGATAGATCTTGAACGTCTTGGTCTTGCCCGATCCGGCCGGGGCCGGATGGTGCTTGCCCGACGTGGGACGGGAATTCTTGGGAAGCCGAAGCTGGACCATTTGTCTTGTCTTCCTTCCGGCTCAGTACACCCGCGCCTTGGGCGGGATGTAGTCGATGTCTTTGGACAGGGTGAAGTTGTGTACCGGGCGGTCGTCGATCTTCACCTTGCCGGATTTGTCGTCGAACCAGGTCAGCGTGTGCTTCATCCAGTTGACGTCGTCGCGGTCCGGGAAGTCCTCGTGCGCGTGGGCGCCGCGGCTCTCGGTGCGATTGTGCGCCCCGACCACCGTGACCACCGCCTGGCCGATGAGGTTGTCCAACTCCAGGGTCTCCATCAGGTCGGAGTTCCAGACCATCGAGCGGTCGGAGACCTTCAGGTCGGCCCGCTTGGCCTGCACCGCGTCCATGCGCTTGACGCCGGACGCGAGCGCTGTGGAGGTGCGGTAGACGGCGGCGTCCTCCTGCATGGCCATCTGCATCTCCAGCCGCAGGTCCGCGGTGGGGGTGGCGCCATTGGCGTTGCGGAACCGGTCGAGGCGGTCCAGGTGCCCGTCGCTCATCGCCGGCTTCAGCTCCGGCTGCGTCGCCCCGGCCTTGAGGATGTCGGCCGCGCGCAGCGCCGCCGAGCGTCCGAACACCACCAGGTCGATGAGGGAGTTGCTGCCCAGCCGATTGGCCCCATGCACGGAGACGCAGGCCGCCTCGCCCACGGCCATCAGCCCCGGCACCACCTTGTCGGGATCCTTGCCCGCCTTGGTCACGACCTCGGAATAGAAGTTCGTGGGCACGCCGCCCATATTGTAGTGCACCGTCGGCAGGACCGGGATCGGGGCCTTGGTGACATCGACGCCGGCGAAGATCTTGGCGCTCTCCGAGATGCCCGGAAGCCGCTCGTGCAGGATCTTCGGATCCAGGTGGTCGAGGTGCAGGAAGATGTGGTCCTTCTTCGGCCCCACGCCGCGACCCTCGCGGATTTCCATGGTCATGGCGCGGCTGACCATGTCGCGCGGCGCCAGGTCCTTCACGGTGGGCGCATAGCGCTCCATGAAGCGTTCGCCCTCGGAGTTGGTCAGGTAGCCGCCCTCGCCGCGGGCGCCCTCGGTGATCAGGCAGCCCGAGCCGTAGATCCCGGTCGGGTGGAACTGCACGAACTCCATGTCCTGCAGCGGCAGGCCGGCCCGCAGCGTCATGCCGCCGCCGTCGCCGGTGCAGGTGTGGGCGCTGGTGGCCGAGAAGTACGAGCGGCCGTAGCCGCCGGTCGCCAGGATCACCATCTGAGCCTGGAACCGGTGCAGGGTGCCGTCGTCCAGCTTCCAGGCGGTGACGCCCCGGCAGACGCCCTCGTCCATGATCAGGTCGAGGGCGAAGTACTCGATGAAGAACTCCGTCGCGTTGGCCAGGGACTGGCCATACATGGTGTGGAGCATGGCGTGGCCGGTACGGTCGGCCGCCGCGCAGGTGCGCTGGATCGGGGCCTCGCCGTAGTTCTTGGTCATGCCGCCGAAGGCGCGCTGGTAGATCTTGCCGTCCTCGGTGCGGGAGAAGGGCACGCCCCAGTGCTCAAGCTCGTACACGGCGGCCGGCGCGTTGCGGCACAGATATTCGATGGCGTCCTGGTCGCCCAGCCAGTCCGACCCCTTGACGGTGTCGTACATGTGCCAGCGCCAGTCATCCTCGCCCATGTTGCCCAGCGAGGCGGAGATGCCGCCTTGCGCCGCAACCGTATGCGAGCGGGTCGGGAAGACCTTGGTGATGCAGGCCGTCTTCAGCCCCGCCTGGGCGCAGCCCAGCGCGGCGCGCAGGCCTGAGCCCCCGGCGCCGACGACGACGACGTCGAAGCGGTGGTCGATAAATTCATACGTCGCCATGGGTTAGGCGCCCCCCAGCGCGACCTTGAGGATGGACATGACCGCCAGCGCGCCCAACAGGCCGCTGATGAACAGGTTGAGCAGCAGGCACCCGGCCTTGCCGAGATGGCTGTAGACGTAGTCCTCGATGATCACCCGCATGCCGCCCTGCATGTGCACGGTGGAGATGGCGATCAGCAGGATCATCAGGGTGGCGTTCAGCGGATGGCCGATCCAGGTAACCGCGCCGTAGTAGTCGAGGCCGCAGAGGATCAGGACGCTGTAGACGCCCCAGAGCACCAGCGGCACCAGGGCCACGGCGGCGACGCGCTCGGCGAGCCAGTGGCCGACCCCGTGCTTGGCGGAGCCCAGGCCGCGCGCCTGGGAAAGCGGTGTGCGGTACGACATCAGACAACGAGCCCCATCATGTAGGCGATCGCCCAGACCGCGCCGGTGGCGGCGATGGCGAAGCCGAGGACGGCGAAGGATGAGGCGCTGGCGTCTTCCTTGGCCAGGCCGTGACCGAAGTCCCAGACGATGTGGCGCACGCCGTTGCCCAGGTGGAAGAACAGCGAGGCGCTCATTCCCAGCAGCACGAGCTTGCCAAGCCAGGACCCCATGATCCCGAGGAACAGCGCATAGGCCTCGGGCCCGGCGGCCAGCGAGATCGCCCAGGCCGCCAGGATAAGGGCGCCCAGATAGATGCCCACGCCGGTCACGCGGTGCAGGATCGAGGTGAGCATGGTGACGTGCCAACGCCACACCTGCAGATGTGGCGACATCGGCCGATCGGCCGGACCACGTGGAACGGATGTCATCTTAAGGCCCCCAATGCCCTCAGCCCCGTTGGTTGTAAGGCGCGCCCAAGGTGTGTCAACGCGCCGCAGAGATGATCGCTGAACATGTTGCGTCCGAGCCTGCGCAAAGGACGTCGGGTACGGCCACACGATATTGCGGTGGGCGGCGACGGCCGCGCGGGGGTTTTCGTCATCTGGTCTCCGGGCGCGGGTTCGTTCGGCGGGCATCCCGGGGCTCGCAAGGCTTCGGATTGTGCGAAGCATTGGGCGGCGATGGATGCGTGACAATGCGTGATTGACGCATCTATCCTTCGTGTTTCGCGAAGGATAGATCATGCGCTTCGACCTGATCGACCTGCGTCTCTACTGCGACGTCGTCGATGCGGGATCGATCACGGCGGGGGCGGAGCGCACCGCCCTGGCGCTGGCGGCCGCCTCGACGCGGATCCGCAACATGGAGGCGGCGCTGGGCGCCGAGCTGCTGACCCGCTCGCGGACCGGGGTGGTCCCGACGGCGGCGGGGCGGATGCTGCTGAAGCACGCCCGCGGCCTGCTGGGCCAGGCGGCACGGATGCGCGAAGACCTGTCGGCCTTCGTCGGCGGCCGGTCCGGCGAGGTGAAGCTGCTAGCCAACACCAACGCCATCACCGAATTCCTGCCTGACGCGCTGTCGTCGTTCCTGGCCGCCCACCCGCACGTCAGCGTCGATCTGGAGGAGCGGCTGTCCGACGAGATCGTGGGGCTCATCGCCGAGGGCGTCGGCGACGTGGGGATCGTAGCGGGCACGGTCGATGTGGGGGCGCTGCAGACGTACTCGTTCCGCTCCGACCGGTTCGTGGTGGTCACGGCGCCCGGCCATCCGCTGGCCGGACGGGCCGGCGTCAGTTTCGCCGAGGTGCTGGCCTACGACCTGATCGGCCTGGAGCGCTCAGCGTCGCTGCAGCGGTTCCTGACGGCCAAGGCGGCGCGCGAGGGCCGGCCGCTGAAGCTTCGGGTTCAGCTGCGCAGCTTCGACGGAATCTGCCGGCTGGTGGAGGCCGGTGTCGGCGTCGGCGTCGTGCCGCAGACCACGGCGCGGCGGGCGGAGAAGACCATGTCGCTGGCGGTGATCGCGTTGGCCGACGACTGGGCGGTGCGGGAGCTGACGATCGTGGTGCGGGCCGGTGAGGATCTGCGGCCCTATGCGCGGGAGCTGGTGGACAGCTTGCGCCTACCGGTCCTTGAGCCAGTCGGCTGAGCGCATTTCCTGCAGGCGAGAGGCGGTGCGTTCGAACTCGAACGCCCCGTCGCCTTCCGGGTAGAGCTTGGTCGGCTCGGCCTCGGCCAGCATGATCAGGTGGGTCCTGGCCTCGTAGAGGGCGTCGATCAGCACCACGAAGCGGCGAGCCTCCTCGCGCCGGTTGGGCGTGAGCCTGGGGACGCCGGCGATGAACACCGTGTGGAAGCGCTGGGCGATGGCGACATAGTCGTTGGGGCCGAGAGCCACGGCGCAGAGTTCCTCGAACCCGGCGCGCAGCAGGCCCCCCGCGGCGTTGGGAAAGAAGATCTTCCGGCCCAGCACCTCGAGGGTCTCTCCGTCCTCGTCCTCGGGGCCCAGCATGTCGCGCCACAGATCGCCGACGGCGGATTCATTGCCGGGATCGATCGGTGAGAACCAGACGCCGACGGCGCGAAGGCGGTCCAGGCGGTAGTCGTGCGGCCCGGCGATGGTGATCACCTCGGCCTTGGTCTTCAGCAGGTCGATGAAGGGCAGGAAGAGCTGGCGGTTGATGCCGTTGCGGTAGAGGTCGTCCGGCAGCCGGTTGGAGGTGGCCACCAGGGTGACGCCGCGCTCGAACAGGGCGGTGAACAGCCGGCCCAGGATCATGGCGTCGGCGATGTCGGTGACCTGGAACTCGTCGAAACACAGCAGACTGGCCTGGGCCGCCACCACGTCGGCCACCGGCGGGATGGGGTCATCGCCCTTGTGCTGATCGAAGGTGGCGCGCCGCGCGGCGCGGTCACTCTTGCGCCAGGCGTCGATCAGCCGGTGAATCTCGCCCATGAACACGTGGAAGTGGGTGCGGCGCTTCTTTTCGACCGCGACGGTCTCATAGAAGAGGTCCATCAGCATCGACTTGCCGCGCCCCACCGGGCCGATCAGGTAGACGCCCCGGGGCCGTTCCTTGACCGAGCGGCGGCGCAGCATCGCCAGGATGCCGCCCTCAGGCTCACCATCGACGAGATCCATCTCCAGACGGATCAGCGGCGCCAGGGCGGCGGCCTGAGCCGGGTCCGCCTGGATCACGCCGTCTGCGATCTTCGCCTCGTAGGCGGCTTTAAGGGCGGATGCCATCGACTACCGGCGTAGCGGTGGCCGGGCGGTAGCGCAAGGAAGCGGCGCGCTACCCCATCGTCGGAATGACGAACGCCGAGTCCTCGACGGCGCCTTCGGGCCAGCGGGCGGTGATGGTCTTGACCTTGGTGTAGAAGCGCACCCCCTCCATGCCGTGCTGGTTGGCGTCGCCGAAGGCGGAGCGTTTCCACCCGCCGAAGGAGTGGTAGGCCACCGGCACCGGGATCGGCACATTGATGCCGACCATGCCGACGTTCACGCGGGCGGCGAACTCGCGGGCGGCGCGGCCGTTGCGGGTGAAGATGGCGACGCCATTTCCATATTGATGGGATGACGGCAGGGCGAGCGCCTCCTCGAAGCTCTCGGTGCGCAGGATCTGCAGGACCGGGCCGAAGATCTCTTCCTGGTAGGTCTTCATCGTCGGCTTCACCTGGTCGAACAGGCTGGGGCCGAGGAAGAAGCCGTTCTCGTAGCCCTGCAGCTTGAAGCCGCGGCCATCGACCACCAGCTCAGCGCCCTCATCGACGCCCAGCTGGATGTAGTCGCTGATCTTCTGCTTGTGGGCGGCGCTGACCACCGGGCCGTACTGGGCGGCCGCGTCGGTGGAGATGCCGACCTTCAGGGTCTCCAGTTCGGCCAGGACTCTCTCGCGGACCTCGTCCGCAGTCTTCTTGCCAACGGGGACCACCACCGGCAGCGCCATGCAACGTTCGCCGGCCGAGCCATAGGCGGCGCCCATGATGTCCTTCACCGCCTGGTCGAGGTCGGCGTCGGGCAGGATGACGCCGTGGTTCTTGGCCCCGCCCATGGCCTGAACGCGCTTCCCGTTCGCCGTGCCACGTGAGTAGACATATTGCGCGATGTCGGAGGAGCCGACGAAGCTGACGGCCTTGATGTCCGGGTGGTCGAGGATGGCGTCGACGGCGGTCTTGTCGCCGTGGATCACGTTCAGAACGCCCGCCAAATCCTGTCCGACCTGCGCGCCGGCCTCCATCATCAGCTCGGCCAGCTTGACCGGCAGGGTCGGGTCCTTTTCCGAGGGCTTCAGGATGAAGGTGTTGCCGGTGGCGATGGCCACGCCGAACATCCACATCGGGATCATGCCGGGGAAGTTGAACGGGGTGATGCCCGCCGCCACGCCCAAAGGCTGCCTCATCGAATAGACGTCGATACCGGGGCCGGCGCCCTCGGTGTATTCGCCCTTCAGCAGATGCGGGACGCCGCAGGCGAACTCGATGACCTCCAGGCCGCGCTGGATGTCGCCCTTGCTGTCGGCGATGACCTTGCCGTGCTCGGACGACAGGATCTCGGCCAGGGCGTTCATGTCGCGCTCGATCAGGCGCTTGAACTCGAACATAACCCGGGCGCGGCGCTGCGGATTGACCTGGCCCCAGGTCGCCTGAGCGCGGAGGGCGGACTGGACGGCGGCATCCACCTCGGCGGCGGTGGCCAGGGCGACCCGGGCTTGGACTTCCCCCGTGTTGGGGTTGAACACGTCGCCGTAACGGCCCGAGGTTCCGGCGACCGAGGCGCCGTCGATGAAGTGGGTGATCTCACGCATGGCGCGGGTTTTACGACGCCCGGCCGCGCGAGCCTAGGGGGCTTTCGGTTCGCCAATGGAGCGTCGCGCGATCCCATCGCCGCCGGTCAGCAGATAAATTCAGGCGCCGGGGAGAGGCGCACATTCAGGCGGGTCGCCTTGAGCATTCGCTCCCCAGACCTAGCGACCAGTCGGCCCATGATGGTCCCCGCAATCGCGCGATCCTCGCCGCGAGGGTCGGCGGGCGGATTCATATCCGTCCACCGGATGCCAGCGGCCTCAATCACCCGGTCATCGGCGTCGAAGCCGGCGCCCTTTCCGCAATGATTGTCTTCGACCCAGGCGCCATGATGCCCGTCCGTCAGGATGGCGGCCTCCACCTCGACAACCTTGCCGTCGAAGCGTGAGGGATTTCGGTCGATCTCACAGAGACTCGTGCGGATCGGATGTTGAGCGCATCCGGCCGCGATCACGGCGAAGATAGCCTGGGCGGCCGCCAGGTCCACGCGCGCCATGCCAAGGCTCCTCGACCATTCCTGGGTCACGCGCCCTCCGACGCAGTGACTCTTCGCCGATCCTCCGTTAGAAGCCCTCCCGTCATGGCGCGGTTTGCTCATCATCACGGTCCCCACCACCATCCGACCCTCGCGGGTCCGGACCGGGATTTCGTGGCCTAGGACGCGAACCCTTTCCGAGCCCCGCCGATGCGGACGGGGCTTGTGATTTCAGCACCGTCCGTCGCCCTCCTTCTGCAGAGAGACGACGCATGAGCGACCTTCCTTCCTTGAGTGACGTGACCGCAGCGGCTAAGCGCGCGGCCATGACCCAGGACCCTCAACGCCCCGAAGCCCGCACCCCTCGGGGGTTTGTCGACCGGCGGGGGCGCGACGTGGCCGCCGAGCGGGCGATCCTGGCCGCGGTGTCGGGCGTCTATGAGCGCTGGGGGTTCGAGCCGCTGGAGACCGGGGCGTTCGAATATGTCGATGCGCTGGGCAAGTTCCTGCCCGACACGGACCGGCCCAACGAGGGCGTCTTCGCGCTGCAGGACGACGACGAGCAGTGGGTGGCGCTGCGCTACGACCTGACCGCGCCGCTGGCCCGGTTCGCGGCGCAGAACTGGAGCAGCCTGCCCAAGCCGTTCCGCCGCTACGCGTTTGGGCCGGTGTGGCGAAACGAGAAGCCGGGGCCGGGGCGGTTCCGCGAATTCACCCAGTGCGACGCTGACACGGTGGGCTCGGACCGGCCGGAAGCCGACGCCGAGATCATCGCCATGGTCGTGGAGGGCTTGGAAGCCGCGGGCCTGCCGGCCGGTTCGGCGGTGGTGAAGATCAACAATCGCAAGCTGCTGAACGGGCTGATGACCGCGGCCGGCGTGAGCAGCGAGGGCCAGAAGCTGGCGGTGCTGAGGGCGGTGGACAAGCTGGACCGGCTGGGTCCGGACGGCGTTCGGCTGCTTCTGGGCGAGGGGCGCAAGGACGAGAGCGGCGACTTCACCAAGGGCGCGGGGCTAAACGCGGCGGCGGCCGAGCGGGTGCTGGCGTTCACGGCGGCGGGCGCCGGCGGGCGGTCTGAGACCCTGGCCAAGCTGGCCGACGTGGTCGGCGGCTCCGCCGAGGGCGACGAGGGGCTGGCCGAACTGGCGGCGATCGACGCGGCGCTGAATGGACTGGGCGTGGGCGTGGACCGGGCGGTGTTCGAGCCGTCGGTGGTGCGCGGGCTGGAGTACTACACAGGCGCCGTGTTCGAGGCGGAACTGCTGCTCAACACCCTGGATGAGAAGGGTCAGCCGATGCGGTTCGGCTCGATCGGCGGTGGCGGGCGCTATGACGACCTGGTGGCGCGGTTCACCGGGGAGCGGACGCCGGCGACCGGGTTCTCGTTCGGCGTGTCGCGGCTGGCGGCTGCCCTGAAGGCCTCAGGGCGCGAGCTGGCGGCGGCGGCGCGCGGGCCGGTGGTGGTGATTGCTTTCGACCAGGCGCGGATGGCCGACTACTTCGCCTTGGCGCGTGAGATCCGCGCTGCCGGCATCGCGGCGGAAGTCTATCTGGGTTCGTCCGGCATGCGGGCGCAGATGAAGTACGCCGACCGCAGGTTTTCACCGGCGGCGGTGATTGTGGGTGAGGACGAACTCGCCGCCGGCACGGCGACGGTGAAGGACCTGGACCTGGGCCGGGTGCTGGCCGCCAAGGTCACCGACAACGCCGAGTGGCGGGCCGAGCGGCCGGGGCAGCAGACGGTGGCGCGGGGCGATCTGGTCGCCACGCTGCGCGCGATCCTGGCGGCCTCCTGATGCGGGTGGAGCCCACCACGCCGGTCGACGTGCTGGCCGCGATCCTTAAGCCCCTGGAGAGCGGCGGGGCGCAGCGGGCCGATGCGCCGCTGCTGCAGCCGCTGAACCTGCTGCTGGACCTGGCCGGCGAGGCCATGCGCTCGCGGCTGTTCGTGGTGCAGTCGGAGGGCGGGACGGAACGCTGCCTGCGGCCAGACTTCACCGTGCCGATCGCGCGGCGGCACAATGAGGGCGGGGCGGCGTCGGGGCGCTATTCCTACAACGGGACGGCCTTTCGGGCCTCCGCGGCAGAGGATCGCCCGGAGGAGTTCGTGCAGGTGGGGCTGGAAATGTTCGCGCCGGCCAATGGGGCGATTGAGGCGGCGGACGCCGAGGTCACTGGGCTGGCGTGGCGCGCGGCGGCGGCCGGCGGGCGGGACGACCTGTCGCTGTGGCTGGGCGACGTGGCGCTTTTTGGCGCCTTTGTGGATTCCCTGGCGCTACCGGAAACCCTGGCGGCGCGGTTGAAGCGGGTCGCGGGCCGGCCGCGGCTGTTATGGGCCGAGCTGTCGCGCGTCGGCGAGGCCGCGGGCGGCGGCGGCGGGACCCTGGCGGGCCTGCTCGCGGGCCTGTCGGAAACCCAGGCCGCGACCCTGCTGGAAGAGGTATGGGCGCTGGCTGGCGTCGAGCCGGTGGGCGGTCGCGGACCGGCGGAGATCGCCGCGCGGCTGGTGCGCAAGGCTGAGGCGGCCCAGGCGCCGGCGTTGACGGGGGCCCAGGCGACCGCCGTACAGGCCTTCATGGCCATCGACGATGCGCCGGCCGCAGCCTTCGTCCGGATGCGGGCGCTGGCGGGTGGCGAGGCGGCGGCCCTGACGGCGGCGCTGGCCGGCTGGGACGTACGGCTGGCGGCGCTGGCCGGCGTCGTGCCGGCCGAGCGGATGCGGTTCACGCCGGCCCTGGGCCACGCCTTCGACTACTACGACGGGATCACCTTTGAGGTGCGCAGCGCCGCGGTCGGCCCCGAGCGGGCCGTGGCGGTGGGCGGGCGCTACGATGGATTGCTGGCCCGTCTGGGCGGCGGCGGATCGGCGCGCGCCGTGGGCTGCATGGTGCGGCCTTGGCGAGCCTACGCGGGGGGCGAGGCATGAGCGGGCTCATCATCGCGGTCCCGTCCAAGGGCCGCCTGAAGGAACAGGTCGAGGGCTGGCTGGCCGACTGCGGTCTGAAGCTGGAGGTGACCGGCGGGGCGCGGGGCTACCTGGCCAGCCTGAAGGGCCTGCCTGGCGCGCAGGTGCGGCTGCTCTCGGCCGCCGACATCGCCGACGCCCTGGACGCCGGCGAGGTGCACCTCGGCATCACCGGCGAGGATCTGCTGCGCGAGCGCGGCGAGGACCTGGACCAGCGCCTGCTGCTACTGCGGGCACTGGGCTTCGGGCGCGCCGACCTGGTCACCGCCGTGCCGAAGAGCTGGCTGGACGTGGAGACCATGGCCGACCTGGAAGAGGTGGCGCACGACTACCTCGCTCGCACCGGCCGGCGGATGCGGGTGGCCACCAAGTACCTGACCCAGACCCGTGGCTTCTTTGCCCGCCACGGCATAGCCGACTACCGGATCACCGAATCGGGCGGCGCCACCGAGGGTGCGCCTGCGGCGGGGACGGCGGAGGTGGTGGTGGACATCACCACCACCGGGGCCACGCTGGTCGCCAACGGCCTGAAGGTGCTGGCCGACGGGGTGATGCTGAAGAGCCAGGCGCAGCTGGCCGCCAGCCTGCGCACCGCCTGGGACGCCGAGGCTCTGGCGTCGGCCGAGCGGCTGCTGCGGCTCATCGAGGCCCGCGCCGGGGCGCTGCGCAGCGCAACCCTGGCCTGGCCCGCGCGGGGCGATTCGGCGGAGGTCGCGGTCGTGGAGGCGCTGACGGCGCGCGGGGCGTCGCGACGGCCCAACGGGCTGCTGGTCGAGAGCGCGGCGGTGGCCGATGTGTCGCTGGCGCTGGCGGCGGCCGGCCTGGGACCGGTTACCGCGTCGCGACCCGAGTTCGTGTTCGACGTGAGCTGTGCCGCTTTTGATGCGCTCAAATCGCACGTTATTTGACGAATACGTCAAAAGACGGTGTAAATGTGTCCCTAATTGCGATTTTGTGCAGGCCCTATGCCCTTCTGAAGGGCTCCCGCCGTTGACTCGGGGCGAAAATTGCCGTTTTGTCATCTGGCGAGAGACACGAAGGCGCTAGTTCTGAGGTCTCCGGCGTTTCGGGGAGGAAACGCCCGCTCAATGCGAGCGACTGCTCAAGGCGGCCTGCAGCGAATATCCCCCGCTGCAGGCCGATTCTTTATCTGGGCCCTTCCACTTTCGACAACTTCGCCAAAATATTGGCCTGACAATTTTCCACGCGGCGGGTGAACCTCCGCTGCCCGGCGGACGACTATATGTCGAAAGCGGGGGCGGTGCGGGATCGCGGGCCGGAGCGGGTCTTTGACGAGTATCTCGTCGTGATGAGCCAGGGCGGCTCGCGCGAGGCGCTGGCCAGCACGGCGTTCCTGTTGAAGCCGCGGGCCAGCTTGGCGAGGTCCTGGGCGGGGGCCTGGGCAAGGTTGGCGGCGTCAGCGGCGAATACGGGCGCACCCGCAAGCAGGACGGCCGCGGCGGAGGCGGCGAGCCAGGCGGTCTTCATGGGGATTAGCTCTCTCGCGTGAGATTTGACGCGGACCATAACCCCGCCGTGGCGGGTTCCGCCCGTTACATTTTCGACAGACGGCTTAGCGTTTTGATGCAGGCACGACGGGCGGCGCCAGACCCACGACGAACGCCGCCTTCACCTTGGCGCCGCTGGCGAAGGTGAGGGTGGCGGGCAGCGTGTCGCCGACGTTGAGCGCCCGGGCCAGGTTCAGGAACATCAGGTGGTATCCGCCGGGCGCGAAGGTGACGCGGCCGCCGGCCGGGATCGGCACCCTGGGCGCCGCCATCATCATCGCCATGCCGTCGTGCACCATCGACTGGTGGACCTGGACCTCGCGGGCCAGGGGACTGGCGACCGAGACCAGGGTGTCCGGCTTCGGGCCGGGGTTGGCCAGGATCATGAAGCCGGCGCCGGTGGTGCCCAGGGCGGCGGGGCGGCTCCAGGCGGCCTGCACCTGGGGTGCGGCGTGGGCGGCGGTGGAGAGGGCCAGGGCGGAAGCGGCGGCGAGGGCGAGCGGAAGTCTCATGGTCGCCATCCTAGTGATGATGTTCGTGGCTGGCATCCGGCGAGGGCGCCGGAGGTGTGAGTTTCAGGCTGGGCGCGGGGTGTTGCGGACGGGGCCCGTCGGCGGCCGCCGGCTCCGACCAGTGGATCACGATCGCGCCGCACGACTGGGTCGCCGGGAAGGCGAGCGCAGTTTCGTCGGTCGGCAGCTTCGTCAGGACGACGAATTCGTCGAACTGATCGGCGGGCAGGCGACCGGTCCAGGTGATCGCCGCCGCCGCCTCGGGGCGGCTCGGAGGATGCTCGATCGTGAGCCGCCACCCTGGCTTGGGCTGCGGATGGGCGACCTGGACCCCGGCTGGAATCGCGATGCGCAGGGCGGTTGTCGCCTTGCCGTCGCAGCCATGGCCCACGCCGAAGCGCAGCACCTGATAGGCGCCCGCCGTCGCCGTGCCGGGCGAGAGGCTGACATGGGCGCCGGCGACGCCGGCCGCCCCGAGGGTGGCGACGACGGCGGCGGCGCAGGCCGCCAGGGATTTCAGAACGACCATGAAAGGCCTCCAAAGATAGAGCGCCCGTCGCCGGGCCAGTAGGCCGCGCTGGCGGCGGTGGCGCGGGTCTGGGCCTGGACGTTGGAGACGTAGGCCTTGTCGAACAGGTTCCGGGCGTCGACGAAGACGGCGATCCCCCGGGTGACGTTCCAGCCCGCGTTGAGGTTGAACACCGCGTAGGACGCGGTCCTGGTGTTGTTGGCGTAGTCCACCCAGGCGTCGGAGGCGGCCCATTCCACCGACGGCGCGACGAACCAGCCGGCCGGGTGGTCGTAGCGAAGCTCAGCCCGGTAGACGTGCTCGGGCACGATGGGCAGGCGGTTGTCGCGGTACTGGGCGTCGCCATCGAACCTGAAGTCCGACCAGGTGTAGGTCTGGCGCAGGCGCAGGCTGTCAGTGATCTTCCAGTCGAGGGCCGCTTCCAGGCCCTGGTGAATGGTCTTGTCGGCGTTGAACGTCGAGGCTGGGTGGTCCTGGTCCACCGAGAACATCAGCAGTTCGTCGCGCAGCCGCGCGCGGTAGAGGGTGATGTCGTAGGTGAACGGGCCGCGATGGCCCCGCGCGCCGATCTCGCCGGTCCAGGCCTTCTGCGGCCGGATCGGCGCGAAGCCCTTGCCGGTGGGGGAGAGCGAGCCGAAGTTCGGCGGCTCCACGGAACGGGTGATGTTGGCGAACAGCTGGGCGCCGGTCTCGTCCTCCCAGAGCAGGCCCACGCGCGGCGAGACCCAGTCGTAGTCCTTCGACGCCTTCAGATTGAACGTGCCCGCCACGCCGGGGATCGCGAAGCTCAGGTAGTCGCGTTTGGCGGACCCGTAGGTCGCGCCGCCCACCAGGGCCACGTGCTCGGTCACGAACAGCCGGCCTTCGCCGAACACGTCGACGGCGTCGGCGTTCTGCAGCGAGATCGAGGTGGGCGTCCCGCGCGCGCCCTTGCGGTTGACGTAGAAGTTGGAGTCCAGGTCGCCGGTGCGCAGCCAGACGCCGGCGAAGGCGTCGGCCCGCCTGCCGCCCAGCTCGCCCTTCCAGTCCAGCCGGCCGAAGGCGCCGTAGTTGCGGCTCTGCTGGTCGATGACCTGGAAGATCGGGTGGTCGAGGTCCTTCCAGACCCCGTAGAGCGCGCCCTCGAAGACGGTCTGGTCGTTCAGGCGCCAGGTCGTGCGCAGCGAGGTGCGGACCCCGCGGCTGTTGCGGCCCTGGTCGTTGGCGTAGTTGCCGGGGGCCGGCTGACGCGGATTGGCGTTGAACTGGGCCAGGGTCAGCGAGCCCGGGATCTCCTGGTTGATGTTCGAACCGTTGACGATCAGCCGCACCTCGCGGTCCTCGCCGAAGCTGCGGCCGATGGTCAGCGAGCCGAACTGCAGGTTCTGCTGGCTCTGCGGGCGATAGCCCTGGCCGGTCTGGTTGGTGGCCGCCGCGTAGAGGTCCCAGTCGCCGGCGACCCGGGCCGCGGCCACATGCTCGCGCAACATCCCGTAGCTGCCGCCGTCGACGCGAGCCTGGTTCTCGTAGCCGGCGTTGCGGCCCGTGGGGGTCACCACATTGATCGCCCCGCCCAGCAGGGCGCCGCCGAAGCGCAGCGCGTTGCCGCCGCGATAGACCTCCGTGAACCGGGCGATCAGCGGGTCGATCGACTGGCTGTCGCCGAACCCGTCGGCCTCGTTCAGCGGCAGGCCGTCCTGGGCGATCAGCAGGCCCCGGTTGTGGTTGGCGTTGCCGATGCCGGAGCCACGGATAGAGATGCGGATGTCGCCGCCCCACTTGCGCTGGGCATAAACCCCGGGCGCGTCACGCAGCATGTCGTCGAGGGCGACGGCGAAGCGCTTCTCGTAGGACTCCGCCGAGATCACCGAGACGGCGCCGGGCGTCTCCGACAGGCGCTTGCGCGCGTCGCCCACCACGGGCGGCTCCTCGGGGTTGCGGGCGCCGGTGACGATGACGGACTCGAGAGTGGCGGCCAGAGCGGGGGCGGACGGAACGGGGGCGGGCGGGGCGGCATTCCCGGCCTGGGCCACTGCGGGCCAGCAGGCGGTGGCGAGCAGCAGGGCTCGACGAAACGGTCTCATGAAAATGGGTCTCCAAACGCGGGATGACGGGCGCGCGCGCACGCGCACCGGTGGCGTCGATCAGGCGTTGGAGACGGGTGGGCCTTGGCCGGGCGGTCGCGGCGGGGCGCGAGCCGGGGGTGGCAGGTCGGCGGAGAGGGCTTCCGGCGGGGCGACCTCGCGGGCGAAGGCCACGAACACCGCGGGCTGGATCATCGCCGCCGGCGTGGCCGCCACCGGCGGGCAGACGCAGTGGTCGCAGACGTGGGTTGGCGCTGGCTTGGCCGGCGTGTCGTCGCCGGCCTCGATCGTCTGCAGGCCATGGCTGGTGCAGACCACCTGCTCCCCGGGACCCGACGCGGCGACGGCGAGGGTCGGCGCCAGCATCTGGACCAGCAGCGTGAACATCGCGACCAGCGCGATCATCGCCCGCCGCTCGGCGCGCGCGCTCACCGGTTTTTGCTGCCGAGTTCCCACAGCGGGGCGTCGTATTCCGTTCCCGGGATTCCGCAAGGCCTCCGGGTGGACCATAGTGGCCTCGCAGCGAAATCGGAGATTTGATGGAAGGCCACGTCGAGCCGGGCGCCTACAAGGACGTGGTTCTGTTCCTGGCTACCGCCGGTGTCGTGGTTCCGTTGTTCCGGCGATGGCGCCTCAGCCCGATCCTGGGGTTCCTGGGTGCGGGCGTGGTGCTGGGCCCCTCGGGCCTGGGCGCCCTGTCCCGCGAGTGGCGCTGGCTGGGCGCGCTGACCATCGACAATCCCGCCGAGGTGGCCCAGCTCGCCGAGTTCGGCGTGGTGTTCCTGCTGTTCATGATCGGACTGGAGCTCAGCTGGGAGCGGCTGCGGAGCCTGCGGCGCTATGTGTTCGGGATGGGCGCGCTGCAGGTCGGGCTCTGCCTCAGCGTGACCGCCGGCACCGCGATGCTGATGGGCCAGCCGCTGCTGGCGGCGCTGGCGATCGGGGCGGCGCTGGCCCTGTCATCGACCGCCATGGTCATGCCGATCCTGGCCGAACAGAAGCGCCAGCATGCGATGGCGGGACGAGCGACGTTCTCGGTGCTGCTGTTCCAGGACCTGGCGGTGGCGCCGATCCTGGTGACCATGACCTTGCTGCGGCCACAGGCCGAGGGGGCGGCCAGTCCCAACCTGCTGCTGACCTTCCTGCCGGCGGTGCTGGGAGTGGCGGCGCTGTTCGCCTTCGGCCGGCTGCTGCTGCGGCCGATGCTGAAGTCGGTGGCCCGGGCGCGCAGCGAGGAGCTGTTCGTCGCCGCCTGCCTGCTGGTGGTGATCGGCGCCGGCCTGGTCAGCGCCCTGACCGGCCTCTCCATGGCCCTGGGGGCCTTTATCGCCGGCCTGCTGCTGGCTGAGACCGAGTTCCGCCACGAGGTCGAGGTGGTCATCGAGCCGTTCAAGGGGCTGTTGCTCGGGCTGTTCTTCGTCTCCGTCGGCATCGGCCTGAACGTGCCGCTGCTGCTGCAGAACCCGCTGGTGATCGTGGGCTCCGCCGTGGGCCTGGTGCTGGCCAACACCGCGGTGATCTTCGGCCTGGGGCGGGCGTTCGGCTTGAAGACCCGCAGCGCGATCGAGGCGGCCCTGCTGCTGGCCGGCGCAGGCGAGTTCGCCTTCGTCATCCTGGCCCAGGCGATGAGCCAGGGGCTGGTGGACCGCGCGGTGGGTGAGATGGCGCTGGTCGCCGCCACCCTGTCGATGTTCTCGATCCCGTTCCTGGCGCAGCTCGGCCTGAAGCTGGGCGGTCGCAAGGTACAGCCCGTAGAGCTGCCGGCCGAGCCGGGGGGTGAGGCGGATGCGGAGCCCAAGGTGCTGGTGGTGGGCTATGGCCGGGTCGGGCGGCTGGTCGGCGACATGCTGAGCCGCCACGAGATCGGCTGGGTGGCCGCCGAGTTCGACTCCAGGCTGGTCGAACAGGGCCGCCGGGCCGGCAAGGCGATCTATTTCGGCGACGCGTCGCGGGAAGAGTTTCTGCTGCGCTGCGGCCTAGCCGACGCGGCAGCCCTGGTGGTGACCATGGACGATCCCGAGGGGGCCGAGACGATCGTCGCGGTCGCCCGGGCGCTGCGCCCAAAGCTCACCATCGTGGCCCGCGCCCGCGACGCGCGCCACGCCCAGCGGCTCTACGACCTGGGCGCCACCGACGCCGTGCCGGAGACCATGGAGGCCAGCCTGCAGCTCTCGGAGGCGGTGCTGGTGGAGATCGGCGTGCCGATGGGCCTGGTCATCGCCTCCATCCACGAGCGGCGCGACGAATTCCGCGCCCAGCTGAACCGCCCCGAATCACTTGGCGGGCGCTCGCGGCGGTTTCGTCGCGAGGCCGGCCCTTGAGGCGGCCCGTTGAGGCGGGCGGCGGAACGGCGCCGGGAATGCGGCGGAAAAAACGTTATCCTGTGTTGAGGAAGGCGGAACTAAGCCGACCTTGCCCCGTTTGGGGAACCAGACGGACACCAACGCCTTGGCTCGGGGAGGGGCATGACAGCTTGCATCGCGGCTTTGCTCGAACGACCCTGCAAGGCCGAGCGCTTGCCCGGTTTCCGCGGCGCGGGTGTAGCTTTGCAAGCAACGCCAAGGACTTCGGCCGGAACCCGACGAGCCGCCGGCTCACGGTGCGGCAGCTCTATCGAGGTTGTGGCCATCAGATCGCAGCCGTTCCGGTTTCAATCGGGCGGCCTGCAACACACGACTTTGCTGCGCGCTGGCGCCCCGACCAAGTTGATTGGGCCGGGGTTCGGGGCTAGCGTACTGGCGAAGCTTGGAAATCGCTGGCGAGATTGCCTTGCGAGTGTGTCCTCAACGACACTTTCGCAACGTGTCCGCCTTGTTATAACGGCGTCCGGGTCAATCGGCCGCAGCACCTAGGGCAACAAGAGGGCTCTGAATATGAAGTTGAAACTCCTGGCTGGGGCCGCAATGGCGGCGGCGTTCGCCGCAAGCGGCGCCTCCGCCCAAGAAGGTTGGTATGGCGCTATCGACCTCGGGTATCACACCCCGCGCGAGTACAAGACGACGTCCTCGAACAACGCCCCGGTCACGGGCCAGCCCTATGCCTGGCAATTCAGCCAGGAAGACGACTGGGCAGGCTTCGCCCGCGTCGGCTACCAGCTGACCAGCAATTGGCGCGTCGAGCTGGAAGTCGGCTATCGCGGTGGCGATATCGCCAGCGTCAAGGGCATCAACAACCAGTCGGTGATTGGTCTCTGCACGCCGGGCGTGATCCGCACCGCGGCGGCCCCCACCTGCGGCCCGCCGGACGGCGACGTCACGTCTTGGACCGTCATGGGCAACCTGATCTATGACATCCTGCCCGGGGCGGACCTCAATCCGTTCATCGGCGCGGGCATCGGCGCGAACCACGTCAAGACCGACGTGACCGGCCAGTTCTCGAACATCCCGGGCGCCATCTCGGCCAGCAACGCCGCCATCCAGACCCTGGTGGTCGATGATAGCGACACCGGCTTCGCCTACCAGTTCATCGGCGGCCTGGCCTGGAAGGCCACGGACCAGCTGCGCGTGGACCTGACCTACCGCTACCTCGGCGGTTCGGACGTGGACATGATCTCGGTGGGTTCCGGCTCGCTGCAGCCGGGCGTGTTCAGCGGCGAGTACAAGGACGAGTCGTTGACACTCGGCCTGCGGTATATCTTCGCCGGGCCGCCTGCGCCGCCCCCGCCGCCCCCGCCGCCTCCCCCGCCCCCGCCGCCTCCTCCGCCGCCCCCGCCCCCGCCTCCGCCCCCGCCTCCGGCGGCCGCGTATGAGGCCAAGCAGTTCATCGTCTACTTCCCGTTCGATCAGTTCGTGATCACGCCGGAAGCCCAGCAGGTGATCAGCGACGCGGCCAGCTACGCCAAGAGCGGCAACGCCACTCGCGTGGTGGTGGTCGGCCACACCGACACCTCCGGTTCGCCGGCCTACAACGTCCGCCTGTCGGAACGCCGGGCCAAGGCCGTGGCTGACGCCCTGGTCGGCGCCGGTGTCGTCCAGACGACCCTCGCAGTCGATTGGAAGGGTGAGACCACCCCCGCGGTCGCCACTGGCGACGGTGTCAAGGAACCGCTGAACCGCCGCGGCACGATCGACATCAACTTCTAAGTCGATCGTTCAGCGACAAAGCTTGGGGCCCGGTGGAAACACCGGGCCTTTTGCGTTTCGCGCCTCTTGTTTGGGGAGAAATTTACCGCGCCCGCTTGCCTTAGCGGCAATAGACCACCATTCACCGCCGAACCCTGAGGCGAGCGCATGGCTTTCGAGCACCTGGACCGGTCAAAGTTTGCGGACGAGCGGCAGGCCTTGGCCGTCGCCTTGGCGTCCCGGCCTCTGAGCCAGCAGGACCGCGACGCGGTGCGCGCCGAGGCCGAGGCGCTGGTGCGGGCGGCGCGGGCGTCGGCGCAGCGGCAGGGTGTGGTTGAGAGCTTCCTGCAGGAGTTCAGCCTTTCGACCCGCGAGGGCCTGGCCCTGATGTGCCTGGCCGAGGCCTTGCTGCGCACCCCCGACGAGGAAACCCGCGACCGGCTGATCGCCGAGAAGATCGCTTCCGCCGACTGGGCCAGCCACGCGGGCCAGTCGCACAGCCTGCTGGTCAACGCCTCGACCTGGAGCCTGATGCTCACCGGCCGACTGATCGATCCGGACGAGGAGGCCCGCGCCGACCTGTCGGGTTTCATCAGGCGCCTGGCCGGCCGCCTGGGCGAGCCGGTGATCCGGCGCGCGGTGGGCGCGGCCGTGCGGATCATGGGCGAGCAGTTCGTGCTGGGCGCCACGATCGAGCGCGCGATCCGCCGCGCGGCCGGTGACGGCTTCGTCTGCTCCTTCGACATGCTGGGCGAGGGCGCTCGCACCGACGCCGACGCCGACCGTTACGAGGCCGCCTACGCGGGCGCCATCCGCACGGTCGGAAGGCGCGGCAAGAGGGAGGGCCCGGAGCGCGGCCACGGGGTTTCCGTCAAGCTCTCAGCGCTGTCGCCCCGCTACGAGGCGCGACTGGCCGAGCGGGTGCTGGCCGATCTTTACCCGCGCATCCTGCGGCTGGCGGTCCTGGCCGCCGAGGCCGACATCAACCTGACCCTCGACGCCGAGGAGGCCGACCGGCTGGTCATCTCCCTGGAACTGCTGGACCGCCTGGCGCGCGAGCCGGTCCTGAGCGCGTGGCGCGGCCTGGGGCTGGCGGTGCAGGCCTACCAGAAGCGCGCGCCCGAGACCGTCGCCGCCGTCGCGGGCATCGCGCGCGCCAGCGGCCGGCGGCTGATGGTGCGGCTGGTGAAGGGCGCCTACTGGGATAGCGAGATCAAGCGCGCCCAGGTGGCCGGCCTGCCGGGCTATCCCGTCTACACGACCAAGGCGGCGACCGACGTCTCCTATCTGGTCTGCGCGCGGGCCCTGCTGTCGGCGGCCCCGCACCTCTATGGCCAGTTCGCCACCCACAACGCCCACACGCTCGCGGCCGTGCGGCTGATGGCCAGCCAGATGGGCCTGTCGCCCGAGTTCCAGCGCCTGCACGGCATGGGCGAGGCACTTTATGCCGCGGCGGCCGAGCGCTACGGCGACATCCCGCTCCGGGTCTACGCGCCGGTCGGCAGCCACGAGGACCTGTTGCCCTACCTCGTGCGGCGGCTGCTGGAGAACGGCGCCAACACCTCCTTCGTCTACGCCCTGCTGGATGAGAAGACCCCGATCGCCAAGGTCGTGGTCGATCCGGTCAGCGCCGTCGAGGCGGCCGGCACCGGGCCGCATGCGCGCATCCCCCTGCCGCGCGATCTGTACGGTCCGAGCCGGCGGAATTCGCAGGGCGCGGACCTGTCGATCGCCGAGGCGCGGGATGGCCTCACGGCGGCGATCACCCGGCTGGATCGGGAGTCGCTGGAAGGCGGTCCGATCGTGAGCGGCGCGCTTGCGAAGGACGGAGAGGGCATCGACGCGGTCTCACCCGCTGACAGCACCCGGCGGATCGGCAAGGCATGGTCAGCCAGCGCCGCCCATATCGACACCGCCTTCAAGGCCGCCGGCGGCGCCCAGCCGGCGTGGGACGCCCGCGGCGGCGCTGGCCGCGCCAAGGTTCTGCGGGCCATGGGCGACGCCCTGGAGGCCGAGCGCGACCGCCTGATCGCCATCTGCGTGCGCGAAGCCGGCAAGACCCTGGCCGACGCGGTGGCCGAGGTGCGGGAGGCCGCCGACTTCTGCCGCTACTACGCCCACCTCGCCGAGACCCAGTTCGGCGGGCCGCAGACCCTGCGCGGGCCGGTCGGCGAGGTGAACCAGCTCAGCCTGCACGGCCGAGGCGTGTTCGTCTGCATCAGCCCCTGGAACTTCCCGCTGGCGATCTTCACTGGCCAGGTCGCCGCGGCGCTGGCCGCCGGCAACGGCGTGCTGGCCAAGCCCGCGGAACAGACGCCGATCATCGCCAGCGAGGCGGTGACGCTGTTCCACGCCGCCGGGGTTCCAACCGAGCTCCTCCACCTGCTGCCGGGCGATGGGGCCACGGTCGGCCAGGCCCTGGTCAGCCATCCGGGCTGCGACGGCGTGGCCTTTACGGGCGGCACCGACACCGCCTGGGCGATCAACCGCACCCTGGCGGCGCGGCCGGGGCCGATCGTGCCGTTCATCGCCGAGACCGGCGGGCTCAACGCCATGTTCGTGGACACCACGGCGCTGCGCGAACAGGTGCTGGACGACGTGCTGGCCTCGGCCTTCGGCTCGGCCGGACAGCGCTGTTCCGCGCTGCGCATCCTGTTCGTGCCCCATGACACCGCCGACCTGCTGATCGACGGGCTCGGGGGGGCAATGCGGACCCTGGTGGTTGGCGATCCGGCCGATCCGCGTGTCGACATCGGCCCGTTGATCGACGCCGACGCGCAACGCGCACTGGAAGCCCATGTCGCGCGGCTGTCAGCGGAGGCCACGGTGTTGGAGCGCCTGAAGGTTCCGGCCGGGGGTCACTTCTTCGCGCCGACACTGGCCGAAATCCCGAGCGCGGCCTTCCTGCAGCGGGAGGTATTCGGGCCGGTCCTGCACGTGGTCCGCTACGACCCGAGCCGCCTCGCCGAGGCCGCCGCGCCGCTGGTCCGGGCGCGCTACGGCCTGACGCTGGGGGTGCACAGCCGCATCGAGGGGTTTGCCGACGAGGTCCGGCGCGCGGTCCCGGCCGGCAACGCCTACGTCAATCGCTCGATGATTGGCGCCGTGGTGGGCGTGCAGCCGTTCGGCGGCGAAGGCCTCTCCGGCACGGGGCCGAAGGCCGGCGGGCCGCATGCCCTGCTGCGCTACGGTGTGGAGCGCGCGGTGAGCGTGAACATCGCGGCGCAAGGCGGTGATCCGGCCCTGCTGAACCTGGACGCTTGAATCTAAGGGCGGGAGATGAGCCGCCCAGGCCCGAGGTCGCTGGCGCCGATCCTCTCCGCCAGCAGGTGCTCCGGCAACGCGCCCGCCACGATCAGTCCGGCCGTCGCCGCGGCCAGCGCCGGCGCGGTCTGGATGCCGTAGCCGCCCTGGCCGGCCAGCCAGAAGAAGGTCGGCTCGCGGGGATCGGGGCCGGCGACGGGGATGCGGTCCGGCGCGAAGGTGCGCAGGCCCGCCCAACGGTGGGCGACGCGGCGGACCTGTTCGGTCGTCGCCTGTTCGAAGGCGTCCACGGCGCAGGCGACGTCGAGCTCCTCGGGCTGGGCGTCGCAGGGCTCGCTGGGGGTCTCGTCGGCGGGTGAGAGCAGCAGGCCGCCGGCATCGGGCTTGAAGTAGAAGGCCTCGTCCACGTCGATGACAAAGGGCCAGTCGTCCAGCCCTTCGCGGGGCGTGGGCTGCACGCGCAGGGCCGTCCGGCGCATGGGGCTAAGGCCCAGGTCGCCCAGGCCCGCGAGCCGGCCCACCTGGCCCGCCCACGCCCCTGCGGCGTTGACCAGCACCTCGGCCTCGAACAGGCCGGCCGAGGTCGTGACCCTCCAGCCCTTGGGCGTGCGGTCGAGCCCGGTCACGCGCGCGCCGGTCACCAGGTCCGCGCCGCGCGCCTTGGCCAGCCGCAGGAAACCCTGCAGCACCGCATCCACGTCGATGTCGGCGGTGGTTTCGTTGAGGGCGCCCCGCCAGACGATCTCCGGCCGCAGGATCGGGCAGAGGCGGCGCACCTCATCGGCCTCGATCGGCCGCAGCGCCCCGTCGGCGCCCTGCAGCAACCGGGCTAGAGCGTCGGCCTGATCCGGTCGGGCGATCTCCAGCACGGCGCGCGGCCGCACCAGCGGATGCGCGGAGAAGCCCTCCGGTGGCATCCAGAAGAACCGGCGCGACGCGCGGGTCAGCGCACGGACCGTGGGGTGGCCGTAGGTGTCGATGTAGCTCGCCGCCGAGCGTCCGGTGGTATGGTAGCCGGGTTGGTCCTCGGCCTCGAGCACAACCGTCGCTCCGTGCTCGGCCAGGAACGCGGCGGCGGAGGCGCCGGCCATGCCCGCGCCGATGACGATGAAGCGGCTCTGCATGCGCTCCTCCTGCCGTGAGCCTGCCAGAATATCATGTTCACAGTGTCGTGAATCGGCGCATCGCCAGGATCTCTCCACCGAGGGGCCGAGGGCGCGCGTTAACCTCTCGTTAGCGAAAAACCTTGGGGATGGACTCGCCGCCTCATTGACGAGCGAACCGGACCGGTGCCCCATATGTGGGTTGGTTCGGGGGTTGGACCACAAGATGTAGAGCGGAAGGCCAATGCGCCTTCCAACGAGGGGCGAAGACAGGGACATGAGTGAAGCAGTGCAAGTTGGGATTGCCGAGGCTTCTGAACGGGTTGCATCGCCGTCGGCGCGACCGCCGTTGCAGTTGGTCCGCAAGGTCGAGGTCGATCGGACGCGCGACGCGCTGCTGACCGACTTCGGCAAGACCACCCTGGAAGACCGCTACCTGCTGCCGGGCGAGAGCTATCAGGACATGTTCGCCCGCGTGGCGACGGCCTATGCCGACGACGCCGACCATGCGCAGCGGATCTACGACTACATCTCGCAGCTCTGGTTCATGCCTTCGACGCCGGTGCTGTCGAACGGCGGCGCGGGCCGCGGCCTGCCGATCTCCTGCTTCCTCAACGCCGTGCCGGACAGCCTGGAAGGCATCCAGAGCGTCTGGAACGAGAACGTGGCGCTGGCCTCCAACGGTGGCGGCATCGGCACCTACTGGGGCGGCGTCCGCTCGATCGGCGAGAAGGTGAAGGGCGCCGGCCAGACCAGCGGCATCATCCCCTTCATCCGGGTGATGGACTCGCTGACGCTGGCGATCAGCCAGGGCTCGCTGCGCCGGGGTTCGGCGGCGGTGTATCTCGACATCCACCACCCGGAGATCGAGGAGTTCCTGGAGATCCGGAAGCCCTCGGGCGACTTCAACCGCAAGAGCCTGAACCTCCACCACGGCATCTCGATCAGCGACGCGTTCATGGAGGCCGTTCGTGACGGCGCCATGTTCGGCCTGCGCTCGCCGAAGAACGACGAGGTGATCCGCGAGGTCGACGCCCGCTCGCTCTGGCAGAAGATCCTCGAGATCCGCCTGCAGACCGGCGAGCCCTATCTGATCTTCTCCGACACCGTGAACCGCTCGATGCCGCAGCATCAGCGCGAGTTGGGCCTGTCGGTGCGCCAGTCGAACCTGTGCTCCGAGATCATGCTGCACACCGGCAAGGACCATCAGGGGCTGGAGCGGACGGCGGTCTGCTGCCTGTCGTCGGTCAATGCCGAGACCTTCCTCGAATGGCGCGACCATCCGACCTTCATCGAGGACGTCATGCGCTTCCTCGACAATGTGCTGGAGGACTTCATCGTCCGCGCGCCGCCGGAGATGAAGAACGCGGTCTACGCCGCCCGCCGCGAACGCTCCGTGGGCCTGGGCCTGATGGGCTTCCACTCGTTCCTGCAGAGCCAGAACGTGCCGTTCGAAAGCGCCATGGCCAAGTCGTGGAACATGCGTCTCTTCAAGACCCTGCGCCGCCAGTGCGACGCGGCCTCCCGCAAGCTGGCCGCCGAGCGCGGGCCCTGCCCGGACGCCGCTGAGCGCGGGATCATGGAGCGGTTCAGCCACAAGCTGGCCATCGCGCCCACCGCCTCGATCTCGATCATCTGCGGCGGCACCTCGGCCGGCATCGAGCCGATCCCGGCCAACATCTACAGCCACAAGACGCTCTCCGGCACCTTCGCCGTCAAGAACCCCTTCCTGGAGAGGGTGCTCGACTCGACCGGCCAGAACACCACCGCCACCTGGGACTCGATCCTGCAGAACGAGGGCTCGGTGCAGCACCTCGACTTCCTGAGCCAGGACGACAAGGACGTCTTCAAGACCGCCTTCGAGATCGACCAGCGCTGGGTGGTCGAACTGGCCGCCGACCGCACGCCCGACATCTGCCAGTCGCAGTCGATCAACATCTTCTTGGCCGGCGATGTCGATAAGTGGGACCTGCACATGCTCCACTGGATGGCGTGGGAACGGGGCTGCAAGTCCCTGTACTACCTGCGGTCGAAGTCGGTGCAGCGGGCAAGCCACGCGGGTGAGGAGGCGCTGGCCGCCGTCATCCATGCCGAGGGCAAGACTGACTACGAGGAATGCCTCGCCTGCCAATAGAGGGGGCCTGACTCCGGGCGGGCCAAGCCACCGCGGCCGGGCGCCCCGGAAGATATCCACCGGTCCGAACAGCGCCGTGGACAAACGCTACATGCGGCGTTCGTGACCCTTGCCGGCCACAAGATGTTGATACACTCTTAACCGAACATCCCAGCAGGCAGGCGACACCGATGGCCCTGAAGTCCGAACCCCACGTCCGCCAGCTCTCGGGCCTGCTGACCCCGTCGCTGGCCTACAAGCCGTTCCGCTATCCGTGGGCCTACGACTTCTGGAAGAAGCAGCAGCAGGTCCATTGGATGCCCGAGGAGATCCCGCTGGGCGAGGACCTCAAGGACTGGGCCACCAACCTGAACGACCGGGAACGCAACCTGCTGACCCAGATCTTCCGGTTCTTCACCCAGTCCGACGTCGAGGTGAACGACAACTACATGGAGCGGTATGCCCGCGTCTTCAAACCCACCGAGGTGAAGATGATGCTGGCGGCGTTCTCCAACATGGAGACCATCCACATCGCCGCCTATGCGCTGCTGCTGGAAACCATCGGCATGCCGGACGCGGAGTTCACCGCCTTCCTGGATTACCAGGCGATGCGCGACAAGCATGACTACATGCAGCAGTTCGGCGTCGAAACGAACGCCGACATCGCCCGCACCCTGGCCATGTTCGGCGGCTTCACCGAGGGGCTGCAGCTGTTCGCCAGCTTCGCGATGCTGATGAACTTCCCGCGCCACAACAAGATGAAGGGCATGGGCCAGATCGTCAGCTGGAGCGTGCGCGACGAGAGCCTGCACTGCGAAGGCATGGTCAAGCTCTACCACGCCTTCAACGCCGAGACCGGCTGCGTCACCAAGTCCGTCGCCGACGACATCGTCGACTGCTGCAAGACCGTGGTGGGCCTGGAAGACAAGTTCATCGACCTGGCCTTCGAGGCCGGCGAGGTCCAGGGCATGACCCCCGAAGACATCAAGAAATACATCCGCTTCATCGCCGACTGGCGCCTGCGGCAGCTGCAGCTGCCGGAGGTGTACGGGGCCAAGGAGAACCCGCTGCCGTGGCTGCAATCGATGCTGTCAGGGGTGGAGCACGCGAACTTCTTCGAGGCGCGGAGCACGGAGTACTCGAAGGCCGCGACCCGCGGGCAATGGCATGGGGATGCGGGGGTTTGGGCGGAGTTTGATCGGGTGCGGGCGGGGCGTGGTGTGGGTGCTGAGGTGGTGGCGGGGGAGTAGGTGGCTAGTTCGGCTTATTCTTCATCGCGGTCGCGAGGAGGCTGTGCAGTTGCGTGTGAGTTGACCATTGATTAAATGCGTTCGTCCGCTCGACAGCCGGGAACCAGCGTGATGAAAAGAAGATCGCAAGCTGAATGAAGGGCGAACCCACAGCTCCGTAGGAATCGCACATCGACTTGCGCCGCACGATGTCACCGAATCTTCCAACGAATATTGCGGCAGCTCCCCTAAGTGCCTCATGTCGGCTGGCGTCCTTGAGGACATCGAGGGCGATCTTTACGGTGGGGTCGTCCGCACCTTCAAGCGAGAGCAACGCGGCCATCACCCACATCTTTTGCCAATCAACAAGTGCTCCATCGCCCAAGAGACTAATGAGGAAGGCAACAACGCCTTCGTCGCCAAGGAAATTTGCGAGGTAGGCACAGTATATCTGGGCCATTGCGGGGCGCGATTTAAATGCACCTTGGACGTGATCGACAGCATAATTTGACTCCGCCTTCGCGAATAGGGGGAGGCAGAATCGTTCTATGTTTTCAGCTTGATCGGGATAATGCTCAATTGATTCGAAGAGGTTGATTGTAGCTTGGAGTTCCAGATCTTTCTCATCAGGCGCGTCTGCGTCGTCGTCTTCATCATCCCATTCAGATTGGAACCCATAGTCGGAGCCGAAATCGGAATCTTCCAATTGCCCTGAAATTTCGTCCACGGCGTCTTTGAATAGCTGCTCCAAGTCGGGCTCCTCAGTAAGTAAAAGTCCAACTGGCATAAGAACAGATTTGTTTTCATTTAGTATCAGATCGTAGCTTCGCAGAACCGAGATCAGGTCTCTTATGACAGTCTCAGCGGCGTCGCCGCTATCAACAAAGACATATATGTCGTCTACGTACCTGGCGGAATCTAAACCCGCGTCCGCCAAGAATCTATCGATTGGGTCAAGATAAAAGCTGCCGAACATATCCGATGGATATATTCCTTGCAGGATACCGCGAGAACTACGACTCCCGGTAAAAGCGGTAAGTACCTTTTCCAATCTCTCGGTGAGTGGTTTGTTCATGCCCGCGCTTTGCAGGGTATTGATCAGAGTGTGCTGATTGAGAGAGCCGAAGCAATTCGCAACATCGGTCTTCAGCACATATCTATTGTTTGGCTTCTCGCTGTGGGCTCTAATTGTCTTTTGAAACTCGCTCCAACAAGTCCGGGTCGAGACGAACATTGTCTCGCTCTTGTCGTCGCCTAGCCTATGGCTGAACGACCTAGCGAGATCCGTCTTGGCCTTCACGGTCGGCGCAGCTTCGTCCGCCAAAGCTTGATAGAACACACGGTCCCTAGGCATCAATATGCTGCCCTGCCTCGAAAATGCCGGTCCAAGCCGATTGAGTTGCGCTGTTTTCATGCGCGCGCTCTTAGGAACTTCGATATGGAGCGGAGCTCCGGGCGCGAAAGCGCCAGCTGCGAGCTCCTTCTTTATCTGGTCCACCAGCTCATCTGCTGCGTGAGCGTAGATGAATCTCAAATGTGGCGCATAGATGAAGTCAGACCTGATGTCGTGGAGAACCCGCTTGATCGCGAGTTCCCAATCGATCGTGTCAATTTGGCCCTTGTCTAAGCCAAAGGTGTTCTTGTCAGCCATAGCAAGACAACCTTACTCGACATTGCCAAATAGGAAAGACGGGCCCGGCTGCCATGGATGTATGGCTGAGCTTGTGCCGACGCACGCCACTTCGGTGCTCAGTTCGCGGGATCGGGGAAAGATGACAATACGCGATAGGAAAGCCGAGTATTGGACGCCTCGACAATCTCGATCCTAGCGCCCTTGAAGCCGATCATGTTTCCGTCTTTCAGATCATACTGGACGTCTTGCGAAAACGGCGGCCGGGCGTAGTCACCTGAGAACTCGCGGTAGAGAAATTTGACCGTCTCGCCTGATCTCCCGTTGTAGATCAGCTCTTGCCTGAAGTTCGGCGCATCCACATCAGTCACGCGGGTCGGGACTACCTGCGGAGCCTCCTTGCCTTTCCATTGGCAGGCGCCCGTGACGATGAAGGCGCGGATGTAGGTTGGGTCAGCATTCTTGGTGCAGAGGCCCCCGGCGGGATAGGGCGAGGTTCCGAGAAGGGCGTCGTACGAGGTCATCTTGTCCGAGTAGAAGTAGGTGTAGGTCGTGTCGCGTTGGCGAGCGCGGAGTTTGCCCGGCGAGATTGTGAACTTCTTCAGGACGAAGCCATCACCCCACGTGATCTCGTTCTGCAATTGCAGCCCGTCATAGGTCGTGATCTTGCCCTTCTCGACGATAGTGTCACCAAGCTCCGCGCGGGCGACGTCGTTCAGCGGTGGGCGGTTGATTATATCAGTCCGCGCCACGACCGCCTGCGTGCTCGCGCACGCGGTCAAGCCGAGCGCCAGCGTAGCTGCAACCACAACTTTGAACATGTTTTACCCCACGGTTCGCCTCAGCGTAGCTCTCCCAGGAGGTTTCCGCCATCCGGCGTGTCAGGTCGCCTTTGCTCGTCCAGCGCGGGCCACTCTTACGCCGCCAAGAACCCCTCCCGGTGCCGCTCCACATACGTGCGATGCGGCCACAGACGCTCGTCCTGCGGCAGGGAAACCGGGACACGCACGCTTTTCCAGCTGGGACAAGAATACGAGGACAGGAGTAACGATCCCCTAGAACAGGGCCGCCTGCTGCGGGGCTGTCTGGCTGGGTCTGCGGCCGGGAGCCCGGCGGGCTAGGGGCCTTCCGAGCCGGCGTACAGGTCGGCGACGAACTCGGCCGCGCCCAGCGGACGCCTAATTACGGGGACAGGAGCACCGTTCCCGTTGGATTAGGTAGAGCAGCTTGGGGCAGTTGCTCCTGTCACCGGAAGCCTGAGGGTGAGATGAGAGTGGCGACGATCCAGATCCGCAAGGACGACGGCGCGATCCTGCGCGATGCGGGCGCGGCCTTCGTGGAGGTCTGGAACTGCGGCGCGTCGAAGTCCGATCTCTTCACCTTCTCGTCGCCGGCGCAGTTGTTCTCGGTGCTCTCGCCGCGGCGCTGGACGCTGATTGAGCGGCTTCAGGGATTGGGCGCCATCAGCTTGCGCGGGCTGGCGCGAGAGTTGGGCCGGCATGTGAAACGCGTGCATGAGGACGTGGCCATCCTGCTGGACTGGGGCCTGATCGAGCGGACCGACGATCGCAAGCTGATCGTGCCCTTTGGCGTGATCCATGCGGACTTCTGCCTGAGCGCGGCGGCCTGACGCCCGAACTGCAAGTTACGGTGCAGTCCAATATCCCGTTCCAGGAAACTGAGGGCGCGAGGGGATTTCGTTGACGGGCGGCGCCGTCATCTTCGATGGGCCCGCCGCCGGCGTCAGGCCATGAAGCGCATGTCGACCGGGTAGTCCGGCCGGCCGGCCGCCGGGCCAAAATTTCTGAGGTTGGGCAGAATGATGTTCAATTCATTATCCGCCACGCCAAACCACTTGGCCAAGGTGGCGGCATACTGGTCGACAGAGGTGCTGGGCAGCAAGCGACCCTGACCGACATGCCACTGGTCGTCCGGGGCGCCGGTATCGGACACAGTGACCGGAGGCGGGGTCCCGTAGTAGGCCCCACCCCCGACTGCGCCGCCGACGATGAGATGGTGGCTGCCCCATCCGTGATCTGTCCCGTCCCCATTCGAGGCCAAGGTTCTTCCGAAGTCCGAGGCCGTGAACGCCGTGACCTTGTCCGCGACGCCAAGTTCGACGGTCGCCCTGTAGAATGCGCTGAGCGCCTGATCCAATTGCTCGAGGAGCGGCTGGTGCTTGGTATCGAGGTAATCGTGAAGATCGAAGCCCGACAGCGAGACCATGAAAACCTGTCGCTTTGCGCCCAGCGCCGCGCGGGCGCCGATCAGCTGCGCGACCATCTTTAGCTGGCTGGCCAGGTCGCTATTGGCCGGAAACGGCGTGGTCAGATTGACGTCGCCCAGCGCCTTGGCCACCCGCGCCTGCGCGCCGATACTGCGCTTCGTGACGGTGTTGTACTCGTTTTCGAGAACATGCTTTCGCGGTTGCTGCAGCATTGCCGCAAACGCATTTCGCATGGTTCCATCATTGAAAAAATTGTCCGAAAGACTCCGGATGGCGACCGACCCTTGGGTCGTACACTGATATTGCAGAGCATCTCGACCGCTGAGGAGGACATTGTTCCCGGTCAGAGAGATACAGGTGAAGAGCGCATCATCATTGCTGGCCAGCGCCAGGTCGCCGCTCCGGCCGCCCCATCCGATCGTCGAGCCGTCCGCAGCGGAGGACTGCCACACAGACTGCTGGTCGTTATGCGAAAACAGCTTGGGGGGGAGCGGGTACCTTGTCTTGTCACTGCTGTCGTACTGGGCGCGTGTCAGCGGAACGATGAGCGGACCGACATTGAGTTGGACCGCGGCCTTGCCGGTGTTGAACAGCTCCGCCAGGCCCGTCATGCCCGGGTTCAACGCGTACTGGCGACCAAAGGGGAGCGGCGTTGCGGGTTTGAGCAAGGTCGCGGCGAGTTCAGATTTCTCGAGCACGATACTTGATGACCTGCCGGGCCCTGCGCCGCGGATCGCCGCATATTTCGCGTGGCTCGCATCGTCGTACGTGACGATTGTGTTGGCGTAGTCGTTCCCTCCAAACAGGAAGACGCAGACCAAGGCCTTGTAGTCGCTGGCCGTAAACGCCGCCGCCTGACCCACAGCCGAAAGGTTCGCGAGCCAGGGAGCCGCCAGGCCCGTCAAGGCCGCGCCGCCGGCCCGGCGCAGCATTTCTCGGCGGGATGGTCCGTCTTGGAACTGGCTCAAGGGCGCAACCTATTTCTGGACCAGATATTCAGAACAACACATGACGAACAAGATCGCCTTCACGACGTAGGCTCGCTTTGCATCGTTCGAACTGGTTGACGTCGATCTGTCTGCGCTCAGCGCTGTTACGATCATCGCTGAGGTTTCGGCGGACAGCTGGCCAGCGCAAAGCAGCAGGTTCAGCCGGTTGACCAACGCCCCGGGATTACCGACGAGCGCCATTTCTGGCTCGTAGTCCGGCACGATATCCGGGCCGTCAGTTGGTGTCGGATTGTCCGGATTATAGTTCAGCTCGGGCGCCCGCACATACATTCCACGGTTCAGAATGTTCGCCAGATAGTTGATGTAGGAGGCCGTCGTGCTTTCGTTGACCAACTGGAACTCCGGCGCCGTCGACTGCCGCGTCGCCATGGCCGTGCCGGGCGGTATGTAGCCGGGGCGGAAGAAATTGAAGACGGAAGGCGCCTGTAATGGGCTCTGGGAGAGGGCATCGACCGCCGAGAAATTCGGATTACCGATCTTCCAGGTGCCCTTCAACGACGTGACCCGGAACGTGCGCGCCCACTGTGCGATCCGAACCATTGGCTCTCTCAGCTTGCCAAAAGTCGACGACAAGACGCCTGACGGTGCGAGGGCGTCGGTATCGAGGATCACGGCCTTGAACACGGCCGCCAGATCTCCGCGCACGCCTTTGCCGTTGTTATTGAACACGCCAGCCACGCGCGCCACGTAAGCTGGCGAAGGATCCGAACACACGAGTCGTTGGATCATCTGGCGGGCGAAGAAGGGCCCGACGTTCGGATGGTTGGAAAGAGTATCCAGCGCGATCCTGAGTGCGGTCCGGCCGTCCGTTCCGGCCTCGACGGTTGCTCCTAGGAACTCTGCCCGCAGCATCGAGTGACGGTTCGGGTCGAGGACCATCGGGCGGCGGGTGTATCCGACATTGGGCAGGTTATAGGTTGGAGGGACCGCGCTCCGCGCAAACCCGTCGGAATTGTCGGCGACATAGCCTGTAAAGACGCGCGCCAGATTCGATACGTCGTTCTGTGTGAACGTTTCGATCAGTTGCCCGCCCGCCCCGCGCCTGGGCGTTCCATCCAGGTTCAGTTCCACCAGACCGATGGTGAAGAGCTGCATGACCTCGCGGGCATAGTTCTCATCCGGAAGGCGGCCCGAAGCGGGATCCTCGCGCTGGTTCCCCAGCGTGTTCAGGAATTCTCCCATGGCGACGTTCAGCGTGAGGGCTTCCAGGAGGGTCCTGAAGTTGCCAAAGGCGTTGTCGCACAAGACGTCCCAGTACGCCGCCATGGCGAACTGGGGCCAGCTTAGCGTGGATACGCCTTGCCCGCTGACCACAAAGAATTCCGACAGGGCGAGGGCCAGACGGCGGCGGACGCCGTCTGGCGAAGCCATCACCTGGAACCACGCCATGAAGTTTGACTGGTATTCCATCTGGTAGAACTGGTGGCTGTCAATGACGCCGTAGCCACGCTGAAGAAGCCAGTCCCAACCGCCCAGACTCGATTTGCGAGCAATCTGCTCATCCAGCCAACTCTCAGCCCCATTCGACTTGAGATCTGCAATTTCCGATTCCGTCGATGAAATCTGAGCATGCTGCAGGACCCGGGCCGCCTCGGGATTCGACAGGAGCTTCGTATTCCTGGCGTTCAAATCCCGGGCGCCGCTGCAGCCATAGAGCAGAGCTGCCGATGCGATTATCGCGGCCAGGGCTTCGGATGAGCTCTCGCCTTGGACAGGTCCCATCGACGCAACCTCGTCGCCGGACCCGGAGGCTCGCGAGCCTCGGTGGCTTTCTGCGGACAGATTGAAACCTGTCGCCACATCTACATGTTTGATCCGCGTCACCTCATTGGCTGACGGCGTGATGTCACGGGAACTCAAGCCGCTATTCCCATTACCCGCCGCCCGCCGCGGCCTTGGTGATGGTGACGCGGCCGACCTTATCGACCTTGAGGGCCGTGAACCACATGTTGCCGTCCGGCCCCAGAATAATACGGTGCAGCACGGAAGACTTCGATGGTGTCGGGTAACGCGTAAAATCCGATGTCGTCATCTGCGCCGGAGTTTTGCCGAGGATGGACTTGTCGATGCGGATCACCGCGTCATCTCCATCCGGCGTCGGCGAATTCAGGTTGAGATACTGCTGGACCCACAGGTTCCCGTCGCGATCGAAAGCCAGGCCGGCCAGGATCATATTCGCCTGCGGCTTAGGAACAGCGAACTCGGTTATCTGTCCGGATGAGGTGATGAAGCCGACATTGTTTCCCGCTTCTTGAGAAAACCACATGCCGCGGCCTGCCGGGTCCGGAACAATGGCGATGGGGCGGCTATTTGCCGTTGGAATGGTGAACTCGGTTATCTGACCATCCGGTGTGACGCGGGCAATCTTGTTGCCGGTCAATTCGGTGACCCACATATTCCCGTCTGGCCCTGGCCGGACGTAAATCGGCAGGGCTGCCGCGGTCGGAAGCGCGTAGTTGGTGACTTTCCCGTCTGGCGCGATCTTTCCGACCGTGTTCTTGGTCTTGCCCGTGAACCAGATCGTCACACCGTCGGGGCCCAGGGCCAGACCGTGAGGGTCTACAGCGATGTCCCAGGTCGCAACGATTTTTCCAAGCTTGGGGTCGAACTTCCCGATCTGCTCGGTGCCCTCAAGGCTCAGAATGAGGTTGCCCTGCCGATCGAATTCTTGCCCGTGTGGCGCAGTGCCTGCCGGTAAGTCGAAGTAGGACCTGGTCCCATCGAGGGCAATCCTCGCGATGCCGTCATAAGCCGGAGCGGTAACCCACAGCGCCGTCGGCGTCGCCGGATCGAAGACGATTTCGTGCGTCGAACCCCGGGATGCTGCGGCGATTGAAGCCCGCTTGGGAAATTCAAGCAGGAAGTCCGTGATCGAGACCACAGGGCTGGCCGATTTTAGAGATGCGTCTTGATCGGAGCCACCGCCCCCGGAGCATGCCGAAATCATCAGAGTGAGGAGAGAAATTTGCGCCAGATGTCCGCAAGATTTCAATGAATTCCGTATGGGGTTCGGGGTCTTGAGAGGCACAACTTGTCCTATTTTTACTAAAATTGCCCGTCGTCGGCGTTCATCTGAAATCGCACGGGTAACCTATCGGGTCGCCGCCGACGCCAGGGCGTTGGCGGGTTCGGCGTGGGTTGCCTCGTCGGAGGGGCCCACTGTCCGTCTGGCCCTGGTCGCGGATGGCCTGCCGAGACTTAACAAGTGATGCGAAAAGGCTAGCAGGGGCGGTCCATCAAGTTGGATGCGCATCTGGTCCGACTTATGGGCATCCGGCGCGCCTTGCGCGTGATCGGGCGTCAAACGGCGCGCAATCGGGACCCGGTTGGACCGTCTGGCCGCCAAGGGCGTAGGCTTCCGCGCGCTCCACCAAGGCGGCATGGATACCACCAGCTCCGAGGGGCGGCTGATGCTGAACATCCTCGCGAGCTTCGCCGACTTAGAGGCGGACATCCACGAGGAGCGTCAGGCTGACGTGAATACGGGGACAGGTGCAGGGTGGAGTGACCCCCCAAACTGAGACGGGATAATAGGTGACAGTTCTCAACGAGGGGACCCGATGCCCACTGAGCTAGCCTCAGCCGCCTCTCCCCCGAGCGCCGCAGGCGCGTAGTGAGGGAGAGGATCAAGGAGAGGGCGGGCTGGGCCTGTCGGGTCTCGGGTGTGGTCCAGCGAGGATTTTCGGTGGCGACGTGAGGGGGCTCTGGCTGGACGATCCGGTGGGGGTCGTTCGCACGTGCCGGCCCTCTCTGTCCAGCGGAGGGATGGGTGACGTTTTAGACCGGAGGGATGGGTGACAGGTTTGGGTCCGTCTTGCCGGCGCCGCGAGCGGCGACGGCAAGACGGCGCAATCGTTTCTGGCGCGGGTCGATGACGCCGATGGGCGTATCGTAGAAGCGCATGAGGAGCTCCTGGCTGTCGGTCTCCTCGATGGCGACCAGCTCACCGACCAAGGCGGTTGAGACGAA
>CALQQB010000050.1 GCA_943332615.1 Phenylobacterium deserti
CGCCGCCCTTCTGGTTGGCGACCACGAGGACACGTAGGGCCCCGGCCCTACCCGGGTATGGCTCAGACCTTTCGGGCACGGCCGAGCCTCTTCACGCGCACGATGCGGCCCCCGGGATCGCTGAGGGAGGGAACCACGTCTGCCTCATACTCCCAATATCTTGCGGCCTCGGTCATATCCGCCACGACATCTTGACCCTTCAAGAACAGCCCTTGCGCGCCCGCCGTCAGGTAGGGCCGCGCATACCCGAACAGGCGGTAGAGCGGCGCGCAAGCCCGCGCGGTCACGATGTCCACAGACAGGTCGAGGTTTTCCGCTCTTTCGTTCACCACCGTCGCTGGCAGGTCGAGCGCGGCCACCACCTCCGACAGGAATCGGCAGCGCTTGGTCATGCTCTCGATGAGGTAGATGTGGAAACCTGGCCAATCCTTCCTCAGGATCGCCAGCACCAACCCCGGGAACCCGGCCCCAGCGCCCAGGTCCGCCCAGGTCAGCGCCTGGGGCGCCAGTCGCAGCAGCTGGGCGCTGTCCCAGGCGTGCCGGTTCCAGAAGTCCGGCAAGGTGGCCGGGCCGATCAGGTTCATCACCTCGTTGCCGGCCGTCAGCATCTCTAGGAAGCGCTCGAGGTCGGCCATCTGAGCGGGCGTCGCCTTGGCGGCGCGAGCGAAGCTGGCGGCATCGGTGACGCGCTTCGACGCCCGCGCTACAGGCGTGGGGCTCTCATCCGCGGTTCGGACGGGGGAAGGGGCGGAGGGGGCGCTGACGCGTTTCACGTGAAACCGTCAGGCTGCGCGGCGTCGGACGTGGGCGAGCAGGGCCGTCAGCGCGCCGGGGGTCACGCCCTCGATCCGCGCCGCCTGGCCGAGGGTCAGCGGCCGCACCGTCAACAGCTTCTCCCGCACCTCGTTCGATAGCCCGCCGATCCCGGCGTAGTCGAGCTCCGCCGGCAGGCGCAGGCCCTCATCGCGGCGGAAGGCTTCCACGTCGGCGGTCTGGCGGTCGAGGTAGCCCGCGTAGGACGCGTCGATCTCCACCTGCTCGCGCACAGCGGCCGGCCAGGACCCGATCTGCGGCCACAGGCGCGCAAGGTCCTCAAAGCCGATGGTCGGATAGGCTAGCAGGTCGATCAGATTGCGCCGCACCCCGTCGGCCTTTACGGGCAGCCCCGCCTTGGCGGCCTCGGCCGGCGTCAGCGTCAAGGCAAGCGCCTGCGCGCGAGCCTCAGCGAGCGCTTGGTGTTTCACGTGAAACACGACAGCCCGGGCAGAGCCGACGACCCCCAGTCGGGTCCCCTTGCCGGTCAGTCGCTGGTCAGCGTTGTCCGCGCGCAGCGTCAGGCGAAACTCGGCCCGGCTGGTGAACATCCGATAGGGCTCGGTCACCCCCTTGGTGACCAGGTCGTCGATGAGAACTCCGATATAGGCCTCATCACGCGCGAACTGAGCCGGCTCAGCGCCAGACGCGGCCCGGGCCGCGTTCAACCCGGCGACCAACCCTTGCGCGCCCGCCTCCTCATAGCCGGTGGTGCCGTTGATCTGACCAGCGAGGTAGAGCCCGGGCAGGCGCTTGACCTCCAGGGTCGGAAACAGCTCGCGAGGATCGACGTAGTCATACTCGATCGCATAGCCGTGCCGGCGCACCGCCACCTGCTCGAGGCCTGGGATAGTCCGCAGGAACAGGTCCTGCGTTTCGGCGGAGACCGAGGTGGAAATCCCGTTCGGGTAGACCGTGTCATCGGTCAAGCCCTCGGGCTCCAGGAAGATCTGGTGGCTCGTCTTGTCGCGGAACCGGACCACCTTGTCCTCGATCGAGGGACAGTAGCGCGGGCCCCGACCCGAGACGCGCCCGCCATAGACCGCCGACTCGCCCAGACGTTCAGCGATGATCCGATGGGTCTCTTCTGTCGTGTAGGTGATGCCACACTCGACCTGCGGTGTCGTTATGGAGCCTGTCAGAAACGAGAACGGGATTGGCTCGGCGTCCGCCGCCTGCTTCTCCAGCTGGTCCCAGGCGATAGTCGAGCCGTCGAGGCGCGCCGGCGTGCCGGTCTTGAGCCGCCCCATCTTCAGTCCCGAAGCATAGAGGCGTTCCGACAGCCCGATCGCCGGCGCGTCGCCGAGGCGGCCCGCCGGGATGCGCTGATCGCCCCGGTGGATCAAACCCTTCAGGAAGGTCCCGGTGGTCAGGACCACCCGGCCGGCACGGTACTCGGTTCCGGACCCACCGATCGCGCCCTCGATGACGCCGTCGGTGAGGATCAGGTCTTCGACTGCCTCGGCGATGATCGTGAGGTTCAGCGTGTTGGCGAGTTCCACCTGCATGGCGTCACGATAGAGCTTACGGTCGATCTGGCTGCGCGGTCCACGCACCGCCGCGCCCTTCGAGCGGTTCAGCATCCGGAACTGAATGCCCGCCACGTCGGCCAGCCGCCCCATCAGGCCGTCCAACGCGTCGATCTCGCGGACCAGGTGGCCCTTGCCCAGGCCGCCGATAGCCGGGTTACAGCTCATCTCCCCGATCGTTTCGAGCTTGTGCGTGAGCAGTAGGGTGCGCGCGCCGAACCGCGCCGCCGCCGCGGCCGCCTCGCAGCCCGCATGTCCCCCGCCGATAACGATCACGTCCCAAGTCATTCGCTGCGGGGTATAGTCGAAGGCGCGCGATGTTTCACGTGAAACAGTGGCGCCTCACTTCCCGATGCAAAACGTCGAGAAGATCCGGCCCAGCACCTGCTCTGGGTCGATCCGCCCGGTGATCCGGTCCAGGGCCCGAGCGGCTAGCCGCACGTCCTCCGCCGCCAGCTCCAGGCGCTCGTCCTGGCCTAGCGCAAGGCGCAGGCGCTCCACCGCCTCGGTGAGCAGGTCCTGGTGACGCAGGCGGGTGGCGGCCGCAGGTTCGGCGCCGGCCAGGGCCTCGACCACCCGCTCGGCCAGGGTGGCGCGAAGCCAGGCGATGTCGCTGGGGCCGCGCGCGGTCACCTCCGCCACCCCCAGCCCCAGCCGCTCCGCCTGCCCGGACGCCCAGACGCCCGCCGGCCCCGTGGTCAGGTCGCGCTTGGTGATAACGCACAGGTCGCCAATCCGAAGCTCCATCGGCGCTGCCAGCGTCTCGGAGGACGAGCCGTCCACCAGCCACAGCCGCAGGTCCGCACCCGACGCCCAGGCCCGCGCCCGGCGCACGCCCTCGGCCTCGATCTCGTCACCGGTGTCGCGCAGCCCCGCCGTGTCGGCCAGCAGCACCTTGTAGCCCGCCAGCACCAGCGGAACCTCGATGATGTCGCGCGTCGTGCCCGGCGTGGCGGTGACAATCGCGGCGTCCCGTTCAGCCAGGGCGTTTACCAGGGTGCTCTTCCCCGCATTCGGCGCGCCGATCAGAGCGATGCGGAAGCCCTCGCGAATTCGCTCCCCGCGCTCGGCATCCACGGCCGCAGCCTCCAGTTCGACGACGAGCTGCTCCAAAACCGGACGGGCGCGGGCGGCCACGTCGGCGGGGACCTCCTCGTCGGGGAAATCGACCGCCGCTTCCAGCATGGCCAGGGCCTCGATCAGTGCGTCGGTCCAGCGGGCCTGGACCTCCGAGAGCCGGCCGCCCAGCTGCGCCAGCGCCTGGCGCCGCTGGGCCTCGGTCTCGGCGTCGATCAGGTCCGCGACGCCCTCGGCCTGGGCCAGGTCGAGCTTGCCGTTCTCGAAGGCGCGACGGGTGAACTCACCGGGCTCGGCCAGCCGCAGCCCCTGAGCGGCCAGCGCCCCGATCACCGCGGCAACCACCGCCGTTCCGCCGTGCAGGTGCAGTTCTGCGGCGTCCTCCCCGGTGTAGCTGGCGGGTCCCGCGAACGTCAGCACCAGCGCCTGGTCGATCACGATCCCGTCGCCATCGCGCAGCGCCCGCAGGCTGGCGCGCCGTGCACGTGGAACCGCCCCGGCCAACGCCCGAACCGCCACGTTCGTGCGGGGTCCCGAAATTCGCACCACCGCCACGGCCGCTCGACCCGCGGCCGTGGCCGGCGCATATATGGTGTCGATCATTTCTTGGGCGTGGCGACGTCCATGAACTTTCGGAAGTGCTCCTGGGCGCCGGTCCCGAAGCTCATCCAGTTCTTCATAAAGTCCTCGGGATTGAGCATGTTGATATTGGCGTCGATCCGCTTCCTCATCTCCCCGACCATGTGATCGTTCAGTGCGCTCACGTCCGGCAGCCCCATGAACCGTCGGGCTTCCTCGGGCGTGCAATCCACCTCGATGGTCATCTTCATGACGTCTGGCCCTTCCTGTGCTTAACGGACATATGGCCGCGCGCCGAGCATCTGCGCTAGTAGCGATGCGACATCACGCCGCCGCAGCTTGCCGCTGCACCCTGCACTGCTTTGAAAGGATCCCCGCTGATGCGCGCGATACGCTTCGAGAAGACCGGCGGTCCCGAGGTCCTGGCCCTGGTCGAGATCGACACGCCCGCCGCCGGGCCGGGCCAGATACTGCTCCGCCACCAGGCCATCGGCATCAACTTCATCGAGACCTACCAGCGCAGCGGCCTCTATCCGGTGAAACTTCCGGCGATCCCGGGCGGCGAGGCGGCCGGCGTGGTCGAGGCTGTCGGCGAGGGCGTGACGCGGTTCAAGGTCGGCGACAGAGTCGCCACCACCAACGCCGGGGGCGCCTATGCCGAGGCCAGCCTAGTGCGCGCCGACCGCGCGGTGGCCATCCCAGACGCGATTTCGACTGAGGTCGCCGCCGCCATCCTGCTGAAGGGGATGACCACAGAGGCCTTCATCCGCCGCGCCCATCCCGTGCAGCCTGGCGAGACCGTGCTGGTCCACGCCGCCGTCGGCGGCGTCGGCCAAATCATGACCCAGTGGCTGAAGGCCATGGGCACCGTGGTCATCGCCACGGTGGGGTCCGAAGACAAGGCGGCAAAGGCCCGCGCCCTCGGCGCCGACCACGTGATCCTCTACCGCGAACAGGACGTGGCCGCCGAGGTCCGGAAGATCACCGACGGCAAGGGCGTGCCGGTGGTCTACGACTCGGTCGGCAAAGACACCTTCGAGGGCTCGCTCGCCAGCCTGGCGCGGCGCGGCCTGTTCGTCAGCTTCGGCAACGCCTCGGGGCCGGTCCCACCTTTCGCCCCGGCGCGACTGGCAGCGGGCGGTTCGCTGTTCATGACCCGTCCCACCCTGTTCGACTACATCGTCACCACCGAGGAACTGGATCAGAGCGCCGGCCTGGTGTTCGGCATGGTCGCATCCGGCCAGATCGCCATCGAGATCGGCCAGACCTTCCCATTGGCCGATGCCCGCAAGGCGCATGAGGCGCTGGAGAGCCGCGTGACAGTCGGGGCGAGTTTGCTGATTCCGTAAGGCCGGTAAAGCTGTTTCACGAGAAACAGCCGCCTTTCGAAGGCGCCGTATGGCCAAGCGCTACCTTAGGCGGCTCTCCAGTCCGTCCCCGTAGGCCCACGTCTCCGCGCTGGGAAGGGCAACTGGCCCCGCCTGGCGTGGCTTATTTCGCGACAACGGCCATTTCGCAAACGAAAGGGGCTCCGGTTTCCCGAAGCCCCAGAGATCGTTCAGCTTTCCGAAGAACGCCGTCAGGTGTTCATCGACTGGAAGAAGTCGTCGTTGTTCTTGGCGTTGCGCAGCTTGTCGAGCAGGAACTCGATGGCGTCCTGGGCCCCCATCGGGTTCAGGATACGCCGCAGGATGTAGGTCTTTTGCAGCTGTTCCTTGGGGGTGATCAGCTCTTCCTTCCGGGTTCCGGACTTCAGCACGTCGATGGCCGGGAAGATGCGCTTGTCGGCAACCTTGCGGTCCAGGATGATTTCCGAGTTCCCGGTGCCCTTGAACTCCTCGAAGATGACTTCGTCCATCCGGCTTCCGGTGTCGATCAGCGCCGTGGCAATGATGGTCAGCGAGCCGCCTTCCTCGATGTTCCGCGCCGCGCCGAAGAACCGCTTCGGGCGCTGCAGGGCGTTGGCGTCCACGCCGCCGGTCAGCACCTTGCCGGAAGACGGCACCACGGTGTTGTAGGCGCGGCCGAGGCGGGTCACCGAGTCGAGCAGGATGATCACGTCGCGCTTGTGCTCGACCAAGCGCTTGGCCTTCTCGATGACCATTTCGGCGACCTGCACGTGGCGCGTGGCCGGCTCGTCGAAGGTCGAGGAAATGACCTCGCCCTTCACGGTCCGCTGCATGTCGGTGACTTCTTCCGGGCGCTCGTCGATCAGCAGCACGATCAGGTAGCACTCGGGGTGGTTGGCCGCGATCGACTTGGCGATGTTCTGCAGCATCACCGTCTTGCCGACCCGCGGCGGGGCGACGATCAGGCAGCGCTGGCCCTTGCCGAGCGGAGCGACGATGTCGATCACCCGGCCGGAACGGTCCTTAAGGGTCGGGTCCTCGATCTCCATCTTCAGCCGCTCGTCGGGGTAGAGCGGCGTCAAGTTGTCGAACAGCACCTTGTGGCGGACGGCGTCCGGGCTCTCGAAGTTGGTCAGGTCGACCTTCACCAGGGCAAAGTAGCGCTCGCCTTCGCGCGGCGCGCGGACCTCGCCGTCGACCGTGTCACCGGTGCGCAGGCCGAACTTCCGGATCTGCGAGGGGCTGACGTAGATGTCGTCTGGGCCGGGCAGGTAGTTGGCTTCCGGCGAGCGCAGGAAGCCGAAGCCGTCCTGCACCACTTCCAGGGTGCCCGAACCCGAGATCGCGATGCCTTCCTCGGCCAGCACCTTCAGGATCGCGAACATCATGTCCTGCTTGCGCATGGAGTTCGCAGATTCGATCTCCAGCTGCTCTGCGAAGATCAGCAGGTCAGCCGGCGGCTTGTCCTTCAGCTCCTGCAGGCTCATCCGGGTCAGGCCCATGGCGGCAATCGCTCGGGAGGCCTCGGACGGCTCATCATTCTCAGCGTCGGCTTCGGCCCGGGCTTCGGCTTCAGCCGCGGCCTCTGCGGCGTCGGTTTCGGCGGCCGTCGGCTCTAGTACAGCGATGTCGGCGTCGTCGCCGGAGGTCTGGTCTTGGGTATCGTCTTGCATGGATTTCACTTTGGGTTCGCGCACAGCCGGACGGAGTCCGACTGCGGGCGGGGTCAGCATGTGGGCGCGAGGTGCGCCGTTTTTCAGTTTCGTTGGGGACCGGTCGATGCGCGTCTGCCGCGCGGACCGTCAAGAGGCGGGGCGCACCGGAAACCGACGCGTGCGGTCAGGGGAACCACACTGGGAGGTTCGGGTCAAGAGGGTGGACCCTGCTGGGCTGAGCCCCTTACCGTCCGAAGAACTGCAGCGTCACCGCCAGGATCGCAACGATCGCCACCAGGAACGGGATCTCGTTGGTCGCGCGCCAATAGCGGGCGGTGCGCGGTCGCGCGCCAGCGGCGATCTTGCGCCGGGCGCCGGCCAGCATCCCATGCCAGCCGGAAAGGAAGATCACGGCCACCAGCTTCACGATCATCCACGGCTGCGCCAGGAAGGCCCACCCCTCGCGCGCGCCATAGACGTGGAAAAGGATCAGGCTGATCCCAAATATCCAGGTCAGGATCATCGCGGGGTTGATAATGATCCGCAGGACCTTGCCTTCCCACCGCACGAAGTGAACGTCGAACTCGGTCCCGGGCGGCGCGGTCTCGGTGTGGTAAGCGAACAGCCGCGGCAACATCATCATGCCGGCCATCCAGGCCACCATCGCGATGATGTGCAGACCGCGCAGCAGGTCATAGCTCAAGAAACCCGGCCAGCTCATGCGGCGCTCTCCCCCAGGGCTTCAGCCCGATCCCAGCAGGCGCATCTGCCATGCCCGGCCGGGCAGCGCCACGGCCCGTAGGGCGCGACGCCCTCCCGGCCAAGCGAATCCAGCGCCGCCTGCGCCAGGGTCTCGATGAAGGCCGGCTGTACGCCCGGCGTCCGCGACCGCAGATAGGGCTGAACGCCCAGATGCTGCGCGAGCTCGCCGTATTCCACGTCCAGCTCGACCAGAGTCTCCACGTGCTCGGAGACAAAGGCGATCGGGCAGACCAGCGCGCCCTTCTTGTCCGCGGCCACCTCCCTGAGCGCAGTCTCGGTGGATGGCTCCAGCCACTTCAGCCGACCGACCCGGCTTTGGTAGCTCACCCGCCAGTCTGTGAACTCCGGCAGCAGCGCCGCCACAGCCGCCGCCGTAGCCTGGATCTGCGCCTGGTAGGGGTCGCCACCATCCACCACCTGCTGCGGCAGGCCGTGGGCCGAGAAGATCAGCCGCACGTCTCCGGGGGTCGCCTGATACTCCGGCCGCACCCAGTCGCTCCAGGCCTTGCGAATCTGGTTGGCGTGCGCCTCTGCCAGGCCTCGGGCGGTAGGATAACAGCAGACCGTGCGGCTGCGACCAGGGCCCTTGTAGGCCTTGGCCCAGTCGGCGGCCGACGAGCCGGTCGTGGTTGTGGAAAACTGCGGATAGAGCGGCAGCAGGACGATTTCGTCCGGCGCGAAGGTGGCCACATCTCGCGCCGTCTCATCGGCGAACGGCTTCCAGTAGCGCATCGCGACGAAGGTGCGGGCCTCGACGTCGGGTCGGCGACGCTTCAACTCGGCCTCCAGCGCGGCAGCCTGGGTCCTCGTCTCGGGCAGCAGCGGCGAGCCCCCGCCCATGATCGCGTAGTTGGCGCGCGACGCCTTGGCCCGTGTCGTGGAGATCAGCGCCGCCAGCAGATAGCGCGGGATGGCCGGCAACTGGATGATCGCCGGGTCACGAAACAGGTTGAACAGGAACGGCCGCACCGCCGCAGGCCCGTCCGGACCCCCCAGGTTGAAGAGCACGATGGCGAGTTTAGTCATGGCAGCGCAGTTCCTCCTGCGTGAACGAGGGAGGAACGAGTCGCGATGATTGCGATCATTCCCCCGCCATCGCGGTCACAGGCTTCCCCGTCACCCGGGCCACGACGCGGGCGATATGCTCGATCGGGGTATCCGGCATCACTCCGTGGCCGAGGTTGAAGATGTACGGACCGCTGTTCCACTGCTCCAGCAGGGCATCCACACGGACGTCGAGCGCCGGGCCGCCCTTGAGCAGCAGCAGGTTGTCCAACGCGCCCTGGATGGTCTTGCCGCCGGCCTGGATGCGCTGGCCCATGGCCGCGCTGGCCTGGGTGTCAAGCGCCACGGCCTGGACCGGGACCTTGGCTGCGTAGTTCTCCACCAATGCGCCGCAGCCCCGCGGAAAGCCGATGAACGGAACATCGACGCCCGCCGCCCGCACCTTTTCGATAATGCGTTTGTGGGGTCCGACCACGATGCGCTCGAACACGTCCTCCGCCAGGTTCTCAGCCCAGCTCTCGAACAGCTTCAGCGCCTGGGCGCCGGCCTTCGCCTGCATGACCAGGTAGCGCGCGGTAGACTCCACCAGAACGTCCAGCAGAGCGTCGAGCTCATCGGGATGCTGGTAGGCATAGGTTCGCGCGGCCTCCCGTTGCGAGCCCCTGCCCTCCAGCATGTAGGTGGCCACCGTCCAGGGGGCGCCGGCGAAACCGATCAGAGCGCGGTCAGGCTCCAGTTGAGCCCGGACCCGGGCAAGCGTCTCACCGATGTTGGCGAGCTTGGCGGTCGAGCCGTCGATAGCGTCCTGCAAGTCGCCGATCGGCGGCAGGTCGCCCAGCCTTGGGCCCTCGCCGGTCTCGAACCACACCTTCTGGCCCAGCGCCTGGGGCAGCAGCAGGATGTCGGCGAAGACGATGGCGCCATCCATCGGGAAGCGGCGCATCGGCTGCAGGGTAGCCTCGGCCGCCATCTCCGGGTTGAAGCAGAAGGCGATGAAGTCCGGGGCCCGGGTCCTGAGTTCCCGGTATTCCGGCAACGACCTACCGGCCTGGCGCATGAACCAGATCGGCGGCCGATCCAAGGTCTCGCCGGCCAGGGCGCGCAGGAGGCGAGGTTGTTGCGAGAGGGCTGGATCGCGTGTCGTCATGGGCGGTCTTAAAGCCTGCCAGCCCGAAAGGCTCAAGGGCGCCGCGTCTCGCTCTTTCATGTTCTCTATCTAAGAAGAATCTTGAAGAAGGTTGGAGCAGGAGAAGTAGGGCCTGTTCGCGGGGTGGAAAACTTGACGATCCTTTGACAACCCACACCACGTCCCCAATCGATCCAGACTTTCCGATGATCGTGTGACAGTGCTGTGGATTGCGGGGACGGGTGGCCAAGCCCACAGAGGAAATTAAAGATTTGTTAAACCGGTCGGGGAGAACGCCGGGCGCCGACATGGCCATCGACCGGCTGTCGAAATCCGACAGTTTGGTGGCGCCCAGGCCGGTCACCTGTTGGTTAAGGAAGTCTTAACGGGCCGTTTCATCCCGCTTGTCCCCGGCCGGACGCGGGGTGGCGAGGATCGAACGGAACTATCCCCAACCGCGCCTGGCTTCGCTAAGAGAGTACCCACAGGTTTCATCCCCAGCTTCCGTGAGCCCGAGCCCTTGCCGAACACCCCGCCGCCCCGGCTCGCCACCTACTTCCACGTCCACCTGGTCTCGGACTCCACCGGCGAGACGCTGAACGCGATGGCGCGCGCGGTCTGCGCCCGGTTCGAGAACGTGCTGCCTATCGAACACATCTACGCCCTGGTCCGCTCCCAGCGGCAGCTGGACCGGGCGCTGGACGACATCGAGGAAGCCCCAGGCATCGTGCTGCACACCATCGTCGACGAAAAGCTGCGCGACGCGCTGGAGGAAGGCTGCCGCAAGCTCGACATGCCCTGCCTACCGGCGTTGGACCCGCTGGTCAGCGCCATGCAGCGCTACCTGGGGGCCGCGACCACCAGCCGGGTGGGCGCGCACCTGCGGCTGGACAACGACTATTTCAACCGCATGGACGCCCTGAACTACGCCATCGGCCACGATGACGGCCAGGGTGGACAGGACCTCGACCAAGCCGATGTGGTGCTGCTGGGGGTTTCGCGGACGTCCAAGACACCGACTTGCATCTATCTGGCGCATCGGGGGGTTCGGGCGGCCAATGTTCCGCTGGTGCCGGGGCAATCATTGCCGGAGAAGCTTTTCAAGCTGCAGAAAGCGCTCATCGTCGGCCTGCTGATATCGCCCGATCGCCTGATCCAGATCCGCCGGAACCGCCTCCTCAGTCTGAACGAGACCCGGGAGTCGAGCTACATCGACCAGGATGCGGTGCGCGAAGAGGTGATCAACGCGCGCAGGCTCTATGAGCGGAATAACTGGCCCACCATCGACGTCACCCGCCGCTCGGTCGAAGAAACCGCTGCCGCCGTGCTGAACCTGCTGTCGCGCGGTCACGGCCAAGTCGAGATGTTGGGATGAGCGCCTAGATGTCTGTGATCCTGGCGTCGAAGAGCGCGGCGCGTAGAGCGGTGCTGGATGGCGCCGGTGTGACCTATCAGGCGACCGTGGCCGGCGTCGATGAGGACGCCGTGAAGACGTCGCTGCTGGCCGAAGGCGCGGGTCCGCGCGATGTGGCAGATGCGTTGGCCGAGCTGAAAGCCATCCGCGTGTCGAAGAGCCGGCCGGGCCTGGTGATCGGCTCGGACCAGACCCTGGACCTGGACGGCCAGCTCTATGACAAGGCCGAGGATGTTGGCGCGGCGCGAGACCGACTGAAGCTGCTGCGCGGCAAGACCCACAAGCTGCACTCGGCCGTGGTGGTGGCCAGGGACGGGGCGCCGATCTGGCGCGAAGTGGTGACCGCCAGCCTGACCATGCGCGACTTCTCCGACGCCTTCCTCGAGGACTATCTCGCCATCGAGGGCGAGGCGGCGCTGGGCTCGGTGGGCTGTTACCGGCTGGAAGGCCCCGGCGCGCAGCTGTTCTCGAAGATCGAGGGCGACTATTTCGCCATCTTGGGCCTGCCGCTGATGGGTCTGCTGGACCTGCTGCGCAGGCACGGGGAGCTAACCGCATGATCACCGGCAAGACGTTAGTCGCCGGAGTGGTCGGGCGGCCCGTGGCCCATTCCCTATCGCCGGTGCTGCACAACGCCTGGCTGGCGACGGCGGGGATCGACGGGGTCTATGTGGCCTTCGCGCCCGACGCGATGGGGCTGGAGCGGCTGGCCAACGGCTTCCGGGGTGGCGCGATCCGCGGGGTCAACGTCACTATCCCCTTCAAGGAGGCGGCGCTGAAGATCGCCGACCGGGCGAGCCCGCTAGCCAAGGCGGCCGGGGCGGCGAACCTGCTGATCTTCGACCGCGACGGCAAGATCACCGCCGACAACACCGACGGCGCGGGCCTGCTGGGCGCTCTGGCGGTCCAGGCGCCGACCTGGGATGTTCACAACGGGCCGGTGACGGTTCTGGGCGCGGGCGGCGCGGCGCGCGGCGCGGTAGCGGCCCTGCTGGCAGCCGGCGCGCCGAAGGTCTGGGTGCTGAACCGCACCCTGGCCAAGGCGGACGCCATCGCCAAGTCACTAGGGTCGAGGGTCCTGCCCCTGCCCTACGCCCACGCCGCCAGCGCCCTGCAGCAGACCACCGCGGTGATCAACGCCACCTCGGCCGGGCTCTCCGGCGACGGTGCGCTGACGTTGCCGCTGGAGCTCACGCATCCCAGCACGGTGGTGATGGACATGGTCTACAAGCCCCTGGAGACACCGTTCCTCGCCCAGGCCCGCGCACTGGGCCGCCCCACCGTAGACGGGCTGGAGATGCTGATCCGCCAAGCGATCCCCTCCTTCGAGGCCTTCTACGGCGCGCGGCCCCCCTCCGACACAGACGTCCGGGCACTGGCGCTCAAGGTGTTGAATCCATGAAAATCATCGGCCTCACCGGCTCCATCGGCATGGGCAAGTCGACCACCGCGGCGATGTTCCGAGCGGCAGGCATCCCGGTGTATGACGCCGACGCAGCCGTCCACGAAGCCTACGATGTGGGCGGGATCGCCGTGGGGCCGGTGGGCGAGGCCTTCCCCGGCACAGTGAAGGACGGCCGTATCGACCGCGAGGCGTTGCGACAGGCTGTGCTGGGCAAGCCCGAGCAGATGGCCAAGCTGAACAGCATCGTTCACCCCCTCATCGGGGCAGCCCGAAGCGACGCGTTCGAAAAGGCCCGGGCGGCCGACGCCGACATGATCATCATGGACGTGCCGCTGATCTTCGAAACGGGTGGGCAACGAAGTATGGATGCAGTGATCGTGGTGTCTGCCCCGCCTGAGATGCAACGCGAGCGGGTGCTGGCCCGCGACGGCATGACGCCCGAACGGCTGGACGCGATCCTGGCCCAGCAGATGCCCGACGCCGAGAAGCGGGCCCTGGCGGACTATGTGGTGGATACCGGGCGCGGCCTGGAGCTGGCGCAGGCGCAGGTCACCGAAATCATCGGCAAACTGCGCGCTTCCGAAGGTTGAGAGCTCCGGCAAACGAGGGCATCTAGGTCCGCATGGCGCGCGAAATCGTTCTGGATACAGAAACCACCGGGTTCGACCCTAAGACCGGCGACCGGCTGGTTGAACTGGCCGCCCTGGAGATCGAGAGCTTCGTGCCGACCGGTCGCAGTTTCCATGTCTACATCGACCCCCTGCGCGACATGCCGGCCGAGGCCCAGAAGGTCCACGGCCTGTCGGCCGATTTCCTGCGTGGCAAGCCCCGGTTCGAGCACCCCGAGGTGGTCGAGGCGTTCCTGGAGTTCATCGGCGACGCCCCGCTGATCGCCCACAACGCCGCCTTCGACCGGGGCTTCATCAACTGGGAGCTTGGCAACTGCTCGCGTGAGCACATTCCGGAACCCCGCTGGATCGACACCCTGGCACTGGCCAAGCATCGGTTCCCGGGGATGCACAATTCCCTGGACGCGCTCTGCAAGCGATTCCGGATCTCGCTCAGCGAGCGCGAGAAGCACGGCGCGCTGATCGACGCCAAGCTGCTGGCGGCGGTCTATCTGGAGCTGAAAGGCGGGCGCGAACGCCGACTGGAGCTAGCCGCCGATGAACTGACCGCCGAGGCCCGCGTCGCGGCGCGGACGCTGTACGGCCCCCGGTTGCGCCCCTTGGCGCCGTTGTCGACCGACGACGAACGGACCGCCCACGGCGTCTTTATCCGCGACAAGGTGAAGGGCGAGACGCTGTGGGAGCGGTTCGGACTTTAGTTGTCTACGCGTGCCCGACCTGCGGCTCGGCCTGGGCCTTGCGGGCCGCGTAGACGCCGGCGAAGTCGATGGGGTCCAGCAGGAAGGGCGGGAAGCCGCCTTCCGAGGTGACTTCGGCGATGATCCGGCGGGCGAAGGGGAACAGATAGCGCGGGCACTCGATCAGCAGCACCGGCTCCATCTCTTCGGCCGGAACGCCGCTGATCTGGAACACACCGCCGTACAGCAGCTCGACGATGAACAGCGGGCCATCCGAGCGGTTGGCCTTGGCCGACAGTTTCAGGTCCACCTCGAACAGACCGTCGTCTCGGCCGCGCGCGTTCATCTCGACGCCGAGGTCGATCTGCGGCTGATCCTGGCTGGCGCGCAGGGCGTCCGGCGCGCGTGGGTTCTCCATCGACAGGTCGCGAATGAACTGGGCCAGGATACGGATGCCGGGCTCGCCGCCCTCGGCCGCCACGGGCGCGCCGGTGTCGATATCGCTCATGAGGGGTCGGGTTTGTCTCTGTCAGGGACCGCGAGGATCGCGCCTGTTCGGGGCGAGCGGCTATCATGGCCCCCCAAGCGATGCAACGCCGGCCCTGACGCCGACGTTGGAAGGCGCTATATAGGTCGTGAAGACGCATAGAGGTTCGCGTCCGCCACTGCCGAAGGCGCTCTGTTGCAATATATCCAGTTGATCATCATCGCCGGGATCGCCGGCATCGTGCTGTACCAGCTCTATGCGGTGCTGGGCCGGCGTGTGGGCCGTCAGCCCGAGGACGCTCCGGCCTCGGAGACCGCGGCCGCGAGCGTGCGGCCGCTGGACCGGACCGTCGATACGCTCGATGACGCCGCCCAGCTGACCGGCTTGGCCGCCGTGCGGGCCCACGACACTAGCTTCGACCTGGCCGATTTCCTGGCCGGCTCGAAGCAGGCCTATGAGATGATCGTGAAGGCTTTCGCCAGCCATGACCGCGCCACGCTGCGCAACCTGCTGGCCCCGGCCATCCTGGCCGACTTCGAGGCGGCTATCGACGGGCGCGAAGCCGAGAGCCGTAGCGAAACTGTGGAGTTCCTGCATCCGCCGCGCGCCGACTTGGAAAAGGCGGACGTGGTGTCGGGCGACCTGGCCCAGCTGACCGTCCGCTTCCTGGCCGAGTTCCGCAGCCGCACCAAGGGCCCGGAGGGTGAGGGGATCGACGACAAGCGCACCGCCGAGCTCTGGACCTTCGAGCGGCGTCTGAAGAGCAAGGACCCCAACTGGGCCCTGATCCACGTGGACGCCGCCGAGGCGTGAGACGCGCGGGCTGGGTCAGCGTAACGGCGCTGGCCGCGCTGAGCTTGGCTGCCTGCGCGACACCGCAGGAACATGGGCCGAACCCGCCGGGATACCCGTCGCCGCAGCGTCCGACCGCCAAGCCGCCGCCCCGGCCCAGCCGGCCGCCCGAGCCCCCGCGCCGAATCGAGCTGTCCGCCCTGCCAGGGTGGGCGCTGGAGGACCACGACGCTGGCTTCGCCGCCTGGCGCGTGACCTGCGGCGTGGCCCGCGATCCTGGGATGGCGGCGCTGTGCACGCGGGCCCGCTCGGTGTCGATCGTAGCCCCGGGTGACGGCAGGGTCTTCCTGGAGCGTGCCTTCGTGGCCGAGCGGGTTCCGGGCGAGGGCGTGCTGACCGCCTACTTCGCCCCGGTGTATCCGGCGCGCCGAAGGCCGGACGCCGAGTTCAGCGCCCCGGTGCGCCCGAAGCCCGCTGACCTGGTGGTGGCCGCCGGTGGCGAGGTGCTGCGGGTCAAGCCCGATGGGACCGCCGAGGCCTATCCAGACCGGACGGCGATCGAGGCGGCGCCGGAGGTCGCGCCCCTGGCCTGGATGCGGCCGGAGGAGCTGTTTTTCCTGCAGGTGCAGGGCTCCGGCGTGCTGGTTTTCGAGGAAGGGCGGCGGCTGAAGGCGCTCTATGCCGCGCACAACGGTCGGCCCTTCGCCGGCATTGCCAACCCCATGCGAGATCGGGGGCTGCTGGCCCGCGACAACACCTCCGGCGACGCCATCCGCGCCTGGCTGGCGGGCCACCGGGGGCCTGAGGCCGACGAGGTCATGCGGTTGAACCCGCGCTACGCCTTCTTCCGGCTGGCCCCGGATGACGGCAAGCCGCCGCAGGGCGCGGCCGGCCTGCCCCTGCCTGCTGGGCGCGCTGTGGCCGTGGACCCGACGGCGCACACCTATGGCGAACTGCTGTGGATCGACGGCGAGGCGCCGCTGCTGGCGGGAGCCTTCCCGGCCTATCGGCGACTGGTCACGGCGCTGGACACCGGCGGGGCGATCAAGGGCGAGGTGCGGGCGGATTTGTATCTCGGCCAGGGCGACGCCGCCGGCGCCGAGGCTGGCCGGGTTCGGCACACCCTGTCGATGTGGCGACTGGTCCCCCGATGAAGCGTCCGCTGAAGCCCGAGGAACGGCACATCTGGGCGATGGTCGCGGCGACGGTGCATCCGCTATCCGGCCGCGGCACGCCGAAGCCGGCTAAACCTCAGACCCTGGACGCCCCGGCGCGGATCGACCCGGCGAGCCTGAAGCCTGCGCCGAAGGCGCGCCGCGGCGCTCTGGAGGACATCGAGCCGAACCGTAAGCACCGCATCTCTGGCGAGCGTGAGGAGATCGGCGGGCGGATCGACCTGCACGGCATGACCCAGGAGCGTGCCAGGGCGGCGCTGGAAGCCTTCCTGGATCGCGCCTGGAACGAGGGCTGGCGTGCGGTTCTGGTGATCACCGGCAAGGGCGTCCAGGGCGACGGCGTGCTGAAGAAGCGCACCCCCGACTGGCTGGGCGCCCCCCACCTGGCCCACATCGTCGCCGGTCTGTCGGAAGCGCACCGCAAGCACGGCGGCGAAGGCGCGCTCTATGTGGCGCTGAAGCGCAAGCGGCGGGGCTGAACCCGGGCTATTTTGAGCGCCCCGCCTTTTCCGTGAGCCCTGACGTCCCCTCACGGGCTTCCAGCCTGGCGGCCACTTCGTCGAGGCTGACCCCGGCGGCCTCGATGACCACCAGCCAGTGATAGATCAGGTCAGCGCTTTCGGCAGTCAGCGCCTCGCGGTCGCCCTGGGCGGCGGCGATGACGGTTTCGACCGCTTCCTCGCCGAGCTTCTTGGCGGCGCGGTTCAGGTCGTCGAGGAGTTGGGCGGTGTAGGACGTGCTCGTGTCCGCGCCCTTGCGGCTTGCGATGGTGGCGGCCAGGCGGGTGACGACGTCGGCGAAGCGGGGGCTCATCTGGTGGGCTCCGTAAGGCGGACCGGGATGCCGGCGGCGGCCATGGCGGCCTTGGCCTCGCCGATCGAGACCTCGCCGAAGTGGAAGATCGAGGCGGCCAACACCGCGTCGGCGCCGTTTTGGACAGCCTCGACCAGGTGGCGGGTGTTGCCGGCGCCCCCCGAGGCGATCACCGGCACGCTGACCGCCGAGCTCACCCTACGCAGCAGCTCAAGGTCGTAGCCGGTCTTGGCGCCGTCGCGGTCCATCGAGGTCAGCATGATCTCCCCCGCGCCCCGGGCCACCACCTCGATCGCGTAGTCGACGGCGTCTAGGCCGGTGGGGTTGCGGCCACCGTGCGTAAACACCTCCCAGCGGTCGGTTCCGACCAAGCGCTTGGCGTCCACCGCCACGACCACGGCCTGGCTGCCAAAAGCGTCGGCGCAGCGGGCGACCACGTCGCGATCGGCGACGGCGGCGGTCATGATCGAAATCTTGTCGGCGCCGGCCAGCAGCAGGCGCCGGCCGTCCTCGACGGAACGGATTCCACCGCCCACGCTCAGCGGCATGAAACAGACGTCTGCCGTACGGGCCACCACATCCAGGATGATGCCGCGGTTCTCGTGGCTGGCGGTGATGTCGAGGAACATCAGCTCGTCGGCCCCGGCGGCGTCATAGGCCTGAGCCTGCTCGACGGGGTCGCCGGCGTCCACCAGGTTCACGAACTGCACGCCCTTCACCACCCGGCCGTCCTTCACGTCCAGGCATGGGATCAGCCGGGTCTTGAGTGTGGTTCCGGTCGTCGTCATGCGGCGATGCCGAGGGCCTGTTTCGGGTCGATGGCGCCGTTGTAGAGCGCCCGGCCCAGCACGGCGCCGGCCACGGGTACGCCCTTGCGAGCCTTCAGCTTGCGGATGTCGTCCACGGTCGCCAGGCCGCCGGCGGCGATCACCGGGATGTTGACGGCGTCGGCCATCGCCCCGAAGGCCTCGACATTGAAGCCCATGACGGTGCCGTCGCGATCGATGTCGGTGACGATCAGGGCGGCGACGCCGGCGTCCTCGAACCGCTTGGCCACGGTGATGGCGTCGAGATCGCTGTCCGCCGTCCAGCCTTCGACCGCCACCTTGCCCTTGCGCACATCGACGCTGACGGCGATCTGCTCCGGGTAGGCCAGGGCTGCGGCGATGACGATGTCGGGCTGCTTGACCGCGACGGTGCCCAGGATCACGCGGCTGACACCGCCCTCGATCCAGCGCTCGACGTCGGCCAGGGTGCGGATGCCGCCGCCCAGCTGCACCGGCACTGACACCGCCGACAGGATGGCCTCAACGCCCCTGGCGTTGATCGCCTGGCCCTGCACCGCGCCGTTCAGGTCCACCACGTGGATCCAGTGGAAGCCCGCCTCGGCCCAGGCGCGGGCCTGGGCGGCGGGGTCGGTGTTGAACACCGTGGCGGTGGAAAGGTCGCCGTGCAGGACGCGCACGCACTGGCCGTCCTTCAGGTCGATGGCGGGGTAGAGGATCACGGGCGCCACTCCAGGAAGGAGGCCAGAAACCGCAGGCCCGCGGCCTGGGACTTTTCGGGGTGGAACTGGACCCCGGCCAGATTGCCGCGCGCGACCGCGGCGGGAAAACGCCCGCCGTGGTCCACATAGGCCGCCACATCGGCGCTGTCCGTCGGGAACATCGCGAAGGAGTGGGTGAAATAGACCGGCTCGCCGGCCCTGGGCCCGGCCAGCATCGGCAGGTCGGTGACGACGTCCAGGGTGTTCCAGCCCATGTGCGGCACCTTCAGGCCCTTGCCCCTGGGTTCGATGGCCCTCACGTCGCCGTCGATCCAACCCAGACCCGGCGTGACCCCGAACTCAAGGCCGCGCGAGGCCATCAGCTGCATGCCGACGCAGATGCCGAGGAAGGGTGCGCCGTGCTGGCGCACCGCGGTGTTCATGGCCTCGATCACGCCAGTGCGCTCGCTGAGCGCCGCCATGCAGGCCGCGAAGGCGCCGACGCCGGGCAGGACGATGCGATCGGCCTTGGCCACCACGTCCGGGTCATGGGTGGCAACGATCTGCGCCGTCCCGTCCGCGGCGCGGACGAGAGCCTTTTCGGCCGAGCGCAAGTTGCCCGACCCATAGTCGATCAGGGCGACACGCTGCATCGGATGGTCCTTACAGCACGCCCTTGGTGGATGGGGCATGGCCGAGGGTCTTGGGGTCGATCTCCACCGCATGGCGGAGCGCCCGGGCCAGGGCCTTGAAACCGCTCTCGGCGATGTGGTGCGAGTTGGTTCCGTAGAGGGTTTCCAGGTGGACGCAGGCCCCGCCGTTCATGGCGAAGGCGTGGTGGAATTCCTTGAACAGCTCGGTGTCCATGTCGCCGACCTTGGGCGTCTTGAAGTCGACTTTCCAGATCAGATAGGGCCGGTTGGAGAAGTCGATGGCGCAGCGGCTGAGCGTCTCGTCCATCGGGATATAGGCGTGGCCGAAGCGGCGGATGCCCTTGAACCCGTCCAGCGCCTGCTTGATCGCCTGGCCCAGGACAATGCCGGTGTCTTCCACCGTGTGGTGCATGTCGATGTGCAGGTCGCCCTTGGTCTCGACAGACAAGTCGATGCCCCCGTGACGGGCAAAGGAATCCAGCATGTGGTCGAAGAAGCCGATGCCGGTGGAGATTTCGGACACACCGGTCCCGTCCAGGTCCACGGCTACGCGGATCTGGGTTTCCTTGGTGTTGCGGACGACTTCGGCCTTGCGGCTCATCTATTTCAGTATCCCTTGGACGCGGCGAGGCCCTTCAGGGAGACCTGGGGCCGCGGGCCGTAGTGCGAGATCACCTCGGCCGCCGCGAGCGAGGCGAACTGGCCGCACTGCTGCAGAGACCGCCCCCGCGACAGGCCGAACATGAAACCGGCTGCGTATTGGTCGCCTGCGCCGGTCGTGTCCACGACTTTCTCCGCCCGCTCGGCGTGAACCGTAAAGCGCTGTCCCTTGGAGAGAATGACCGAGCCCTTGTCGCTGCGCGTGACGGCCGCCAGGTCGCAGCGGGTGCGCAAGGCCTCGCAGGCTTCGTCGAAGCTGTCGGTCTGGAACAGGGCCAGCAGTTCGGCCTCGTTGGCGAACAGCAGGTCCACCTGGGTCTCGATGAACCCCAGCAGTCCGCCTCGGTGGCGTTCGACCACGAAGCTGTCGGACAGGGTCAGCGCGATCATCCGGCTGGAGCCGTGCGCCAGGGCGGCGGCTTTGGCGAAGGCGCGCCGTGCCGCCTCGGCGTCGAACAGATAGCCTTCAAGGTAGACGATCTTCGAAGCCTCGACGATGTCCTTGTCCACGTCGTCGTCGGTGAACGCCACCGAGGCGCCCAGGAAGGTGCACATGGTGCGCTGCGCGTCGGGGGTGACGTTGATCATCGATACGGCGGTGGCCGGGCCGCCGACCAGAGGCGTGTTCTCGAAGCGGGCGCCGATGGCGCGCATGTCGTGGGCGAAGACCCGGCCCAGCTCGTCGTCCGCGACCTTGCCCATGAAGGCGCCCTTGCCGCCGAAGCTGGCCAGGCCCGCGATGGTGTTGGCCGCCGAGCCGCCGGAGGCCTCGACCGCCTGGTTCATCTTCGAATAGAGCGCCGCGCTCTGGGCCGGATCGACCAGCATCATGGCGCCCTTGGTCAGGTCGTTCTGCGCCAGGAATTCGTCGGTCGCCGGGGCGATCACATCGACGATGGCGTTGCCGATCGCGGCGACGTCGTAGAGGTCTGGCATTGCTGGGCTTTCGTGCGGGCTAGAACGTTCGACGGTTCACTTGAACCGCCGATCACTCAAGACCCTTAGCTTAGAAAAAAGACCATTCGTCGTTCCGAGACTGACCCAACCTAAGCGCCGAATGGTCTAGGCGGGGCGGATTACAGGGAAAGGCGCGGCGAGGCCAGCGGTGGAACGGCGCTCCCCAACCGAGGCCGAACCTTCGGCGCTACGCCTACCCCCCGAACCCCCCGTATCGCCCGCTGCTGGCGAAGCTGCTGGACGAGCGGCCACCGAAGCCCCCGCGGGAGATCACCGAGGCGCGGCTCATGACCTTGGACGGAGGCATCGCATCCGGAGCCTTGAAGCCATTCTGGCCGATGCGGGTGCGCCCGGTGGAATAGTCGGTGAACACCCGGCCGCCCGAGCTTGTGTAGTAGCCACCGTCGCGCCCGTCGCGATACAGGCCGCGGCCTTGGAAGCCGCCGTCCAGCATGCGCCCGACCACGAAGCCGGTGATGAGCGGCCCCCAGAAAGAGCCGCTGCCGGAGTTATTGCTGCGCGGCACGCATTGGCCGGCGCCGTAGGTCTCCTCGCAGGTGGCCTGGTCCTTGTGGTTGGCGGCCTTGGTCTCGTCGTCCTTGGCGTTCTTGTCGGCGGTCTCGCAGGCGGCGTCCGGGATGTCATTCTTGTCCTTGCACTCCTGCAGGGAGGCATAGGTGTAGGCATCGACCGCCGGGCCCGGGTTATCGATGCGGACGTTCTCGGGGCTGTTGTCGCCACAGGCGGTCAGCGAGACGCCGCCGATGGCCATCAAGCTCGTGAGGGCGAGTTTGCGGGTGCGTTTCATGGCGATCAGCTGCTCATGCAGGCGGCGTTCAGGACGCCGACGCAGATGGAGATGGCGGCGAGATAGATGCCGGTGGCGATCTCGCCGCGCTCGATGCGGGCTGAAACGTCCCGCAGGGCCACCAGGCGGATGATCCAGAAGGTGGTGATCTGGATCACCCCGGCCAGCGCCGCCCAGGCCACAAATTCCGGCAGCGACACCGTGTGCGTCAACGCCGAGGCCAGCGGGATCACATAGCCGAGAAGCGCGCCGGCCAGGGCAATGGCCGCTGCCGGGTTGCCGGCGCGGATCAGGGCGCCCTCATCGTGTGGCGTGATCCAGCGGTAGATCGCCTTGAAGATCAGGGTGAAACCGCCGGCGGCCAGGAAGGCGAGCGCGAAGTTCAGCGCCCCGGTGGCGAAAGCCATGCTGTCGAAAATCATGTGTTTCCTTCCGAAACGAACGCGCTTGAACGTGTTCTAGGCTTCGAATTCTCCGGTGTTGAGCGGAATTCCGACCATCACCTCGTGGGTCAGGTCGCCACCTTCGGGCTCCATCTCGATCGCCAGCAGCAGTTCGCGGCCGTCGCCCGGCAGGTCCCGTGAAAACAGCATGCAGGTCTGGTAGATCTTACGGAAATTCTGGCCGGAGCGATCGTCGTAGACTGTCTCCCAGAAGCTGACAGGCTCCTGCCGTTCATCGACATCATTGAACCAGAAGCGCCGGTACTCGGGCAGATCGGCGCCGCCGAAGGACCGGGCGCGCAGGCGATCCCCCCAGGCGCGCTTGGCGGAGCTGTCCGGCGGATAGGCGCTGGACCAGGGGCCGAAGAGAGTGAAGTCCTCAGCCTCAAGGCCCATCGCATCGGGGCTGACCATCTGCAGCATCATATCGTCCTGGGTGTAGAACCGGTGGACGTAGCCGTCGTCCCCCAGGTTGATGCGGCCTTGGGCCACGATCCCCAGGGTGTCGGTGTCGAGCCGGAACTTCGTTTCGCCACCCAGCCTGCGCCAGGCGAGCGGATCCAGGTGCACGGAACGCCCGATGGTGACGTTGCGGACGACCGGGATCACCTGATCGTTTGCATCATTCCGCTTGCCGCCGAACAATCCCCGGAAGATCACGTGTCATCAGCCCTTGTTCTGGAGGGATCATAGTCCCATCTTGCGTCGTGTCAAATGTACGCGTATGTATACCATGAATGGTGCGGCGAGCGAAGGATAAGGCGGCGGGCCTGAGCCCCGCGGAACGGACCCGGCAATGGCGCGAGGAGCGCACCCGCCTGGGTCTCGTGAAGCTGGAGCTCTGGGTCCCTCCTGGCGCCAAATCCGATATCACCGCCGCCGCACGAGCCATTATCACAGCGTCGAGCCGCGGACCGGCGCTGTTGAACAACCCTGAACCTCCGCCGGGATCATTTCAAATGGACCATGTCATCGACACCGACTGGTCGGTGAAGAGTCTGGCGCAGGCGCTCACGGATTAGCGCCTGCTGCGGGAGGGCGAAATGACCGCCCGCGTGCTGGAGGGGACGGAACCCGTCCTGCAGATCAGCCTGCACGAGTTCGGCGACCTGCCGATCTACCTGTCGGTCGGCGCCGACCAGATCGTAGTCTCGGCGCTGCTGTGGCCGGTAGACGAACAGGAGCACCAGGACAAGTTCAACGTCTTTCTGCTGAAGGCGCAGAAGCTGGTGCCGCTGTCGAACTTCGGCATCACCACCGTGGCCGGCCGCGACTACTATGAGCTGTTCGGCGAGATATCTTGCAAGACCACCTTGCAGACGGTGATCATCGAGCTGCGCATGCTGGGTGAGAACGCGATCCGCGCGGCCTCCGACCTCCGCGACAACTTCAACGCCAACGCGTCTTGAGGGTTTAGCCCATGTCGATCTTTTCGAAGCTTTTCACCCTGTTTCGCGGCGCGAGCCATGACGCGGGCGCCGCGGTGGTGGACGCCAACGCGCTCCGCATCCTGGACCAGGAAATCCGCGACGCGGACACCGCCCTGGGCCGCGCCCGCGACGACCTGGCTTCCCTGGTGGCCAAGCGGCGCATCCTGGAGAAGGACGTCCAGGGCCTGAAGGAGCAGTCGAGCCGCTATGAGAGCTCGGCGCGAGCCGCCCTGTCCAAGGGCGACGAGGCGCTGGCCCTGGAGGTCGCCACGCGGATCTCCGAGCTGGAGACCGATGCGGCGACCAAGACCCCGCAGCTCGCCGACATGAAGACCGCCGAGGAGCGGCTGCACCAGATCATCGCGGCCACCCAGCAGAAGGTCGAGAACCTGCGTCGCGAGATCGACACGGTGAAGGTCAACGACAGCGTCCAACGCGCCCAGGCCGCGGTCGCCTCGCGCGGCGGCAGCGCGACGGCGGCGCTGGGCTCCGCGGCCGACAGCCTGAAGCGGATCAAGGAGCGCCAGGCGATCCAGGAGGAGAAGTTCCGCGCCGCTGGCGAGCTCGAGGACAGGCGCACGGGCGCCGACCTGGACGCCAAGCTGGCCGCCGCTGGCATCCTTCCCGGCCATTCCTCGGCCAGCGACATCCTGGCCCGGCTGAAGGCCCCCGCCGGCGAACCCATGCCGCAGCTGGAAGCCCCGCGCTTGCAGATCGAGGCGCAGCCCGTGCCCATCGCGCGGGACGAGAAGTCTTGAACCGCTGATGCAACGGATCAAGACTGACGAACGCCCCGGCTGGGATGCGAAGGCCGAGGCGCTTGGCTTCACCTGGCGCCACCTCGACGGCGCCCGGTACTGGGACGAGCGGGCCTACTACCAGTTCACCCTGGCCGAGGTGGAAGACGGCATAGAGGCCCCGGCGCGCGAGCTGCACGCCATGTGCCTCGACCTGGTCGCCGATGTCGCCAAGAGCGAAGAGCTGATGGCGCGTCTGGCGATCCCGACGGAGTCGCGCGACGACGTGATGGACAGCTGGGTGAACCGCGCGCCGTCGCTCTACGGCCGGTTCGACTTCGCCTACGACGGGGCGGGCCCGGCGAAGCTCTACGAATACAACGCCGACACGCCGACGAGCATCTACGAGACCGGAACCTTTCAGTGGATCTGGCTGGAGGACATGATCGCCGCCGGCCGCCTGCCCGCCGAGGCAGATCAGTTCAACAGCCTGCACGAGAAGCTGGAGCAGAGGTTCAGAACCCTGTTCCCGGGCGGCGGCTTCGTCCACTTCGCCAGCGATCCCGACTCGGTCGAGGATCGGCAGAACGTCAAATACCTGGAGGACATCGCCAAACAGGCGGGCCTGGAGCCGAAGTTCGTCTCCGTCCACGAGATCGGCCTCGACGCCGACGGCCGCTTCATCGACCAAGACAACTACCTGATCCAGGCCGTGTTCAAGCTGTACCCGTGGGAGGACCTGTTCCGCGAGGACTACGCCTCGAAGATCAAGGGCTCGCGGACCCAGTTCCTGGAGCCGGCCTGGAAGGCGGTCCTGTCCAACAAGGGCATGCTGCCGCTGCTCTGGGAACGCCACGCCGGCCACCCGAACCTGCTGCCGGCCTTCTTCGACGGTGATCCGAAAGCCGCCGAGCTGGGCAAGTCCTACGTGCGCAAGCCGTTATTCTCCCGCGAGGGCGCCAACATCGAGCTGGTCGACGAAGGCAGGCGCGCCAAGGTCCTGGACCAGGGCTATGGCGAAGAGGGCCACATCCTGCAGAGCCTGCACACGCTCACGGCCTTCGACGGCAACTACCCGGTGGTCGGCGCCTGGATTGTCGGCGACGACCCGGCCGGCATCGGCATCCGCGAAGACCGCAGCCGGGTGACCAAGAACCTGTCCCGGTTCGTCCCGCACGTGATCGTGGGCTGACGCCCGCTGAGGGAAGCGCCGCTATTCCTCGAGCGGCATCCCGTAGAGCTCCAGCCGGTGATCGACGAGCTTGTAGCCGAGCTTGCGCGCGATGGCTTCCTGCAGCGCTTCGATCTCTGGATCGACGAACTCCACCACCTTGCCGGTTTTCATGTCGATCAGGTGGTCGTGGTGGTCGTCGGTGTGCTCCTCGTAGCGGGAGCGGCCGTCGCGGAAATCCAGCCGGTCGATGATCCCGGCCTCTTCGAACAGACGCACTGTACGGTAGACCGTGGCGATGGAGATATGCGGGTCCACGGCGTGGGCGCGGCGGTGCAATTCCTCCACGTCAGGGTGGTCGCCGGCGGCTGAGAGCACGCGCGCGATGACCCGGCGCTGCTCGGTCATCCGCATGTTCTTCTCAAGGCAGAGCTTTTCGATGCGGTCCGACACGGGCCTCTCCTGTTCCCTTCGACGATAGGTCTAGCGGGGGGCTGACGTCAGGTCGAGGCGCATCACCAGCGCATCGGCCCGGCCATTCGCGCCGCGGTCATAATAGGCCTTTCGCAAGCCCGCCCGAGCGAAGCCGAGGCGCTCGTAGAGCGTCACCGCCGCGGCGTTGCCCACGTCGACCTCCAGGAACATCACCGCCGCGCCGCGCGCCCGCGCCTCGACCATGGCCGCGTCCATCAGAGCGACGCCGACGCCGCGCCGGCGCGTCCACGGCGGGACGGCCAGGGTCAGCACCTCGGCCTCGCCGCCGATCACGCGGCACAGGACCATGCCGCTTGGGTCGGCATCGACTGAGATGAAGGCGTAGGTTCCGGCCCCAGAGAACATCGTCGCCATGCCGGCCTCATCCCAGGGCGCGTCGAAGGCCTGGGCGTGGACCGAGGCCATGGCGGCCAGGTCGGCTTGGGTCGCGGGCTTGGGTATCATGCGGGCAGCTTGCCGCCCGGAAGCTTCGCGTCCGGGGGGCGAAGATAAAGCGGCCGGATGGGGGTCGGCGAGCGTCCGGCGGCGAGGCGGGCGACCCATCGGGCGTCGCAGCCCTCGGGGGTCAGAATGCGCGCGCCCGGTGCGGCGTCGGCCAGCAGCGGCGCGCCTGAGCCGACCAGGGTCATCGGCTGACCCATGGCGAGTTCAGCCAGACGGGCGGTGGCGGCGCCGATCGGCAGTACATCCGGCGCCATCAGCGCCTCGCCCGCGTCGAACAGCTGCAGGTAGACCTGGTCGCGGCGGGCATCGATGATGGCGGCGACCAGCCCCGACGCCTCGGCGGCCAGGGCTTTCAGGGTCCCCACGCCCACCGCTGGGATGGCCAGGGCCGAGGCCAGGCCCTTGGCGAACGCCACGCCCACCCGCAGGCCGGTAAACGAACCCGGACCCACCGTGGCGCCGATCCGGTCCAGCTGGGCGAAGGCGACGCCCGCCTCCGCCATCACCGCCTTCGCCATAGGAGCCAGGCTTTCCTGATGTCCGCGGGTCATGGCCTGGCTGGCATGGGCCAGCACCCGCTCGCCGTCGATCACGGCGACCGAACAGGCAGCCAGGCAGGTGTCGAGCCCAAGCACGATCATGCGGCGGAGGTAGCTGCTTCGGCTAGATGCGGAAAGGGCTGGACTACAGCGCCTGTTCGACCGCGGTCACTTCCGGCACGTAGTGCTTCAGCATGTTCTCGACGCCGGCCTTCAGGGTGGCGCTGGAGGACGGGCAGCCCGAGCAGGCGCCGCGCATGTTCAGCCACACCACGCCGGTCTCGACGTCGAAGCGGTTGAACAGGATGTCGCCACCGTCCTGGGCGACAGCCGGGCGAATCCGGGTGTCCAGCAGATCCTTGATCTCGGCGACGATCTGCGCGGTCTCGCCCTCGTAGTGGCCCTCGTCATGACCGGTCGCCTGATCAGCGGCGTCCGTGAACAGCGGCCGGTGTGAGGTGAAATGGTCCATGATGGCGGCCAGGATCGGCGCCTTCAGGAACGCCCACTCCTCGACCGGGTCCTTGCCGACGGTGATGAAGTCGGGGCCGTAGAACACCCGGGTGACACCTTCCAGCGTGAACAGTTCGGCCGCCAGCGGCGAGGCGGCGGCCTCCTCGGGCGACCGGAAGTCGCGCGTGCCCTCGCCCAGCACGGCCTTGCCGGGCAGGAACTTCAGGACTTCCGGGTTCGGCGTGGCTTCGGTCTGGATGAACATGGGCGAGAGATGGCGCTTGAGGGGCGGAAGCGCAAGTTTTCCGGCGCTCACGCCAGGTCCGCGATCTCCTCGTCCGTCAGGTCGCCCGGGACGATGGTGATCGGCACCTTGCGGGCGCCCCATTTCACGCCCTCCTTGGCGATGGCATGGACCAGGGGCCCCGGCCCGCGCCCGCCGACGGCGGCGGCCAGCACCAGGATCTTGATGTCGGGGTCCTCGGTCAGCACCTGGCGCAGGGCTGCGCGGGTGTTGTCAGCCTCCTGGATCAGGAACTCGGGCGCCAGCCCCGTCTCGGCCTGAATGAATTCGGCTGCGGCCTGCAGCGAGGCCTCGGCCTCCTCGCGCTGCTGGCGGGCGATCTCCTCGCGGACGCCGGACCAGTGCTCGAACACCGCCGGCTCGATGACCTTCAGCAGGGCCACGTGGCCGCCGGTCGAGCGCGCGCGCCGGCAGGCGAAGCGCAGCGCCGCCTGGAACTCGGGCGTGTCGTCGGCCACCACGAGGAACTTGCGCCCCGGGCTCATCTGGGTGTGCTCATGGGCTGAAGCCTAGAGCGATCGGCGGTTCGATTGAACCGCCGATCGCTCAACACTCTCGCTTTAAGATAGGCCCTTCGTCGCGCCGGGCCTGGTCCAACGTCAGCGACGAAGGGCCTAGCCTCAGCCCGCCCAGAACCCCACCAGCTTCTTGACCTCCGCCACGGTCGGCGCGGCGAGCGCGCGAGCGCGCTGGGCGCCGTCGGTGAGGATGCGGTCGATCTCGGCGGGATCGGCCAGCAGGCGGCGCATCTCGCCGCCGATCGGGCCCATCACCGAGACGGCCAGGTCTGCCAGCTTCGGCTTGAACGCGCCGAAGCCCTGGCCGGCGAACTCGGCAAGCACCCGCGCCTCCGTGACGCCTGCGAGCGCGGCGTAGATGCCGACTAGGTTCCGGGCCTCGGCCCGGTCCGCCAGGCCTTCCATCGTCTCGGGCAGGGGTTCCGGGTCGGTGCGCGCCTTGCGCACCTTCTGGGCGATGGCGTCGGCGTCGTCGGTCAGGTTGATCCGCGAATTGTCCGAGGGATCGGACTTGGACATCTTCGCCGTCCCGTCCCGCAGCGACATGATCCTCGCGCCCGGGCCCTGTGTCAGGGCGTCCGGCAGCGGGAAGAAGCCCGGTGCATTGAAGTCGTTGTTGAATTTCTGGGCGATGTCGCGGGTGAGTTCCAGGTGCTGCCGCTGGTCCTCGCCCACAGGCACCTTCGTCGCCTTGTAGGCCAGGATGTCGGCGGCTTGCAGCACCGGGTAGGTGTAGAGGCCGACGCTCTCGCGTTCCTTGTGCTTGCCGGCCTTGTCCTTGAACTGGGTCATCCGGTCGAGCCAGCCGAGGCGGGCCACGCAGTTGAACACCCAGGCCAGCTCGGCGTGCTCGGGCACCGCCGACTGGGCGAAGATGGTGGCGACCTTGGGGTCGAGGCCGGTGGCCAGGTAGGCGGCGGCGATCTCGCGCACCTGGTGCTTCAGCTTCGAGGGCTCCTGCCAGGCGGTAATAGCGTGCAGGTCAGCCACGAAGATGAAGGTGTCGATCTCGTGCTGCAGCCGCGCGAACTTCACCAGCGCGCCCAGGTAGTTGCCCAGGTGCAGGTCGCCCGTGGGCTGGACGCCGGAAAGCACGCGTTCGGGACCCGCATAGGCGGTCGGAGCTTGGTCGGTCATGATGTGTGGCTTCTGGATTGAACGGACAGGCGGGCGCAAGGCCCGAGTTTCTACGGGTCGGCGGTCAGCGCCATCGCCAACTGTTGTGTCCGGTCAAATCCATGGTGAGCCAATAGCGCTGGCCAGGGCTCAGGACAAGTCGGCGACAGGCGCGGCGGTTTCGCCGCCGCGGCGTCGGAAGGCGGCCCGGGCCTCGGCCGGGGTGACGCCGCCGAACGCGAACAGCAGCGCCGGATAGAGCGCGGCGCCGGCCACGCAGACCAGCAGCACGGTGATCTCCTTGGCTCCCAGCGGCCCCAGCCGCACGGCCGTCAGCGGCGCTTCCAGCATCGGCCGGAAGTGGACGACCGTGGCGAGGGCGCCGCCCAGGGCCACGCTGGCCAGACTGACCCGCACCACCTTGCCCCAGGCCCGGGCGCTCGGCCGCCAGATATGGGTCACGCGCAGACGCAGCCACATCTGCAGCACGGTGATCCACGACGCCGCGGCGGTGGCCGCGGCGATGCCGGGGAAGCCGATGGTGTAGAACAGCGCCACGCCCAGCCCGATGTTCACCGCCACCGAGACCATCGCATAGACCATCGGCCGCCGCGTATCGCCGCGGGCGAAGAAGGCCGGCTGCAGGATCTTGATCAGCACGAAGGCCGGCAGGCCCCAGCCGTAGTGGAACAGCAGCTGCGCGGAATTGGCGGCGTCGGCGTGGGTGAAGTTACCGCGCGCGAAGAAGCCGTCAGTCAGGTAGCCCGGCATGCCCACCAGCGCGGCGGCCGCCGGCAGGCTGAGCGCCAGGCCGAACACCACCGCCTGGTCCATGGCCGCCTGGGCGTCGCCGTGGTCCTCGCCCTGGACCGCCGTGGACAGGCGCGGCAGCAGGGCCACCCCGATCGCCACGCCCACAAGCGTCAGGGGCAGCTGATAGAACCGCTCGGCCATCGCCAGCCACACCCGCATGCCGGAGACCTGGCTGGCCAGGATCGCCGATATGAACAGGTTGATCTGGGTGGCGCCGGAGGCCAGCACGCCGGGCGCCATCCGTCGCGCCAGCATGCGTATCTCGGGGGTCAGTTTCAGGGCTGTCGGGCGGATCTTCGCGCCGCTCCTGTGCGCGCCCCACCAGCAGAGCGCGGCCTGGCTGACGCCGGCGACGATCGTGCCCCAGGACGCGGCCCAGGCGGCGCGGACCGGGTCGTGCTCGGGGATCACGGCGGCCAGGGTCACGATGTTCAGCAGCGCCGGATAGAGGCCGTAGATCACGAAGCGCCCGCGCGAGGTCAGCACGCCCGCGAACAGCGAGGCGATCACCACACAGGGCAGGTAGGGCATGGTGACCGTGGTCAGCAGCACCGCCAGCTTGAACTTGGCCGTCGCGCCGTCCATCGGCGCCAGGGCCGAACCCGGGCCGAACCCGAAGCTGTAGACGTACATGATCCACGGCATGGCCAGCTGGCAGACAATCGTCAGCGCCACCGTGAACGCCGCCATGGTGGCCAGCGCATCGGCGGCGTAGCGGTCGGCCTCCGCCGCGCCCTGGCCGGCCAGTCGCTTGGAGTACTCGGGCACGAAGGCCGCGGCGAAGGCGCCCTCGGCGAACATCCGGCGGAACAGGTTCGGGAAGGTCTGGGCGGTGAAATAGGCGTCGCCGGCGAAGTTGGTCCCCAGCTTGGCGGTGATCACCAGGTCGCGGGCCAGCCCCAGGAACCGGCTGATCAAGGTCAATCCCGCGAAAATCGCCGACGAGCGCAGCATGCCGCCGCCGCGTTTCGGCGGGGTCGGAGCGGGCGTGTCGGCGGCGCGCGTGGTGTCGGTCACGAGGGGTAGGTCGGCTGTGTCGGTGAAGGCGTCAACCTAGCCGGTCGTTGCGGCATGGGCGTGTGGATTCTTGGTGCAGGCGATGACGCCTGCGCTACGGTCACGCCGCAAGCGGAGGGAAGCGGCATGGCGTTGAAGGTGATCGGGTCCGGCCTCGGCCGAACGGGGACGATGTCGACCAAGCTGGCGCTGGAGCAGATCGGCTTCGGCCCATGTCACCACATGGTCGAGGTGTTCATGCACCCGGAGAGCCTGCCGCTGTGGGTGGCCGCGGGCGACGGCCAGCCGGACTGGGACGCGGTGTTCGCCGGCTACCAGTCGATGGTGGACCACCCCGGCTGCCAGTTTTGGCGCGAGCTGATGGATTTCTATCCCGACGCCAAGGTGCTGCACACGGTGCGCGACCCTGAAAAGTGGTTCGACAGCACCCAGGCCACCATCTTCGCGCCCGGCCGGCCCGAGCCGCCGCCTGAGACGCCGATGGGCAAGTTCTTCGCGCACCTCAGCAGCTGGTATGGCGGCGACCGTCACGATCGGGCCTTCATGATCGACTTCTTCCATCGCCACACCGAGGCGGTGGTGGCCGGCGTGCCGAAAGACCGCCTGCTGGTGTTCGAGGTGGCGCAGGGCTGGGGCCCGCTGTGCGACTTCCTGGGCGTGCCGGTTCCCGACACGCCCTATCCGCGCGAGAACTCCACCGAGCAGTTCCAGGCCCGCGCGGGCGGCGCGGCGATCGACCCGGCGAAGTTCAGCGCGGACTTCGCGGCGCAGACGGCGAAGAGCTAACGCGCCACGCTGGCCCGCGCGCGCTGCAGGTTGGAGCGCGGTTTCGGCGTCTCACTCTCGTCCTCGGTGAGGGCAGTCAGCAGGGCGGTCTTCAGGGCATTGCCCTTGCGCGCGTCGGTCAACTTCGTCCCCTCAGGCCCGGTCACGTAGAAGGCGTCCACGGCGCGTTCGCCATAGCCGTCGATATGGGCCGAGGTGATGGTCAGGCCGGTGTCGGCCAGGGTGCGGGCCAGCGCGGCCAGCAGGCCCGGCCGGTCACGGCCCGAGGCCTCCACCACCGTCGAGGTCTCCGAGGCGTCGTTGTCCAGCATCACCGCCGGCGTGATCGAGAAGGCGGCGGTGCGGCCCATGTCGCCCTTGCGGCGGGCCTCGCGGGCGACGGGCTCGCCGCGGGCGGCGGCGGCCAGGTCGTCGGCGAGCCGCATCAGAACGCGCTCGTCGGTGGCGCCGAACGGCTGGCCGGTGACGTCCTGCACGAAGAAGACGTCCAGCGCCTGCCCCTGCCGCGAGGTGAACACCCGAGCGCCGACGATATTGGCCCCGGCCGCCGTGATCGCATCGGCCAGGCCCACGAACAGCCGCGGCCGATCGGTGGCAGACACCACCAGCTCCGAAGCATTGAGGTCGGCCCGCACCCGGCAGACCGCTGCCGCGCCCCGGCCCTCGGCTGCGGTGCGGGCGAGGTAGGCGTGGTTCAGGACCTCATTGTCGTCGAAGGCGGTGAAATAGGCGTCCTCCATGGCGTCACCCCAGGGTTCGGCCGCCGGGTCGGCGCGGGCCAGCCGCACCCGCGCGTCATAGGCGGCGTTCTCCTGGTAGCGCCGCAGCGCCGCTGCCGCGTCCGAGCCGCGCCCGCCCCGGAACACCGCCTCGGTGGCCGTGTAGAGCTCGCGCATCAGCTGGCCCTTCCAGCCGTTCCAGACGCCGGGCCCCACGGCGCGGATGTCGGCCACGGTCAGCACCAGCAGCAACCGCAGGCGCTCGGGGCTCTGCACGATGGCGGCGAAGTCGGTGACGGTGCGCGGGTCCGACACGTCGCGTTTCTGGGCGTAGTCGCTCATCACCAGGTGGTGTTCGACCAGCCAGGCGACCAGTTCGATCTTCGACCGCTCCAGGCCCAGCCGCTCGCAGGCCTGCCGCGCCGCCCGGGCGCCGGCCACTTCCTGGCCGCCGGCCCCGCCCTTGCCGGTGTCGTGCAGCAGCATGGCCAGGAACAGGGCCTCGCGATCGACGATCAGCGGCATGACCTGGACGGCCAGCGGGTGATCCTCGGCCAGCCGGCCCGCGGCGATGTCGGCGATCACGCCCACCGCCCGCAGGGTGTGCTCGTCCACCGTGTAGGAGTGGTACATGTTGAACTGCATCTGGGCGACGATGCGCCCGAACTCCGGCAGGTAGCGGCCCAGCACCCCCGCCTCGGTCATCAGGGTCAGCGTCGTGCGCGGGTCGCGGCCACGGGCCAGGATGTCGAGAAACACCTTCGCCGCGTGCCGGTCGCGCCGAACCGCCGAGGTGATCAGCCCCAGCGCCCGCGAGGCGGCGAAGAAGGCGTCGGGGTGGAGGTCCAGGTTGCGCCGGTCGGCCACGCGGAACAGCACCAGCAGGTTCACCGGGTCTTTCTCGAAGATGTCCGGGTCCACATCGAGCCGCCCGCCGATCTCGTGGAAGCCCGGCTCGTCCAGGGGTTTCCGCTTGATCTGCCGGCCGGGCAGGAACCGCGAGATGCCCTTGGGGGCCAGCTTCACCTGTTCGGCCTCGAGCTTGGCGGCGAACACCCGGGTCAGCGCGCCCACGTCCTTGGCGATCAGGAAATAGCGCCGCATGAACCGCTCGACGGCGGGTGCGTCGCCCCGGTCGCCATAGCCCATCCGCCGCGCGATCTCCGGCTGCAGGTCGAAGCTCAGCCGCTCCTCCGGCCGGCCGGTGGCGAAGTGCAGGTGGCTGCGCACCGCCCACAGGAAGTCGAACGCCTGGATGAAAGCGCGCACCTCGCGGTGGGCGAACATCTCGAGCTGCATGACCTTTTCCAGGGACTGGCCTGGATGCAGGTACTGGGCGATCCAGAACAGGGTGTTGAGGTCGCGCAGGCCGCCCTTGCCTTCCTTGATGTTGGGCTCGACCAGATAGCGGCTGGCGCCGGCGCGGGCATGGCGCTCGTCGCGCTCCTTCAGCTTGGCGGCGACGAACTCGGGCCCGGTGCCGCGCACCACCTCGGTCTCGAAGCGCCGGAGCAGCTCGTCCGCCAGCTTCTGGTCGCCGGTCAGCCGCCGGGCCTCTAGAATCGAGGTGCGGATCGTGAAGTCCTCGCGGGAGAGGCGGATGCATTCCTCGATGGTCCGCGACGCGTGGCCGACTTTGAAGCCCAGGTCCCACAGGGCGTAGAGCATGTATTCGATCACGCTCTCGGCGTGGGCGGTCTGCTTGTAGGAGCGCACGAACAGCAGATCGACGTCGGAGAAGGGCGCCAATGTGCCTCGCCCGTAACCGCCGACGGCCATCAGCGCCAATCTTTCACCTTCCGTTGGGTTGCGGGCGCGAAAGATGTGGACGGTGGTGAAATCCCAGAGCGCCGAGATCACCTCGTCGGAGACGCCCGACAGCAGCTGCGCGGTCTCGATCCCCCCGGCGCCGTTCTCCAGCCGCTCCTTGGCGATCATCCGGCCCCGGAACAGGGCCGCCTTCAGCACCTCCAGCGCGCCCTTTCGCTGGGCGACCTCGTCGCCGAGATTCTCCAGCGCCGCGGCGGTCAGCAGGGTGCGTAGCCGCACCCCATCGACGACGTATTCCAGGCGGGTGGGTCTGAGGCGTGGCGGCATGACGGCTACGCCATATAGGACGGATCGTTGACGGGCGCACGCAGGGGCGCCGCAGGCAAGAGATTTAGGAACCCCGGATTCCCCGGATTTCCACGGAAGGCGCCGGAGGGCCTGAGCCGCTCCGGGTCACGGGGGTCGATCCGGCGGGACTGGGCGATTCCCAACCCCCCGGCCGTCCCGGCGGAGGCCGGGAG
>CALQQB010000051.1 GCA_943332615.1 Phenylobacterium deserti
ACCGGCGCTGAGGCGGGTTCCAGGCCCGCCGAGCCCATCCGACCCACATTCCAGTTTTGAGATCTGGCTCCCGGCCTCCGCCGGGACGGCCGGGGGGTTGGGAATCGCCCAGTCCCGCCGGATCGACCCCCGTGACCCGGAGCGGCTCAAGCCCTCCGGCGCCTTCCGTGGAAATCCGGGAAATCCGGGGTTCGCTTCGCTTGCCTGCCGCGGCGTGGCTCGCCGGCGCGATCTGGCGCTGGGGGACCCGGTCTTGGGCTGCGCCCAAACCGGAATGACACCCCCGATGTGACGGGCGCAGCTGTTGATAGGCCACCGTATGCGCCGATGCGGCCAGGAGGAGTTGAGGTGGTCGGCCAACCCGCCTTAGAACCGTAATAAAATCGGTTACGCGCTCCAGGAAACGCCGCCTTGAAATCCACCTTCTTCGCCTTCGCCGCCGCGCTTGCCGTGGCCGCGCCTGCCCTTGCGGATTCTTCCGAGGGTCCGCAGCCGCTGCCCATGCCGCCGGCGATCGCCGCGCCCCGCGATATCGCCTATCCGGGCACGCTACGCCTGGAGGTGGACGCCACCGACGTGGAACGGCGGATCTTCCGCGTGCGGGAGAGCATTCCTCTCGCCGGCCCCGGCCCTCAGACGATCCTTTATCCCCAATGGGTTCCGGGCGGGCATTCGCCACGCAACGCCCTCTACAACGTCGCCGGACTGGTGTTCCGGGCGAACGGCCAGGTGATCCCCTGGACCCGCGATCCGGTGCAGGTGTTCGCCTTCCACATCACGCCGCCGGCCGGCGCATCCAGCGTCGAGGTGGAATTCCAGTTCGTGACGCCCACCGCCCCGGAGCAGGGCCGCGTGGTGATGACGCCGGAGATGCTGAACGCCCAGTGGATCAGCCTGGCGATGTACCCCGCCGGCTATTTCACCCGCCGCATACAGATCGAGGCCACCATCAAGCTGCCGCGCGGCTGGGGCTATGGCACGGCGCTGGAGACCGCCAGCATCGACGGCGGAGTCACACGCTTCAAGGTGACGGACTTCGACACCCTGCTGGACTCGCCGATGTTCGCCGGGCGCTATTTCAAGCAGTACGACCTCGACACCAGCGGCAAGTCACCGGTTCGCCTGAACATCGTCGCTGACCGGCCGGAGCTGCTGGCCGCTACACCCGAGCAGATCGAGCCGCACCGCGAGCTCGTCCGGCAGGCCGACCGCCTCTATGGGGCCCGGCACTTCAATCACTACGACTTCCTGCTGGCGCTGAGCGAGCGGATGGGCGGGATCGGCCTGGAACACCATCGGTCCAGCGAGAACGGCACGGACCCCGAGTACTTCACCGACTGGGCCAGCGACGCGCCCAACCGAAACCTGCTGCCGCACGAGTACAGCCATTCCTGGGACGGCAAGTTCCGGCGGCCGGCCGACCTTTGGGCGCCCAATTTCAATGTCCCGATGCGCGACAGTCTGCTGTGGGTCTACGAGGGCCAGGACCAGTACTGGGGCTATGTGCTGGGCGCGCGCTCGGGGCTGGTGACCAAGGAACAGACCCTGGACGCCCTGGCCATGACCGCGGCCACCTATTCCGTCGGCCGGCCGGGACGGCAGTGGCGCTCGGTGGAGGACACCACCAACGACCCGATCATCTCCGGCCGTCGGCCTATCCCCTGGACCAGCTGGCAGCGCAGCGAGGACTACTATTCCGAGGGCCAGATGGTCTGGCTCGACGTCGATACGCTGATCCGCGAGAAGACCGCCGGCAAGAAGTCGCTCGACGATTTCGCGCGCGGATTCTTCGGGGTGAAGGACGGCAGCTGGATGCCGCTGACCTACACCTTCGAAGACGTGGTCAAGGCGCTCAACGAGGTGGTCCCCAACGACTGGGCCGGGTTCCTGACGGCCCGTGTGAAGGACGTGGCGCCGGGCTTCCCGCTGGAGGGGATCACGCGCGGCGGCTACCAGCTGGTCTACACCGACAAGCCAACCTCTTTCTGGAAAGACAGCGAGGCGGGCCGCAAGCAGGTCGATCTCACCTACTCCCTGGGCCTGGTGCTCAACCGCGAGGCCACGATCACCGGGGTGCTGTGGGACGGGCCGGCGTTCAAGGCGGGGCTGACGAGCGGCGACAAGATCCTGGCTGTCAACGGCATCGCCTATGACACCGAGCGGCTGAAGGAGGCGATCGCCGCGGGCAAGGCGAGCAAGGACCCGCTCAGCCTGATCGTGAAGGATGGCGACCACTTCCGCACCGTGGCGATCGACTACCACGACGGCCTTCGCTACCCGCGCCTGCAACGCATTCCCGGCAAGCCGGACCTGCTGGGCAAGATCTACGATCCTCTGAAGTAGGCAATTCCGCGCGACTGCGACCGGCGGTAGAGTGATCGGACAACCGGAGGGAACAGATGCTTGCCGCCGCCCTGGCTGCCATGATCCTGGCCGCGAATGATCCCGTCACGAACGGGCCAGCTACGAACGGGCCAGCCGCCAGCGGCCCGGCCGTGGTCAGCCCCGATCCGCTCGCGCCGCCGGAGCGCGCTGTCGCGGTGGCCTACTGCATGGGGCCCGAGCTACCGGAACCGGTCTTCAAGAGCTGCGTCCGGTCCATCATGCGCGATGATCCGGCTCGTCGCGCGTTCGGCGAGGCCTACCGCTGGGCCCGGCCCGTGATCGACGGCGCGGGCTGGGCCGTGCGCGCAGCCGATCCGGACAAGGTCGCCCTGACCAGGGACGGCGGTGGAACCCGTGAGACGCCCCGGGCCTGGCTTCGGGTTGAAAAGCGCGAGGAGAGCGGGCCTGACCCCCACCTCTCCGCCGTCACGCTGTTCGAGTTCGACTGCACCGGGGAGAAGATGCAGATCCTGCAATCGACGCTCTACGTCGGCCGCAACATGCAGGGCGCGGCCAAGGTCGTCGCGATCGACATTCCCAAATGGGAATACGCCAATCCGGGCGCCATCGCCGACAGTCTGCTGCGCGAGCGCTGTCCGCCCACGCAGACCGCGTCAGTCGCCAAGCCGGTCGTCGATCCAGACCCCCGCTAGGCGGATCGCGCGCCGCGCCGCCTGCAGGCCGCCACCCCAGGCGTGGAAGACGTGGATCATCTCGGGCCACACCTCCAGGCGGACATCGACCCGGGCATGGGCCAGGACATCGGCCATGGTGATGCTGTCGCTGAGCAGCGCCTCCTCCGAGCCGGTCTGAATCAGCACCGGCGCGACGCCCTCGAAGTCGCCGAATACCGGCGAGGCCAGGGGGTCGTGGGCGTCCAGGCCGCCGAGGTAGGCCAGCGCGTTGTCGTCGAGACCGGCCTTGCTGATCATCGGATCGGTCGCCGCCTTGGCCGCATAGCTCGCGCCAGACTGGGTGAGGTCGGCCCAGGGGCTGATGACGAAGAAGCCGGCTGGCTGCGGCAGCCCGGCGGCCTTCAGCGCCAGGGCCAGCGACAGGGCCAGGCCACCGCCGGCGGAGTCCCCGGCCACGACCAGCCGCCCGGGCTCGGTCCCGCCCTCCAGCAGCGCGCGATAGACCGCCACGGCGTCCTCGACCGCGGCAGGAAAGCGGTGCTCGGGACCCAGGCGATAGTCGGCGGCGATGGCGATGGCGTGCGCCGCCTCGGCCAGCCGGGCCACCAGCGGCCGGTGGCTGCGCGGGCTGCCCGCGGTGTAGGCGCCCCCATGCAGGTAGAGCAGCGTCCGCCCGGCGATCGCGCCCTGCGGGACCACCCGCTCGCACCGCACCCCGCCCAGCGTCATGGGCTCATGGAAGCAGCCGGTGGGCAGCGCCCCCTGCTCGCCGATGGCGTCCATGGCGGTCCGGCGGTCGGCGAAGCTGGGGCCGGGCGAGCCCGGCTCAGGCTGCCGCGCCGCCAGCAAGGCGCGCACGCCGGCGATCTCGGGATCCTTCCAACTCGTCACGATGCGCTCTCCTCCCGCGAGGCAACCTCGCCGCATTGCGTTGCGAGGCCGCCCTGTTCATACCGGCCGCCTCAGAATCGGACCACCCTACGCGGTCATGCCCAAGTCAGCGTCCCAGCCCGTGCCCGACCTTTTCGATGACGCCCTGAACCCCGCCCCGGCCTCGCCGCTGGCCGAGAGCCATGAACCGCGACCGGAGCCGGCCGCCAGCAAGGTCACCGGCGGCTATTCGGCCAAGGACATCGAGGTCCTGGAGGGGCTGGAGCCGGTCCGCAAGCGGCCGGGGATGTACATCGGCGGCACCGACGAACGCGCCCTGCACCACCTGTTCGCCGAGGTGCTGGACAACTCGATGGACGAGGCGGTGGCCGGGCACGCCAAGGTGATCGAGGTGACCTTCGAGGCCGATGGCTCGCTGACGGTCAAGGACGACGGGCGCGGCATCCCGGTAGACCCGCACCCGAAGCATCCGGGCAGGTCGGCGCTGGAAGTCATCATGACCGTGTTGCACTCGGGGGGGAAGTTCTCCGGCAAGGCCTACGAGACCTCCGGTGGCCTGCACGGCGTGGGCATTTCCGTGGTCAACGCCCTCTCGGAACGCGTCGAGGTGACCGTCTGGAAGGACGGCTCGGAATGGCGCCAAGCCTTCACCCGCGGCAAGACAGTGGCCAAGATCGAGCAGATGGGGCCGACCCGGAAGAAGGGCACCCAGATCAACTTCATGCCCGACCCGGTGATCTTCGGCGAGGGCGCGAGCTTCAAGCCGGCGCGGCTCTACCGGATGGCGCGGTCCAAGGCCTATCTGTTCGGCGGCGTCGAGATCCGCTGGAAATGCGATCCCTCGCGTATCCAGGACCAGACCCCGGCGGAGGCGACGTTCCGCTTCCCCAACGGCCTGGCCGACTTCCTGGGCGAGCGGATCAAGGACCTGGAGACGGTGACCCCGCAGCCCTTCGCCGGGCGCTGGGAACGGCCGGGTGAGACCGGCAAGGTCGAGTGGGCGGTAGCCTGGACGCCGGCCGGGTTCGGCGAGGCCGACAGCTTCATGCAGTCCTACTGCAACACCGTGCCGACGCCGGAGGGCGGGACGCACGAAGCCGGCTTCCGCGCCGCCCTGACCCGAGGCCTGAAAGCCTATGCCGAACTCAGCGGCGAGAAGCGCGGGACGATCATCACCGCCGACGACGTGGTCTCCCAGGCCGGCGCCCTGGTCAGCGTGTTCGTGGCCAACCCCGAGTTCCAAGGCCAGACCAAGGAGCGGCTGTCGTCCTCAGACGCTCAGAAGCTGGTGGAAAAGGCGCTGGCCGACCCGTTCGACCACTGGTTGACCGCCCAGCCCAAGGCCGCCAGCGCGCTGCTGGAATTCGTGGTCGAGCGCGCCGAGGAGCGCCTGAAGCGCCGCAAGGACAAGGAAGTCGCCCGCGCCTCGGCCACCCGCAAGCTGCGCCTGCCGGGCAAGCTGGCCGACTGCTCCGGCTCGGCGATGGACGGGACCGAGTTGTTCCTGGTCGAGGGCGACTCGGCCGGCGGCTCGGCGAAACAGGCCCGCAACCGCAAGACCCAGGCGATCCTGCCCCTGCGCGGCAAGATCTTGAACGTGGCCTCGGCCTCCACCGACAAGTTCGGCGGCAACAAGGAACTCGCCGACCTGCTGCTGGCGCTGGGCGCCCAGGCGGGGTCGAAGTATCGCGACGAAGATCTGCGCTACGACCGCATCATCATCATGACCGACGCCGACGTGGACGGAGCCCACATCGCCAGCCTGCTGATCACCTTCTTCTACCGGACCATGCCGGACATGATCCGGGGCGGCCGCCTGTTCCTCGCCCTGCCCCCGCTCTATCGCCTCAGCCACGGCGGCAAGGCGGCCTATGCCCGCGACGACGCCCACCGCGACGAACTGCTGGCCACTGACTTCAAGGGCAAGAAGCCCGAGATCAGCCGGTTCAAGGGCCTGGGCGAGATGATGCCGGCGCAGCTCAAGGAAACCACCATGGACCCGAAGAGCCGCACCCTGGCCAAGGTCACCCTGCCCCGCGCCGAGGAGCCGGTGGAGGATCTGGTGGAAGCCCTGATGGGCCGCAAGCCGGAACTGCGCTTCCGCTTCATCCAGGAAAACGCCGAGTTCGCCCTGGCCGACCTGGACGTCTAGCAACGGCGCCCCGGCGACATATCCCGGAAATCTTTGCAGCCGAGGGTGCGGAGAGTCGTCGCCAAGAACGCTACCGGGGGAAACATGAGCTTCAGGATCTGGATCGCCGCGCTGGCGTTGGTCGGCGCGGCTGCGGGCACGGGCGCGGCTTCGGCTCAGGTGCAGACCGGCGAGCAGATCTTCAACACCCGCTGCAAGACCTGCCACGAGCCGGCGATCGAGCATGCGCCGAACCGCCAGACGCTGGCGACGATGCCGGCGAACCAGATCGTACAGGTGCTGACCAGCGGCAACATGGTCGCCATGGCGGCGGGCCTGACGGACGCCGACAAGCAGGCGGTGGCCGGGTTCCTGGTCGGAGCCGCGGCCGGCGGCGGGCGCCAGAACGCCTTCGCCAACGCGCCCAAGGGCGTGGACAAGATGTGCGAGACCCACCCGGAGATCCGGGCGACCGGCTCCGACTGGACCAGCGTCGGCCAGGGCGACGCCTCGCTGCGATTCCAGCGCAATCCCGGCCTGACCGCCGCCGACGTGCCGAGGCTGAAGGTGAAATGGGCCTACGCCATGGCCGGCGGCAGCATGCCGACGGTGGTGGGCGACTGGCTGTTCATCGCCAACCGCACAGGCAAGACCTATGCGCTGGACGCCAAGACCGGCTGCGTCCACTGGGCGCTCGACCTGCCCGCGCGCACGACACCGATGATCGTCAGAAGCGCGATCTCGCCGTCCGGCTGGGTGACCTTCATCGGCGAGCGCAACCGCGTGCTGCACGCCATCGACGCCCAGAGCGGCAAAGAGATCTGGAAGACCGAGCCGCTGGAGGCGCACCCCATCGCCGGGATCACCGGATCACCCATCGTGTCCGGCAATCAGGTCTTCGTGCCGATCACCTCGGGCGAGGAAGGGGCCGGACGGCAAGCCAGCTATGCCTGTTGCAGCTTCCGGGGCTCGCTGGTGGCGGTCGATGCCACGACCGGCCGCAAGCAGTGGCAGACCTATATGATCAACGAGCCGATGAAGCCGATCCGGGCGAACATGGCCGGGACCATGCTGCAGGGTCCGGCGGGGGCAGCGATCTGGTCGGCGCCGACCATCGATGCGGTCCGAGGCCTGGTCTATGTGACCACCGGCGACAGCTATACTGACGCCGCGACCAAGGGCGCCGACGCCGTCGTCGCCATGGACATGATGACCGGGAAGATCCGCTGGTCCACTCAGGTCACCGAGAACGACAACTTCATCGTCGGCTGCAATCCCGGAAACGTCGGGCCCAACTGCCCGACGCAGGTGGGCCCCGACGCCGACTTCGGCGCCTCGCCGATCCTGTTCAAGCTCAAGGGCGGCAAGGACGTGCTGCTGTCGGGCCAGAAGTCGAGCATGCTGTACGGGATGAATCCGGATACGGGGAAAATCCTCTGGACCCGGCGCGTTGGCTCCGGCTCGACCCTGGGCGGCATCGAGTGGGGCATGGCGGCCGATGACGCCCGCGTCTACGCGGCCAATTCCGACATCGGCGCCCTTTTCGACGAACTGCGGAAGAAGCAGGGCCTGCCGCTCTCGGTGCTCGGCATCAATGGCGTGGGCCAGCCTGGCCTGTCGGCCATCGACCCGGCCACCGGCAAGGTTATCTGGAACACCCCGGCCCCTGAGGCGCCCTGCCACTATGCCGGCGACCGCAGTCGCGACCGTGCGCCCGGCGCCTGCATGCGGGCCCAGTCGGCGGCCCCTTCGGTCATGCCGGGGGTGGTGTTCTCCGGGACCATGGACGGCTGGTTCCGCGCTTACGACTCCCGGACCGGCAGGATCATCTGGGCCGACAGCACCACCTCGCGCGCCTACGACACGGTCAACGGCGTTAGGGGCCAGCCAGGGGGCAGCATCGACGGCATGGGCCCCGCGATCGCCGGTGGCATGGTCTTCACCATGTCCGGCTTCAACGGCGCCGCGAATACGGGCGGCAACGGTGTGAACGTGCTGCTGGCCTACGCCGTGGACGGAAAGTAGGGGCTGGCGCACGGTCCAGATGAACAGGCGGTAAGCGGGTGCGTTGACTTAAGACAGGTTGACCGTATGTTCCGGCGCGCGTGGCGATGTCCGCCCACGCCATCGCGTTGCGCCGGCTCAATCATGACCGGGCGCCGCCCCACCGAGACCGAATGACCGAATTTGCTGACCTAGGCCTTTCACAGCCGACCCTGAACGCCGTCATCGGCGCAGGCTACACCACCGCCACGCCGATCCAGGCCGAGGCGATCCCCTACGCGCTCGCCGGGCGCGACGTGCTGGGTATCGCCCAGACCGGCACCGGCAAGACCGCCGCATTCACCCTGCCGATGATCGACCGGCTCGCCGCCGGCCGCTCTAAGGCCCGCATGCCGCGCGCCCTGGTCATCGCCCCGACACGCGAACTGGCCGACCAGGTCTCGATGTCCTTCGAGAAGTACGCCAAGGCCCAAAAGCTTTCCTGGGCGCTGCTGATCGGCGGCGTCTCGTTCAAGGACCAGGAGCTGAAGCTGGATCGCGGCGTCGATGTGCTGATCGCCACGCCCGGTCGCCTGCTGGACCACTTCGAGCGCGGCAAGCTGCTGATGACCGGCGTCCAGATCATGGTCGTCGATGAAGCCGACCGCATGCTCGACATGGGCTTCATCCCGGACCTGGAGCGGATTTTCAAGCTCACCCCGGCGAAGAAGCAGACCCTGTTCTTCTCGGCCACCATGCCGCCGGAGATCACCCGGCTTACCAAGCAGTTCCTGAACGACCCGATCCGTATCGAGGCCTCGCGCCCGGCGACCACGGCCGAGACGATCACCCAGAACCTGGTGCGCATCCCGACCGCCGACCCGAAAGCCAAGCGCACGGCGCTGCGCGAACTGATTTCCCGGGCCGACGTCAAGAACGGCATCGTCTTCTGCAACCGCAAGTCCGAAGTCGATGTCGTGGCCAAGTCGCTGAAGAAGCACGGGCTGGACGCTGCCCCGATCCACGGCGACCTAGACCAGTCCACCCGCATGCGCACGCTGGAAAGCTTCCGCAATGGGACGCTGCGGCTGCTGTGCGCCTCCGACGTGGCGGCGCGCGGTCTGGACATCCCTGACGTGAGCCACGTCTTCAATTACGACGTCCCGCATCATGCCGACGACTATGTCCACCGGATCGGCCGCACCGGCCGCGCCGGCAAGACCGGTCAGGCGTTCATGATCGTGACCCCCGCCGACAGCCGCAACCTCGATAAGGTTCTGAAGCTGATCGGCAAGGCGCCGGAAGAGGTCACTATCGAGGGCGTCGATTGGGCTTCGATCAAGGACGAGCCGCGCGCCGCCCGAGGCGGCGGCCGCGAGCGCAGTGGCGGCCGGGATCGAGACCGCACCCGTGACCGCGCGCCACCCGTGGATCACAGACCCGCCTCGCTCAAGCCGCAGGAACCCGTGGCCGAGGTCCAGGCCGAAGCACCGGCGCGAAAGCCCCGTCCTGAGCGCACGGAACGTCCTGAGCGCGCGCCGCGTCCGGACCGCGTTGAGCGCCCGGAGCGCAGCGAAGCGCCGCCGCGCGCGGAGCGGCCGGAACAGGTCGAGCGGCCGCCCCGGACAGAGCGTCCCGAACGCCAGCGCGATCGGGCTCCCCGCGAACGTGATGGTCGCGAGCGGGGTGATCGCGAACAGGGCGATCGGAGCGGCGATGGTGATCGCGTGGTCGGCTTCGGCTCCGACACTCCCGCGTTCCTGATGCGCGCGCCGCCGCCACGTTCCAGCGACGATTAGGCAAGCAACGATTCGCCTTCGGCCTTAACGCCTCGTTTGCGGTCCGCCCTTAGGGTGCTGACTCATGTCCACAGACATCGATACCCTGCTCCGCAGCCCGAAGGCCTATCAGTGGGCCCGCAAGGCCATTGATGCCATGGAAACCCATAAGGCCTGGCCCACAGCGCTCAATTTCGAGCTGTGGCTCCACTATGTGGCGGCGAAAGACAGCGATGTCGCCGCCGAGATCAATACGGTCATCGAGTCGGGGGAGCACTTCACCGACCAGGTTGGGGCCAATATCGCCGCGCATCACCTGCCCGCCGCCAAGTTGAGCGGAGAGATTCTGAATGCCGGCAAGAACCTGACCAAAGAACTGAACAGTGTTTCTCGCGCTATCGAAAGCGCCCGCGAGACCAGCGAAATCTATGGCCAGCAACTGGCCACCGCCAGTGAGTCTCTCGATGCGCAGGGGAACGCCGCCGTCCGCACCATGGTCGAGAACCTCTCCAATGCCACCCGAAAGGTTCACGCCGAGAACCAGGCCCTGGAAAGTCAGCTGGCCGACACCACCGACGAATTGGGCCGGCTGCGCGAGCATCTGGAACAGGTCCGCCGCGATGCGATGACCGACGCCCTGACCATGCTGGCCAACCGTAAGGCCTTCGACGAATCCCTGGAGCAGGCGTGCGCTGACTCAGATCGCACCGGCGAGGTCGTAACCCTGGCCGTGGTGGATATCGACCACTTCAAGACCTTCAACGACACCTGGGGTCACCAGACCGGCGACCAGGTGCTGCGCTACGTCGCCAGCGTCATCGGCCGGATCGGCGGCGAAGGCGCGCGCCTGTCGGCCCGCTACGGTGGCGAAGAGTTCGCGGTCATCTTCCCAGGCGAGCGCCGCGAGGTGGCCATGGCCGCCCTGGAGGCCGTCCGCGAAGAGATCTCGTCGCGCACCCTGAAACGTCGCTCGACCAACGAGGACCTGGGCGCCATCACCATCTCGACGGGCATCGCCGAGCGTCGTCGCGGCGACCCGCCCGCCGCCGTGATCGAGGCGGCCGATGGCGCGCTCTATGCCGCCAAGCGGAGCGGCCGCAACCGCACCATGCTGGCCGAGACCGGCTCAGAGAGCCGCGCCGCCTGACGCGGGGATTCCCTGTGGGGTTTTCCCTTGGCTAACGCAGGGGTATCTGGCCTTGAACTCATCGCATCGAGTTCAAGGAGAATGCCATGGACGGCGCACAAGCCCCCGCCAAGGTGAAGACGGCGATCAACGATGGCATCTGCATCATCACCCTCTCCGACCCTGGCACGCTGAACGCGGCCGGCGCCGAACTCATGGCCGACCTTGGGGCTGCGTTCGATGCCGCGGTCGCCGATCCGGCGGTGCGCGCGATGGTGCTCACCGGTGAGGGCCGCGGATTCTGCTCCGGCGCCAATCTGTCGGGCGGTCGCGCCGGAACCTCGCCGGGCGGATCTACGTCTGGGCCGAACGAAGCGCTGCTGCGCATCTATAATCCCTTTGTCAGCCGCGTGCGCCGTTCGCCCAAGCCGCTGGTGGCAGCGGTCAATGGCGTGGCCGCCGGTGTTGGCGTCTCCCTGGCTCTGGTCTGCGACCTCGTGGTGGCCGCCGAGAGCGCCTACTTCCTGCTGGCCTTCCGCCGCATCGGCCTGGTGCCGGACGGCGGCGCGACCTGGCTGCTGCCGCGCCTCGTCGGCAAGGCCCGGGCGATGGAGCTGATGCTGCTGGGCGAGAAGCTTCCGGCGGCGACGGCGCGGGAATGGGGCCTGATCAACCGCTGCGTCCCGGACGCGGAGATGATGGAAAACGCCATGACCCTGGCGCGCGCCCTGGCTGACGGCCCGGCGTCGCTGGGCCTGACTCGCAACCTCGTCTGGGATGCGCTGGACTCCCCGTTCCACGATCAACTCGAGGCTGAGGCCTATGGCCAGGGCGCGGCTGGCCGCACGCAGGACGCCGGCGAAGGCGTCATGGCTTTTGTGGAAAAGCGCCCGGCGAAGTTCACCGGGCGGTAGTCGGTTACAGCGGCGGCCGGGGCCGGCTGCGGCGGAGTTTCTCGAACTCCTGCTGAATCATGCGGTCGCGAAGCCCCTCTCCGTCCATGTAGACAGCGGCGGCATGGGCGCCAAGGCCGATGCCCCAGCCCAGCATCGGCCAGATCGGCCAGAAGTAGTGACCAAACGACGTGGCGACGTAGATGGCGGTTAGGCCGGCGTTGACGATGGCGTAGGCCACCAGGTGGCTGCGGAAGGCGATGCGCATGTCGGCGCGGCGGATGGCCAGGCGGCGCAGTTCCATCTCATCGTCGTCGATCATGGGTCCCCCCGAGGTCTGCCGGGCACGATAGCGCCCCAGCGGTCGCACCGCCAGCAACGGCAGCGGGAGCTTAGCTTCAATCCAGCTTGGCCGGTTCGATGGTGACGCTCTCACCGCAGCCGCAGGCATCGGTCTCGTTGGGATTGCGGAACACGAACTTCGCCGAGAGCTTGGTGACCTCGTAGTCGATCTCCGTGCCGATCAGGAACAGCACCGCCTTGGGCTCGACCAAGATGGTGACGCCCCTGTCCTCGACCACCTCGTCCAGCGGACCGGCGGCCTCCGCGTACTCCAGGACGTATTCCTGCCCCGCGCAGCCGCCGTTCTTCACGCCGACGCGCAGGCCCATGTAGGGGTTTTCCGCCCCATCCTGCCTGGGCTTGACCATGATTTCCCGGACCCGCTCGGCAGCGGACTCCGAGAGGGTCACCACCTTCGGGCGAGGCCGGTGAGCACGCGGGACAGGCTGGGGAAGGTTCAGATGGGTCATCAGAACATGTTCAGTTGCAGCTTGGCCTCGTCGCTCATGCGCGAGGGATCCCACGGGGGATCGAACACCAGGTCCACCTTCACCGAACGGACTTCGGCGATTTCGCGCACCGCGTCCTCCACCCAGCCCGGCATTTCGCCGGCCACCGGGCAGCCCGGAGCGGTCAACGTCATGTCGATGGCCACGTCCTTGTCGTCGGAGACATCGACCTTGTAGATCAGGCCAAGCTCGTAGATATCGACCGGGATCTCCGGATCGAAGACCGTCTTCAGCTTGTCGATCAGCCGATCGGTCAGAGCATCGAGCTCCGCCTGGCTGAGCGGTGGGCTGGCAGGCTCTATGGCGGTTGCGTCGTCCATCGGGCTCACAGGTTTAAGCGAAAAAAGCCTGGGTCTTCGTCAGGGCATCAACGAAGGCATCGGCCTCTTCCAGGGTGTTATATAGGGCGAATGAGGCGCGGGCGCTCGACGTGACGCCGAAACGTCGCATCAGCGGTTCCGCGCAGTGCGTCCCGGCGCGGACGGCGATCCCGTAGCGATCGAGAATCTGCGCCACGTCGTGGGCGTGGGCGCCATCGACGGTGAAGCTCAAGATCGCGCCCTTGCCCGGCGCGTCACCAATCACCCGCAGCCAGTTGGCGCCGGCCAGACGTTCCCGGACGTGGGCGTAGAGGGCGTGCTCGTGCTCGGCGACCTCCGTGCGATCCAGCGCCGTCATGAAGTCGATGGCGGCGCCCAGGCCGATCGCCTCAAGGATCGGCGGCGTGCCAGCTTCGAAGCGGTGCGGCGGATCGGCGTAGGTAATCACGTCCTGGCTGACGATCCCAATCATCTCGCCACCGCCCTGGTATGGCGGCAGGCCAGCCAAGGCTTCAGCCTTTCCGTACAAGATGCCGATGCCGGTGGGGCCGTAGAGCTTGTGGCCTGAGAAGACATAGAAGTCGCAGCCGAGGTCCTGAACATCGACGGGCTGGTGAACGATCGCCTGGCAGCCGTCGAACAGCACCAGCGCGCCAGCGTCATGCGCCATCCTCGCCAGGGCCTTGGCGTCGTTGACCGTGCCCAGCACGTTGGACATGTGGCTCAGCGCCACGACCTTGGTCCGAGGTCCCAGCAGGTCCTGATACGCGGCCACGTCCAGCCGGCCGTCGTCGGTCACCGGAACCCACTTCAGCACCACGCCCAGCTTCTCACGCAGGAAATGCCAGGGCACGATGTTGGCGTGGTGCTCCATCTGCGAGATCACGATCTCGTCGCCAGCCTGCAGGCGGGCGCCCAGTCCGGCGGCCACCAGGTTCACGGCCTCGGTGGCGCCCTTGGTGAAGACGATCTCGGTGGCCGCGGCGTTTATGAAGGCCGCGACCTTGTTGCGGGCGCCCTCGTAGGCGTCAGTGGTCTCGTTGGCCAGGGTGTGCAGCCCGCGATGGACGTTGGCGTAGGAGTGCTCCATCGCGTGCGTCATCGCCCGGATCACCGCGTACGGCTTCTGGGCCGAGGCGGCGCTGTCCAGATAGACCAGCGGCTTGCCGTTCACCTGGCGGGCCAGGATCGGGAAATCGGCGCGGATGGCTTCGGCGTCAAAGGCCATGCTCAGCCCCTCAGCCTTTCAGTCGCCCAGGCGCGGATCACGTGGCGGGCCCCCTCGTGTTCCATCCGGTCCACGACCTGGCCGATGAAGGCCTCGGTCAGCATCGCCCGGGCCTCAAGCTCCGGGATGCCGCGTTGGCGGGCATAGAACAGGGCGTCCCCGTCCAGCGCCCCCACCGTGTTGCCGTGCGCGCAGGCGACGTCGTCTGCGTAGATTTCCAGCTCCGGCTTGGCGTCCACCTCGGCGCGATCGGACAGCACCAGGGCGTGGTGGCCCATCCGGGCGTCGGTCTGGTCCGCGCCTTCAGCGACGATGATCTTGCCCTGAAACACGCCGCGGGCCTGATCGCGGACGACGCCCTTGGTGAGCTGGGTCGTCACGCCATCGACGCCGCCGTGGGTGACGACGGTGGTCAAGTCGGCGTGGCGCTTGTCGGCCAGCAGGTAGACGCCGTCGAGGCGCAAGGCCGCGTGGCCGCCGGGATGATTGACCGTGGTCTGCAGTCGCTGGCGGCGCGCGCCGCTGGTGAGCGTGGTCTGGGCGTAGGCGGCGTTGGGCGCGAGATCGATCTCGGCCTGACTGACCGTGACGCCATCGGCGCTGTCGGCGGCCAGTACGATCCGCTCCACTGTCGCGCCGCCGCCGACGTTGAATATCAGGCCCGTCTGGCTGAGGTAGGCGCCCTCACCCTCGTAGCTCTCAAACAGGATCAGGCTGCCGCCGGCCTCGACGCTGACCGAGACACGGGCGGCATGAGCGCCGTCGCCGCGCGAGACGATGCGTAGGGCCACGGCCAGGGTCTGGCCGGGCAACACGTCGATGTGGGCCGCCCCTACCCCGTTGCCGACGACGATGACCTCGTCGGCCAGGGCGTCGAACGGCCCCGCACCGAGGTCACCGGTAACCGGCGCCGATGGTTCGGGCACGGCGCGGATCAGGCCACGCAAGTCAGTCCAGCGCCAATCCTCGTCCCGCTTGCCGGGAAGCGTCGCGGCGTCCCGCGATTTGATGGCGGCGGCGACGCTCAAGCGGCCCTCGCGTACTTGTCGTAACCTTCGCGCTCCAACTCCAGCGCCAGGTCGGGTCCGCCCGACGCCACGATCCGTCCGCCCGCGAGCACGTGAACGCGGTCGGGTTTGATGTAGTCCAGCAGGCGCTGGTAGTGGGTGATGATCAGCATGGCGCGCTCGGGACTGCGCAGCGCGTTCACGCCATCGGCCACGATCCGCAGGGCGTCGATGTCGAGACCGCTGTCGGTCTCATCCAGGATCAGGAATCGCGGCGACAGCATCGCCATCTGGAAGATTTCCATCCGCTTCTTCTCACCGCCCGAGAAGCCGACGTTCAGCGCCCGCTTCAGCATGTCGAAGTCGATCTTCAACTCGGCGGCCTTGGTGCGAGCCAGCTTGAGGAATGCCGGCGCGGTGATCTCCGCCTCGCCGCGCGCCTTGCGCTGGGCGTTAAGCGCCGTGCGGATGAACGTCAGCGCCGGGACGCCGGGGATTTCCAACGGATACTGGAACGACAGGAAGACGCCCTTGGCCGCCCGCTCGTTCGGCGCCAGGGCCAACAGGTCCTCGCCGTCCAGGGTCGCACCGCCGTCCGTGACATCGTAGCCGCTCCGACCGGTCAGAACGTAGCTGAGCGTCGACTTGCCGGCGCCATTCGGACCCATGATCGCGTGGACCTCGCCGGCCGGCACATCGAGGCTCAGGCCCTTCAGGATGGCCTTGCCATCGACTTCGGCATGGAGATTGGAAACGCTCAGCATCTCAAAGGGTCTCATCGGCAAGGAACTGGGCCATGAACCGCAAGGCGGCCTCGACCGTGTCGGCGGTCTCGCGCTTGCGCAGGGCGGTGGAGCCGGGGTTTGCGGTCCGTTTGTCAGCCGTGGTGACGTTGGCCTTACCGGCCTCGAAATAGGCCGCGATCCGGTAGTCAGCGTGGTCGAGGGTGACCGTGTAGCGGCGGATATCGACCGTGAGGCCGCGCTGCTCGAGAAAGTCACCGTCCACGCTCAAGGCGTCGCGAAGGGCCTGGGCGCTGGCCAGGTCCTCCTCCTGCTGTCGCCGCTCGGCGTCCTCGCGGGCGAGCCGCTCGGTCTCGCGACGCGCGAATTCGCTCTCGAACGCGTCCCTTAGCGAGAGGGACTCCAGCTTTTGGCCCTTTGCGGTCATATCTCCACGGCTTTCTTGTCTTCGATCCGTTCCTCAACCCTCAGGTTTTCGCCGGTGTCCTGCGTGAAGGCGTAGAGTTCACCCTCAAGGTAGCATTCCAGCTCGTAGAGCCCGGTCTCAGCGTCGATGAGCGTCGTCGCCGTCGCCCGCGTGCCAGCGGCGATCTCCAGCGGCACCGTCTCACAGTTGCCTGCACCCGTCGGCGCACGCGCGCGCAGCAGTCGGACGCCGTCGAATTCGCGGATCACGGTTCCATCCGCGTCAAGCGCCGTGCGCTCGCCGTCATAGGTGGGACGCACGCTCATCCAACACTTCCTTCCAGCGAGATCGCGACCAGTTTCTGAGCCTCCACCGCGAACTCCATGGGGAGCTCCTGCAGCACTTCCTTCACGAAACCATTCACCAGCAGTTGCACAGCCTCCTCCTGGGAGAGCCCGCGCTGCATGGCATAGAACAGCTGGTCATCTGAGAGCCGGGTGGTGGTGGCCTCGTGCTCGAACTTCGCCTGACCGTTGCGGGCCTCGATGTAGGGCACGGTGTGGGCGGCGCAGTGCTTGCCGATCAGCAAGGAGTCGCACTGGGTGAAGTTGCGCGCGCCCTTGGCCTTCGGGTGGGCCGAGACCAGGCCACGATAGGTGTTGCTGCTGCGGCCGGCGCTGATGCCCTTGGAGATGATCCGCGAACGCGTGTTCGTGCCCAGGTGGATCATCTTGGTGCCGGTGTCGGCCTGCTGGCGGCCGTTGGTGATGGCGATCGAGTAGAACTCGCCCGAGCTCTCGTTGCCGCGCAGGATGCAGGACGGATATTTCCAGGTGATCGAGGAGCCGGTCTCCACCTGGGTCCAGCTCACCTTGGAACGGTCGCCGCGGCAGTCGGCGCGCTTGGTGACGAAGTTGTAGATGCCGCCCTTTCCTGTGACCGGATCGCCCGGATACCAATTCTGGACGGTGGAATATTTGATCTCGGCGTCGTCCAGCACGATCAACTCGACTACGGCCGCGTGCAGCTGGTTCTCGTCGCGCATGGGGGCGGTGCAGCCCTCCAGATAGGAGACGTAGGCCCCCTTGTCGGCAATGATCAGGGTGCGTTCGAACTGGCCGGAGTTCTCGGCGTTGATCCGGAAATAGGTCGACAGTTCCATCGGGCAGCGCACGCCCGGCGGCACATAGACGAAGCTGCCGTCGGAGAAGACCGCGGCGTTCAGGCAGGCGAAGTAGTTGTCGCTGACCGGGACAACCGTGCCTAGGTAGCGCTTCACCAGTTCCGGATGCTCGCGGATCGCCTCGCTCATGGAGCAGAAGATCACGCCCACCTGGGCCAGTTCCTTCTTGAAGGTGGTGACCACGCTGACGCTGTCGAACACGGCGTCCACGGCGTACTTCGGGCTGCCGACGACCCCGGCCAGCACCTCCTGTTCGCGGAGCGGGATACCGAGCTTCTTGTAGGTCTCAAGGATGTCCGGATCGACCTCGTCGAGGCTAAGCGGTCCGGTCTTGGTCTTGGGGGCGGCGTAGTAGTAGCTGTCCTGGTAGTCGATCTTTGGGAACGACACCTTGGCCCAGTCGGGCTCGTCCATGGCCAGCCAGCGCTCGAAGGCGTCAAGGCGCCAGTCCAGCATCCATTGCGGCTCGTCCTTCTTGGCCGAGATGAAGCGGACGATGTCGGCATTCAGGCCCTTGGGCGCGAAGTCCTGCTCGATGTCGGTGACGAAGCCGTGCTTGTACTTTTCAAGGCTGGCGACGTGTTCGACGGTCTGTTTGACGGCGGCCATCAGGCGACTTGCCCCAGGTGGGAGGGTTGGCGCCGTGCGGCGTGGCGCGCATGGGCTTCGAGCCAGGCGTCGGCGAAGCGGGTCCAGTCGGCCGCGGTGGTGTCCCAGCCGCCGCTGACCCGGATGGCGCAGCTGGCCAGGTCGCCCTGGCCCATGGCCGCGAGCACGGGGCTGGCCTTCACCTTGCCGGACGAGCAGGCGGCGCCGGCGCTGACCATCACGCCCGCTAAGTCCAGCCCCATCACCTGCAGGTCCGAGGTGTAGCCCGGCGAGGCGATGCACAGGGTGTTAGGCAGGCGCGGCGCGGCCTCGCCCATGACAACGCTGCCGGCGGCCTTCAGCCGCGCCGCCACGGCGTCGCGCAAGCTGGCCTGTTCCGCGTAGGCCGCCAGTCCCGCCAGCGCCTCACGCGCCGCGGCGCCGAAGCCGGCGATGCCGGGCAGATTCTCGGTGCCGCCGCGCCGGCCGCGCTCTTGCCCACCGCCATGCTGCCTACGGGACAGGGTGGCGCGGGGGCCGAATGTAAGCGCGCCGATCCCCTGCGGGCCGCCGATCTTGTGGGCCGAGACGCTGAGGGTGTCTGCCCCCAGGGCGCGGCTATCAACCGGGATCTTGCCGGCCGCCTGAATGGCGTCGACGTGCAGCCAGCCATCGGCGGCGTGGACGATCTCGGCGGCCTCGGCGACCGGCTGGATCACCCCCGTCTCGTTGTTGGCCAGCATCAGGGCGACGAAGGGCCTGCCGTCCGTGGCGGCCCACCGGCCCAGGCGCTCGCTCAGCCCGTCCAGATCGGCCGCGCCGTCCGTCCCGACAGGCAGCGTCTCCACTTCGATCCCAAGGGCGCGGGAGGTCTCCTGGATACTGTCATGCTCGACGGCAGAGACGATTACCCGGCGGGTCCCGGCAGCGACCGCGCTTTCCAGGGCCAGCGCATTGGCCTCGGTGCCGCCGCTGAGGAATACTAGGGTCGAGGCCGGCGCGGCGATCAGCCGGGCAATGTCGTCCCGGGCCTGTTCCATCACCGCGCGGGCGGCGCGGCCGGCCGCGTGGATTGAGGACGGGTTGCCCACGGCCTGCATGACCGCGGCCATGGCGGCGATCGCTTCGGGCCGCACGCGGGCGGTGGCGTTGTGGTCGAGGTAGATGCTCATGCGGCCCGGCGCAGCCTCCCACCGATGACGTCGGCCAGGCTGACCGAGGCCAGATAGTCCTCGATCCGGTCGCCCAGATCGGCCCAGAGGTCGTGGGTCAGACAGCGTTCGCCCTTGATCATGCAGCCGGCGCCCGTTTGGCATCGGGTGGCGCGCAGAGGTTCGTCCACCGCGTGGACGATCTCAGCGATGCTGGTGTCGCAGGCCTCGCGGGCCAGCCGGTAGCCGCCGCCGGGGCCGCGGGCGCTCTTCACCAGCCCCTTGCGGCGCAGCCGCGCGAACAGCTGCTCTAGATATGAAAGCGAGATTTCTTGGCGCGCCGCGATGTCCGCCAGGGCCACCGCACGCGCGGCGTCGCCCTCACGGCGGGCCAAGTCGGCCATGGCCATCACGGCATATCGGCCTTTGGTGGACAGACGCATGGTGTTTCGCCCTTTTGGGACCCGATGCAGTTTTCCAGCGCATCCGGCGGCGCCTATGTTATTAGCCGCCGCCTCGCGTGAGCGGGGAGTTGCGCCGGATGGCTGCGACTTAGGAAGACCTACTACAGCAGTCAAGTATTCTAGGCCACACGAGAGGGTTCGAATGCCAGAGGTGGTGCTGACCGGCGCAGTCGGGCGGATCGAGGGTCGCTACACCCAAGGGAAGACGGAAAACGCGCCCGTCGCGCTGATCCTGCATCCCCACCCCAAGGCGGGCGGCCAGATGAACAATCCGGTGGCGGTGCAGCTCTTCCACCTGTTCATGAAGCGCGGCTTCTCCGTGCTGCGGTTTAACTTCCGCGGCGTGGGACGCAGCCAGGGCGAGTTCGACGGCGGCATTGGCGAACTGGCCGACGCGGCCACGGCGCTGGACTGGCTGCAGACCACCAACCCCGCGGCCTCGCAGTGCTGGGTGGCCGGCTATTCGTTCGGCGCCTGGGTGAGCATGCAGCTCTTGATGCGGCGTCCGGAGACGGACGGCTTCATCTCGGTGTCGCCGCCGACCAACGCCTACGACTTCTCGTTCCTGGCCCCCTGCCCGGCCTCGGGCCTGATCCTGCATGGCCAGAACGACACCGTGGTGCCGCCCCTCGACGTGGAGCGGGTGGTGTCCAAGCTGCGGACCCAGAAGGGTATCGTCATCGATTACGACGTGGTCGAGGGCGCCACCCACTTCTGGATGGAAAACCTGCCGGACGTGGAAAAGCGGGTCGGCGCCTATCTGGACCGCCGGCTGGAAAACCGGCCGTTGCTCCCCGCGTCCTGACCCTCGTGACCGCACCGGAAGATGCGGTCCGCGCCCGGCGCAAGCTCACCAACCGACTGATCGCGAGCCATGCGGCGGCGCGGCTGCGGCCGTTCTTTGCCGCGGACGTGAAGCTGATCGTCGGCGACGGGGCGTTGATCCTGGGTGTGGAAGACGTGATCGCGGCGTTCGCCGCGCAATTCGCCGAGCCGGGGTTCGGCGCCTATGTCCGCGAGACCGAGCGTGTCGAACTTGATGCCGCAGGCGGGCGGGCGGCGGAGCACGGACGATGGAGCGGCGCATGGGCCGACCGGCGGATGGGCGGGACCTATCTCGCCGTCTGGCGCAAGATCACCGGCCAGTGGGTGATCGAGAGTGAGCTCTACGTGACCCTCGACTAGCATCCCGGCTCACGCCCGCGGCAGGGTGAGGCGGAACGCCGCGCCCTGCCCGGCTTCGACCAACTCGATCTTCGCGTGGCTGGCGGCCAGCAATGACCGCGCGATCGGCAGCCCCAGGCCGGTGCCGCCGTGAGCCCTCCGGCTGGTGAAGAACGGTTCGAACAGGCGCTGCCGATCGGCGGCCGGAATGCCCGGCCCGTTGTCGGTTAGCGTGAAGATAACCGGGTCTGACCCAGTGGCGGTGATGCGGGCGGCGGTGGCGCCAGCCTGGCGGCTGTTTTGCAGCAGGATGGTGAGCACGGCCTCGATCGTGGCGGCGGGGACGGCGACGGGGGAGGCTTCCCGCGGCAGGTCCAGCTGTACGGCCAGGCCACAGGCGTCGATGGCGCGGCGGACCGGTTCATCCAGGTCGGCGACGGCGCCGGCCTCGGGGCTGGCCATTTCCGCGCGGGCCAGGTCCAGCAGGCGGGTGACCAGTTGGGAGAGGCGCTCGCTATCGCCGGCGATGTTGTCGAGGAACCGGCGGCGTTCGCCGGGCGACATGGTCTCGAAGTGGTCCTGCAACAGCTCCACCGCCCCGGTGATGCCGGCCAGCGGGGTCTTGAACTCGTGGCTGACGGCGGCGGCGAAGTCGCGCAGGTAGCCGGATCGGCGCTCGATCCGCTCGGCCATGGCCCGGAAGTCCTCGTAGAGCGCGCGGATCTCGATGGCGGCGGTGCGCGGCGTACGCGGGATCTCGCCGCCCCCGGCCGCCACCTCGCGGGACGCGGCGCTGAGGCGCTCGATGGGCAGGGTGACGCCACGGGCCACGAGGCCGGACAACAACACCAGGACGCCGAAGATCACGCCGACGGTCAGCACGATCTTGCCGCGATCCTCATAGAGCCCCCGGAACAGCGCGCGGGGCGAGCGGGACAGCAGCAGCACGCCCTTCACCCGGCCGCCAACGATGATCGGTCGGGCATGGTGCAGTCGGATGGCGGAGGCCCGGCTCAGCCACTCGAAGCGGTACTGCGGGTGGTAATCGCCGTTTTCACGCATCACCGTATGCGGCTGGCCAGCGAGCGCCCTGCGCACCTCCGGCAAACGGGAGAAGTCACGACCCAGCCCTGGCCCTGCGACGCCGATCCCGCGGCGGTCCAGGATGTAAACCGATGCCAGGGTGGTCTGCAGGGTGCGCTCGACGATCGGATTGAGCTGGCGCGCCACGGCGACAGCCTCGGGGTCGGGCGGCCGGCGGCTCCGGGCCGGTGGCGGGCGTTCCGGCAGCACATCGCCCATCGTCAGGTCGATGGTCGTGAACTCGGGGCGGTAGTAACCCTCCGGCGGCTTGGCCGGCCGGGCTTGCGGGCGTGGCGCGCCGGGCCAGGTGACGGAGGCCACGGCGGCCAGCGCCGCGCCCTGGGCCACCAGCTCGGCCTCGGTCTGCCGCACCAGTGTGTTCTCGTAGACCCGCAGCGAGATGGCCCCGATGCCGGGCATGGCCGCCACGAACAGCAAGACCCCGAACAGGATGGTGCGCAGGCGCATCTTCGGCCAACGGACAGCGACCGCGTCGAGGGCGCGGGCGATCACGGCCTGGCGGTCATTCGGCCCCGCCCAGGCACGGACCCAGCCGGTAGCCGACGCCGGCGCGGGTTTCGACCACGTCGTGGGCGCCCAGGGCGATGAACTTGCCGCGCAGGTTGCGCACGTGGCTGTCGATGGTGCGGTCGGTGATGGCGAAGCCCGGGCCGTGCAGGCGGTCGATGATGGCGTCGCGGCTGAAGACGCGGCTGGGTCCGCCCAGCAGGATCTTGAGAATGCCGAACTCGGTGACGGTGAGTGGCGCCTCGGCGCCGCCCCATCGGGCGACCCAGCTGTCGGGGTCGAGGGTCAGGCGGCCCTGGCTGAGGAGCTCGGCGGTGACCGGGGCTGCGGCCGGCTTGCGGGTGCGGCGCAGGATGGCCTGCACGCGGGCGGTGACCTCGCGGGGGCTGAAGGGCTTGGTGACATAGTCGTCGCCGCCCAGCTCGATGCCCAGCACCCGGTCGATTTCGTCGTCGCGGGAGGACAGGAACAGGATCGGCAGGTCGCCCATGGCCCGCAGGCGGCGGCACACCTCCAGCCCATCGAGCTTCGGCATGTTGATGTCGAGCACCACCAGGTCGGGCATCTCGCGGGTGACCGCGGCGATCGCAGCCTCGCCGTCCTCGGCCTCACGGGCGCTGAGGCCGGCCTTCTCCAGGGCGAAGACCAGGAGCTGGCGGATGTGGGGATCGTCGTCGACGACGAGGACCTGGGGCATGAAGGTCATGTTCTCGGGTTCGCGGCTGGGGTCAATGGAGGGGTGATGCGACGCGTGACGGGTTCGACCCGGTGGCAGGTCGGATCGGCCGGCGGCGAGCCCGGCCGAAGCTCAGGCGGCAGGTCGGCATCGGCGGCGGTCCCCTTCAGCGTTGGCGGCATCCTGCGCGCCACGGTGTCACGGCGTGCGGGAGCCGGCATGCACCGCGCGGCCGGTTGATGTGCAGGAGATGTGCAGGGCCGGCGACGGCCATGGGCTCGCCCGGCCGGCTCACGCCGAACTGCTCCATAGCGGCTCGTCCTCTTCCGGCTCGAAATCGAGCGCGGCCTGCGGCGGGTCGGCCAGGTCGCGCCAGCCGGCGATGGCGTCGGGCGGGAAGCCCACGTCCAGCGCCAGCCGCGCCACGTGGTCGTCCAGCGGCTCGTCGCAGAAGCTGTCCTTCAGGCAATCCTCGGCGATGGCTTCCTCGACGCCCTGGCGATGGAAGGCGAACGTCTCAGCGACGGATTCATCCCATTCGGCGCTTTCGCGCTCGTCTTCGGGCCGCTCGGCCTCGTTCCAGGCCAGCCGCAGCAGGGCGTCGCGCACCTCGCCGATGCGCCGGGCCACCACCGCCCCGCCAGGCCTGGGCCGGGGCGTGTTGGCCTGGACCTGGGCGGCGGCCGCCAGCTCGCGCTTGAGCCGCACCTTCAGCGCCAGGCTTTGGCGATAGGACCGCGCCGCGCGCTGATAGCTGCGCGCCAGCCCGCTGGCCTCCTCGGACTCCGCCGCCGCCAGCGCCCGGCGCGCAAAATCCCGCGCCAGCGCCAGATCGTGCTGCGCCAGTTCGACGAGGCCGAGAGCGTCTTCCTCGGTGATGTTGAGGGCGTCGAGCATGTTGGGCGGGAGTAGAGCATGGCGGTGCGTCAGAAGCGGACGTAGGGGCTGGCTGGCTGCTGATAGGGATTAAGGTGACATCGCCTTAAACTGGCAGTGGACCCTGTGTTGATGGGGTTCCATGGTCGCGAGGCCAGTTTAATGCACTGCTACCGTAATCTCAGCGAGCTTGAGCACGCGGGGGCCGCACCTGGTCGGCCAACTGACGCTGTTCGCCCTTCAATTGGCGGCCTCTTCCAAGATCATTGATCCCAATCCGTGCTCGCCCCTGAACGGATTTGCATAGGAAAGGATCAAGAAATTCGACGTCCCCATGACCGTGGCGAACAGGGTCAGAGCGATCGCGCACGCGCGGCGGTCGCCACTGTGAGTGAGCGCGATCCAGGTCAATAGACAGGATCCGATGACCATCAAGCCAAGGAGCCTGAAGTTCACCGCTTTGTCCTCGCTGACCAGGATCCGGCCGCGTCTTGCCTCCCGAACCTTATTCAGTGCGTCGACAATCTCACCCTTGCGGGCGCGCAGTTCCTCATCTTGAAACCTGAGATTTCGCGCAAAATCGACAGCTGCCAGCAATTCCTGCGAACAGGCGCAAACTCTATGGGTCATGGCCTGGACCCTGTTTTCAGCCATGGCTGGCCATTCATGTTCAACGGCCGAGGTTACATAGTTACGGATCAGGCGGCGAAGCTCTGCGTCCGTTTCCTGGGGCATGGTTTTCGACAGAATTAACGCATCCCGGAGGCCAGTCGCTTCAGTTCCTATGGAATGCTTCACCTCATCATAATTTTTCCAGACGGGATCGGCGGTGAATACCATCAGCAGAGCGAACGCAGCCCCCAATGGTGACAACATCGCAGGCGACAGATTCTTGAACACGCTGGCACGTTCACCCGTCGCCAACCGCGTCACGGCGAAGAATATTGTCCCCGCGATAACATATATAAAACCAAATACCGCCAATGCCATTTCAAATAGAGAAAGGCTGGTAAGCCAAGAAATTATCTCTGTCATATCCGTCCCTAATATTGTTTGAATATAAAATGTCTCGACTTGTTCACGTTAAATCGTAATTGTACGCGAAGGTATCGGCAGAAAACGCTACCAATGTTGGTGCCATGCCAACGATAAGCGCGCTCCACTGGCGGCGAGGTCGCCGAGACCTGAGGATTACGGTGGCAGTGCATTAGACTGGCAGGGGACCCTGGGATTGAGGGTTCCATGGTCGCGAGGCCAGCTTAATGCACTGCCACCGTAATCCCTGTCACCGTAATCCCGCGGCGCAGGACCTCGCTGCGGCGAAGGCGTTCGTGACCTGGCTCTATGCGGCCTATGCCACGCCGCCCGGCCCCGACGACCTGGGCCGGCAGGCGAAGGAGACGTTCTCGCCGGCGCTGCTGGACCTGATGCGCCGGGACGCCGCGCGGACGCCGAAGGGCGAGGTGCGCACGCTGGACGGGGATCCGATCTGCAACTGCCAGGACCATGAGACCGCGGGCGTCGCGGTGCTGGTGACCGCCGCCGGGGCGTCGCGGGCGACGGCGGTGGTCGGGTTCCGGACCTTCGGGGCGGCCACGAACCGGCCCTATCCAATGCCGCTCATCCCGGCGAGGGCCAGGATCAGCGGAAGCTATTGAGGTAGCCGGGTTTGGATTGGCCCTACCCCGGCGCGCCCTGCGCTACGTGTTCGGTGGTCAGCGGCGGGGCCACCACGGCCACGGCGGCGAACAGCACCGAGATCAGCGCCAGGGCCGTCGCCGCCAGCAGGGCCGGCCACAGGCGCTCGCGACGCTCCGGGGACTTGAGCAGGGCCCGGGTCTTCGCCACATCGGCGGGATCCAGCCGGGAATCAGTGAGCTTCATGGCCGCACCATCCCGCTTGGCGTGCGCCGCGGCAAAGCCTAGAGAGGCCTCATGATCCTGGTGATCGATAACTACGACAGCTTCACCTACAACCTCGTCCACTACCTGAACGAGCTGGGGGCGGAGACGGTTGTCCATCGCAATGATGCGATCTCCGTCGAAGACGCCCTGGGTCTTCGGCCCGAAGCCGTATTGCTCTCGCCGGGCCCCAAGACCCCCAACGAGGCCGGCATCTGCCTGGGCCTCATCGGGCAGGCGCCGGAAGCCCTGCCAATCTTCGGCGTCTGCCTGGGCCATCAGGCGATCGGCCAGGTCTTTGGCGGAACGGTGGCTCACGCGCGGGCCCTGATGCATGGGAAAACCAGCCTGATTCATCACGACAACCGTGGTGTGTTCGCCGGCCTGAAGAACCCGTTCACCGCGACACGGTATCATAGCCTTTCGGTCCAGGCGGACGATCTGCCGCAGGTTCTGGAGGTCACCGCGCGCACCGACGACGGCGAGATCATGGGCGTGCAGCACCGGACCCGGCCGATTTTCGGCGTCCAGTTCCATCCCGAGTCGATCGCCACCGAATGCGGCCACGAGCTGCTGGGCAATTTCCTCGACCTCGCCGGCGTGAAACGCCTCAGCCAGGTCTGAGCCGCAGCTTTCGATGTCCGACGCTTTCAAGCCGTTGTTGATGCGCCTCGCCGACGGCGGGACCCTGTCCGAGGCGGACGCCGAGGTGTTCTTCACGGCCTGCCTGCGGGGCGAGCCCACCGCCGCCCAGGTCGGCGCGGCGCTGACCGCCATGCGTATGCGCGGCGAAACCCTGGGTGAAATCACCGCCTGCGCCCGCGCCATGCGCCGGGCCGCCATCCGTATCGACCCGCCCTACCCCACCATCGACGTCTGCGGCACCGGTGGCGACGGCCTGCACACGCTGAACATCTCCACGGCAGTCGGCTTCGTGGCCGCCGGCGGGGGCCTGAAGGTGGCCAAGCATGGCAACCGGGCCTTGTCGTCGAAATCGGGCGGCGCCGATGTGCTGTCCGAGCTGGGCGTGGCGATCGATCCTGGCGCCGAGCGCCAGCTCAGGGCGCTGGACGAGGCCGGCATCTGCTTCCTGTTCGCCCCGGCGCACCACGGCGCCATGCGCCACGTCTCGCCGCTGCGGACGGAGCTGGGCTTCCGGACGATCTTCAACCTGCTGGGACCGCTCACCAATCCGGCCGGCGCCCAGCGCCAGCTGGTGGGCGTGTTCGCCGAGCGCTGGGTCGCGCCGCTGGCGCAGGCGCTGGGCGCGCTGGGCTCCGAGCGGGCCTGGGTGGTCCACGGCGGCGGCCTCGACGAGATGTCGACGACCGGGGAGACCAGCGTCGCGGAACTCCGCGAAGGCCAGGTGCGGCTCTTCACGATCACCCCGGAAGCTGTCGGCCTCAAGCGAGCCGCGCTGTCCGACCTCACTGGCGGGTCGCCCGCGCACAACGCCCTGGCCCTGCGCCGCCTGCTCAAGGGCGAGGCGGGGCCCTACCGTGACATCGTGCTGATGAACGCCGCCGCCGCCTTCCTGGTGGGCGACCGGGTCGAGACCCTGCGCGAAGGCGTCGAGTTGGCGGGCGCGATCATCGACGACGGCCGCGCCCAGGCCGCGCTGGATAAGCTGGTCGAGGTCTGCGGCAAATGAGCGACATCCTGAACCGCATCGCCGCCTACAAGCGCGAGGAGGTGGCCGTCCGCAAGGCCGCCCGGCCCACCGTCGAGACCGACGGCGTCTCCCCGCCCCGCGGCTTCCTCGCCGCCCTGGAACGCGCCCATGCGCCGGGCCGACTGGCCCTGATCGCCGAGGTGAAGAAGGCTTCGCCCTCCAAGGGGTTGATCCGCGCGGACTTCGACCCGCCGGCCCTCGCGAGCGCCTACGAGGCCGGCGGCGCGGCCTGTCTGTCGATCCTCACAGATACGCCCAGCTTCCAGGGCGCCGACGCCTTCCTGACGGCCGCGCGGGACGCGGTTACCCTGCCCTGCCTGCGCAAGGAGTTTCTGGTCGATGCCTGGCAGGTCGCTGAGAGCCGCGCCCTGGGCGCCGACGCCATCCTGGTGATCCTGGCCATGGTCGATGACGCCCTGGCCGCCGACCTGATGTCGGAGGCGCGCCGCCTGGGCATGGACGCCCTGGTCGAGGTCCACAACGCCGACGAGATGGCCCGGGCCTGCCGTTTGGACGCCGACCTCGTGGGCGTGAACAACCGCGACCTGCGCACCTTCGTCACCGACCTCACCGCCACCGAGCGCCTGGCCGCGGCCGCACCCCCCGGCGCGTTGCTGGTCACCGAGAGCGGCATCGTCACCGCCGCCGACGTGGCCCGGCTCGAACGCTCGGGCGCGCGCGCCATGCTGGTTGGCGAGAGCCTGATGCGCCAGGCCGACGTGACCGCGGCGACTCGGGCCTTGCTTGGCTGAGTCGCGGCGGAGGCGCCATATTCCGCAGCGTTTTCAACGCGTGACGGTGTAACTTGACATTAATGCGGAACACCTAGAGAACATCGGCAAGCGTTTGCGCTTTGTTCTTCGAGGTTCCAAGATGCTCACCCGCAAGCAACATGAACTGCTGATGTTCATCCATGAGCGGATCAAGGAGAGCGGTGTCTCGCCCTCCTTCGACGAGATGAAAGAGGCGCTCGACCTGGCGTCGAAGTCCGGCATCCATCGCCTGATCACCGCCCTGGAAGAGCGCGGCTTCCTACGCCGCCTGCCCCATCGGGCCCGAGCCCTGGAGGTGATAAAGTTGCCGCAGCAGGCCACCGCCGCCGCCCCGCCCAAGGGTCGCGCGCCCTTCAAGCCGCAGCTGGTCGATGGCGGACCGGCCATGCCGGCGGCGGCCAACGATACCCGCGACCTGCCCATTCTCGGCAAGATCGCCGCGGGAACCCCGATCGAGGCGATCCAGCAGGAGCGCGACCGCATCCCGGTGCCGGAGAGCATGCTGGGCGCGGGCGAACACTTCGTGCTTGAGATCGCCGGCGACTCGATGATCAACGCCGGAATCCTGGACGGCGACTTCGTGGTCATCCGCAAGACCGATGCTGCGGTCTCCGGCGACATCGTCGTGGCCCTGATCAAGGGCGAGGAAGCCACCCTGAAGCGTCTGCGCAAGAAGGGCGCCTCCATCGCCCTGGAAGCCGCCAACCCGGCCTACGAAACCCGCATCTTCGGCCCCGATCAGGTGGCCGTGCAGGGCAAGCTGGTGGGCCTCATCCGCCGCTACCATTAGCCACGAACGCGAAGTCCACCACGAACACCCGCTCGCCACGCCCGTGGCGGGCGGTTTTCATGAGGGCTTCCAGACTCTCGAAGCCTCCCACCCGCGCTATCGCCTCGGTGACGTCGTCCAGGTCCACTTCCTGCAGGCGGGTGACCTCGATATGGCCGTCCAGCAGCCGATAGCGCCCGCCGACTTTCACATTCGGCCGCTGCCAGAAGCGGACACTGGTGGTGATCTCGCCGGAGCGGACCCGCTCGCGGAGTGGGTTGGCGAACATCATCGCGGGTCAAAGCCCCAGGTCCACGGCCGCCGGCCCCGGAGATCCTGCGCCCAGACCCTGCGCCAGCCCTTGCCGTCGCGGTAGAGCTCCACCGCGCCGCCACGCGCAAAGTCTGCGCCGGTCAGCACGGTCGGCGCGGCGCAGCTCTCCGGTCGGACGTCGTTGCGCAGGATCACCAGCTCCGCAGCCGCGCACATCTCCTCGAGCCGCCCCGGCTTCAGGGGCCGCTTCAGGTTCCAGGCCGCGGCCAATCGCACCGGCGCGGCGGGGCCGGGCGTGCAGCTCCAGGCGTCGCAGGCGAACCGCGCGTCGCGCGCCGCCTCGGTCTCCAGCGGGGTCAGCCCGCGCCGCCGCGCCCACAGCTCCGCCCCGAACAGCTTCACGTCCGGACGCAGCAGCACCGCGTCCTTGCCATCGCGCATCGCCACGGCGGCGCCGTCCGCGCTGACCCAGACCTCCGGCGCCGTTGGTCGCGGCGCCCAAAGGATCGCCAGCGCCAGCGGCAGTCCGGCCCACCGCAGACCACCACGCCACAGGCACGTGAACAGCAGGCCGAAGAAGCTGACCGGCAGCACCCAGTCCGGTGCGCTGGCCACAACGACCTGGGACATCGGCGCGGCTGCGGCCCACGCGGCCACCTGGTTAATCAGCCCGATGGACCAGCCCGCGACTTCCAGCGGCCATTTCCCCAGACCGAATGGCGCCAAGGCCGCGCCAAGGGCTAGCCCCGGCATCATCAGGAACGAGGAGATCGGCGCGACCGCGAGGTTGGCGAACAGGCCCCAGGTGGAGACCCGGTTGAAGTGCTGGATCGCGAACGGCCCGGTGGCCAGGCCCGCCACGAAGCTCACCGCGATACTGGCGGCAGTCCAGCTGGCCCCGCCCTGCACCGCCCGGATCGGCCAGGGAACGTCGATCTCCTTCACCGGTCGAGGCCAGATTTCCGCCAGCGCCACCAGGGCGGCCGTGGCGGCGAAGGACATCTGGAAGCCGGGCTCAGTCACCGCTTCCGGCTGAGCCAGCAGCACGGCCATGGCCGCCAGAGCCAGCGCATGCAGGCTGATCGCCTGGCGATCCACGAGGATCGCGGCGAACGCCACCGTGGCGGTGATCGCGGCGCGCTCGGCCGGCGGCGGCGACCCTGACAGCACGAGGTAGCCGCCGATCGCCGCCATCCCGAACACTGCCGCCAGCTTCTTCCCATGGACCCGCAGCGCCAGCCACGGCCAGGCGGCGATCAGCAGCCGCGCCAGGCCGAAAGCGAAGCCGCCGACGATGGCCATGTGCAGGCCGCTGATGGAGATGATGTGCGCCAGGCCCGCGGCCCGCAGATTGTCCACCTGCTCGCGCGGAATGTAGGCCTCGTGGCCGGTGGTCATGGCGGCCGCCAAGCCGCCGGTCTCCGGGCCAAGGGTGCGGACGATCCGCTGGGTCAGGGCCCACCGCGCGGCGTTTACCGCCATGGTGAGCCGCAGACGCCACGGCGCGGGGCCGTCCACGGTGAGCGGCTCCGGCGGCAGCAGCGCCAGGCCCACGGCCCCAACGCTCTCGAAAAAGGCGTCGCGGGAGAAGTCATAGGCGCCCGGGCTGGCCGGCGGCGGCGGCGGGTTCACCATCGCCAACAGCCGCACCGCCTGTCCCGGGGCCGGCAGCGGTGTCCCGGGGCGCAGCGTCACGCGGCTGCGGATCGGCGTCTCCTCCGGGGGCCAGTCCCCTACGCGGATCGGCGCGAGCAGCAGGCGCTGGCCGCCCTGGCCCGGCGAGGCGATATCGACCACCCAGGCCTCCAGCGGCTGCGGCCGCACACCGGCCTGCGCCACAGGGGCCTTCACCGCGTCGGTCCGCAGCTTGGCCACGGCGAACCCGCCGACCGCGCAAGCGCTGAGGACCAGGAGCATGCTGACAGCACGCCGCACGCTCCATCGCCGCGCCACCAGCAGGACGACGACCAGCGGAATCAGGGCCCAGGCGATCCAGGCCTGTGGCTCGCGCAGCAGCCCGAAATAGATCGCGCAGCCCGACCCGAAGGCCACCGGCGTCCACAGCGTCCAGCGGTCCGCCTGCGCCTCGACCTGCTCGGCCACCCACGCGCCGGACGGGCCCAGGCTAGGCCGCCATCCAGGCCGCGTGCTAAGAGGCGCCGCCGCGGCCACCGCCACGCCCTCCACAGCCCCCTCGAGTTTGATGTCAGACCGTCCCGTCCGCACCCGGATCGCCCCCTCGCCCACCGGCATGATGCACATTGGCACGGCCCGCACCGCACTTTTCAACTGGCTATATGCACGTCACACGGGTGGGAAGTTCCTCCTTCGCGTCGAAGACACCGATCGTGAGCGCTCCACCGAGTCCGCGGTCCAGGTGATCTTCGAGGGCCTGAAGTGGCTGGGCATGGAACCCGACGAGGAGCCGATCTTCCAGTTTGCCCAGGCTGACCGGCACCGCGAGGCCGTCGCCGAGATGCTCACCCGCGGCCAGGCCTATCGCGACTACATGCTGCCCGAGGAGTTGGAGGCTGAGCGCGAGCGCGCCCGGGCCGAGGGTCGCGTCGTTCGCTCGCCGTGGCGCGACGCCGACCCGGCGACCTGGCCGGACCGCCCGTACGCTGTGCGCCTGAAGGCCCCGCTGGACGGTGAGACCGTCATCGCTGACGCGGTGAAGGGGGACGTGACGTTCCAGAACGCCGGGCTGGACGACCTGATCCTGCTGCGCTCCGACGGTAGTCCCACGTACAACCTCGCCGTCGTGGTGGACGATCACGACATGGGAATTACCCACGTCATCCGCGGCGACGATCACCTGAACAACGCCGCCCGCCAGACCGTCATCTACCGCGCGCTGGACTGGGAAGTCCCGGTCTGGGCGCACCTGCCGATGATCCACGGCCCCGACGGCGCCAAGCTCTCCAAGCGCCACGGCGCCCAGGCGGTGGGCGAGTTCGACGGCATGGGCTACCTGCCCGAGACGCTTCGCAACTACCTGGCCAAGCTTGGCTGGGGCCACGGCGACGACGAAATATTCTCCGACGCCCAGGCGGCCGAGTGGTTCGACATCAAGGACGTGATCAGCGCCCCGGCCCGGCTGGACTGGGCCAAGCTCAACCATGTGAACAACCACTATATCCGCCAGGCGTCGCCCGCCCGGCTGTCCTTGCTGGTGGACGATATCCTCGAAGACCGGGGCATCAGCCTGAAACAGGGCGACCTGGCCCTGATCGAGCGCACGATCCCGTTCGTCCGCGACGGCGCGAAGACCATCCTGGAGCTGGCCGACGCGGTCACGTTCGCCCTAAAGGTCCGGCCCCTGGAGCTGCCTGAGAAGACCCGCGCCCAGCTCGCGGAAGCGGAACTGCGCGGCCGTTTCACCCGCCTGCGCGCGGCGCTGGAGGCCGTCGCCGATTGGGGTGTCTCACCGCTCGAAAACGCCCTTCGCGCCTTCGCGGAAGCCGAGGAAGTCGGGATGGGTAAGTTCGGCCCGCAACTGCGCTCGGTGCTTTCGGGCGGCGCGCCCGCGCCAGACCTCGCCGGAGCCATGACCGCGCTCGGCCGGGATGAGAGCCTGGGCCGCATTGAAGACGCGCTTTCGCTTGTCACCTAAAGAGGTATAAGCCGAACCGGGTGTGCAACGCGAACCTATGATGGGGGTCAAATGGGCGAGACTGCGAAATTTGAAGTCGGCGGGAAGACGGTTGAGCTCCCGGTCCTGAAGGGCACGGCCGGCCCGGACGTTATCGATATCCGCAAGCTCTACGCGGAAGCCGATGTTTTCACGTACGATCCTGGGTTCACTTCGACCGCATCGTGCGAGAGCAAGATCACGTTCATCGACGGCGACGCCGGCGTGCTGCTGCACCGCGGCTACGCGATCGACGACCTGGCCGAACAGTCGACGTTCCTGGAGGTCTGCTACCTCCTGCTGCACGGCGAACTGCCCAATGCGACCCAGCGCACCGAGTTCGAAAAGAACATCATCTATCACACGATGGTGCACGAACAATTCGACCGCTTTTTCCAAGGCTTCCGTCGGGATGCTCACCCGATGGCGATCATGTGCGGCGCGGTCGGCGCCATGTCGGCCTTCTACCACGACAGCACCAACATCAATGACCCGGAACAGCGGATGATCTCCGCCCACCGGCTGATCGCCAAGCTGCCGACAATTTCGGCGCGGGCGTTCAAATATTCTCGTGGCCAGCCATTCGTCTATCCGCGCAACGACCTCTCCTACGCCGAGAACTTCCTGCGCATGTGCTTCTCGGTCCCGGCCGAAGACTGGAAGCCGAACCCGGTCCTGACCAAGGCCATGGACCGCATCTTCATCCTGCACGCCGACCACGAGCAGAACGCATCGACCTCGACCGTCCGCCTTGCCGGTTCGTCGGGCGCCAATCCGTTCGCCTGCATCGCCGCCGGGATCGCCTCGCTCTGGGGCCCCAAGCACGGCGGGGCGAACGAGGAATGCCTGAACATGCTGGCCGAGATCGGGACGGTCGATCGCATCCCCGAGTTCGTCCAGGGGGTAAAGGATCGCCGCTACCTGCTGATGGGCTTTGGCCACCGGGTCTACAAGAACTACGACCCCCGCGCGAAGGTCATGCAGGAGACCTGTCACGAGGTGCTCAAGGAAGTCGGCGCCGAGAACGACCCGCTGCTGCAGGTCGCGATAGAGCTGGAGAAAATCGCCCTGAGCGACCCCTTCTTCGTCGATCGCAAGCTGTACCCGAACGTTGATTTCTACTCCGGCATCACGCTGCGGGCCTTAGGATTCCCGGCGGACATGTTCACCGTGCTGTTCGCGCTGGCGCGGACCGTCGGCTGGATCGCCCAGTGGAAGGAAATGATTGAGGATCCGTCGCAGAAGATCGGTCGCCCGCGGCAGATCTACACCGGCGCCGGTCCCCGGGACTTCGTGCCGATCGACAAGCGCTAAGCGCGCCCGAGCACGTTCAGAACCGCAGTCGCGGCGGCCTCGTTTGGATCGGGGCCGCCGCG
>CALQQB010000052.1 GCA_943332615.1 Phenylobacterium deserti
GCCGCACCCGCGCCTCCAGGTCCACATACGAGAACAACGATCCCGTCCGCTCGTCCGAACCACGCATCAAACCACCTCAGGCGACCTCTCACCCAGAGTGAATCATGCCGAGTCCTGCGCCGCTACGGACTTCTTCAACAGCCTGCTAAGGCGTTCGATTTAAACCGCCCGGATGATCCCCAGGAAGTCCTCGGCCTTCAAGGACGCCCCGCCGACCAGCGCGCCGCCGACCTCGGATGCGTGCAGGATTTCCGCGGCATTGCCCGGCTTCACCGAGCCCCCGTAGAGAATCGGGACCGCCCTCGCCGCCTCGCCGAACATGTCGATGAGCGTCGATCGGATGGCCTGGTGAACTTCCTCGATCTCGGGCGTGGTGGGCGTCAGGCCCGTCCCGATCGCCCAGACCGGCTCATAGGCGACCGAGAACGCCGTCCCGGCCAGCGCGTCCGGCAACGATCCGCGCACCTGGCTCCTGACAATGTTCAGCGCCTCGCCAGCCTGCCGTTGTTCGAGCGTCTCGCCCACACAGACGATCGGTTCCAGCCCGGCGCGCAGCGCCGCCAAGACCTTGCGGCCGACAACATCATCGGACTCTCGATAGCCGGCCCGCCGTTCCGAGTGACCCAGAATGACCAACTGGGCGCCGGCGTCGGCGAGCATCGCGGCCGACGTGTCCCCCGTGAACGCGCCCGCGTCGTCCCAATGATGGTCCTGACCGCCGATCAGCACCGTGCTGCCGGCCAGGGCCTGAACCATCCGATGAATCAGGATCGCGGGCGGGCAAATCGCCACGCGAGCGGTGGTCACGCCGACCCCGTCGGCGACCGCCCTGGCCTCCGCCAGCGCGGGGCTCAGCCCGTTCATCTTCCAGTTTCCGGCGATCAGCGGCCTCGGCGAGGTCATGCCCGCTCCCTATTCCAGATATGAGCCCGGGCGGTTAAGCCATGCCGGGACGGCTGTCACGTGCTTGCCGGACAGAAGCCCTGTCCACTATACCGCGCACTCACGACCCCCCGGGAAAGGACCCGAATGCTCACCGCCATCCGCAACTTCGCGAAATCCTGGCCCGCCAGGATCCTGATGGCCATCCTGGCGGTCAGCTTCGTCGGCTGGGGGGTGAACGCCACGGGCGTCTCGGCCTTCACCGGCGACCAGGTGATCAAGGCCGGGTCGCGCACGGTCGATTCCATCGCCTTCCGGCGCGAATACGAGGGCTATCGCAAGGGCCTGGAGCAGCAGAACAACGGCCAGCCGATTCCCCCTGACGTCGCCGAACAGAACCATCTCGACAGCGTCGTGCTCAACGGCCTGGCGACGCGGGAGTCCTTTGCTGAGCTGCTGAACAAGACCGGCATCCGCCCCTCGGACGGGCTGATCCTGAAGCAGATCGAGAAAATCCCGGAATTCTTCGACCAGGTCACCGGGCGCTTCGACAAAAAGATCATGCGCGACATCCTGGCCCGCAACGAAGCCACGCCGCAGATGCTCGACGCCCAGATCCGCGACGGCATCTCCGGCCAATTCTGGGCCAAGGGCCTGCAGAATGGCCTCAACGTGCCGCGCAGCTATGGCGCGCTCGGCGCGGTCTTCGCGCTCGAAAGCCGCGACCTTACCTATTTCGCACTGCCGAAGGAGGCCGTGGCGCAGCCAGCCCCGCCCACCGACGTGCAGCTCAAGGCCTTCGTCGCGGAGAACAAGTCGGCGCTGACCTTGCCCGATATGCGCGAGCTCACCCTGGTGGGCTTCTCGCCGGCCACGGTCTCATCGGCCGCAGGCCCGATCGACCCCGCGGAGCTCAAGAAGCGCTACGACTTCCGCAAGGACACGCTCTCCAAGCCGGAGACCCGCACCCTGGTGCAGATTTCCGCCAGGAGCGCGACCGTCGCGCAACAGGCCGCCGCCCGCCTGACCAAGGGTGAAGATCCGGCCGCCATCGCCAAGTCGCTGGGCGTGGTCCCGGTGGAGTTCAACGGCAAGCCCGCCACCGCGATCCCCGATCGCAAGGTCGCCGAGGCCGCGTTCAAGGCGACACCCGGCCAGGTGATCACCGTGCAGGGCGATCTGGGCCTTGCGGTCGTCAAGGTCATCGCCGTGGTTCCCGGGACGGCGATCAGCATGGAGGAAATCCGGCCGATGCTGGAGGCCGAGATCCGCAAGGAGCAGGCCGCCGAAAAGGCCTACGCCCAGTCCCAGGCCTTCGAGGACGCGCGCCAGGGTGGCGCCAGCATGGCTGACGCCGCGACCAAGGCCGGTGTCACCGCCCAGCGGATGCCCCAGATCACCGCTCAAGGCGCCGCCGCCAACGGCCAGCCGCTCAACCTGCCTCCGAAGATCCTGCAGGTCGCCTTCTCCCTGCCGGCCGGCGGCGAGAGTGAGATCACCGAACTCGGCGACGGCGTCTCCTTCGCCGTGCGCGTCGAAAAGGTGATCCCCGCCCATGTTCCGCCGCTGGACGAGATCCGTCCTCAGGTGACCGCCGTCTGGATGCAGCGCGAACTGGTGAAAGCTTTGGAGCAGAAGGCCAAAGCGCTCAGCGCCCGGGTCGAAAAGGGCGAAAGCATCGAGGCTGTCGCCGCCTCGGCCGGCTTGCCGATCGTCCGCGTTCCCGGACTGACCCGGCAGAGCGCGCAGGCCCATCCTGAGGTCCCGCAGGCCGTCATGGGCCGCGCCTTCGGCGCCAAGCCCGGCGAGGTTTGGACCGCCCGGGCTCCGCAGGCCCTGGTCGTCGGCCGCGTCGACAATGTGCGAATGGATGCCAGCCCCAACGCCGCCCAGCTGGCGGAGGGCAGCCGCGCCCAGCTGAGTCAGGCGGTGTTCCGTGAAATGGGCAACGCCGCCCAAGCCTATGCGCGGATCAAGCTGAAGACCAAGACCGACCCGGTGCGCGCTCGCGCGGCGGCCGGCTTCGAGCCCCTGGAGAAGGGCAAAGCCAAGCCGCCGGAGAAGAAGGGGTGAAGACAGAGCCGCCGTTCGAGGCCTTTCGCTCGACCTTCGACGGCGGCGCGCCCCAGGTGGTCTGGACGCGGCTGATCGACGACCTGGAAACCCCGGTCTCGGCCTTCCTGAAGATCGGCCACGGCCGGCCCTATGCCTTCCTGTTCGAGTCGGTGGAGGGCGGCGCCTTCCGGGCGCGCTATTCGATCATCACCATCAACCCGGACCTCGTCTGGCGCTGCCGGGGCGACCAGGCGGAGATCGCCCAGGGCGACGAGATCGTGGCGGGCCGCTTCTCGCCCCAGGCGGGCGGCGCGCTCAACTCCCTGCGCGACCTGCTCGCCGCCTCGCGGATCGAGCTGCCCGCGGGCCTGCCGCCCATGGCCGCGGGCGTGTTCGGCGCCATCGGCTACGACATGATCCGGCTGGTCGAGCGTCTGCCCAACGTCAATCCGGATCCGCTGAACCTGCCGGACAGCGTGCTGACCCGGCCCTCAATCGTCGCCATCTTCGACGCGATCGCCCAGGAGATCATCCTGGTGACGGCGGTGCGTCCGGACGGCGGCTCGGCCACCGACGCCTACGCCGCCGCTGAAGGCCGGCTGCAGGCGGTGATCGAGGACCTCAAGAAGCCGACCCCGCCCCTGCGCGGCGACGCGGCGCCCCAGCCCGACGCCTTCACAACGCCAGTTTCCCGCGAAACCTACCGAGGCATCGTCGAGACCGCCAAGGCCTACGTCCAGGCCGGCGACGTCTTCCAGGTGGTGCCCAGCCACCGGTTCCGCGCGCCCTTCCCGCACGACCCCCTGGCCCTCTACCGGTCCCTGCGGCGGACCAACCCCTCGCCGTTCCTGTTCTTCCTGGACTTCGGCGACTTCCACCTGGTGGGCTCCTCGCCGGAGATTCTGGTGCGGCTGCGCGATGGCAAGATCACCATCCGCCCGATCGCCGGCACCCGCCCGCGCGGCGCCACGCCGGAAGAGGACCGCGCGCTCGAACAGGAGCTGATGGCCGACCCCAAGGAACATGCTGAGCACCTGATGCTGCTGGACCTGGGCCGCAACGACGTGGGCCGGGTCGCCATGCTGAAGTCCCGCGGCGCCAACGAGCCCTCTCAGCCGACGCGTGGCCCCCGCGTGCGCGTCACCGCCAGCTTCTTCGTGGAGCGCTACAGCCACGTCATGCACCTGGTCTCCAACGTCGAGGGCGACGCCCCCGAGGGCCTGGACCCAGTGGACGTGGTCATGGCAGCCCTCCCCGCCGGCACGCTCAGCGGCGCCCCCAAGGTGCGGGCCATGGAGATCATCGACGAGTTGGAGACCGAGAAGCGCGGCCTCACCTACGCCGGAGCCGTCGGCTACTTCGGCTCGGACGGCTCGGTGGACACCTGCATCGTCCTGCGCACCGCCCTGATCAAGGACGGAACCTGCTACGTCCAGGCTGGCGGCGGCGTGGTCGCCGACAGCGACCCTGACGCCGAATACGACGAGACCCTCCACAAGGCGCGCGCCATCCGCACGGCGGCGGTGGAGAGCTGGCGGTTCGTGTAGGGGCGGTCGCGGCGGACCGCGATGCCACCCCCCGCCTGCCACAAATGTTGACCCGCCGGCACATGTTCCTTATATGTTCCGGATCTCCCCCGTGAAGGGGCGGGAGGGGGCGAGCCGCCGGTACTGAGCTGCGACGCACCGTGATCACCCGCCGCGCTCGCGCCTGGAGGTAGCCCAGGGCCTGGGCCCGGTTGGCGGTGTTGTAGCTGACGTGGATCGGGTCGCGGGGCATGATCACGTCGAGGGTGTTCACCGCCTCGTTGGGCTCGCGCACATAGTCGAAGCTCTTGGTGGAGCCGACGTGGTTGTTGAACGGCACGCAAGGGGAGATGCAGTCGATGAAGGCGGCGCCCTTATGCGCCAGGCTGACCATGTCGATGCCAGCGTCGGTGTTGACCACGCCCTTCTTGGACTTCGAGCCGCGGTCCGCGCCCGGCGGTTCTTGCTCGGCGGCACGGAGACTCTTTCGCTCCCGGCCACCCCCACCACCACCCATTCTTCGACGGGCGATACCCTCATCCACTTCGTGGGGCAGGATGGACGTCGAGCTCTCCCGCAGCCTGCCACCGCAATCCTGGCTGAGCGCCTTCGACCTAACCCTAACTTTCGATAGTCCATTTCGCTATCGGACGATGAATTGCCGCACTGCCGCAGAGCCGCGATAGTCAAGCTATCAGTCGTTCAGTGCTGCGGAGCGTACCCCTTGAAGTTCCCCATCCTTATCGCATCCGTCGCCACCTGCGCCCTCGCTGCCGCCTCCGGCGCCCTGGCCGCTCCGCTGGTCACCCTTCAGGCGGTCTCGCCCTCGGCCTACCCGGGCTATGACGCCAAGTACGCGGTCGATAAGGGCCCCGGGTCAGCGACCACCGACTGGGCCGCGCACAGCACCGGCGTCGGCTCCTATCTCGACGTGGCCATCGGCGGCAATGTCGGGGTGACCACAGCCACGGTCACCGACCGGGTCACCTCGGGCGGTGGCAATGGCGGTTTCGTCGGCGGCCTCTACGACTACACCACCAGCTTCTCGATCACCCCCATCTCGGCGCTCGGCGGCGTGGCGGTGGGAGCTTCCCAGGTGTTCAGCTTCTCCGCGCCGGCCTCGCCAGGGTCACCCGCCGATTTCGCGCACGCCGTCAGCCTCTCCACGCCCATCGAGAGCGGCTTCCTGCGATACCAGGTTCTGGCCGCCAATGGCGCGAACCCCGGCCTGTCGAACATCAGCCTGCAGGGCGTGACCCTGTCGAATCTACTCGCCAATCCGGACTTCAGCGCCGGCAATACGGGCTTCTCCTCGGGCTATGCCTACGTGGCGGTGGCAGGTCCCATGGCCCTGTACGCGCCGGGAACCTACGGCATAGGCTCAAGCCCCTCCGACTACCACGACCAGTGGTCCGCGTTCGGCGACCACACCACGGGCGACGGCGCGATGCTCATCCTCAACGGCGCGGAAAGCGGGGCCTCCTTCTGGTCGCAGGTCGTGCCGGTGGCCAAGAACCGCGCCTACGACTTCACCGGATGGCTGGCCTCGTCCTACGCCGCCAGCCCCGCGAACGTACAGCTGACCATCAATGGACAGCCGGTGGGTGGCCTCGGCGCCGCGGCGACTCCGGGCGTCTGGAGCCGCTTCTCGACCAGCTGGTACTCGGGCGAAGCCGCCACGGCCACCCTGCGCCTGACGGACCTGAACCCCGCATTTTCAGGCAACGATTTCGCTCTGGACGACCTGCGCTTCTCAGCGGCGGTACCCGAGCCGGCGGCATGGACCTTGATGCTGGTGGGCTTCGGCCTGACCGGCGCGGCGGTTCGCCGCCGCCGTGCGGCGATCATGGCCTAAACCTCACGCCGGCGTGTGAAGCGCCGCCGGTGTTCGGATCGGCGGCGCTGTCACGTCTGTGACGATGCGCGGCAGGACGTTACCGCAGCGCCGCGTTGAGTTTTTCCAGCGCCGCCGCGCCCGGCACCAGTTCCGCCTCGTTCAGCTGGTTGAGCGGGGTGTCGATGGTGCCGACGGCGTCGTGCAGGTCGCCGGCCTCGGGGTCCACGAACAGCAGGCCGGTGACGATCTGGCCCCGGGTCGCCCGGGCCTGGAGGTAGCCCAGGGCCTGGGCGCGGTTGGCGGGGTTGTAGAGCTCGGCGATCTTGTGGAGCGAGAGGATCGAGCCGTCGTGCTGCTGCACGCGGACACTCTCGCCGGGCTTGTAGCTGACGTGGATCGGGTCGCGGGGCATGATCACGTCGAGGGTGTTCACCGCCTCGTTGTGCTCGCGCACATAGTCGAAGCTCTTGGTGGAGCCGACGTGGTTGTTGAACTGCACGCAAGGGGAGATGCAGTCGATGAAGGCGGCGCCCTTGTGCGCCAGGCCGGCCTTGATCAGCGGGACCAACTGTTCCTTGTCGCCGGAGAAGCTGCGACCGACGAAGGTGGCGCCCATCTGCAGGGCCAGGCTGACCATGTCGATGCCGGCGTCGGTGTTGACCACGCCCTTCTTGGACTTCGAGCCGCGGTCGGAGGTGGCGGAGAACTGGCCCTTGGTGAGGCCGTACACGCCATTGTTCTCCACGATGTAGAGCATGTTCACGCCGCGCCGGATGGCGTGGGCGAACTGGCCGAGGCCGATGGAGGCGCTGTCGCCGTCGCCGCTGACGCCCAGGTAGATCAAGTCGCGGTTGGCGAGGTTGGCGCCGGTCAGCACCGAGGGCATGCGGCCATGCACGGTGTTGAAGCCGTGGGAGTTGCCCAGGAAGTAGTCCGGCGTCTTCGACGAACAGCCGATGCCGGAGAGCTTGGCGACGCGGTGCGGCGGCAGCTCCAGCTCGAAACAGGCCTGGATGATCGCCGCCGAGATGCTGTCGTGGCCGCAGCCTGCGCACAGCGTCGAGACCGAGCCCTCGTAGTCGCGCCTTGTGTAGCCCAGGCTGTTGGTGGGCAGCAGCGGGTGATGCAGCTGGGGCTTCAGGATGTAGGTCATTCCGCCGCCTCGGCTTGGCCTGTGGAGAGGGGGCCCAGCGCCAGCCGCTGGGCGATTTCGCCGGCGATGAAGCGGGCGGTGATCGGTGTGCCGTCATAGTGCAGCACGGAGGGAAGCTTGGCGGCATCGATGCCGCCTTCGGTCATCAGCAGGGTCTTCAGCTGGGCGTCGCGGTTCTGTTCGATAACGAACACCCGGTCGTGGGCGGCGATGAAGTCGTAGATCTCCTGGGCGAACGGGAAGCCGCGGACGCGGATGGCGTCCAGGTGGCGGCCCTGGACCTCCAGCATCTCCAGCGCCTCGTGCATCGCCGGCGTCGTGGAGCCGAAATAGAGCACGCCGTCGCGGGTCTTGCGCTTCGCCGGCCGGGCGATCGGCGCGGGCGCCAGGGTGCGGGCGGTGTCGAACTTGCGGAGCAGACGCTCCATGTTGTCGACATAGACCGCGCCCTCCTCGGAGTAGCGGGCGTAGGGATTGCGCGAGGTGCCGCGGGTGAAATAGCCGCCCTTGGTGGGGTGGGTGCCGGGATAGGTACGGTACGGGATGCCGTCGCCGTCGACCTCCTTGTAGCGGCCGAAGTCGGCGCCGGCCTCGAGCTCAGCGGCGGTCATCACCTTGCCGCGGTCGAGCTTGCGGGTGTCGTCCCATTTGAAGGGCTCGGTCAGCCACTCGTTCATGCCGATATCGAGGTCGAGCATGACGAAGACGGTGGTCTGCAGGCGGTCGGCGAGGTCGAAGGCCAGCGCGCCCATCTCGAAGCACTCGCCGGGATCGGCCGGCAGCAGCATCACGTGCTTGGTGTCGCCGTGCCCGGCGTAGGCGGCGGCCAGCAAATCCGCCTGTTGGGTGCGGGTCGGCATACCGGTGGAGGGCCCGCCGCGCTGCACGTCGAAGATCACCGCGGGGATTTCGGCGAAGTAGCTGAGGCCGATGAACTCGGTCATCAGCGAGATACCCGGGCCCGAGGTGGCGGTGAAGGCGCGGCAGCCGTTCCAGCCGGCGCCGACCACGATGCCGATCGAGGCGATCTCGTCCTCGGCCTGGATGATGGCGAAGCGGGCCTTGCCGGTCTCCGGCTCGACGCGGAGGTCCTGGCAGTAGGCGGTGAAGGCTTCGGCCAGCGAGGTGGACGGCGTGATCGGATACCAGGCGCAGACCGTGGCCCCGCCATAGACCGCGCCCAGGGCGGCGGCCTGGTTGCCCTCGACATAGATCCGGTTGCCCACCGCGTCGGCGCGGCGCACCTGCAGCGGCAGGGCGCCGAGGTGCTTGGTGACGTAGCTGTGGCCCATGGCAAGGGCTTCGAAGTTGGCGTCGATCAGGCGCTGGCGGCCGGCGAAATCGTCGGCGATCAGGCCTTTGACAGCCTCGATGTCTATGCCAAGAAGAGCTGATAAAGCCCCGACATATATAACATTTTTGAACAGCTGACGTTCTCTGGGCAGCTCATAGGCTTCGTTGCACATGGCCGTCAGGGGCACCCCCACGACGGTGATGTCGCTGCGGAACCGCGAGGCCGGGATCGGTTTGGTGCTGTCGTAGAACACGAACCCGCCGCTCTCGATCTCGGCCAGGTCGCGGTCCCAGGTCTGCGGATTCATGGCGACCATCAGGTCCACCCCGCCGCGCCGGCCCATGTGCCCTGCCTCGGTGATCCGCACCTCGTACCAGGTGGGCAGGCCCTGGATGTTCGACGGGAAGATGTTGCGCGCCGCCACCGGCACGCCCATCCGCATCACTGAGCGGGCAAACAGGCCGTTGGCGCTGGCCGAGCCCGAGCCGTTCACATTGGCGAACTTCACGACGAAATCGTTCACCGCCGATTTGGGGTTCTGGGCCTTGGTCACCGCCCCGCTGGCGGCGACGGGCTCTCCTCCGGAGTCAGGCATCGGCCCCCGCGTAAGTCATATCGAGATAGAACTTCTGCATGTCCCAGGCGCCGGTCGGGCACCGTTCCGCGCAGAGGCCGCAGTGCAGGCAGACGTCCTCGTCCTTGGCCATCACCCGGCCGGTGCCGAGCTTGCCGGAGACGTAGAGGTCCTGGGTGAGGTTGCCGGCCGGGGCGCTCAGGCGGCCGCGCAGGTCGGCCTCCCCTCCGGCGTCATCGGGCGCGTCCTCGGTGAAGGTGATGCAGTCCATCGGGCAGATATCGACGCAAGCGTCGCACTCGATGCACAGCTTGTCGGCGAACACGGTCTGGACGTCGCAGTTCAGGCACCGCTGCGCCTCGCCCAGGGCCTGCTGCAGATCGTAGCCGAGCTCGACCTCCACCTTGACGCTCTTCAGCGCTTCCTTCTTGTCGCGCAAAGGCACGCGATATCGGATGTCGTTGGAGATGTCGTTGTCGTAGCTCCACTCGTGGATGCCCATCTTCTGGCTCACCAGGGTGACGCCGGGCGGCGGGCGGACGGCCACGTCTTCGCCCTGGCAGAACTTGTGGAGCGAGATCGCCGCGTCGTGACCCTGGGCCACCGCCCAGATGATGTTCTTCGGTCCGAACGCCGCGTCACCGCCGAAGAAGACGCCCGGCAGGGTGGACTGGAAGGTGGCCTTGTCGACCTTCGGCATCTCCCATTCGTCGAATTCGACGCCGATGTCCTTCTCGATCCAGGGAAAGGCGTTCTCCTGGCCCACGGCCAGCAGCACGTCGTCGCACTCGTAGTGCTCGTCGGGGTCGCCGGACGGCACCAGCTTGCGGCGGCCCTTGGCGTCGAACAGCGCCTCCACCACCTCGAAGGTGACGCCGGTCAGCTTTCCGTTCTCGTGGGTGAAGGCCGTGGGGACCCGGAAGTTGAGGATCGGGATATCTTCGTGCATCGCGTCCTCCTTCTCCCAGGGCGACGCCTTCATCTCGTCGAAGCCGGAGCGGACGATGACCTTCACGTCGTCGCCACCCAGGCGGCGCGAGGTGCGGCAGCAGTCCATGGCGGTGTTGCCGCCGCCCAGCACGATCACGCGGCGGCCGATGGTCTCGACGTGGCCGAAAGAGACCGAGCTCAGCCAGTCGATGCCGATGTGGATGTTAGCGGCGGCCTCGGCGCGGCCAGGCAGGTCCAGGTCGCGGCCGCGCGGGGCGCCGGAGCCGACGAACACCGCGTCATAGTCCTCCGTCAGCAGGCCCTTGAGGCTATCGACCGGCGTGCCGAAGCGCATGTCGATGCCGCCGAGCGCGGCGATGTAGCCCACCTCTTCGTCGATCACCTCTTCCGGCAGGCGGAAGCGCGGGATCTGGCTGCGAATCATCCCCGCGGACTTGGTGTCCTTGTCGAAGATGGTCAGCTGATAGCCCAGGGGGGCCAGATCGCGCGCCACGGTGAGCGAGGCCGGCCCGCAGCCCACGAGGGCGATGCGCTTGCCGTTGGAGGCCGCGGCCGGCGGCGGCATCCGGTCTGAAACGTCGGACTTCAGGTCCGCCGCCACCCGCTTCAACCGGCAGATGGCGACCGGCTCCGCCTCGACGCGTCCCCGCCGACAGGCCGGCTCACACGGACGGTCACAGGTCCGCCCCAGGATTCCGGGGAAGACGTTGGACTTCCAGTTGACCATGTAGGCGTCGGAGTACCGACCGTCCGCGATCATGCGGATGTATTCCGGCACGGGCGTGTGCGCCGGACAGGCGTACTGGCAATCGACAACCTTGTGGAAGTAGTCGGACTCAATCTCACGTGTGCGATGCAAAACGCGCTTCCTTCCCGGGACGCACTCCTCCCGGGGCCTGAAAGTCGAATCCTGCGCTGGGCAGAGACTGGCTTGGCACCCCGACGCGGCGTTGTTGAGGGCAATTTAAGACCCCCACCCCAGGTAAGCCAACCGATTCCTGATCTGCGATCACCGAATTCTGCCGCCTATGGCGCGGACAACCTGAGTTGTGCTGGAGGGGCCGGAGGCGTGAACTTTCACACCAGCATGTGATCGCGCCGCGAGGGTTTCCCGCCCCGCGGCGCTTGGCGGCGACGACAGGTAAATGATAGATTAAGAATGGGTGAGCGCCTGCTTCGGTGGGTTTCAGGGAGATTGCTAATGGAGTTGCAGACCGACCGCGTGGGTGAGTCGATGGCGTCAGCGTTCGACATCCTGCCGCCGGCCGCCGTCGGGCCGCTGGATCCGACCGAGACGCTTGACCTGCACCGCGCCATCAACGAACGCCGCGCCGCCCAGGAGAACCCGGAACTGCTGCGCCGCCTGCGGTCGCTGTAGGGACAACAGCGGAGTTTCATCCCGGTTTCGCCGCAGGCGAAGATCGGGACCCATACGCTCCAAGCTGGATAGCTGGAATCGAAACGGCGCCGCCCCTGCTCGGGTCGGCGCCGTCGATGTTTTTGGGTCCCGGTCTTGCGCGTGCCGCGGAAACCGGGATGACACGTGTTGGGTATGACCTACTCCGAGTAGCCTTCCGGCAGGTCGTCTTCCTTCATCAGCTCGTCCTTGCTGACCTTCTTGTCCTTCACCTTGGCCTTCGAGACGATCAGGTCGACGACCTTGTCCTCGAAGATCGGGGCGCGGAGCTGGGCCTGGGCGTTCTGGTTATCGCGCAGCAGGTTGAAGATTTCCTGGGCCTGCGGGCCATACTTGCGCGCCTCGGTCAGAATCGCCTGGTTCAGCTCCTGCTCGGTGACCTGGACATTGTTGGCCCGGCCGATCTCGGCCAGCACCAGGCCCAGGCGGACCCGGCGCTCGGCGATCTTGCGGTACTCCTTGGTCAGCTGCTCGTCGGACTTCTCGGCGTCCTCGGGCGGCAGCGAGCCGGCTTCCTTGTCCTGCTGCACCTGGCCCCATATGGCGGCGAATTCGGCCTCGACCATCTTCGGCGGCAGCGGGAAGTCGTGCTTGGTGTCCAGCTGGTCCAGCAGGGCGCGCTTCAGCTTGAATCGCGAGGCGCCGGCGTACTGCTCCTCGAGGTTGCCCTTCACCAGCTCCTTGAGCTTCTCCAGGTTCTCGAGGCCCAGGCGTTCGGCGAAGGCGTCGTCGGCCGGCGATTCCACCGGGGCGCGGACTTCCTTCACCTTGGTCTCGAACTCGGCGCTCCTGCCCGCGAGATTGGCGGCCTGGTATTCGGCCGGGAAGGTCACCTTCACGGTCAGGTCACTGTCGGGCTTGGCGCCAACCAGCTGCTCCTCGAAGCCCGGAATGAACTGACCCGAGCCCAGCACCAGCTCCACGTCGGTGGCCGTACCGCCGTCGAAGGCCTCGCCATCTACGCGGCCGATGAAATCGATGACCAACTGGTCGCCGTCCTTGGCCTTGAGGGTCTTGCCGGTGCGCGGCTCGTAGGTGCGGTTCTGCTTGGCGAGGTTGGCGACCTCGTCGTCAACTTCCTTGGCGGTCGGCACATAGACCGGCTTGGTGAGCGACAGGGTCGCGGCGTCCACCGGCTCGAACTCGGGCATCAGGTCGATGGAAAGTTCGTAGGCGAGGTCAGCCTTGCCATCCATGACCGCCTCGAAGTCACCTTCAGGCTTCAGTTCCGGCTCACCGGCGGGGCGCAGGTTGTTGTCGGTCAGCACCTTCTGGGTGCTTTCGTTGAGCGAGGCCTGGACCACTTCGCTCATCAGCTGCTTGCCGTAGAGGCGGCGCACATGGCCGGTGGGCACCTTGCCCGGCCGGAAACCCTTGATGTTGAGGGTCGGCGTGATCTCCGCGACACGGGCTTCCAGCCGCTCGGTCAGATCCGCCAGCGGCACGGTGACACCGTACACGCGGCTAAGGCCTTCGCCAGACTTCTCAACGATCTGTATCGACATCTTCAGATTCCAGGACCTGGGGCGCAGGGAGCGCCGCGTCCGCCTCTCAAACCAAACAGGGAAGGCCGCCGAACAGGGCCCGGCGGCGCGCGGGCGCCCTTATGTCACGGCGGGAAGCGACGTCCAAGCCCCCTGCCCCCTTGACGCATCCGCCGCATCCCGCGATGGCAGGCCCTGCGCGCATCCGGCGAATGCGAAAGCGTTTGTCGAACGGGATGCGCGCAGACAAAGACGAAGTTAAGCGTGTCCCGATGGAACACGCTGGGCGGCTATGGCGGAATTGGTAGACGCAGTAGGTTTAGGTCCTACCGGGCAACCGTGGGGGTTCGAGTCCCTCTAGCCGCACCATCACTCGAGGTGACAGACACGCTCCGCACGGGCAGAACACGGCCATGCTGCGGGGCGTTCTGTTCGTACACAATAACTTTCCCGGCCAGTTCCGGGACCTGGCGCAGACGCTGCTGGCGCGGGGCGTTCCATGCGTCGCCATCGGCCAGGGCCATGCGCCGGGTGTCGAGGGCGTGCGAATGGCGCGCTACAACCTGCCGCGCGGCAGCACGCCCGGGATTTTACCCGAGGCGATCCGGGCCGAGGCGGACCTGATCCGGGCGAAAGGCGCGTTCAAAGCGGCCAGGGCTCTGAAGGACGAAGGCTGGGACCCGGCGGTGATCGTGGTCCATCCGGGTTGGGGCGAAGCGACCTATCTCGCCGAGGTGTTCCCCCAGGCCCGCCAGGTCGCGTTCGCCGAGTTCTGGTATCACGGCCGCGGCTATGACGTGGGGTTCGACACCGAGTTCCAGGCCTTCGACCAGGACGCTGTCCTGCGCGCCGAGGCCAAGAACGCGGTCATGGCCATGGCCTACGCGAACGCCGACGCCATCGTGGCGCCCACCGGCTTCCAGGCCGCGTCGCTGCCCCCGGCGTTCCGGGCACGGGCGCGCATCCTCCATGAGGGCGTAGATCTCGAGGCGATCCGCCCTGACGCGGCCGAACCCTTCGCCCTGGACGATAGCCACGTCATCGCGCCGGGAACGCCGGTGATCACTCACGTGAACAACAACATGGAGCCGCTACGGGGCCTGCACATCCTGGCCCGCGCCCTCCCCCGCCTGCTGGCTGAAGTTCCGGGCGCCCAGGTGCTGATCATCGGCAAGCCCGAGGCCCAGGCCTACGGCGGCGCGGCGCCGGGCGGCGGGACCTGGGCGGACACCTGCTTCGCGGGCATCGACTACGATCCGGGGCGTGTTCACTTTCTTGGCCGCGTGGACCATCAGCGGATGCTGGCGGCGCTGCGGCTGGGGGCGGCGCACGTCTACTACACCTATCCCTTCGTGCTCTCGTGGTCGCTGGCGGAAGCCATGGCCAGCGGCTGCTATGTCATCGGCTCCGACACCGCGCCGCTGCACGACGCGATCGAGGACGGGGTGAACGGGCGGCTGCTGCCGTTCTTCGATGTGCCGGCATTGTCTGCGGCAATGATCGCGGCTTGCCGGGACCCGGGCGCGGCGGCGCCGTTGCGCGCGGCGGCGCGGCAGACGGCGGTGGCGAAGTTCAGCCGGGATGAGGGGCGCGAAGGGTGGCTGGGGCTATTGCGGGAGTTGGGCGTGGAGATTCCCTCCTAAACTCCGCTCATCCTGCCATTCGCCGGGATGAGCGGATCGTTGGGAGGGGCTGGGCCTCAGCCCTGCTTCTCCCAGCCGCGCGCCTGCTGTTTCCAGTACGACACCGGCAGGCCCCTGGCCTTGGCGTCGCGGAACTGGGCGCGGGCGTTCGCAAGCTGGGCGTCGTCGCCGCCATCGAAGATGACGATGCAGCGCTGGAAGCTGGCGAGGTCCCCGGCTTCCGCGCCGTCCACCAGGAACAGGGCGTCGGCGGCGTTGGGGTTCTCGGTGGTGGTGGTCAGCAGGATCGGTTGACGCGCAGCGCCGGGTTCGTCGGCTGGCGCGTGGGGCAGGAAACTCTCGTCGCGATAGCTCCACAGCCAGCCGTCGAGGTGGTCGATGCGGTCCGGGCCCGAGGCGCGGACGATGGCTTTCCAGCCTTTCTGCAGGGTCTTTTCCAGGAGTTCGGGCAGGGCCTGGTCCAGGCCCGTACGCTCCAGGTGGTAGAACCAGACCTCGCAGGCGCCGTCAGCCATGGGACGCGCCGGCCGGCAACCGCTCCGCCAGCCCATGGATGGCGCCGGCGACGGCCTCGGCGTGGGTCAACATGGCCAGGTGATGCAGCGGCAGGCGCACGACCGGCCACCCCTGGCGCACCGCGTACTGGCCCTCATCGTCATAGGCGCCGCTGAGCTGGAGGTAGGCGGCGGGCGACTGCAGGCTCATGGCGGGAGCGTCCTCCTCCAGGAAGTCCAGCGGCAGGCCTTCCAACTCGGAGGTCAGCGCCGCAAGCGCCGCCGGGTCCGGCACCAGCCGCGCCAGGGCGCCGGGCGGCCACCACTGGTCCCAGGCGGGCAGGAGGCCCATGTCGACGCCGTTGCGCAGCTGGACCGCCAATTGCGGCGGGGCGTTGTCCATCCAGCTCTTGCCCGGATGCGGCAGGATGGCGTCGATCAGGATCACCGCCGCCGGCGGCGTGGTCATCGCCGCCTCCAGCGCCGGGATCAGGGCGCCGCCGCCGCTGTGGGTGACCAGGATGGGCGCCTCGCCCTCGCCGGCATCGATGTGGCCCGCCATGTCCTGGGCCAGGGCGCGGTAGAACCCGTCCCGGATCGGTTCCAGCATGGGCCACCGCGGCGTCGTCACGGCGTGGCCGCGCGCGTGCAGCCCGGCGGCCACACCGCCCCAGCTGGCGGGACCCACGAAGGGGCTGTGCAGCAGGATCAGGCGCGCCACGGCCCTAGACCATTCGTCGTTTAGGTTGGGTCAGTCTCGGCATGACGAATGGTCTATTCCAAGCAAGAATATGAGCGATGGGCGGTTCAATTGAACCGCCCATCGCTCGGGGTCAGCCCTCGTACTTGTCGGCCACCATGCGGTTTAGCAGCCGCACGCCGTAGCCCACCGCGCCGTCCGGGATGGTGGCTACCGCCGAGGGCTTCTTCCAGGTGGTGCCGGCGATATCCAGGTGTGCCCAGGGTGTGCCGTTGACGTAGCGCTGCAGGAACAGCGCCGCGGTGATCGAGCCGCCGGGCCGGCCGCCGGTGTTCTTCATGTCGGCGATCATGGAATCGATCTGCTTCTCGTAGGCCGGTGGCAGCGGCATGCGCCACAGCCCCTCGTCCTCGGCCTTGGCGGCGTCCAGCAGGTTGGCGGCGAGCCCGTCATCGTTGGCGTAGCAGGCCGCGTAGTCGTTCCCCAGTGCGATGATCACGGCGCCCGTCAGGGTGGCCAGATCGACCATGAACTTCGGCTTGAACCGGTCCTGGCAGTACCAGAGCGCGTCGGCGAGCACGAGCCGGCCCTCGGCGTCGGTGTTGATCACCTCGATGGTCTGGCCGGACATCGAGGTCAGCACGTCGCCGGGCCGATAGGCGTTGGCGTCGGGCATGTTCTCTACCAGGCCGAGTATTCCTATCGCATTCACCTTTGCCTTGCGTCCGGCCAGGGCGTGCATGAGGCCAGCCACGGTGCCGGCGCCGCCCATGTCCCACTTCATGTCCTCCATGTTCTCGGCCGGCTTGATCGAGATGCCGCCGGTGTCGAAGCAGACGCCCTTGCCGACGAAGGCGATGGGCTGGGAGGTCTTGTCGTCCGCGCCGTACCACTTGAGGATCGCGAGTTGGCTGTCTCGGATGGAGCCTTGGCCCACGGCCAGCAGCGAGCCCATGCCCAGCTGCATCATCTCGGCCTCGCCCAGGATCTCGACCTCCAGCCCCAGGCTCTCCAGCGCCTTGCAGCGGGCGGCGAATTCGGCCGGATAGAGGACGTTCGGCGGTTCCGAGACTAGGTCGCGGGTGAAGTCGATGCCGTTAGCGATGGCGGCCATCGGCGCGAAGGCGGCCGCAGCCGCGGCCGGATCGGCGGCGGTGATCTGGACCTTGGTGATCGACGGCTTCTTGTCCGCCTTTTCCTTGGTCCGGTACTTGTCGAACCGGTAGCTGCCCAGGCGGATGCCGAGGGCCGCATGGGCCGAGGTCTCGGCGTCGCCCTCGATCTCGATCCGCAGCGTCGCCAGACCCGAGGTCTTGAGGGCGTTGTAGCCCGTGGCCGCCGCCTGCTCGGCGCCGATCGGATCGAAGCGCTCGGCCAGGCCCACGCCCACCAGCACCAGCCGCGCGGCGCTCTCACCCTGCGGCGCCAGGATGTCCAGGGTCTGGCCCTTGGCGCCGGTAAAGCGGCTGGCGGCGACGGCCTGGGCCAGCGCGCCGCCATACTTCACGCCCTCGAACTCCAGGCGCAAGATGGCCGTTTCGGCCGGGACAGCGGCGCCGGCCGCGACGAATTCAATATCCATCGGTCGTATCTCTCAGCTCCCTGGGCCGCAGCCAAGGTCAGGTTGTACGGCGCGGCGACGCATGGTTTAGAACAGGTCCGCGGCCGGAGCGCGTCCAAAACTCCCGGGCGAGCCGTTTTAGCGACCATATGCGCCTTATCGACCGATATCTTCTTCGCCAGCTTCTCGCACCGGTCGCCCTGGCGACACTGGCGCTGACGGCTGTCGCCCTGCTCAGCCAGAGCCTGGCCGGCCTCGACCTGATCGTGAACCAGCGCCAGAGCGCACTCGTGTTCCTGAAGGTGACGCTGCTGTACATGCCGCAGCTGATCAACCTGATCCTGCCGGTGGCGGTGTTCGTCGCCGCCCTGGTGGGCCTGAACCGGCTTCATACCGAGCAGGAGATCGTGGTCTGTTTCGCCAGCGGGATGAGCCGCTGGCGGGTGATCGCGCCGGCCATGCGGCTGGCGTGCACCGTGGCCTTCCTGGCGCTGGTGATGAACCTCTTCGTCCAGCCAATGACCTACAAGGCGATGCGCCAGGAGCTGTTCAACGTGAAGGCGGACCTGGCCGCCACCCTGGTGCGCGAGGGCGAGTTCACGGAGCCGACGCCAGGGCTGACGGTCTACGCCCAGGGGGTCGACGGCCGGGGCAACCTCACGAACCTGTTCATCCATCAGATCAAGGCGGACGGTTCGACCACCACCTACACCGCCGAGGAAGGCCACGTCGGCCACGCCAATGGCCGGCCGGTGCTGGTGATGCTGAACGGCTCGAACCAGGAATTCTCCAGCCGGGGCGTGCTGAACTACATCACGTTCGACTACTACACCTTCGATCTGGCGCCGCTGGCGAACACCGAAGAGCTGGTCCACTACAAGCCGTCTGACCGCTATCTGCACGAGCTGTTCTTCCCGGACCTGCAGCAGGACTGGGAACGGCGGAACCGCCTCGACCTGCTGGCCGAGGGCCATGCCCGCCTCGCCTCGCCGCTCTACAACGTGGCCGCCATGGCGATGGCGCTGTGCGCGATCCTGGGCGGCGGATTTTCGCGCCTGGGCTATGGCCGCCGGATCGCGGCGCTGGCGGCCATAGCGGCGATCGTGCGGCTGCTGGGGTTCCAGGTGCAGTCGGCCTGCGAGGACGAGGCCTGGCTGAACATCCTGCAGTACGCCGTGCCGATCGGCGCCGCCTGGGGCGCGCTGGCCAGCATCTTCCGCCAGCGGATCAACCGCCACATCGACATAACCCGGCCCCGGCCAGTCGGCCCGCGATCGCCAGGCCTGCAGGCCAGCGCATGACCGGCCTCGGACGCATCGAGCGCTATGTGATCGGCTACATGATCCTGGGCGTGACCACGGCCCTGGCGATCATCTCGGCCGTGGTGGTGCTGATCCAGTTTGTGGAGCTGACCAGCCAGGTCGGCACGCGGGCCGATGTGGGCCCTAATGGCATCCTCGAACTGACGCTGCTGAAGGCCCCGTCGATCATCCAGATCCTGCTGCCGATCTGCTTCCTGTTCGGGGGCATCGGGGCTTTCGTGGTGCTGAACCGGCGCAGCGAGCTGGTGGCCATGCGGGCGGCCGGGGTGTCGGCGTGGCGGTTCATCCTGCCATCGGCCGCGGTGTCGCTGCTGCTCGGTGTGATCGTGGTGGCGGGGCTGAACCCGGCGGCGGCGGCGATGAACGCGCAGTTCGAGATCCGGCGCGCCCGGCTGATGGAGAACTACCTGGGCGACCGGCCCAAGGACATCTGGCTGCGCCAGGGCGACGACACCAGCCAGATCGTCATTCATGCCAAGGCCCGCGACAGCCGCCAGGGAACCGTGACCCTGCGCGGAGTTTCGCTGTTCATCTACGAGAAGACCCCCGGGGGAGGGCCGGAGTTCCGCCGCCGCCTTGAGGCGGCCGAGGCCCGGCTGATGCCCGGGTTCTGGCAGCTCAAGGACGTGCGCGAGGCCACCGCCGGCGATTCCTCGATCCGTTCAGAGACCCTCTCGATCCGCTCCACCCTGGACCCGGAGGCCGCGATGGAGCGGCTGGCGTCACCGGAGGCGATCGCGTTCTGGCGGCTGCCGCGCGCCATCCAGCTGACCGAACAGGCGGGCTTTTCCGCCTCAGGCTATAGGCTGCGGCTGCAACAGCTGCTGGCGACGCCGCTGCTGTTCGCCGCGATGTCGATCCTGGCGGCGGCCTTTTCGCTGCGGCTCACCCGGCTGGGCGGCCTGGCGGGGTTGGCCGGGACAGGTGTAGGCCTGGGCTTCGTGATGTTCTTCTTCAACCAGTTCTCCGGCGCGCTGGCGAAGGCCGACATCATCCCGCTGTTCGCGGCGGCCTGGGCGCCTGTGGCTGTGGCGCTGCTCGCGGGCGTCACCCTGCTTTGCTACACCGAAGACGGTTGAATCCTCGGGCCTGGGGGCTATGCATCACCGGCCTGACACAAGTAGACGTGCGCCGGCGCACCACGACGAAAGCGCGCAGGGGATCGAGGTTTGATGAGTCCGCGTCGGCTGAGGCCGCGATCTGCAGGCAAGCGCGCCCTCCTGTCCGGAGTCGCCCTCGCGTTGCTGGGCTGCGTCCACGCCCAGGCGCAGGTCGTCCAGGCCCAGCCGCGGCACCCCGGCGCGCCCCCCAAGGACCTGGTTGCCGCGAAGGCCGCGCAGCCCTCGACGAAGGGCGTCGCCGACGGCCTGCAGCAGGACGAAATGTACATGGAGGCCGACGAGGTCATCCGTGAGGACAAGGCCGGGGTCACCACGGCCAACGGCAATGTCGAGGTGCGCTACAACGGCCGCACCCTGCGGGCCGACAGGCTGACCTATAACGACCAGACCGGCGTGGTGCATGGCCAAGGCCACATCATCATCGTCAACGCGGACGGCACGACGGAATACGCCAACGAGATCACGCTGGACGACGAATTGAAGGCTGGCGTCGCCCTGGGCTTCTCCGCGCGCCTGCAGCAGAACGTCAAGATCGCCGCCGCCACCGCCGCCAAGCGCAACGAGAATATCGTGGAGCTCAACCGGGCGATCTACACGCCCTGCGAGATCTGCGCGAAGGACGGCAGCGCGAAGACGCCGACCTGGTCCATCGCCGCCGACCGGGTGGTGCGCGATCAGAAGCGCCGGATCGTCTACTACCGCAACGCCCGCTTCCGGCTGTTCGGGGTGACGGTGGCCTACCTGCCGATTTTCTGGAACGCGGACCCAAAGGCCGACCGGGTGTCCGGCTTCCTGGTGCCCAAGGCCTCGGCCTCCGACCGGCGCGGGGCGTCCTACGAGCAGCCTTACTATTGGGTGATCGACAAATCGACGGACCTGGTCGTCAGCCCGCAAGTCAACTCGAAGATCGCGCCGTTCGTGAACGCCGAGTTCCGTCACCGGTTCTATTCCGGCGAGATGGACGTGCGCCTCGGCTACACGCACGCCCGCGACTTCGACGGCAAGGGTCATGAGATCGCCGGAACGTCCGCCAGCCGCAGCTATATCCTCGGTCGCGGCGCCTTCCAGCTGACCGACAAGTGGCGCTGGGGCTTCACCGCCGAGCGGACGTCCGACGACCTGATCTTCGACAAGTACGAAGTCAGCAAGGTCTATGAGACCCGCGGGCCCTATGTGGCCGACGACCGGCGGCTGATCTCGCAGGTCTATACGACCCGCCAGGACGCGCGCTCGTACCTGTCAGTCGCGGCGATGACGATCCAGGGCCTGCGGCCGGGGTCGGTCGATCCTGTCACCGGCTTCAGCTCGGGCGAGAACGATCGCGTGTTCCCGGTCATCGGCCCGCTGATCGAGGCCCACTTTGAGCCTGTCGGAACCTGGCTTGGAGGCCGCCTGCGCGGTCACGCCAGCGGCGTCGTGCTGGCCCGAGAGCAGTCGCCGACCAACCTGGCCGCCCGTCTGCCTGGCCTGGACAGCGCCCGGGTCACCGGCGAGCTGGACTGGCGCCGGCCCTTCATCTCCAGCGCCGGCCTGCGCTTCGAGCCCTTCCTCAGCGTGCGCGCCGACGCCTACCAGCTGCACGACATCCTGACCGGCGTGGGCTCGGCCACCCGCAGCGACAACGTCCGCCGCGCGCTGGCGACCGGGGGCGTCGACATCACCTATCCGTTCTTCAAGCGGACCAAGGACGCAACCATCGTGCTGGAGCCGGTGGCGCAGATCGTCGCCTCGCCGAACGCCAGGCAGGTCGTTGTCGGCCGCGACGCGAAGGGCGCACCGGTCTATCTGAACGAGGACAGTGTCGCCTTCGAGTTCGACGAAACCACCCTGTTCCGGCCCAACAAGTTCCCTGGCTATGACCTTTACGAGGATGGCGTGCGGGCGAACCTGGCGGCGCGGGCCTCCGTGCAGTGGGATGACGGCCGCCGCGCCAACGCGATGATCGGCCGCAGTTTCCGCACCGAGCAGAACGCGGTGTTCACCGACCGCACCGGTCTGCGCACCAAGGCCTCGGATTGGATCGTGGCGGCCGACGCTCAACCGCTTCGCGGCCTCAGCCTGTTCACCCGCGCCCGCCTCGATTCGGACACCCTGGACATTCATCGGCTGGAAGCCGGCGTGAACGCGTCCAACAAGTACGGCAACGGCTTCGTCCGCTATCTCATCGACGATTTCGACATCAATGGGATCAAGCGCGAGAACCTTGACGTCGGCGGGGAGATCTACATCTCCAAGAACTACGGGGTCAGCGTCTACGGGAACCGCGATCTGAGGCGCGACGCCTGGGTGATCCGGGACTATGGCGTATTCTACCGGGACGACTGCCTGCGGCTGGATGTGATCTATCGCCGCGAGGACACGATCATCGGTCGTCTGCTACCGAGTGAATCGGTATCGGTGCGCCTAACGCTTGCCACATTGGGCGGCGCATTCAATGGCAGGTAAGATGGCGGCCGAGATACGGCTCCACGAAGGAAGACTTTCGTCCATGAAGCGTTATCTGACGGGCCCCCTGGCGAGGAGCGCCACCTTGGCCTGCGCCATGCTCGCCGTGAGCGCCGCGCCCCAGGCGCTGGCGCAGGAACCCGCGGCCCCGGCCGGAATTTCCGAGTCCGTCGCGGCGGTCGTCAACGACGACATCGTCTCGACCTATGATCTGGCGCAACGCATGCGCCTGCTCATCGCCACGTCCGGCGTGCAACCCACGCAGGAGAACATGGCGCAGTTCCAGCGCGAGGCGCTGGTGTCCCTGGTCGATGAGCGACTGCAGTTCCAGGAACTGCGCCGCGTCGAGCGGGAGCAGAAGATCGACGTGCTGGCCGATGACTCCGAGATCAACGAGGAGATCGACGACATGGCCAAGTCGAACAACATGTCGCGCGACCAGTTCTTCCAGTTCCTGAACCAGCGCGGAATCGGGCCGGATACCCTGCGCCAGCAGCTACGCGCCCAGATCAGCTGGGCCCGCTGGATTCGTGGCCGTTACGGTTCGCGCCTGCGGATTGGCGAGGATCAGATCATCGCCGCCCAGACCCGCATGGCCGCCCAGGCGGCCAAGCCGCAGTACAACATCGGCGAAGTGCTGATTGACGCCAGCCGGGTCGGTGGCATGCAGCAGGCGATGGCCGGCGCCCAACAGCTGGTGTCGCAGCTGCAGCAGGGCGCGCCATTCCCCACGGTCGCCCGCCAGTTCTCGGCCCTGCCGACCGCGGCCAATGGCGGTGACGCCGGCTGGATCAGCGCCGGCGAGGCGTCACCGGAAGTCGATGCCGTGCTGGAGCAGATGCGCCCTGGTCAGTTGTCGCAGCCGATCCAGGTGAAGGATGGCGTCTACATCCTCTATCTGAAGGAGAAGCGCGCCGGCGGCACGGCCAGCCTGGTGAACCTGAAACAGGCCGCCGTCGCCCTGGCGCAGGACGCCAAGCCCGAGGACGAGGCCGCCGCCCGCGAGAAGCTCGTGGCGCTGAAGCCGCAGATCACGGACTGCGCCACGCTGGACATCGCCGCCGCCAAGGTCCCGGGCGTCATTGCCGGGGATCTGGGTGAGGCCGAGGTCAACGATCTGGCGCCGCAGTTTCAGGAGGCCGCCGGCAAGCTCAAGGTCGGCGAGGTCTCCGACCCGATCCGCACGGCCGCGGGCCTGCACCTGGTGGCCGTCTGTGGTCGCCGCTCGGCCTCCGCCGCGCAGGCCGACAAGCAGCAGATCGAACAGCGCCTGTTCAGCCAGCAGCTCAGCATGGTCGCGCGCCGTTACATGCGCGACCTGCGCAACTCGGCCACGATCGAGACGAAATGAGGCTGGCTAGGACGTGAGAACCGGCCCCCTCGCCCTCACGCTCGGCGACCCCGCGGGCATCGGCCCCGAAATCATCGTCGGCGCGTGGCGCGCGCTCCGGGAGACCGGGCCCACGTTCTTCGTGATCGGCGACGCCCAGGCCGTCGCCTCGGCGCCCAAGGCCACGGCCGGGATCGTACGCGCGATCGGCTCGCCCCACGACGCCGCGACGGAATTCCGCGACGCGATCCCGGTCCTCGATCTGCCGCTGCGCACGCCGGTCGTCGCCGGCAAGCCCAGCGCCGAGTCCGCCCCGGCGATCATCCGCTGGATCGAGACCGCCGTGGGCCTGGCGCTGGCCGGCACGGTGCGCGGCGTCGTCACCGCGCCGATCGCCAAGGCGCCGCTCTATGAGGCCGGGTTCAAGTTTCCCGGACACACCGAGTTCCTGGGCGAGCTCACAGCGGCGGCGCGGTACGACGGTGCGCGCGGGCCGATCATGATGCTGACGGCCGCCGACCTGAAGGTGACCCTGGTCACGGTCCACGACCCGCTCGCCTCCGTATCGGGCAAGCTGACGATCGCGGGCATCGTCAATGCCGGCCTGGTTACCGCCCAGGCCCTGCGCCACGACTTCGGCATCGAGCACCCCCGCATCGCGGTCTCGGGGCTGAACCCCCACGCCGGCGAGGGCGGCGGCATCGGGCGCGAGGAGATCGACATCGTGGCCCCGGCGGTCCGGGCCTTGGTCGACCTGGGTGTCGATGCGACGGGGCCTTACCCGGCCGACAGCCTGTTCCCGGCCGAGAAGCGATCCACCTATGACGCGGCGGTCTGCCTCTATCACGACCAGGCGCTGATCCCGGTGAAGATGCTGGACTTCTGGGGTGGGGTGAACGTGACCCTTGGCCTTCCGATCATCCGCACCTCGCCCGACCACGGCACCGCCTTCGACATCGCCGGCCGGGGCCTGGCGCGGCCCGACAGCCTGATCGCCGCCATCCGCCTCGCCGATGAGATTTCCCGCAGGCGCCCGTGAGCGCACCCGGCCTCGACAGTCTGCCGACCCTGCGCGAGTCGCTGGAAGCCCATGGCCTGTGGGCCAAGAAGGCGTTCGGACAGCATTTCCTGCTGGATCTCAACATCACCCGCAAGATCGCGCGGCTGGCGCGGGTGGGTGAAGGTGACCACGTGATCGAGGTGGGCCCCGGCCCCGGTGGCCTGACGCGGGCCCTGCTGGAAACCGGCGCGCGGGTGACGGCGATCGAGAAAGACGAGCGGTTCGCCCCGTTGCTCGGCGAACTGGCGGCGGCGACCGACCGTCTGACGCTGGTGTTCGGCGATGCGCTGAAGTCGGACGAGGCGGCGCTGGCCGATGGCGGACCCGCGCATCTGGTCTCCAACCTCCCCTACAACGTCGGCACCCCCCTGCTCATCAAGTGGCTGACCGGGCCGTGGACGCCGGCGTCGCTGACCCTGATGTTCCAGCGCGAGGTGGCCGACCGGATCACCGAAGGCCCCGGCGAGGACGCCTATGGCCGCCTCGGCGTCATCGTCCAGGCCACCACCAAAGCCGACCGGGTGATGGACGTGCCGGCCCGCGCCTTCATTCCGCCGCCCAAGGTGGACTCGGCCGTCGTGCGGCTGGAGCCCCGCGCCGACCGGCCCGCGCCCGAGCGGCTCGACGCCCTGCAGGCCATCACCGCCGCCGCGTTCGGCCAGCGACGAAAGATGCTGCGCGCCAGCCTCAAGGCGCTCGGCGGCGAGGATCTGATCCTGGCCGCGGGCCTTGATCCGCAAGCGCGCGCCGAAGTGATCTCTATCGATGGTTTCCTGGCGCTGGCCGACGCCTGGCGCGCGCGCCGCTAGGCGTTGCCGTTGGCAGCGTCTGCGTCTCCTATGCCGACGGGTTGGAACGGGGAGACGGGATGCTGACGCTTCTGGGCGTGGCCGTGGTGGTCGTCGGCTTCGCCGTACGGCTGAACCCGCTGCTGGTGGTCGTCATGGCCGCCTTCGTCACCGGCTGGGCGGCGGGCCTGACGCCGGTGGAGGTGCTGGCGGCCTTCGGAAAGGCGTTCAACGAGAACCGTTTCGTCAGCGCCGCCTATCTGGTGCTGCCGGTGATCGGCGTGGTCGAGCGCGCCGGGCTCCAGGAGCGGGCGCGGACCCTGATCGGGCGGTTCCGCGGCGTCTCGGTGGGGCCGCTGCTGGTGGTCTACCTGCTGTTCCGCCAGCTGACCTCGGCCCTGGGCCTTACATCGATCGCCGGCCAGACCCAGAGCATACGCCCCATCGTCGCCCCCATGGCCGAGGGCGCGGCGGAGGCGCGCGGCGTGACGCTCGATGCCGCCACCCGCCAGGACGTGCGCGCCATGGCGGCGGCGACCGACAACGTCGGCCTGTTTTTCGGCGAGGACATCTTCATCGCCATCGGCTCGATCCTGCTGATGGTGGGGTTCCTGGCGACGGCGGGCATCACCATCGACCCGATTCACCTGTCGCTGTGGGCGATCCCCACGGCCGTCGTGGCCTTCGTGATCCATGCCGCGCGGCTGATGCTGTTCGACCGCGCGCTGCGGCGGAGGGCGGCGGCGTGATCAAGCTGGGCGTCGTCTACCTGCTGGCCGGCCTGGTGTTCGCGGCCTTCGCGGTGCTGAGCGCCGGCGACCGGGCCAACCCCAAGCGGTTCGGCAACGCCCTGTTCTGGGGCCTGGTGGGGTTGAGCTTCCTGGCGGGCGACCGGCTGGGCGACATCGGCAACGGGGTGCTGGTGCTGGGCCTGGCGCTGATCGCGGGAACCGGCCAGCTGGGCCGCGGCCAGCCGGCCACCACCTCGCCCGACGAACGCAAGGCCCTGGCCGCGCGGTTCGGCGAGCGGCTGTTCATTCCCGCCCTCACCCTGCCCGTCGTGGTGGCGTTCGGCGTACTGGTCCTGAAGCCGCTGCAACTGCCGGACGGGCCTCTGCTCGATCCCAAGCAGGCGACCTTGATCTCGCTAGCGCTGGCGGCGGTTATCGCCACCGCCGTCGGAGTTATCCTCCTACGCCAACCTTTGACCAGCCCGCTGCAGGAGGGTCGCCGCCTCGCCGATACGGTCGGCTGGGCCGCCCTGCTGCCGCAGATGCTGGCGGCCCTGGGGGCGGTCTTCGCCCTGGCCGGGGTGGGCCAGGTGATCGGCGACCTGGTCACCACCTGGATTCCCATGGATGCGCGGCTAACGGCCGTCGCCGTCTACTGCCTGGGGATGGCCGGTTTCACGATGATCATGGGCAACGCGTTTGCTGCGTTCCCGGTGATGACCGCCGGCGTGGGCCTGCCGATCCTGGTGGGTCAGTTCGGCGGCGACCCGGCGGTGGTGGCCTCCATCGGCATGCTGTCGGGGTTCTGCGGCACGCTGATGACCCCGCTGGCGGCCAACTTCAACCTGGTGCCCGCCGCGCTGCTTGAGCTGCCCAACCGCTACGCCGTGATCCGCGCCCAGATCCCGACGGCGCTCCCGCTGCTGATCGCCAACATGGTGCTGATGTATGTCCTCGCATTTCGCTGACCGATTGACGCCGGAGCTGGCGTCGCAGTTCGCCCGGATCGCCCTGGGCCACGTGGCGCGGGAGTATCCCAACAAGCTTGACCACGTGCTCAACGGGCCTGACGACGCGCGGGCCCCACGCGACCTGCACCCGATCTTCTTCGGCAGCTTCGACTGGCACTCCTGCGTCCACGGCTATTGGCTGCTGGCCACGGTGCTGCGGCTGGAGCCGGGCATCCCCGAGGCCGGCGCGATCCGAGCGCTGTTCGACGAGGCGTTCACGGCTGAGAAGGTGGCCGCCGAAGTCGCCTATCTGGCGCATCCCTCCGCCCGGGGCTTCGAGCGGCCTTACGGCTGGGGCTGGCTGCTGAAGTTGCAGGCGGAACTCCTGGCCCATGACGCCCCCTGGGCGGCCGCGCACCAGCCTCTCGCCGCGACCTTCGCCCAGCGGTTCCGCGACTTCCTGCCGAAGGCCGCCTACCCCATCCGCACCGGCGTCCACTCCTCGACTGCCTTCGCCCTGGCGCTGGCCAGCGACTACGCCAAAACCACCGGCGACACGGACCTGCTGGCCCTGTTCGAGGCCAAGGCGCGGGCCTGGTATCTGGACGACCGCGACGCCCCGGCGTGGGAGCCCTCCGGCGACGACTTCCTGTCCGCCACCCTGGCCACCGCCGAGTGCCTGCGCCGCCTGCTGCCGGCGGACGAGTTCGGCCCTTGGCTGGCGATCTATCTGCCCCGCATCGCGGCGCGACAGCCGCGCAGCCTGTTCGTTCCCGCCACGGTCACCGACCGCACGGACGGCAAGATCGTCCATCTGGACGGCCTGAACCTGTCACGCGCCTGGTGCTGGTGTGAACTGGCCGCGGTCCTGCCGCCGTCGCTCGAACGCGACACAGCGATGGACGCCGCGACTCTCCATCTCCGCGCCAGCCTGCCGCACGTGTCCGGCGACTACATGGGCGAGCACTGGCTGGCCTCGTTCGCGCTACTGGCGCTGACGGCGGGCTGAACGCGTCAGGCCGGCGCCTTGGCCCTCTCCAGGACGAAGTCGTCCGGGTTGGGCGCGAGCGTGGCGCGCCAGTAGTCGATCAGGCCGTAGGGCCAGTTCTGGCTGACCCGGCCGAACTGGTTCTTGTACCAGCTGGACACGTTCGGCGAGCCCCAGGCCCAGCCGCCGTTGGCCTCGTCGACGCGGCGGTTGAAGTCGTCATAGACGGCCTGTTTCGGCTCCATCGATCGCTCGCCGGTCTCCGCCAGCAGCCTTAGCGCACCCATGATGTAGCGCACCGCGCACTCGGAGAAGAAGATAATCGAGCCGTTGACGACGATGTTGGTGTTGGGCCCATAGATCGTGAACAGGTTGGGAAATCCCGGGTGCGTCATGCCCAGGTAGGCGCGCGCATCGCCGCCCCAGACGTCGTGCAGTTCGCGGCCGCCACGCCCCTTGATCTTCAGGAACGACAGGAAGTTCGAGGCCTGGAAGCCTGTGCCGTACAGCAGCACGTCGGCCGGGTGCTCGGTCCCGTCGGCGGTGACCACGCCGGTCGGCGTGATCCGCACGATCTTGTCGGTGACCAGGCTGACGTTGTCGCGCTTCAGCGCGCCCAGCCAGACGCCGTTGTCCAGCACCGCGCGCTTGCCGCCGATCGGGTACTGCGGGATCACCTTGTCCAACAGGTCCGGCCGGTCGGCCACCTGCGCCGCCAGGGCCGCCGCCGCCATCTCGCGCAGGCCGGCGTTCTCCGGCCCCACGGCGTTCGGCGAACCGTTCCAGGTCGGATCGGCCTTCACCATCGGCAGGAAGCCTTCGGTGGTCATCCAGAACAGCCAGAACCGATACCACTTGTCGTAATAGGGCACGTGCTCGAGGGTCCACTTCGTCCCCTCCTCCACGTCGTCATGATAGCGCGGCGCGGGCAGCGCCCAGGGCGGGCTGCGCTGGAACACCGTCATCTGCGCCACGTCCGGGGCGATCTCGGGCACGAACTGGTAGGCCGAGGCGCCGGTGCCGATCACGGCCACGCGCTTGCCCTTCAGGTCCACGTCGTGACGCCATTCCGCCGAGTGGAAGGCCGGGCCGGCGAAGCTGTCGCGGCCCTCGATATCGGGATAGCGCGGCCGGTTCAACTGGCCCACCGCGGTCACCACGACATTGGCCTCGAGGGTTTCGGTCTTGCCATCTGGGCCCTGCAGGGTGGCGCGCCAGACGGCGCGGGCTTCGTCCCACGCCAGCTCTTCGACCATCGTCGAAAAGCGGATCTTCTGCCGCAGGTCGTACTTGTCCGCGATGCCCTGGAAGTACTTCAGCAGCACCGGCTGGGGCGAGAAGTGCTGCGGCCAGGCGTGGTTGGGCTCGAAGGAATAGCTGTACATGTGGTTGGAGTTGTCCACCCGGCAGCCCGGATAGCTGTTCTCGAACCAGGTGCCGCCCACGTCGGGGTTCTTCTCGACGATCTCGAACTCGACGCCGGCTTCGCTCAGGCGGATTCCTGTCAGCAGGCCCGACATGCCGGCGCCGATCACCAGCACCTTCCGTTTGCGGGCCGACTCCAGATGGACGGACTTCGGGTCTTTGGTGCTCTGACCTTTCAGGGCCAGCTCGTCGACCAGGAAGTCCACATACTGCTCGGGGATCGGGGCGCCGGCGACGAAATCCATCTGGCGACGCAGGGTGGCGACGTCCGGAGTGGGCATCTGCAGGGGCTTGCCGGCCAGGTGCGCGCGGATGGCGTCGGCCGCCGCCGCGCGCATCCTGACCTGCTCGGCCTCCGGAATTCCCAGGTCGTTGCGGTCGGCCGGGTTGTAGGCGGGCGTCCATTCGGCTTTCAGCCAGCTGGTGTCGCCGGTCATATGAACCAGGGCGGTCATCAGGGCCGGCAGATGGGCGTCCTTCAGGACGGTCTCCAGATCGGCGGGGGCGTCGGTCATGGTGGTCCTACCCTGTAGGTTATCGTTGTTCTGTTTGGGCCCAGCATGACTCCCGCGGCGCGTCGGCGGAAGTCCTGCCCTTACGTCAGCATGTTACGTCCTGGGCGTCGCGGATCTGTCGCATCACCGCGTCCGACAGGATGAGCCCGGAGGCGCCCAGGTTTTCCCGCAGATGGGCCGGGCGGGTCGCACCGAACACGGCGGCGCTGACGTGGGCGTTGGCGAGCACATAGGCCAGCGACGCCTGTGACCCGGTGATCTCGGGCAACCGATGCAGGAAGCGGAAGGGGCGGCCCTTCGCCAGCTCGCCCCGGTGATGCGCCACGGCCCGGGCGGCGTACCAAAGGTCCTGTGGGGCCCGCAGGCGGCTGAGCAGCGGCCGGGTGTGGCCCATGGCCAGCGGCATGCCGGCCAGCACGCCCTTGCCGGCCGCCGCGGCCCTGGCGATCAGCGGTTCGCGCTCGGGCCGCAGGACGTTGTAGTCCACCATCACCACGTCGATGCCTGGCAGGCCGATGGCGTGTTCGACCACGGCCGGGTCGAAGCTGTTCAGCCCCACCGCGCGCACCAGGCCCCGGCGCTTGAGGCCGTCCAGCGCCGCGAACATCTCGTCCGTCAGCTCGGAGGCCGCCGGGCCATGCAATTGCAACAGGCCCAGGCTGTCCAGGCCCAGCTGGCGCAGGCTGCGCTCGGCGCTGGCTACGATGGCCTGCGGGGTCATGTCGCGGGCGATCCGGCCGCCGCCGGCGTGCCAGGTGCCGGCCTTGGTGGCGATGACCAGGCCGGACGCATCCCGCCCCTTGAGCGCCCGCCCGAGCCTGGGCTCCGCCTCCCCGGCCGAATAGCTGGCGCCGGTGTCGAACAGAGTGACCCCCAGCGCGATGGCCTCATGGACCAGCCCCAGCGCCGTGCGCTCGTCGAACCGCGGCTTGCCCCACCAGCTGGCGCAGCCGAAGCCGAGCTCCGAGACCATCAGGCCGGTCCGGCCGAGGGGACGCTTAAGCATCGGGCCTAGCGCAGCCGGGCGATTTCGCGCGCCACAACGCCGGCCACCTGATTCCAGGCGTCTGTCGTCGGAATGACCACGTCGAAGTGGCCCACGCCGGGGATCGCGAGCGCCTCGGCCGCATCGCCAGCCTTCCGCAGCTTGGCGACATAGGTGTCGTTGGCGGACGGCGGCATGACATGATCGAACTCTCCCGAGATCATCGTCACCCGCACGCCGGTGGGCAGCAGGGCGGCGGGCGAGGTGTCGGCGTAGGCTTCGGTCCGGGTGGCCAGGCCGATGATCCGCGGGATCGGCTCCGGGCCGCAGGCGCCGGCGAAGATGCCGCCCTGCCCCTCCAGGTCACCGATGCCGCCCAGGCTGACCACGGCGCGGATCGGCAGCGGATCGCGGGTCCACAGCGGGCTGGTCCTGGCGATCCGTCCCCGCGCCGCCGCCCACAGCGCCAGATGCCCGCCCGCGGAGTGGCCGAGCGCCACGACGCGGTGGGCGTCGAGCCGATACTTCGGCGCCTCGGCGCGGATGCGGTCCACGGCCGTGGCCACGTCCTGGAAGGTGCCGGGATAGCCGGCGCCGGGTTCGCCCAACTTGCGGTACTCGACATTCCACACGGCGTAGCCGCGCCGGGCCAGCTCGGCGGCGACGCCGCTGGTCTCGGCCAGCCCCTTGTATTCCGCCAGATAGCAGCCGCCGTGCAGCAGCACGACGACCGGATGCGGGCCCTTGGTCTTCGGCAGGAACAGGTCGACCACCTGCGCCGGCGCGGGCCCGTAGGCGATCCGAACGTCGGCCTTCACCTGCGGCTGACCCATGTAGGCCTCCACGCTGGCCGGCGCAGCCTGGCAGGCGGTGGCGGACAACGCCCCCAGGATCGCGGCGAGCAGGCGTTTCATGTGTCAGAATTCTCCTCGTACTGATCACAACCGCTTGCGGGCGAATGCGCGGCCGGATGCTGACTTCAGGTACCTCTCGAAGGCAATGGCCTGCTGCGGGTCGCTGAATCCCACGTAGGTCTTGACCCGCCAAGGTGGGTACTTCGCCGTGTGAGTGACTTGGCCCGCGTTGTGGCGGCTGAGCCTCGCACGCAGGTCATCTGTCACGCCGACGTAGAACCGGTCTGCGTCGGCCGTGCTCTGAAGAATGTAGACGTACTTCATCTCGGCAACGCGGAAGCCCGCCTTCGCTACGCTACGGCGCGGCAGCCTTCGCGCCCCAAATGGCTTGCCGAGCCGTAGCGCCCCGCAAGGGGCGCGAAGGCTGGTGGGCGGCGACGGGTTCGAACCGCCGACCCTCTCGGTGTAAACGAGATGCTCTACCAGCTGAGCTAGCCGCCCTTTATCCGCCGCGTTCTAGAACAGGACGCGTCCAAGCGGGAGCCCCCGCGATGCGGTTCACGTCGGCAGATTGCTCGCAAAATTTTTCACAACCATGGACAGTATAATGCCTAACAGAATTTAACTTATCTCGCCGCGAGCCTGTTAACGCCTTCCATACGAAATCAAAGACGAACGGATCGAGTATGTGATTTCGGTATATTGTGGTTAAGCTTCTATTTGACGCAGGTACTATTTATCCTGCGTTGGCGTCGGGCTGCTACATGCGTACCGTTGCTTGATTCAATGCCTTTGGACACGGTGAGCGCGAAGATATGCCTAATCCCAACGACCTGAACACCTCGAACCCGGCCGCCTACCGGCCTGGCGAGGTGCTGATCCAGTTCGACGCATCTTCGAACGCGGCCCTGCGCAGCCACGCGCTGGAAGCCATCGGCGGCCGCCTCAACGCGATCATCACCGGCGACTCTGAGGGCGAAGGCCTGGCGCGGATCGGCCTCGGCCAGGGCGTCACGGTCGAGAAGGCCATCGCGATCCTTTCCCACCTGCCGGGGGTGAAGTTCGCCGAGCCGGACTACATCGTCAGCGGACAGACTGTCAGTAACGACACGGCCGTGGTGGGCGGGCAGACCTGGGGCGTCTACGGGGACCTGGGCAGCACGATCAATGTCTACGGCAGCCAGGCGACCGAAGCCTGGGCCGCCGGCGCCACAGGCTCAACGAAGGTCGCCGTGGGCGTCGTCGACAGTGGCGTCGACTACACCCACCCGGACCTCTACCTGAACATCTGGCTGAACCAGAAGGAGATCCCGCTGTCGTTCAAGAGCGGGCTCACGGACATCGACGGCGACGGCCTGATCACCTTCCGCGACCTCAACGCCTCCGCGAATGCCAGTTTCGTCAGCGACATGAACGCCAACGGGCGCATCGACGCCGGCGACCTGCTCCACGACGCGCGCTGGGCGGACGGCATCGACCAGGACGCCAACACCTATACCGACGACCTGATCGGCTGGGACTTCGTCAACAATGACAACGATCCGATGGACGACCAGGGCCACGGCACCCACGTCAGCGGCATCATCGGCGCCACGGGCGGCAACGGCGTCGGCGTCGCGGGCGTCAACTGGAACACCGAGCTCGTCGCGCTGAAATTTCTGGACGCCACCAACTACGGCTACACATCCAACAACATCAGGGCGACGGACTACTTCACCAACGCCTCCAAGGCCGGCACGGGCGTGGACTTCGCCGCCACGAATCAGAGCTGGGGCGGCGCGGCCTACTCCCAGGGTCTGCAGGACGCCGTGACCCGCGCCGCCAAGGCTGACATCTTCTACGTGGCCGCGGCCGGCAACAGCGCGGCGAACAACGACGTCACCCCCTTCTATCCCTCCAGCCTCTCGACGACGGCGACCGCCGGCTATGACGCGGTGATCTCCGTCGCGGCCATCACCAGCGGCGGCGCGCTGGCCAGCTATTCGGACTATGGCGCGACCAGCGTCGACATCGCCGCCCCAGGCTCCTCGATCTATTCCACCGCGCGTGGCGGCGGCTATGTGACGATGAGCGGAACCTCGATGGCTACACCCTTCGTCACCGGCGCGGTCGCCCTGTATTCGTCCGTTCACCCCGAGGCGACGGCCGCGCAGATCCGCGCGGCCCTGCTGCAATCGGCCGCCCCCACGGCATCCCTGCTGGACAAGGTCGCGTCGAACGGGCGCCTCGACATCGCGACCTTCGTGAACACCGTGATCGCGCCGGCCCCGGCGCCGGCCCCGGCCC